>JASHOQ010000095.1 GCA_030041045.1 Acidobacteriaceae bacterium
GTTCCTCCTGGTTCGCGTGGAGGAAAACCATGCCGCGGGCTCTTTACGGAATGGATCTGCCCAAATGTTTGTATCGCAGGGCAGGAAACCGGGGAATCGGGATGTAAGGAAGCCAACAGAGTGGCGCTATCGTCTAGGGGTTAGGACGTGAGATTCTCAATCTTAAAACCCGGGTTCGATTCCCGGTAGCGCTACCAGAGATTGAAGGCGAAGGCCCGCTCCGAACAGGAGCGGGCTTTTTGCTTGGGGCATGCGGTCTTGCGGGCATGACGCCGGGAGGTGTGCGCGCGCTCAGGAGACCGAGAAGTTTTTGCGGCGCGCGGTAAGCTCATCGGCGATTGTGTGGTTCAGTTCGCGGGTGATGGGATAGAAATAGAGGCACACGGCGGCTCCCAGGTAGGCCAGGCCGGCGAAGATGCTGGGCGTGAGCTGAATGCCCAATTGCGCGTGCGCAGTCTGGACCTTGGCCTCCGAGTCGTAGCCGAAGAGCGAGAGCAGCCAGCCGGCAAGGGCGCCGCCAACGGCAACGCCGACCCATAGCGCGAATACAGTGGCGGAGATGACGGTGCCGGTGGCGCGGCGGCCGGTCTTCCACTCGCCGTAATCGGCCACGTCGGCCATCATGGACCAGAGAACGGGGCCGGAGCAGCCGAACAAAAATTGCCGTACCACCTCAAGCGAGATCACAGAGACAATGGCGGTCGGCTTGAGGAGGTAAAGCGCGGCCGTGCAAAGGCCGGTAAGCAGCATGCTCCAGAAAAAGACCGTGCGCTTGCCCCATTTCTTCACCAGCGCCGTGGAGCAGGTGACGCCGACCAGCAAGGCCGCGAGTCCGAAGCCGTTCAGCCAGCTGAAATACAGTTTGTTGCCGGTAAGGGTTTCAAAGTACGGCAGCATGACGTTGCCGCGAATGAGCAAGGCGGTGAAATAAAACACGGTGGCAAGAAACAGCGTCACCCAGGAGGGGTTGTGAATGAGATCGCCGAGATCGCGGGTGACGGAGGTTTCCTGCGCTTTATCGGGCTCGATTCTCTCTTTGGAGACGGCGAAGGCGACCAGAAAAAGAACGATGGAGAGCGCGAGAAAGCTGCCCATGGTCAACTGGTAGCCTAGCGCGCTGTTATTGCCGCCCAGGTAATTCATCATGGGAACGGCGAGCGCGCCCACGATGAAGCCGGCAGAGTTGGCAAAGAACTGGCGATAGGAGGTGATGACGTTGCGCTCGTCCGGATCGTCGGTCATCACCGCGGTGAGCGAGGAGTAAGGCACGTTATTGGCCGCGTAAATGAGCCGCAGCAGAAGGTACGTGCACCAGGCGTAGACGAGCTTGCCCGTGGGGCTGAAGTTGGGCGTGGTGAAGGTGAGAATGCCGATAATGCCGAAAGGGAACGAAGTCCACAGCAGCCAGGGACGGAACCGGCCCCAGCGCGTGACGGTGCGGTCGGCGATGACGCCCATGACCGGATTGAAGACGGCCGAGCTGAGGCCGACGACGAGGAACATGGTGCCGGCCTGGGCCGGTGACAGGCCGTAGGTCTTGGTGTAGAAGTCGAGCTGCAGGGCCATGACCGCCTGAAAGACAAAGTTGGCGGCAAGGTCGCCGAGGCCGTATCCGAACTTCTCAGCAAACGATAGCTTAATCGCCATAACTGTCTTTTCCTTCAGGATTCTCGCGGCGGTCACTTGGTTACGTTGAGCGTAAGTTTCTTGAGGTCCTGCTCGCGCGACGATGTGCCGACCATTATCTCGAAATCGCCCGGCTCGACAACGTACTTCATATTCACGTCGTAGAAGGCCAGCGAGGCCGGGGAAATGTCGAGCGCGACGGTGGTGCTTTCGCCGGGTTTGAGCCAGACTTTTTTGAAAGCCTTCAGCTCCTTGACGGGCCGGGTGACGGAGCTGACGAGGTCGCGGATGTAGAGCTGCACCACCTCGGAGCCTTCGCGGCTGCCGGTGTTGGCTACATCGACCATCACGCGTGTTGAATCCTTGCGGCCGATGCGCTTTTTCGTGAGGCGGGTGTTCTCGAGCTTGAAGGTGGTGTAGCTCAGGCCGAAGCCGAAGGCGTAGAGCGGCGAGACGTCGTCAAAGAGGTAGCCGCGGCGCGCGGAAGGTTTGTAGTTGTAGAAGGCGGGCAGGTGGCCGGCGGAGCGAGGCACGGTGATGGGCAGTTTGCCGCTGGGATTCCAATCGCCGAAGAGCACGTCGGCGACGGCGCGCCCGGTTTCCTGGCCGAGATAAAAACATTCGAAGATCGCGGGCACATTCTGCGCGAGATAGTTGATCGACAGCGGGCGGCCGTTGAAGAGGAAGACGATGAAGGGCTTTCCCAGCGCGACCATCGCTCGGACCAGTTCCTCCTGGCGGCCGATGAGATCGAGGCTGGTGCGGTCGCCCATGTGCTGCAGGTTCCAGGCCTCGCGCGAGGTCTGCTCGTTGCCGCCGATGGCGAGCACGATGACTTCGGCCTGTTTCGCAACTTCGACGGCTTCGGCGATTTGCCGGCGATCCTCTTCGGGGTCGCTCGCCACTACTTTGTCCTCGTTCCACGAGCCGCCGATGGTGATCTTGCAGCCCTCGCTGTAGAGGACTTTCGCGCGCTTGCCTACTTTCTGCCGGATGCCTTCGAGGACGGTGACATTGTGCTTGGGCACGCCGCTGTAGCCGCCGAGCAGGCTGCGGTCGGCATTGGGGCCGATGACGGCGATGGACTTGATTTTGGCCAGATCGAGCGGAGCGACGGCGTTTTCGTTCTTGAGCAGGATGATGGCTTCGCGCGCCGCTTTGAGCGCCAACTCGCGATGGGCGTCGCAGCCGACTACGCGCGCGGCTTCGCCAGGGTCCACGTAGGGATCGTCGAACAGGCCCAGCTCGAACTTCCAGAAAAGCATGGGCGCAATCAGCTCATCGAGCTGGCGCTCCTTGAGCACGCCCTTTTTCACGAGGTCGGTCAGATGCAGATAGCAGTCCGGATCGGGCAGCTCAATGTTGATGCCCGCCTCAACCGCCAGGCGGCAGGACTCCTTTTTGTCTTCGGCGACGAAGTGTCCGTGAGTGTCCGGCCGGTAGCCGAGCTCCCAGATGGCATAGTAGTCCGAGACCACGAAGCCTTTGAAGCCCCACTCCTTGCGCAGCACATCGCGCATGAGCCACTTGTTGGCGTGCGAGGGCACGCCGTCGATCTCGTTGTAGGAGGCCATCAGGGTGACGGCGCCGGCCTCGCGCAGAGCCTCGCGGAAGGTGTATAGGAAAGTCTCGCGGAGCACGCGCAGGGAAACGTTGGCCGGCGCACAGTTCATGCCGGACTCGGGCTGCCCGTGGCCGACAAAGTGCTTGAGCGTAGCCAGCACGTGGCGCTTGTCGCGAAAGTTTTTATCGCCCTGGAAGCCGCGGACGGCGGCGATGCCCATGCGCGAAACCAGATACGGGTCCTCGCCGTAGGTTTCTTCCACGCGGCCCCAGCGCGGCTCGCGGGCCACGTCGACCACCGGGGTGAGAGCGTGGTGCGCGCCCCTCAGGCGCGCTTCGAGAGCCGCCATGGTGAAGAGCCGCTCAACCAGCGCGGGATCAAAAGTGGCGCCCAGCGCGATGGGCTGGGGAAAGCTGGTTCCCTCGGGCGCCGCGTGCCCGTGCAGGCACTCTTCGTGGAAGATGACCGGAATGCCGAGGCGCGTGTGCTCGAGGAAGAAGCGCTGGATGGCATTGGTCAGCTCCGCCATAGCGCGCGCGCCTTTGCCTCCGCCGGCGTCGCTCGGCCGTCCCACCTGGCCCGGAGCGCGTCCGTGGCGGAACGCCTTTTTCGCTTTCGCGAGGTCGAAATTGCCTTGCGCATCGACCAGTGTCTCGGCCTTCTGCTGCCAGATGCAGATCATCTGCGCGGCCTTCTCCTCAAGCGTCATGCGCGCGAGAAGATCCTGCACCCGCCGGGCGGCGGGCGCACCGGGGTTTTTATAGACGGGGATTTTGGTGCCCGATGGAGCGGCAGCCGCAGGGCTCTTCATAAGCGTGAACTTTCCTCCTGCGCGCGGAAATGGCTTAGTGAATCGATGTACTTGAGGGTGCGCAGCATTGCCGGAGTGTACTCCGCAACCCCAAAAGCAGGCAACTTTCCAGGGAAGGGCCGATCTGTTCGAGCGTCCCTGAGCGCAGTCATAGGCAGGACTTACGGCCGCGATGCGCGCGGCGGGGCGAACGGCGTTGGCCTGGCCGGCATTCCGCGTTCAGGCTTGGACCGCCGTTTCGAGGAGGCGTCTTCCGGCCGTCAATTGGCTCACGCAAATGGTCAACGGACTCCCTCCGCGCGCGTCTATAGAATTGAAATTGTGTGTACCGGAAGCCAATCCATGAAACCGCTGAAATCATTCCCGCTGCTAGCTTTCATTCTTTTCGCTCCGGCTTTTTGCGCGGCTCAGCAGGCGCCTTCGGGCGCGGTAGGCGCCAGTTCGGGCAATTCCGCTGCAGATAAGCCTGCCACCACTCTGCATGTGGACGCCCGCGAGGTTCTGCTGCCGGTGACGGTGCGCGACAAGAAGGGCGCCCTGGTGACCAACCTGACGGCCGCCGACTTCACCCTCGCCGAGGACGAACACCCGGAGACGATCAAGAGCTTTTCCCGCGAGAGCAATCTGCCGTTCCTTCTCGGGCTCGAGGTGGATACCAGCCGCAGCGTATCCGGCGCCATGGACAGCGAGCGGAAGGCCGCGGAGAAGTTCGTTGACCTCATGCTCCCCGCCGACCCCAAAAACGCCAAGCAGGGCGACGAGGCCTTTCTCATTCATTTCGATCGCGAGGTGGAACTGCTCGAGGACTTCACCAACTCGCGCGCCAAGCTGGACAAGGAACTGGACGAGATGGGACCGACCTCGGCGGAGCACAACGACCCTCAGGGCCCTGAAACCGGCGACAGCGACGGACAGTCGCGCCAGACGCGCGGCGGCACGCAGCTTTACGACGCCATCTACCTCGCGAGCGACGAGCTGATGAAGTCAAAGGATGGGCGCAAAGCACTGATCGTTTTTTCCGACGGCGTGGACCGCGGCAGCAAGGAGACGCTGAGCGAAGCGCTCGATGCTGCCGATCGCGCCAATCTGTCGGTTTACACCATCTATTTCAAGGGCGAGGCGGAGCGCGACCAGAGCGGCTTTCCCGGCGGCCATCATGGCGGCATGGGCGGCGGTTATCCTGGCGGCTATCCCGGCGGATATCCCGGGGGCGGGGGCGGCGGCGGACGGCGCGGCAGCGAGGTGCCGGGCGTGGACGGCTTGAAGATCATGCAGCAGATTGCCACGCGCACGGGCGGACGGTACTTTGAAGCCAAGAAGAAAGACAACCTGGACGATATCTATAACCAGATTGCCGAAGAGCTGCGCGGCCAGTATCTGCTGAGCTACACGCCCGACCAGGTGGACAACGACGGCGGCTATCACAAGATCGCGCTGAAGGCGAAGAACCCCGACCTGATTGTGGTTACGCGCGAGGGTTACTATGCGCCGGGCGGGGATTCAAAGTAGAGTCACAACTTGAGTGGGGAAATCAAGTTGCCGGTGTGGCCGGCACCTGCCGGTTGCCCTTCGGGCCCGGCGCTGAGCGGCCTCAATTTCAGTCGACTCCGACGCTCATGACCACGTCTGCCTTGGTATTGCCATGCTCTGAAACGACAAGGGCGCTTTGCCTGTATGTTTTAAACCCGGTCGATTTTACCTGCAGGGTATACTTTCCCGGGGCGAGGTCAGAAAAATCGAAGCGTCCGTCGCCGCTTGTCGAAATCTCCTCCAAATTCCCATTGGCCTCGTTGGTCGCTTGCACATTGGCGTTGGGAATGACCGCGCCGCTCGCATCGGTCACCGTGCCGTAAAGACCCTGGACGGGTGTCACACCCAGCTGCCGAATGGCTTCACCTGCCTTGTTGACGACCGTGAACTTGATCGGGAACCCACCGATCATGGGCGCAACGTCACGCGCTGCCCAGATAAGAGTGCTGTCGTCGGTTCCTTCTTCGAGTTCCTGCACGCTGGCGCCGTCCATCACCCGCATCACAATCTCGGTGACGCCCGTGTCCTTGCGCAGCACCATCAGCGCGCCCGGGTCGTCGAAAGCGTCGTCCTGGTCCTTGAAGTACTTTGCCATCGCCAGCGCCTGTTGAAAGGTGAACGGCGCGCCGTAGAGGATCTTGCCCTTGTCGACGTCGATCTCGTTGGGAGCCGCGGCCATGGCAGCCGATAACGCGGGGACGTGCAAAGGGCCGGGCGCGGAAGAGCCGGCAGGCTCCGCCCCATCCTTCGCCCGCGCCGCGTCCAGCGGGATGATCAGATCGCCGCCGTCGTCCAGATCGAAGCCGCCAAAGCGCGGAGTTTGCTTCGACCCCGCCGCCACGCCCACCGCGTGCTGGGCATAGGCTCCGAGCTGGTTCGCGGTTACGAATCCCTGCCCGTAGCTGTCCGCTTCCCCGGTCAAGAGACCCTGCATCATCAGCCCGGTAAAGAGGGAGTGGTTGGGAACCGGTCCCACGTCCGCGGCCAGCTGATCGCTCCCGGCACTGGCAATGACCGTGCGGCTGACCCGTTGTGTCAGATCCTGCTGGAAGCGCACATCGCCGCGGCTGGGGTTGAACCGGCTTCCCAGCGCCACGCCGCTGTGGCAGCTATCCAGGATGACGAGGATGTGCTGCGGAGGCAGCGTGCTGACGGTGCGAAGAAATTCCTCGATGTCGAGATAATCACTCCAGTGCTCGTCCGCTCCTGCCGCCCGCGCTTCATACGGCACCAGAAAGCCCATGGTCTGCGTTCCCGACCCAACCCGATCCACGCGCGTGGTTCCATGCCCGGCGAAGAACAGGATCAGGTCGTCCTCGGGTTTCAGCTTGCTGCGCAATTCATCGTCGATGAGCGCATCGATGCCGGCGCGCGTGGCGTTTTTTTCCGTGAGCGGGTCGGCGGCATACTCGAAGCCGAACCTCTGCGTGAGCAGCCCGGCAAAGCCGGTGGCGTCACTCACCGCCGTCTCCAGCACCGGCCAGTGCTCGTAATGGTCAATGCCGATTACGGCGATGTAGCGGTGACCCTGCCGGGGCTGGCTGGCTGCATCCGTCGCGGCAACTCCGCGCGACCCCGAAGCCACAGAATCCGTCTGGGCGTACGCCGCGAAGGTGCACGCGACCAATGCCAGTGCGACGAAAGCGGGCAAACGTCTCATGCAGCGTCTCCCCGGCGCAAATTGAGCGCGATGGTTGCGCCCCAACTCTGCGGAATGAAAACAAGATAGCAGATCCGGGCCTGGCGGGGATGACCGGGAATGCGCGATTGGGTTTCTTTCGCAAACGCAAACGGGGCGCCCTTGCTTGAGGACGCCCCGGGTGCAACTCCGATTGAGTTGAAAAGGCTACTTGTTGGTGTGCACCTCACCCTGCTTTTCTTCAAGCGCCGCCTGCGCCGCGGCCAGCCGCGCGGTGAGCAGACGGAACGGTGAGCAGGAGACGTAGTTGAGCCCGATGCGATGGCAGAACTTCACGCTCTCGGGATCGCCGCCGTGCTCACCGCAGATGCCCACCTTGAGCGTGGGCCGCGTACCGCGCCCCTTTTCGACCGCCATCTTCACCAGCTGGCCCACGCCCGCCTGGTCGAGGGTGGCGAATGGGTCCTGCTTGAAGATGCCGAGCTTCAAATACGCGGGCAGGAAGTTGTTGATGTCGTCCCTTGAAATTCCAAAGGTGGTCTGCGTGAGGTCATTGGTGCCGAAGCTGAAAAACTCGGCCTCTTCGGCGATCTGGTCGGCGGTGAGCGCGGCGCGCGGCAGCTCGATCATGGTGCCCACCATATATTCGACCTTGGCGCCCTTTTCCTTGAAGACTTCTTCTGCGATGCGGCGCACGATCGCGGTCTGGTTGCGCATCTCCTCGATGGAGCCGATGAGCGGGATCATGATTTCGACATGCGGATCGCCGCCCTTGGCCTTCACCTGCACTGCGGCCTCGAGAATGGCGCGCGCCTGCATCTCCGTAATCTCAGGGAAGGTAATGCCCAGGCGGCAGCCGCGCAGACCGAGCATGGGGTTCATCTCATGCAGCTCTTCCACCCGGGCGAGCAGCGTGCGCAGCTCCTTCAATTTCGGGCTTTTGGGTTTCGACTCCTCCAGTCTTGCGATCTGCACAAGTAAGTCTTCGCGCTTGGGCAGAAACTCGTGCAGCGGGGGATCGAGCAGGCGGATGGTGACGGGCAACGATTCCATGGCTTTGTACAGGCCCACAAAATCGGCGCGCTGCATGGGCAGCAGTTTTTTGAGGGCCGCGCGGCGGTCCTTCTCGTTGCTGGCGAGAATCATGGCGCGCATGTGCTCGATGCGGTCCTCAGCAAAGAACATGTGCTCGGTGCGGCAGAGGCCGATGCCTTCGGCGCCGAAGGTCCGCGCCTGCTTGGCGTCGCGGGGAATGTCGGCATTGGCGCGGATGCGCAGGCGGCGCAGCGGATCGGCCCAGCCCATGAACTTGACCAGATCGGGATCGTCGGGCTGCGCGTCGAGGGTTTTCAGTTTTCCTGCAATCACACGTCCGGTGGTGCCGTCGAGCGAGATCCAGTCGCCCGGCTTGTAGGTGTGGCCTTTCACGCGCAATTCTTTCTTGGCCTCATCGACCACGCAGTCGCCGGCGCCGGCCACGCAACACTTGCCCATGCCGCGCGTCACCACCGCCGCGTGCGAGGTCATGCCGCCACGCGAGGTGAGGATGCCATCGGCCACTTCCATGCCGGCGATGTCTTCCGGCGTGGTTTCCCCGCGCACCAGGATGATGGACTTGTAGGAGCCGTTGGCGTGGTGTTTCACCGCTTCCTCGGCGGTGAAGACGATCTGGCCCACGGCCGCTCCGGGCGAAGCGGGCAATCCGGTGGCCAGCACTTCGATCTTCTCGCCTTTTTCCACCAGCCGGGGAACGAGGAAGTCGTAAAGCTGGTTGGGTTCCACGCGGAAGATGGCTTCATCTTTGGTGATCAGCCCCTCGTTCACCATGTCGATGGCCACACGCACCGCGGCCAGGCCGGTGCGCTTGCCGTTGCGCGTCTGCAGCATGTAGAGCTTGCCATCCTGGATGGTGAACTCGAAGTCCTGCATGTCGCGGTAGTGCTTTTCCATCTTGCCGGTGATGTCTTTGAGCTGCTGATACACCTTGCGATTGGCGCGCTCGAGCTCGCTGATGGAGAGCGGCGTGCGCACGCCCGAGACCACGTCTTCGCCCTGCGCGTTCATCAGGTACTCGCCGAAGAAGGCGTGCTCGCCGGTGGCCGGGTTGCGGGTGAAGCCCACGCCGGTGCCCGAGTTCTCGCCCAGGTTGCCGAAGACCATGGCCTGCACGTTGACCGCGGTGCCCAGCCAGTCATCGATGCGGTTGATGCGGCGATAGGTCTTGGCGCGCTCATTCTGCCAGCTGCGGAAAACGGCATCGCGCGCGGCGGTGAGCTGATCGAGCGGGTCCTGGGGAAAGTCCTTGCCCGTCTCCTTTTTCACCAGCTTTTCATATTCGGCAATGATTTTCTTGAGCGCGTCGGGTTGCAGTTCGTAATCGAACTTCACTTTTTCCGCCGCTTTCACGCCGTCGAAGATGTGCTCGAACTGCTTCTTGGGAATGTCGAGGACCACATCGCCGAACATCTGGATCAGGCGGCGATAGGAGTCGTAGGCAAAGCGGGGATTGTTGCTGCGCTTGGCGAGGGCTTCGACGGCCTTGTCATTGAGGCCGAGGTTGAGGATGGTGTCCATCATGCCGGGCATGGAGAATTTTGCGCCCGAGCGCACGCTCACCAGCAGGGGATTCTCGCCCGCACCCAGCTTCTGCCCCTGCAGCTTTTCGAGCTTTTCGAGCGCAGCCAGCATCTCGATATCGATCTGCGGGCTTAATGCGCCGCGCATGTATTCACGACAGGCCTCGGTCTGGATGGTGAACCCAGGCGGAACGGGCAGGCCGGCGTTGGTCATCTCCGCCAGGCCGGCGCCTTTGCCGCCCAGCACGTCTTTCATCTTGCCGTTGCCGTCGGCGTGGCCGTCGCCAAAGAAATACACATACTTGGTTGCGCTTGCAGTCTTGCCCGCCTCGGCGAGCGCCGGTTCCAGAACGGCCTGCGTCATGGAAATAATTCCTCCGTCTTTCAAAATTGCGCGGGCAGATCGATACGAAAGGGTGGCGAACAGAGGCTCAACGGAATCGAAGGCCAAGCGGCCTGAGCGGTTTCACAATCGCCGCTGTTCAGAGCAAACACGGCGAGGTGGCATTTTCCACGAGGAAAATGCCACCCGCCGCGGCTCCGGCAGGTAAATCCATTGTGGAACCGCTTCGGACTGAGCGTGCGCGCGGCATCCAGACCTCGGACTGCGCCATGCGGCTGTCACTCTTACCTATAGCGATTCAAGTATACGATTGCCTGTGGCCTTCGTCACAGTCTCAGCCGGGCTGCCGCGGCCTAGAGGCGCGCGAATTCGCATTTTGGGACGCACGCAGGAGGAGTTCCCGCTGGAGTGCGAATCAGGCGGCGCTCATCTCCATGCGCAGATTGGGGTGCAGGCTGGGGCACGGAGCGTCCTGCCCATCTTCCCGGGCGAGAATCTGCTTCAACCCCACAAGAAGAAGAATCTCCTCCACGTGCGCCGTTGCATGCGACACCGTGAAGGAATGCCCGGCTTCCGAGGCCAGGCAATAAAGCCGGATGAGCGCGGCCACTCCGGCGGCATCGATTCGCTGCACCTGATTGAGATCGACAGTTATCGACCGGCTGCGCACAAGGGGCGTAAGCCGTTCCAGAAACAGACTCTCCTGCCCGCGCACCAGCTCGGTCATCCCGGCGATCTCAATTCCCTTTCCTCCGTGGTCATTCAATGGAACAAAGCTCATAACAACCTCCAACGTCGCCCAGCCGTGCGGCACCGAGCTCCGCTTTGCTGCCTGCCCTTCACAATTTGCAAGCCGCGCGCCAAACACTGCGGCCTGGGAATATGCTCATTTACAAGGGGAAATGCGTTTGTTTTTGCTCTCTTGTTGGATGATCGGTGTGCGCTTTCGATTCCCGCGTCCGCAAATGAACAGTAACCCTCAATACGCAAAGTTGGGTACTTGAGTTCCATGCCCGCTCATGAATCCGGCCCAAACCTCTCATCTGCTGCGGGTTTCACGCGCGAGCGGGCGCGCGCCCTGGCTCAGGATGTGGGATTCTCCGAGGCCGGCCTGGTGACCATGCCGTACCCGGAAGAAGCCCGCGATGGCCAACGCTTTGAGCAGTGGATTGACGCGGGGCGCGCAGGCACGATGCGTTACCTCAAGCGCGTAGCGGAAAACGGCCGGCTGCTCCGCGCGCGCGTGGGCCTTCCCTATCCCTGGGCGCGCTCCGCGCTGGTGTGTTTTGCGCTGTACAACACCGGGCAAGACGGGGCCGCGCAGCCGCTCTCGACTGATCCGGCGCCCGAAGGCGCAGCGTGGATCGCGCGTTACGCCTGGTCGAGTCGAGTGTTGCCGAGCCGGACCGACGCGCGTGGCGTGCGCGTCGCGAGCGATTATCACAAGGTGCTGCTCAAGCGCCTCAAGGCACTGGATGTGCGCCTGCATGAGGAATTCGGCGACTTCACGTCGCGCACCTACGTGGACACAGGCCCCGTGGTCGAGCGTTCGCTGGCCGTGGCCGCGGGTCTCGGCTGGACGGGCAAGAATACCTGCCTCATTCATCCGCAACTGGGCTCGTTCGGATTTCTCGCGGTGCTGCTGGCGTCGCTGGAAATCAGCGAGTCAGCAAGTCAGCAGGCCAGCAAGTCAGCGGGACACGCCGAGCGTATTGTCAGCGCGCCGCCGTCTGGCGCCGGGTTTGAGCTGGTGCCCGATCGCTGCGGAAGCTGCACGCGCTGCATTGACGCCTGTCCCACACACGCGCTCGACGCGCCTTACCAGATGGACGCGACGCGGTGCATTGCCTATCTCACCATCGAGCACAAGGGCCCGATCGACGAAGCGCTCGCCGCCGGCATGGGGCGCCAGGTCTTCGGCTGCGACATCTGCCAGGACGTGTGCCCGTGGAACAAAAAAGCGCTGCGCGGCGGACCCAATGCAGACAGTCCCACCCTTTCCGCAAACAGCGCGGAAAGGATGGGGTACCCATCGATGATGGTTGATCCCGAGCTCGAGCCGCGGCCGGAGCTGGTTAACCCGGCACTCGAATGGTTGAGCTCTCTGGACGAGTGGTCCTTTGAAAAAGAGTTCAACGGCTCGCCGGTGCGCCGCGCGGGATTCAACGGCCTGCGCCGCAACGTAGCCATCGCGATGGGTAACAGCCGCCTCGGTCGTTTTCGCACGCGATTGGAGGAGTGGAGCAACGCATCCGACGAGGGATTGCGCCGCGCTGCGCGCTGGGCGCTGGGCAGGCTCGATGGCGCCAAGGCGGCGCGAGAGCCCGAATCGCGATTGCGCAGCGCAGATGACGCCTGACCCGTTATTCTTGACTAAGGACCTCAGTCAATTGAACTCTCAATTGGGAGGCGTTGCGCTTGCCGGAAGACTCGAAGTCCAGCCTGCCTGTTGAGGGCGCGCCGCTCGAAACCACGCTTGCCGGCGCGCCGCCGCCGCAGCCGGCCACGCAATCGAAGTGGTACCGCTGGCGCAGGCACGGCACCGCGCTCGCGGCATACCTGCTGGACAGCGAGGTGCACACCTTCGCCTTCAGCGTGGCGGCGAATGCCATCATTTCCTTCATCCCCTTCGTCGTCCTGCTCTATGCCCTTTCCCTTTCCGTCTTCCACTCCCAGGCTATGGTCGGCGTTGTGAAAGAGATGGTCAATTACTATCTGCCCTCTGCCACTAGAGATCACAACTGGGTGGTCAACAGCATTCTGTATGAAACCACACCCGCGCTGGTATCGCGCCACCGGGTGCAGATCTTCTCGCTCATCATGATCCTTGTCTCCTGCACCGGCATCTTTCTGCCGTTGGAGGTCGCTCTCAATCAAGCCTGGGGGGTGACCAAAAGCCGGAACTATCTCTTCAACCAGGTCATCGCCTTCGCGCTGGCACTGCTCATGGTGGTCCTGGCCATGGCCAGCATCTTCGTCAACGAGAGCGCGCAGAGCATTCTGGCGATTGTTTTCTTCCATCACATCGATAATTTCGTCTTCCGCGGCATCAGCTACCTGTGGCTTTCCACCACCACCGGTGTCGCCTCCATCGTCTTCTTCTTTTTCATTTACTGGCTGCTGCCCAACCGCAAGGTTCCCTGGCGCCCGGTGCTGCGCACGGCAGTAGTGACCGGCATCGTGTGGCTGGTGGCGCGCGCGATTTACGCGGCGGTGCTGCCGCACCTCGATCTCGGCGCCATCTACGGCCCGTTTTTTATTTCCGTCGGGCTGCTCTTCTGGGCTTACTTCTCGGGGTTGATTCTCTTTGCCGGGGCGCAGTTCAGCGTGTCGCGGCTGGGCGATAAGGCAAGTCAGCGAGTCAGCAAGCCAGCGAGTTAGCGGGTCGGCCGCACATCTACTTGAGGCGGGACTTGCCCCTCATTGCGCGCGGAAAGCCTTCACCGCGATGGCGTCGGGATCGCGGCCGGCGGGCAGCATGGTGAACAGAGACCCTGAATTCACCCGCACCACGGCCACATCGTCTGACCGCGAATCGACCACGAAGAGCAGGTGCCCGGCCGCGGAGAAGGCCATGGCCGAAGGGCCGTCGCCCACGTGCACCGAGCCCAGTCCGTCCGCGAGGCCGTTGTCGATGGAATACACGGTCACGTACTGGGAGCGCTGGTCGGCCACATAAAGCAGCGCGTTGTCGCGCGAGACAAGACCGACCACCGGCTGGTCGCCGATGACGAACGTGTCTCCCACCTCGTCGGTGGTGTTGTAGATCTCGGAAACGGAATCGGAAAGCGAGTTGGAAACGAAGATCTCGCCGCCATCGGGCTTGAGCGCCAGGTTGACGGGCGCGCGGCCCACGTCCATCAGCGCCTCAAGCCGGTCAATATTATTCTGCGCGGGCTTCTGCGTGGGATTCTGCGCCGGCTGCGCCATTCCGCCGCCGGCCTGGGCTGCGCGGTCATCCTGCAGCGCGAGGGCGATGGCCATCACCTGGTGGCCGCCGGAGCAGGCCACGAAGGCCTTCGACGAATCGGGCAGAATCACGGGGTCGGCTGCGCCCGGGCAATCTCCAAAGACGGCGCGCACGCGACCGCTCGAAGCAGGACCTGGCGGATCGATGAGCGTGATGGAGTTGGCGCGCCTGTTGGCCACAGCCAGCGTTTTGCCATCGGGCGCGAGGCGCGCGCCCACAGGCTCTTCGCCCGTGCCGATGCGCGCCACCTCGTGCCGGAGGTCAAGATCGATCACGGAAACCGAATTCGACCCGGAGTTGGCCACGTAGGCGAGCTTGCCTTTGGGATCGATGTCGATGGAAACCGGCTTGCTCCCTACCGGAATGGTCGCCGCTACGGCGTTGCGCTGGGCGTCGATGACGGAAACCGAACCGTTCGCGCCCGCAGCGCCCGCGTTCACTACATAGATTTCATTGCGCGCGGGACTTGCGGCTACGGCCACGGGATTCTGGCCTACGGCTAATTCGCGATCGACGCGCACATTGACCACGTCGAGGATCGTCACCGTGCCGCTGCCGCCGTTGGGCACGTAAGCGTATTCGCGATAGTTGGGTGGGTATTGCGGAAAGTCGTGCGGGCGGCAGCCGGTGAGCGCGAGCAGGAACAGCGCAGCGGCGATCGTCTTTGCTGTCCCGGGTCTCAAAAGCGAAACCGCCACCTCGCGCACTAAGACCTGTCCGCGTAGACCCGGGACTGGGGGCACGCCGGACCGTGCTTTCCCAGGTGCGAAAATCCGGACCTGGGGCACCCCCTGGCGGTCGTCATTGCTTTCCCAGGTCCCAAAAACGGGACCGCAGGCAACCGAATTCGCGTTGGCCAGCAGCGGGGTGTGCGGCACGAAATAATCTTATCCGGCAGCAGCTTCCACGCGGATACCGCGCGGCAGGCGGCGCAGCACCACCGGCGCGATCTGCCCGATCTCGCCCATCATCTCGTGGAACTGGCTGGGCAAGATCGATTGCGGCCCGTCAGAGAGCGCCGCCTCGGGATGGTTGTGCACCTCCACCATCAGCCCGTCGGCGCCGGCGGCCACCGCGGCCCGCGCCATGGGCAGCACGCTGTCGCGCCGGCCGGTGCCGTGGCTGGGATCGATGAGGATGGGCAGATGGCTCACGCGCTTGATGGCGGGCACAATGCTCAGGTCGAGGGTGTTGCGCGCGTGGTCGGCAAAGGTGCGCACGCCGCGCTCGCACAGAATCACCTCGTAGTTGCCCTCGCTGAGCACGTATTCGGCGGCCATCAGGAATTCTTCGAGGGTGGCGCTCAGGCCGCGCTTGACCAGCACCGGCTTGCGCAGGCGGCCGGCTTTCTTGAGCAGCGAGTAGTTCTGCATGTTGCGCGCGCCGATCTGGATCACGTCGGCCCACTCGGCCACCAGGTCGAGGGTCTCCGTATCCAGCGCCTCGGTGACGATACGCAGCCCGTATTTTTCCCGGATTTCAGCCATGATTTTGAGCGCGTCCAGGCCGAGTCCCTGGAAGGCATAAGGCGAGGTGCGCGGCTTGTAGGCGCCGCCGCGAAAGAACTGCGCGCCGGCCGCGGCGACTTCTTCAGCAATGGCAAACGCCTGCTCGCGGCTCTCGATGGAACAGGGGCCGGCGACCACGGCCAGATCGCGCCCGCCAATGGCGGCATCAGAGCCGGCAAAGCGGATCACCGTGTCCTCTTCCTTTACGTCGCGGCTGGCCAGCTTGTAGGCCTTGGAGACGCGGATCACCTCCGCCACGCCCGGCAGGGACTCGAGATTGCCCCGGTCGGCCTCGGCCTGGTTGCCGGTAATGCCGATCGCGGTCCTCTGCGCTCCGGGCAGCGGATGGGCCCGGTAGCCCAGTTGCTCAATATGCGCGCAGACCGCCTGGATCTCCTCCGGCGTGGCCTGCGCCTTCATCACCACCAGCATGGGGTCACCCTCGCAAAGTCCCAGTCTATCAGCATTTTTGGAGCATACCGCGAGCGCGCTGGCCAGGCCGTGGCGGCAGGCGGAGGGGCGGGAAGGGAGTGGGGAGATTTCAGCCAGGCGAGCCGGAAATGAGACGGAGAAGCGGGAGTCAGCGTGGGGATGGCGCCCGAATGGAAGGGATCGGCGGTATGCAGGCCGAACGCACGGAAGCCTTTTATTGGGAGGGCTTTGGCGGGCTTATACCCGGACACCGGACCGCGCCTCAAAATGCAGATCTGGGGAAGGCGCAAATCCTGCGGGAACCGGGAACTACTTTATTTCCTTCGCCGGCTCGGGATTCACCGCAACTATTGCCGGTGCGATGATCATGCCGATAAAAGCGATGGCAATCAAAAGTTCGTGCATGGGGAACTCTCTCCTTAGCAGGTTCTCATGAACCTTTTCACATCTCAATGATCGTTCCAACAGGAGGTTCCGGGAATAACACTTCCACAGAGATTAGATACAGGCATGTGTTAGGAGGTTTTCCCCAAAAGTAATGCAGAATGGCTTTGCAACCGGGGCGGATCGAGGGCGCCTGGAGATCTATTTATATTATTCAAACTAATGGCTTTATAGACACAAGCCGGAAGCACTTTTTCCTCCGGATCAACTTTTCCCCGCGCTCTTTCAGCCGCGGCAGTCTCCCCCTCCGCGGGTGGTTGGAGGTCAGGGTTCCCTGGGGGTGTGGTTTTGGGTTCAGCCTTGGGCTGAGGGGTGGGCTCAGGAGGAGGGTCGTCCGGCCCGGGCGGCCTCGCGCTTTTGCGCCCGCCATTTCAGCCCCAGCCGGGCCAGGTAGGCGAGCTGCACCACCCAGGTGACCGCATAGGCGGCAATCCGGAATTGGTGATCGAGAATCGCAGCCAGATCCATTCTTCTTGTTCTCCTGGGTTGGGACTGGAGCTGTGCCTATGCCTGCAACGCCGCTTCGGCTTCGGCCCCTTCGATCGCCTGGTGCTGCCGCTCCAGCCGGTAGCGGACGGCGAGGATGAGAATGCCCCATGCAAACCACGCCAGCATATTCCACCCGAAGGCCGGCAACATGGACTTATCCATCCCCGAGCCGGGCGCGCCGCCGAACACGGGCGCCGGATGCTGCGTGCGCCACCAGCGGTTGGACATGTAGACGATGGGCACGTCGATGCCGCCGAAGATGCCCAGCACAGCGGCGATGGTCTGCACCTGCGGCCCGGCGGCAAAGCGGCGCAGCAGCAGGTAGCTTACGTAGATCAGCCACAGCGTCAGCGTGGTGGTCAGGCGCGCGTCCCAGGTCCACCAGATGCCCCAGGCGCGCCGTCCCCAGATGGGCCCGGTGAGCAGCACCACGGTGCAGAAGACCACGCCCACCTCGGCGCCGGAGAGCGCCCACGCGTCTGCGGCCTGCGCCCACACGGGACGGCTGTGCCGCCAGCTCAAAAAGCCAATGGAGGCGAACAGGGAAATCCCGAAGCACACAAAGGCCACGGCAGCCGAAGGCACATGGTAAAAAATGATGCGGAAGATTTCGCCCTGCATGGCGTCTGTCGGGGCTACGTAGATGGCCTCGTAGTAGGCCCAGGCCAGCAGGGCAACCGTAGCCACAACATAGAGAGCGATGGCGAAGCGCTTCATCCTCAAGAATCCTGGCAGATCCAGTGTACGCCGCCGGAGAGTGGAACCGGGCCGGCGGAGCCCGGCGGCGCAGAGGGAGCGCAGCTCACTCGAGCTTCTACCTGTTGGTGGTGCGGGTGATGGTGATGCGCGTTTCTCCGCCCGGCGCAGGCGCAATGGCAATCAGAAATGAATCCTGCGCGTTCGGGCTGATGGAGACCACCACGCCATTGCCGCTGGCATAAATGGCGGTCTGGCCCACCATGCGCGCCTTGTAGAAATCGATTACCAGATCCATCTTGGCGGCGGAGAGGAACGACTGGGAGACCACGGTGCTGCCGGCGGTGTCGCGGCGGTCTGCGTCGGACGTGGGGCGGGCGCCGGGATAGATATCGACGCCGAGATCAGACGCGGCCGCACCGGGCTGATGCGCGCCGATGCCGGCAGAGGGTGAGTTTGCGCCCATGGCTCCCGACATGACACGGTATCCGAGGAAAATAAAGAGCCATACGATCACGAGGGCGGCTGCAGCCACAATCACGGAAGTCATCAGGTGGTTCTTGGGGGCCGCTTTTTTGAGATCCTTCCTGGCGGCATCCGTCTTTGGGGAATCCGTCTTTGGGGGCTCGGGAATGGCGGGCATGGGTTCCGCAAGGAGAGCGTCCTGCGCGAAAAGCGAGTCGTGGATCGGCGCCGATTCGGTGGCCGGCAGGGGCGGCGAGACGCCGGCGGGCGGAGACGTATCAGCGGGCTTTTCCGGCGCCGCCTCTTCGCGCGGCGATGCAGAGCGAGTTTCTCCGGGAAACAGTTCCGCCTGCGAACTCTCTTCGCTTGCGGCAGATTCCAAAGCTGCGCCGCAGAACTGGCAGGTCCTCATTCCAGGAACAACAGCAGCATGGCATTTTGGACAGGAGCCAGCCAGAGTGTCCACCTCCTCCGCTTCCAGAGATCTTGCGTGAATCTCCTGCAAATATACAGCAGCAAGAATGCAGAATCCGCAAGGTTTGTGACCCGCAAAGAGCGAAGGTTGTTATTTTGGTTACGCGCGATGATGGCGTTCCTGGAGATTGCATTCCCGGGAAAAGACCCGTGCCGCCTAAATGAATGATTCGAAATTGGAAGGTCTGGTTGCAACCACGAGCTTATTCTCAGTTGCATTCCTCAGCCGTCATTTCCAGTTGCATTTTGCACGCCGATGTGCCACTCTGAATCTCCGAAAAGCAAAAAGTCGAACGTGAGATTTCCCTTTCTGCCCTGAGTTGCGTTAGCGGAGCGCGGTTGCGCTTGGGAAAAGCGAGTCCGGCTCCGGCTCCGGCTCCGGCTTCAGCGAGCAGCAGAGCAAGCGATGCAGCCGCGCTGACCATAGAGCGATTTCCGGTGAGGGAATGAATTCTGCTCGATTGCTACGGCAAAGGCGCAAATTTTTTCTTGCACCATTCTTGCCTGAGTTTCACCACAAAACTGAAAGAGAATTGCGGGACCTCAAACACTTTTCCGAGCCTTGAAGAAGCTTGACGAGAAGGTTCTGTCTTGCCGCGTGGCGGCGGAATGGATTGAGGTCCAGGTGAAACGATATTGTGTGACACTGCGCTCGGCTCGTTGAGCGGTTTATGGTCCGGGATTCGCGGTTTAAGGGCCTGTCAACAGGCCCTAGTGAAAGCCGAAACAGATTCGTGCCTCTTGTGTTCTCCGTTGTGTGACCGATTCCACCAGGCGGTTGAACCCAAGAGGAGGTCGAATGGACCGGCGGATTGAAGTCGCATTAAAGGTAATCCACCAGGAGATCGAAAGAAATATCCCCGTGCGCGAATTGGCGCAGCAGGTGAGGCTCTCCACCGGCCACTTTATCCGATTGTTCAAGGCAGAGACTTCGATGTCGCCGAAGCAATATGTACGCTGCCTGCGCATGAAGCAGGCGGAAACTCTGATGTACGCGTCGTTCCTGAGCGTGAAAGAGATTGCCGCCTGCCTGGGTGTGGGAGACAGAAGCCACTTCAGCCGCGATTTCAAAAAATTCCACGGCCGCACGCCGACCAGCTCGCGGTACCGCATCGAGTCCCCGCCGGAATAGGCGCTCAAGAACTCCCGCTACCAAAGCGCAGCAACGGCCACACTGGCGGCGGAAACTCATCAACTCCCGCCACAGAAGGAATAAATCCGCTATCGTTTCGCGATTGCTTCACGCATGCACATCCCTTAAGCTTCCCGCCAGTCACAGTTAACTGAGCACCTTCAAAAGCACGTTTTTTGTCGGAAAAGGTACTCCTGAGGCTGGCGGGCACGCGCCCGCAAGCGACGACACAGAGCGCAGAGCCAAGGGACTTCCTCACAAGCGATCCCGGAACGCACGTTCCGGGATGAGGATTCCTGCGATGAAGACCCTCCCCCGCACAACCCATTCGAGCAAACAGAACAGGCAACTCATGCACACGCATCGGCAGAAGCTGCCGGTGAGAGCATTCGCGCTGGTCGCGATCGGCTTCACAATTTTCGCGCTATTGACGCTGGCTCCCATCGAGCCCCTGCAGGCGGGAGGGCAGTCGGCGGCATCCGCGTCGGCGGGGCAGCCGCATGACCCGGGTGTGCGCACCGGAGCCATCGGCGTCGGCCAGCCTTTCGCAACGCTGGCGCAGACCGCCGGCGCCTCTGAATTTTTCACCAACGGGCAAGGACGGTTCGAGGAGATCGAAGTGGTGCAGGGCGGAGCCAATAACGGACTTGGGCCACGCTTCAACAGTAACCAGTGCGCGAGCTGTCATGCGCAACCGGCGGTTGGCGGCACAAGTCCGAGCGCTTCTGTCTACCCATTCCTCGGGCCCAATCCCGAGGTTGAGGTGGCCAACCTCGATGGGGCCGCCAACACCATCCCCTCTTTCATCACTTCTGAGGGGCCGGTGCGCGAGGTAAGGTTTGTTCACTTCCTCAATTCCAACGGCACTCTCAGCTCCAACGCCGACGGCGGCGTCCATGACCTGTTCACGATCCAGGGCCGCGCCGACGCCACCGGTTGCGTGCTCGCGCAGCCGGCGTTTGCGGAGAACCTCGCCCTGGACAACCTCATCTTTCGCATTCCGACTCCTGTTTTTGGCGCCGGATTGATCGAAAACATCAGCGATGAAACCATCCTCAGCAATATGCAGCAGAATGCGACGCTGAAATCGTCGCTCGGCATCGCGGGCCAGCCCAATCACAACGGGAACGACGGCACCATTTCCCGCTTTGGCTGGAAAGCGCAGAACAAGTCGCTGGAGATATTCGCAGGCGAGGCCTACAACGTGGAGATGGGCGTTACCAACGAGCTCTTCCCCACGGAACGCCCCAGCCCCGATGAGGACATGGCGTCCGGCCTGCCGGCGTCGTGCTTATTCAATCCCACGCCGGAAGATACGACCAACTTCCTGGTGACGCCCCTCACGGATCCGGCTGCACAGAATGCGCAGGTTCCGTCAGACGTTGTGCAGTTTGCCATGTTCATGCGCCTGTTGGCGCCGCCGGCTCCGTCTAACAGCGGCATCCCGGGCAATCCTTCTGCGGCCTCGATCTCCAGCGGCAAGCAGTTGTTTACCAGCATCGGGTGCAGTTTGTGCCACACACCCACGCTGACCACAGGGACCTCAAGCTTTGTGCCTGCGCTGAACAATGCGAGTGCCAATCTCTATTCCGATCTGCTGGTTCACGACATGGGCACCAATCTGGCGGATGGCGTCTCGCAGGGAACCGCGGGCCCGAACCAATTCCGAACGGCGCCTCTCTGGGGTCTTGGACAACGCATCTTCTTCCTGCACGACGGGCGCACCACCGACCTGCTCGACGCCATTGAGCAGCACGCGAGCTCGGGCTCTGAAGCCAACCAGGTGATCGGAAACTTCAACTCGCTTACGGATACGCAGCAGCAAAACCTGCTCAATTTCCTGCGGTCGCTCTGAGAGGAAAGGGAGGGACGAGCAGGGACGCTCGTGCGAGCGTCCGGCGAGCAGCTGCCGCACGCAGTGCTGGTGGACGCGGCAGGAATCGAACCTGCAACCTGTCGGTTAAGAGCCGAATGCTCTGCCAGTTGAGCTACGCGTCCAGAGGAGGAAGAAACCGCGAGGCGGGAAGCAAAACAGGCGGTTTCCGCGCGGAAATCTCTCCGCACTCAAAAAAATATAGCACATTCGCTGCGTGATTCCAAAGGCCGAGGCGATCATGCTTCCCACTCTGGCGACGAGCCAAAATCCCTCGCAGGGCTGGCGGCAACCTGGTGCGGTGGGCCAAGGCTCGCTCTGAAAAGCAACCGCAGATTCTTCGACTCCGTCCACCGCGGCGGACTACGCTCAGGATGACAGCGCTGTTTCGATTGCGAACTCTAAGGGCGCAGGCTCTACACCGACTGCTGCTCGGCGAACAGCGATTCCTTGCGCGCCAGACGATTGCGGTAGCTCGCAGTCACAAATTCGCGGAAGAGCGGGTGCGGCTCGAGCGGCCTGGACTTGAACTCGGGATGGAACTGGCAGCCGAGGAAATAGGGATGGCCGGGGATCTCGACGATCTCGACATAAGTCTGGTCGGGCGTGGAGCCAGAGATGCGCAGGCCGGCGCCGGTGAGCAACGCTTCATATTCGCGGTTGAACTCGTAGCGGTGCCGGTGGCGCTCGCTGATCTCCGTGGCGCCCGAGTAGGCGCGGCTGGCGAGCGAGTCTTCCTGCAAAATGCAGGTCCACGCGCCCAGTCGCATCGTTCCGCCCATCTCTTCCACGCCCAAGAGCTCGCGCAGCTTGTAGATGACGCGGTGCGGCGTGGCGGGGTCGAATTCGGATGAGTTGGCGTCCTTGAGCCCGCACACGTTGCGCGCAAACTCGATGCATGCGGTCTGCATGCCCAAACAGATCCCGAAGTACGGCACCTTGCTCTCGCGCGCGTAGCGAATGGCGTTGAGCATGCCTTCGATGCCGCGCTTGCCGAAGCCGCCGGGGACCAAGATGCCGTCGAAGTCTTCGAGTTGCGATTCATAGCTGCGATCCTCGGCTGACTCCGATTCCAGGCCCTCGGCCTCGATCCATGTCAATTTCAATTTTAAATTCTGCGAGATCGCTCCATGGGTCAGCGCTTCCTTGAGCGACTTGTAACTGTCTTCGTACTCCACGTATTTGCCCACGATGCCGATGGAGACTTCGTCCTTGGGATGGTGGACCCGGTCGACCAGATCTTTCCAACGCGCGAGGTCGGCTTCCGTCGCTTCCAGGTGCAGATACTTGAGGATCAGCGCGTCGACGCCTTCCTGAGCGAAGCCGAGAGGCACCTCGTAGATGGAGGGCACGTCTTTTGCGGCCACCACCGCGCGCTCTTCCACGTTGCAGAAGGCGGCGATCTTCTGCTTCATCTCGCGGCTCAGGTTGCGGTCGCAGCGGCAGAGGAGAATGTCGGCCTGGATGCCGAT
>JASHOQ010000096.1 GCA_030041045.1 Acidobacteriaceae bacterium
CATTCCGGCAGACTTACCGCAGGATGCCATTCCCGTCGATGCGCAAGTCAACCTCACCTTCACCGTCGACGAAAACGGCCGCCCCCAGAACATTCAAGTCGTCAAGGGCGTCAATCCGTTCTGGGATGCCCGTGTCGTTGAAGCCGTGAGCAAGTTCCACTATCGCCCCGGCAGCATCGACAACCAGCCCATCCCCATCGCCATGAATCTCACCGTCAACATCGCACGCTAAAGCATTTTCTGAGTAGCTATATCCCGAAGACGGAAAGCAGAGTCGGCGCGACCAACAGGGAGCGGCGACCTTGCGATGGAATGAAGAGGACACAGTAACTCAGAAAATGCCGTAAGGCTCTGCGATCCTTTCCCAACTTCAATACCATCTCCGGAACCTCATCCTCGATGCCCGCTCAATGTGGGTTCAGCATCGAGGGTGAGAGCCGGATGGAAAGCGAATCCAGACACCCGTACGGAGCTACTTCTCAACAAAAGCCACCACCCACGGTCCAATCTGCGGAGCGCACTCGAGCGGGGCCAGGTGTCCGCATCCGGCCGCGACTTCGAGCTCCGATTGGGCGGCGAGCCGATGCATGGTTTGCCCCTGTGCGACGGGCAGGAGTGTGTCCCGTTCTCCCCAAACAATCAAAACCGGCATTTTGAATTGGGGCAGGAGATTGTCAGTCACATTCTCTCCGGTGAGCATCGACGCCATGGCCCTGTCCACCACCCATCCGGTGCGGCCGGAAAGGCGCAGAACATCTTCTGCTACAAAGCCCGGAATCCGGTGCGGATGCGGCGTCAGCAGCGACTCGAGCTCTTGCAGCTGCGCCGCGGTTTTGGGCGTAAAAAGCCGCGTATCCCAGTCCGGAACCACGTGCAGCCCCGCGGAATCGAACAGCATCAGGCGCGCCACGCGTTCGGGAGCTTCAGCGGCCACAAGCTGCGCGATCCATCCGCCCATCGACCATCCGCCCAGGTCTACCTGTTTCAACCCCAGGGCGTCGAGAAAGCCGATCACAATGCCTGCTTCGTCGGGCACGGAATAAGAAAAATCCGCAGGAAGCCCGCTCCGCCCATAGCCGAGCAGGTCCGGCATGTAGACGCGAAAGCCCGCACGGGCCAAATACGGCGCCAGATTCCGCCAGTCCTCGGCACGTCCGCCCAGCCCGTGAATCAACACCACCGGCTCTCCGCCGGCCGGACCTTCTTCGAGGTAATGAATGTGAAACCCGTGCACCTCGACCGCGCGGCTTTTCACCCCGCTGAACGCTTCGCGAACATACATGGCTCCGTCGAAATAGCTCACCGGCCGCAGCAGAAAGCTGATTCCCGCGGCAACGGCGAGCGTGGCCAACCCCCAGAGAATCATCCGCGATCTCCTCATCGGCCCTCCCGCTCGCCTGACTCGAGCGCTCGCGCGCGCCGCCAGCCCGTCTCCATCACGCGCACAGTAACCGGATCGAGCGCCAGCGTCCGCCGCGGCGGATTCCATTCCGCGTGCTCCACCCATCGCGCCTCGTCCGCGTCGGAGCCCGCACGGAGCCGGCCCCCGGTCACTCGGCAAAGATAATCCGCGATCACGTAGTGGTAGCGAACCCGTTCGCCCTCGCGGTAGATCCGGTCTACCAGCTCGACCAGCTCCAGCGCTTCCACCGTGAGCCCGGTCTCTTCCAGCACTTCGCGCACCACCCCCGCCGTGACCGGTTCTCCCAGTTCGAGCATGCCTCCGGGCAGCGTCCAGTGCCCTTTGAGCGGCTCGCGGCCGCGCCGCACCAGCAGCACGCGGCCCTGGTCAACCACCACGGCGCCCACCCCCACGAGCGGCGCCGGCGGGTACTCCCTTTGCATAGTCCCTACAATAATGCTTCCCGGCCTGCAGAACGTATTTCCCGGGGCTCGTGCCGTGAATCCGCAGGCGCCCCGCAGCCGTACTAAACTAGGAGCAGAGCCTGCCCGTGCGCATCCTCACCCGTTACATCCTCGGCGAAATTCTTTCCCTTACGCTGATTGGCTGCGCGCTTTTCACCTTCATCCTGTTTATGCCGCGGCTGCCTCAAATCCTTGAGGTGGTGGTGCGCAACAGCTCCACACTCACGGATATGGCGCTGGTATTTCTGTTCACTCTGCCGGAGCTGTTCAAGCTCACCATTCCCATGGCGGTGTTGTGGGGTGTGTTGCTGGGGCTGAGCCGGCTGGCGTCAGACAGCGAGATTGTCGCCATGCGCGCTTCGGGCCTCGGCATCGGCTACTTTGTCCGCGTTTCCTCGATTGTGGCCATTGGGGGTACGCTGCTGGGCCTGGTGAACTCGCTTTACGTGGCCCCGCGCGCCAACCAGGACATTCTGGACATGGAGCAGTCGCTCGAGACTTCGCAGGCTTCTTACCAGATTCAGCCGCGCGTCTTCTACGAGGATTTCAAAAACTTCGTGCTCTACGTGCAGGACGTGCGTGCGGGCACGGGCGCGGCCAACTGGCGCAAGGTCTTCATGGCCGACGTGAGCGACCGCTCCAATCCGATAATTACGACGGCGGCCTCGGCCACGGTGGTGAGCGACAATACGCAGGAACTGCTGATGCGGTTGCGCGACGGCTCGCGCCACGAGACCCAGACCGGCCAGCCGCAACAGTACACGATCTCCACTTTTGCCACCACCGATATGCCGCTGGCCTTGAGCCAGCAGAGCGACGTGCATCTGAGCCGGCTGGATACGGCCATTGGCGCGCTGCCCATCAGCGCCTTGCTTGAACACATTCACGGCCCTGACGGCAAGCGCTTTCTCATCGAGCTGCACAACCGGTTCTCGGTTCCGGTTGCGTGCCTGGTTCTGATGCTCGTCGGCGTGCCCCTCGGGGTCTCTTCACGGCGCGGCGGAAAAGGCTCCGGTTTTGTCCTCACCATTCTGCTGGTTTTCGTTTATTACTTCCTCTCCAGCACCGGCATCGCACTCGCCCGCCAGAGCGGTTTTCCCGTGGTGGTGGGCGTCTGGTCGGCGAACGTCCTCTTTGCCGCCGCGGGCGTTTTTCTGCTTTGGCAGATGGCCACAGGCGGACGGCTCTTGAGCGCCATTTCCGGCTGGGTGGCGCGTTCCTCCGTCAGTGCTCCCGCCGCCGAGGCTCCGGCGAACGGCTCTTCCATCGCAGGATTCCTCGATAAACTGAAGCCAGGCTCCCTTGCCCCGTCCAGGGCGCGCTCCCGCAGCACCTTTCCGCGCATCCTCGATGAGTACGTGGTGCGCGAATTCCTCATCATGTTTCTGCTGGTGCAGGCCGGCTTCGTCCTGCTCATGATCGTCTTCACCTTTTTCGACCTCATCGGCGACATCCTGCGCAACCACCCCGCGCTCACCACCGTGGGCGATTATCTGGTGAATCTCACCCCCAGCATGATCTACCAGATCGCGCCCCTGGCCGTACTCATTGCCACGCTGGTGGTCTTCGGCGTGCTCAACCGCAACAGCGAGATCGTGGCCATGAAGACCACCGGCATCAGCCTTTACCGCCTGGTCATTCCCGTGGTTTCCATCGCCATCCTGCTCGCCGCGGGTCTGTTTGTCTTCGATCAGTACTATCTGCCGCAAGCCAACCGCAAGCAGGACGCGCTGCGCAACACCATCAAAGGCAAGCCGCCGCAAACCTATCTGCATCCGGAGCAGAAATGGATCTTCGGCCAGCCGCGTGCGGGCGAGCCCGGCCGCATTTTTTATTACGAGTTCTTCGATCCCGACAAGGAAGAGTTCGCCAATCTCTCCGTCTTCGAGTTCGATCCCTCCACCTTTGCGCTCACACGGCGCATCTTCGCTGCGCGCGCCGTGTGGGATGACGATGCGGACACCTGGAACTTCGAAAAAGGATGGGTGCGCGACCTTCAGGGCGCAAACGTGACCGCCTATCGCGATTTTGCCGCCACGACGTTCTCTGAGATTCATGAGCCGCCCGACTACTTCACCAAGGAAGAACTGCAGGCCCAGGAGATGAACTTCGGCCAGCTCCAGGGCTACATTCGCGACCTGCGCCAGAGCGGCTTCGACACCATGCGCCTGCGCGTGGCCTTGTGGCACAAGCTCGCCTATCCGCTGGTTGCGGTGGTGATGGCCGTGCTTGCCATTCCCTTCGCGCTTTCCATGGGCCGCCGCGGCTCGCTCACCGGCATCGCTGTCGCCATCGCGGTTGCGCTGGCGTACTTTGTGGTCGACGGCTTCTTCAGCGCGCTGGGCAATGTGAATTATCTGCCCGCTACGGTCGCTGCCTGTTCGGCAGACGTGCTTTTCGGCCTGGTGGGCGGTTACCTGCTGCTGCGCACGCCCACCTAGCGGCGCCCCGAGGCCGATCGCCGCTGGAAAAAACCCGTACAATGAATCCATGCTTCGCGATCTGCGCCCGCTCTACGCTTACATGGGCCGCTACCGCTGGGGATACGTGCGCGGGACGCTGGCATGCATCTTCACCAATCTGATCGCGGTGCAGTTTCCCAGCGTTCTGGGCAAAGCCGTCGATGACCTCAAAAACGGCAGTACCAGGGCGGAAATTCTTTTTCTCGCCGCGCTGCTGGTAGCCATCTCTCTGGGCAAGGGCGTGTTTCTTTACGCGCAGCGCTGGATCCTGATCGGCATTTCGCGCGACATCGAATTCGACATTCGCAACGACCTCTTCCGCACGCTGGAGATTCAGGACACCGGCTTTTATCAGCATTACCGCACCGGCGATCTGATGGCGCGCATGACCAACGACCTGAACGCGGTGCGCATGCTGCTGGGGCCGGCGCTGATGTACAGCGCCAACACCGTCTTTCTCACCGTCTTTGCGCTGGTCTTCATGCTGCATTACAGCCCCTACCTCACGCTGGTGGCGCTGGCGCCCATGCCCGTGGCCAGCATTCTGGTGCAGTACTTCGGCAGCCGCATCCACACCCGCTTTGAGCGCATCCAGGCCAGCTTTTCCGATATCTCCGCGCAGGCTCAGGAAAATTACTCCGGCGTGCGCCTCATCCGCGCCTTCGCGCGCGAGGAATCCGAGATCGGCCTCTTCGAGCGCCTTAACCGCGAGTACATCACCCGGGCCCTGCGCCTGGTGCAGCTCATGGGCATGCTGTGGCCCACGCTCGAATTTGTCCTCGGCGTTTCCATGGTGATCACCTTGCTCGTGGGCGGCCACCTGGTCCTCGCGCACCGCATTACGGTGGGCGATTTTGTGGCCTTCAACACTTACATGATCCTGCTCATCTGGCCCATTATTGCCGTGGGCTGGGTGGTCAATATCGTGCAGCGCGGCACCGCTTCTGTAAAGCGCATCGATGAGCTGCTGCGCGCCACGCCGGCCATCGACGACAGCTCTGCCGTTTCCGATCTTGGACCGGATACGGTGCTCCAGGGGGAGATCGAATTCCGCAACCTGAGTTTCAGCTACGCCGGCACGCCGGTGCTCGAAAATGTCTCTCTGCACATTCCCGCGGGCACGAGCCTGGCCATCGTCGGTCCCACGGGCTCGGGAAAATCCACTCTCGTCAACCTGATTGCGCGCCTCTACGAAGCGCCCCCGGGAACCCTGCTGATCGACGGCCGCCCGGTGCGCGAGTATCCGCTGGCCGTGCTTCGCCGCAATATCGGCATGGTGCCGCAGGAGACGTTTCTTTTCAGCGAGACCATCCGCGAGAATCTCGCCTTCGGCGCGCCGGAGGCGAGCTCAGCGGAACTGCTGCAAGCGGCCGAGGCGGCTCACATTCTTGAGGAATTTGAGGAGTTCCCGCTGGGGTTTGAAACCATGGTCGGCGAGCGCGGGGTCACGCTCTCCGGCGGGCAGAAGCAGCGCTCGGCCATTGCCCGCGCGCTGGCGCGCCGTCCGGCGATTCTCATCCTCGACGACGCCCTGGCCAGCGTGGACACCTACACCGAGGAGCGCATTCTGGGAGGATTGCGCAACTATACCGCCGCTGCGACCACCATCCTGATCTCGCATCGCGTCTCCACCGTGCGCAATGCCGACTGCATCGCCGTGCTCGATCGCGGCAGAATTGTCGAAGTGGGCCGGCACGAGGAGCTGCTCGCCCGCGATGGCTACTATGCCAGCCTCTATCAAAAGCAGCAGCTCGAGGAAGAGCTCACCGTCGCCGGCTAGACCGTCCAGCTCGTCACGGCTGCTTCTTCTTCGCCGCCCGCATCGGAAGAATGGCCATTCGCCGCGACCCGCGCGGGGCTGGCGGCCGGGTCCCGGGCCACCGCGCGCCACGCTTCGCGCACCGTCTTGACGCAATCAATCGCATTCTCGAACTTCGCCGCCGAAGCCGACTGCGATGCCTGCAGAATCTGCGCAAAAACGGAAGCGTAGAACTCGCTCAGAGCCTGCGCCGGCCGTCCGCCCACATCCATGCGCAGCCGCGCCTGCAGGTGGAGGATGATGTCGAGCGCGCGTTTCACCGCCACGCGGCGCCCGTCCTCGCTGCCCCGCTCCACGGCGGCGACGGCGGCATACAGGAATCGGATAATCCCGTCATACAGCGCCACCACGAGATCAACGGCGGAAGCGCCTTCGAGTGCGTGTTCCCGGTAAGATGCCATCAGTGTGCGGCTCCTGGCACAGGTCCTGCCTTCGGACTGCCTCTTAATACATCGTGCGGCGGCGAAATTTCTTGAGCCCAGTGCACTGCAAGCGCGCCGACGCTGGGAAACAAATGGGGAAGCGAAACCTCAGCCGTTCTGACTTTGGTTATAGCCGGTAATGGCGGAATAGAGTTCGTTCACGCCGTCCAGCTCATTCGGCAGCTCCTGCAGGGTTTCGTTGGCCTGGTTCAGCTCTGCCGTAAGGCTCGATTGCTGCGCGGAGATAAAGCTGTTTTCCTTGGAAATCTCCGCGTTCAGGGTGGATTCGGTGCTGCTGTTGGAGCTGGCTGCGAGCGCCAGGATGCCGGTGGAGGAGCTGTTGCCCGCGTTCGAGAGCATGCTGGAAAAAGTCTGACCCCAGCTGTTCGCATTCTGGAAGAAGCCCACCACGCTCGAGTAGTCGGAGTTGAGAACCGAGTCCAGAGAGTTGGCGTCGAAGGTCAGGGAACCATCGTTGTTCACGCTGATGCCCAGCCCGGTCAGGCTGTTGATGTCCGACGAGAGGTTGTAATTCAGAGCTGTGCTCGTGGTGTCGGTGGTGTCATACAGGCTGGAGTTCACGGTCAGCGCGCCGGCTGCCCCATTGGTGCCGGAGGTCAGCGTCACGCCCGTGCCGTTGGAGTTCACCGCCGCGGTCACGCCGATGCCGGCGCTGTTGATCGCAGCGGCAAGTCCCGCGAGCGTGCCGTCCGATGAGTTGAGCGCGACGTTGTTGACCGCGCCGCTACCCACCTGGATGGTCAAAGATCCGTTCAAAGCGTCGCTGGCGGCGGCCGCGTTGCCGATGGTGCCGCTGTCCGGAGTGGTGCTCGTGTATCCGGAATCCGTAAAGCCGAGTGCCGTTGGCGTCTGCGAGCTCAATGCGGAGTTCACCGTCAGCGCGCCGCTGGTTCCGGCGGTCTGCGAGGTCAGCGTCAGCGTCGATTCGCCGTCGCTGGTGGCCACGCCGGCCGAAACGCCGATATCGGCTGCATTGATGGCGGCGGCCAGCCCGGAGAGCGTGTTCACGCCGCTGCCGGTGTAAATGGTGTTGGCCGCCGGCGAGGCAGGCGCGGCGCCGATGACGATGGTTTCCGCGCCCTGGTCGCCCACCTGAATCGTCAGCGATCCGGAGAGCGTGGTGCCCGCGACCGCGGAGACCGAATCGAGATAGCCACTGGGATTGTTGGTGGTCAACCCGTTCAGCAGCTCTTCCTGCAGCAGAGACAGCGTAGGCGATCCGAACAGCGGCTCCGGCGTTCCCGAGCTGGTATTGCCTTCCTGCGTGTTCAGCGCGCTGATGAGCGAATTGTAGTCGGAGACGAACTGGCCCACGGCGCTCTCAACGTCGCTGTTGTCGTTGCCGATGACCACCTGCACCGGGCTCGACGACGACGAGAGCAGTTGAAACGTCACCCCGGGAATCAGATCGGAGACCGTGTTGGAAGCGCTGGTCAGGTTCACGCCGTCCACCGTCAGGCTGGCGTTGGCGCCCGTCTCCGCAGTGTTGTAGTTGAGCGCGGTCACGCTGTCGGTCACGCTCGAATTCACCGTCAGCGTACCCGCGGAGCCCGGAGTATTCGAGGTGAGCGCAAGGCTCGAGGTGCCGTCAGTGTTGGTTACGATGGAAGCGGTCACGCCGATGCCGGCGCCGTTGATTGCGTCTTCAAGACCGGTGAGCGTGGCATTCGACGTGGGCACCGCCACCGTCTGCGCCGCTCCGCTGCCCACCTGGATCGAGATCGATCCCGTCAGCGCGTCATTGAGCGTGGAGACGGGTGACAGCGTACCGGTGGAGGTTGTGGTGCTGCCGCCGGCGGTGCCGGTGCCCGCCGTGCCGCTGTAGCTCAACGTATTCTGCACTGCGGCAGTGAGCGTGTTCGCAGTCGCCGTGATGTCGCCATCCGAGCCCGAGGTCGCGGAAACCAGGCTCAGCCGCGAACCCGTGGCGTCGGTCAATACGCTCGCCGTGATGCCCGCGCCGGACGCATTGATGGCCGACGCCAGAGCCGAAAGAGTATCGTCGCCGCTCGCCGTGCCGGTATAGGTGGTGTTGGCGGCAGCGCCCGTGCTCGGCGCCGCGCCGATGGCAAAGGTCTCTGTGGTGCCGTCGCCCACCTGGAGCGTGATGGAGCCCGAGAGCGCGTCCGTCGCGTCAGCGACTTCGGCCAGGTAGCCGCTCGAGGTCTGCGCCAGGCTGTTCACCGTCACGGTGTGCGTGCCCGCTGTGGCCGATGAAGAAGCCGCCGTCAGCTCCAGCACATTGGTATCTGAGCTCGAGCCTTCCTTCTGCGACAGGATGCCCTGAAAATCCGTAAGCTGGCTCATATCGTTGGAGAGGTTGGAGAACAGCGACCCCAGGTTCGAGATCACCGTGTCCTGGCTCTCCAAAGACGTCAATTGCGTCTGCCACGGCGTCTCCACATTCTGCAGATTGGCCACGATTTGCGACACCGTCGCGCTTACGTTAAATCCAGTCCCGCTGGTCGGCGATCCGAAACTCAACCCGACTGTGCCCATCCCTCTCCTCCGTCGCAAATTGAAGCAGCCGGCCATCCAAGGCCCCGATAGCCGGATTGGAAATCATTCATGGCCTAGAGCGGTTCCACAGTACATGTAGCCATATTTCACAGTTGCGGAAGGTGGCTTTTTCTTGGTGAAAAAGCCACTTAGCATCTGCGGCTTCGGGATACAGCAACTGTGAAACCGCTGTAGCGCAGGGAAGGGCGCCCCACAGGACGCCCCTCTCTGCTTTTGCTGGCTCCGTGTTATTGCAGCAGCTTGAGCACGTCCTGCTGCATGCTGTTGGCCTGCGCCAGGGCGGCGATGCCGGTCTGGCTCAGGATTTCGTACTTCGACATGTTGGAGGTTGCCTGCGCATAATCGGTGGCCTGCACCGCGTTCTGCGCCGACTGCACGTTCTCAGACTGCGTGCTGAGCACGTTGCTTACCGAGTTCAGGGTGTTGATCTGCGCGCCCACGTAGCCGTCCTGCGCCGCGACGTCCGCGATGGCCGCGTTCAGATCGGTCAGCGCCGTCTGCGCGTCGCTCGAGTTCGACAGGTCGGTGCCCGTAAGACTCTGGCCGCCGCTCGCCGTGTAGCCGATGGTCGCCACGCCGCTGCTGTCTGCCGTGGTGACTGCGGCCGCCGCTTGACCCGAGCTGGTGTCTTCGGCAGTGGAGGTCACCTGCATCATCGTCGCTGAAGCTGCCGCCGTGCCGATGGCGCCGGTGATCATGATGCCGGTGTCAGTGGTGGCTGCGCCCGCGGCGCCGACTGCGTTCGCACCGGCCTGCGAAGCCGTGGCGAAGGAGGCAGTCAGTCCGAGCCCGGAGTTGTTGATGGCGTTGATCAGCCCGCCTACCGTGTCCGTGGTGGGAGTGATGGTCAACGTTCCGTCGTTGCCGGCCGCGTCCACATAGTTGACAGTGAGCCCGCCGGTAATGGTGTCGGTGCTCTGCGCATTCGAGCCTGCGCCCGCGGCGGTCAGGTCGATGAACACGTTGTCGCCGGACGAGTAGCTCATGGCGCCGCCCGTCGATCCAACGGAGCTGGAGCTCAGCCCGGTCAGGTCCAGGTCGTTAACAGACGCGCCCTGCGCCGTGGAGTCGCCGGTGTAAATGTCGAAGCTGTGGCCGAACACCGTCTCCTGGTTGTAAGTGGTTGTGGAGCCGATGTTGTCGATTTCCGACAGGATCGACTGGTATTCCTGGTTCGCAGCTGCGTCCTGCGAGGTGTTGAGGGTGCCGTTCGAGGCTTCGGTAGCCAGCGTCACGGCCCGGTTGAGCAGGCTTGTCACTTGCGAGAGGGCGCCATCGGCCACTTGCAGAAGACCGACACCTTCAGAAGCGTTGGTCTGCGACTGATTCAGCGCCTGTTGGTTGGCTTGCAGCCCATCCACCAGCGAGAGGCCGGCGGCATCGTCCGCGCCGGAGTTGATTCTGGACCCGGTGGACAACTGCTGCAGCACGTTCTGCAAATTGCTGTTGGTGTTACTGACCGCATTTTCCGCATAGACCGCGGACAGGTTATTTAATACACCCAGGGACATGGGAGTTCTCCTTAAAGTATGCGTGGATTTACGGCACCGCATTTATGAGTGCTCCCTAATCAAGAACCCAGAGAGCTGCTCGCTGGCGGTGACCGCCGCATCTTGCCCCTTCTTCGGCCCCGGACGTATGAACTTTATCTAACCCAAAGGTGTGTCCAGCAGCGAACACCTGCCCATTACTTTCGAATTTCTTAACCGTTCCCTCGCCCTGGCCGATAACCAGGACAAAGGAGCTTCCCGGCCATGATCGAGCTGACGCGGCTGAACGGCAAAGCCATGGTGCTGAACAGCGATCTGATCAAGACCGCCGAGGCTTCGCCGGATACCATGCTCACGCTCATCAACGGAGAAAAACTGATTGTGCGCGAAGATCTCGCCGAGGTGGCCGATCGTGTGCTCCTCTATCGCGCGCGGCTGCTCGCCGCCGTGGCGCAGCGGCTCGAGGAGTCCGGCGGAATGCAGCGTGCGTCCGCTCTTGTGAGCCTCGATCTCGCCGGCCCGGAGCCGGAACAGGGTTCCCAGGGGAACTGAAAGCAATCGCACTGCCGGGTTTGCGCAGCGGAGAGGAGCGGGACGGGTCATGGACAAAGCGAGCATCGGCGGATTTCTCGTGGCCATCATTGGCATCCCCGCCGGTCTGCTCCTGGAGGGCGGCCACATCGGCCAGATTCTGCAGCCCACCGCGGCTCTCATCGTCTTTGGCGGCACTCTCGGGGCAGTCCTGCTGCAATTCCCCCTTGCCACCGTAGCCTCGGCATTCCGCAATCTTGCGCAGATGTTTGTGGCTCCGCCCGCTGAAGACAAGCAGTTGATCGGCCAGCTGGTCGCCTTTGCCCACAAGGCTCGCCGCGAAGGGCTGATCTCTCTCGATGCCGATCTCGAAAGCATTCAGGATCCGTTTCTCAAGCAGGCGCTCATGCTGGCCGTTGACGGCACGGAACCGGCCGAGTTACGCAAGATCATGCGCGTGAGCCTTGACTCGACCATCGAAAACGAGGAGCGGCTCCCCGCCGTCTTCGAGTCCGCCGGCGGCTTTTCGCCCACCATCGGCATTCTCGGCGCAGTGCTCGGACTGATCCAGGTGATGCAGCACCTCGACGACATTCACCAGGTCGGCCGCGGCATCGCCGTGGCCTTTGTCGCCACCATTTACGGCGTCGGCATCGCCAACCTGTTTTTTCTGCCCTTTGCCGGAAACATGCGCCTGCGCATCCGCGAAGGGCACCGGCGCCGGGAGATGCTGCTCGAAGGCGTGATCTCCATCCTCGAAGGCATCAACCCGCGCATGCTTGAAATCAAGCTGGCCGGCTTTCTCGATGACGTTCAGCGGGAAAAAAAGGAGTCCGCCGCATGAACCCGCGCGCACCCCGCAGCCGCGTGAGCCACGAGCGCTGGCTGGTTTCCTACGCCGACTTCATCACCCTGATGTTTGCCTTTTTTGTGGTTCTCTACGCCACCGCCACCGCCGACCAGAAGAAGCAGGCGCAGGTGTCGGAATCAATCAACAGCGCCTTTCACGCCCTCGGCATTTTCCCCAGTTCGGCATCCAAGCCGGGTGCCACGCCGGAGCCGCCGAACGCGGAAAAGCCGTCACTACCCGTGAACGTCAGCGGCGAGGATGTGCTCGCAGCGGCCGCCGTCCGCCAGGATCTCAACCGCATTCAGGGCGGGCTCACGCAGGCATTGTCGAGCCAGATCGCCGACCGCACGGTTTCCATCCAGATGGGGCGGGACGGTCTGGTCATCAGCCTGCGCGAAGCGGGATTTTTCGCCTCCGGCTCGGCCACGCCCAAACCCGGAACCCTCCCCGTCCTGCGCAAGATTGCCGCATCGTTCGCGAGCACCCCTTTCGATCTCCGCATCGAGGGCCACACTGACAATGTTCCCATCCACACCTCTCAATTCGACTCCAACTGGGAACTTTCCACCGCGCGGGCTACCAGCGTGGCCCGGCTGATTCTTGAAGAGAACCTCCTGCCGCCGGAGCGGCTCTCCGCGGCAGGGTATGCGGAATTTCATCCCGCGGCAAACAATGAAACCGCGGAAGGCCGCGCCCAGAACCGGCGCGTCGATCTGGTCATTTTGCCGCGCTCGTCGCTCAACCTTTCCGCAACTTCGCCGTCAACGCCAGACCGGCCGTGGCGAACCATTACGGAGGGAAATTAGCGTTGTCAGCGGTGCTGGCGGAGCTAGCCGCGCTTCGCGCGTATTATCGGAGTCAGTTTGTTTTTCGCCGAACCCGCTAACCCCGCTATTCCACCCCCAGCACCTTCACAATTACGCGCTTGCGGCGCTGCCCGTCGAACTCGGCGTAAAACACGCGCTGCCACGTGCCCAGATCGAGCTTCCCCTTGGTGACCGGCAGGGTGGTCTCGTGATGCAGCAGAAGCGATTTCAAATGCGCGTCGGCGTTGTCCTCGCCCGTCTGGTGATGCTTGTATTCGGGACGCGCCGGCGCCAGCTCTTCGAGCCACTTCCCGATGTCCTCGATCAGTCCGCTTTCCAGATCGTTCACGTAAATCGCCGCCGTGATGTGCATGGGTGAAACAAAGCACAAACCGTCCTTGACGCCGCTGCGCTGCACAATCTGTTCCACCTGGTCGGTGATGTGCACCATTTCGCGGCGCCGCCTGGTCTCGAAGACCAGATACTCGGTATGACTTTTCATTGCGGTGGATTCTCCCCTCGACAATCCCGATCAGATTCTATTCGCGCTGCGCATCGGCTGCGGCTGCGCAGAGCCGCGCGACGGGAAGAAGCGCCGTCAAACCGGATGGAAGCTCCTGCGGCAAAACCTACTGCCGGGCCACTTCAAGCTCGATCGAGAGTTTCACTTCGTCGCCAAGCATCGCCGGCGGGTACTTGCTGCCGATCCCGAACGCGGTGCGATCGATGGTCGTGGTCGCCGAGTAGCCGGCGTGCGGCTTCTTATCCATTCCAGCGATCGGGCCCGTGGGGTCGTCTACCTGGAGCACCACGGGCTTTGTTACCCCGCGCAGTGTCAGGTTTCCCGCCACCGTGAAACCGGAATCGCCCTTGCTCACGCTGGTGCTCACAAATGTGGCCGTGGGAAACTGCGCGACATCGAAGAAGTCCGTCCCCTTCAGATCCGCATCCCGGGCGCTCACGCCGGTGTCGATGGAAGTTACATCGATGGTCATGTTCACGCTCGACTTGGAAATGTCGGCGTCGTTCAAAACAATGGTGCCCCTGATGTTGCCCAAGCGCCCGTGTACCTTGGATAGGCTCATGTGGAGGATGGAAAAATCGATCTCGCTGTGCACCTTGTCCGGAACCCAGGTGGTGGTTTGCGCGGCGGCCGTCGAAATGGCGAGAACGAATGCTGATGCCAGGTGCCCGAATCGCTGCATCCTGCAACCTTCCTGAGACACTGAGCCTAAGCGGTGACAGGCGCGTCTTCTCCGTTCGGAGAACCGGCCCGGCAGCCGCGCTGGGTACAAACTGAAATGAAGTGGAAAGAAGACGCCCGCTCCCAGTGTAATGGGTTTTCTTGCGCGCGCCAATGAGCCGGATTCGAAGAAGGCCGCCGGAGCTCACGCGTTTGTCCTTAGAGCAAATCGCCCGTATCCTGAAGAAGCCGTGAAGCAGAATCGCGCCATCCCCGGTTCCGCGCGCCGCCGGCTTAAGCGGAATCGTCCGCCGGGTCGTGCGGTATCGGGAGTCGCGGGAACTTCGCCCTCTCAGGCCGCGCGCCGGCTGCGCCGCATGCATGACCGCCTCCTGGCCGCATACGGGCCGCAACACTGGTGGCCGGCCGACTCCGCGTTCGAAGTGATTCTGGGCGCATATCTGACGCAAAACACCGCGTGGAAAGCGGTCGAGCGCTCGCTCGCCAATCTGCGCCGTGCCGGAGCACTCACACCCGAGGGTCTGCGCGCCCTTTCTCTCGACGAACTGCGCCGGCTCATCCAGCCCTCGGGATTCTTTACCCGCAAGGCGCCCGCGCTCAAGGCCTTCGTCGCCATGCTCGACCAGGAATTCTCGGGCTCGCTCGAAGTCCTCCGCACCGCGCCAGCAGCGGTTGTCCGCAAGCGGCTTCTGGCCCTGCCCGGCGTCGGTCCAGAGACCGCGGATGCCATCCTGCTCTACGCGCTTGGGGCTCCGGTGCCGGTTGCGGATGAATATCTGCACCGCATCGCCCAGCGGCACGGCCTGCTTGCGCCGGCGCCCGGCCGCAACGCCATCTCCTACGACGCTCTCACCGCGCTCACGCGCCGCGCCTTTGCGCGCCATCCGTCAACCGGCCGAGCTGCGCTTTACAACGAATTCCACGCCCTCACCGTTGCCGTGGGCAAGGCTCACTGCGGCCGCACGCCGCGCTGCGAATGCTGCCCGCTCGCTTTCGATCTCAAAAAAAACAGCTCCTAGCTTCTAGCTCCTAGCTTCTAGCCTCTTCGTGCAAAGGTGCAGAGTCACGCTCCCACGAGATGAGCCAATAGCCAATAGCTTGCTGCTAGAAGCTAGAAGCTGCTCTCCTGTCGTAATCTGGTTGCATCATGAGCCCAGTTCCGCCGCAACCGCAAGTGAACCTCACCCAGACCCCCGACTATCGCGAGTCCTACGCCAACAGCGTGCAGGTGCGCGTGAGCGTCTGGGATTTCCAGCTGGTCTTCGGTCTCGCTTCGAGCGAGAGCCCGGAGCACGTGACCATCCGCAACCATCAGGCCATCTTCCTGAGCCCGCAGCAGGCCAAAGCCCTCTGGAACGTCCTCGGCCAGAACCTGGCGCAGTACGAACAGGCCTTCGGCAACCTCAATCTCGAGCCGCAGAACCAGGCTTTTCCGCGCGGGCCGGTCAACTGACCGCTGGCCGGCGCGGGTCAATCCTTCTTCCGTTCGGAGTGCGCTCGTGCGTTTCAAAAGAATCCTGAATCCATGGCCCGATGCGCCTTTGCCCCTGTGGATGATTTTTCCCCTGTTCTTCGTGGCGCTTTATTTGAGCCATTTCTCCCTGTTGCGCCTTCCCTATTATTGGGACGAAGCGGGCTATTACATCCCCGCCGCCTGGGATTTCTTGCGCACCGGCTCTCTCATTCCGGTGACCACACTGAACAACGCTCACCCGCCGCTGCCCAGCCTCTATCTCGCTCTGTGGTGGAAGTTGTCAGGTTTCACTCCGGAAGTGACGCGCGAAGCGGTTCTCCTCGTGGCCGCGCTGGGACTGCTCGGGGTGTGGCGCCTGGCTCTGCGCATCGTCGGCGTGGCCTCGGTCGCCTTCTGGACCGCCCTGCTCACCGGCCTCTATCCCATCTGGTTCGCGCAAAGCTCGCTTGCCCAGGCTGACATCTTCGCCGCTGCCTGCTCGCTCTGGGGATTGGTTCATGCGCTGCCCTCGCGCGGACAAAATTTTCGCGCGGCTGCGCTCTGGTTTTCCGCCGCGGCGCTGTGCAAAGAAACTTCCATCGCCATCCCGCTCACGCTGGCCGCAATCGAACTGGCGGAAAGCGTTCGTGAGCTTCCAACCGCGCGCACCCGCCGCTGGCGCCAGGCGGTCTGGCTCTCCGCCTGCGTGCTACCGCTCGCCGCCTGGTACGCCTACCACTACGCCAAAACCGGCTCTCTGTTCGGCAACCCCGCATACGTTCGCTACAACGCTCAAGCCACTCTGGCGCCGCTGCGCATTCTTGCCGCCTTCGGCCATCGCATTCTTCATCTCACCGCGCACATGAACCTGTTTGTGCCCGTGTTCGTGGCGCTTGCGGCTCTCATTCTCACCCCGCTGCCGGACGCCGAAGGACGCCAGCGGCCAACCATCGACTCCGCCACCTTGCGCCGGATTTTTCTTTTGCTTCTGGTCGAGGCCATTTTGTTCAGCGTGATCGGCGGCGCGCTGCTCACGCGCTATCTGTTGCCCATGTATCCGCTGGTGCTGCTGCTGGCCGTCTCCACCATGTACCGGCGCGTCCCTTACTGGCACGCAGCCGCCGTTCTTTCTGCTGCGGCCTTTGTCGCCGGACTCTTCATCAATCCGCCCTACGGTTTCGCGCCGGAGGATAATCTCGAGTACGCGCGCGTGATCCGCATGCACCAGGCCGGCATTGCCCAGCTCGCGCAGCGCGATTCGGGAGCCACCGTGCTCACGGCATGGCCCATGACGGATGAGCTGACGCGTCCCGAACTCGGCTATGTCACCGAGCGCTGGGACGTCTGGCCGATTGACGACTTTTCTCCGGGCGAGATTGCGCAAGCGGCCGAAGAGCCGGAAAAATACTCGGCAGCGCTTGTCTTCTCGACAAAGTACGAGCCTGCATCCGCGCTATTCACGCTGGGAAAGGCCAGCCGCGCTCTCGATGAGCGCTACTTCGGATTGCATTACGATCTGCCGCCCGCAGCCATCGCGCTCGAATTGGGAGGCGCGCTGGTCTGGGAAGAGAGCAATCACGGCATGGGTATCGCGCTCATCCGTTTCAACCGGCCGGTGGAGGCGCATGCGGAAGAAGGAGCTTCCGCGCGGATGCGCGCTGCGCCGTGAGCTGCTTCAGCCGTTTCTAGAATCGCCTTCTCAGGAATTCGACAATGAGATAGCCGACCATCGCCGAGAAGCAACCGATGGTGAGATTGGTTCCTGTAACCACATCGTGCAGGGCAAAGGCCAGGGACTTCCCCTTTCCCGCAGAGCGGGTGAACTCGCCCATGAGCAGGTTCGAGTAAAAGAGAAAGATAATGAAGCCGATCTCAACCAGCGCCCGCAAGACCGGGGCAAGCTTTCTCCTTCGCGCAGGGGGTGTGGCCATGAACCCATCATAGCCATGCGGCCGCGCGGTACCAACAGATTTCGGGCCCTGTTCCTCGCGCATCACGCCGAGCCTATAATCTCCTGTAGTGGTCCATCTCCTTTCACTCCGCAAATGTCGGGCGTTTTCCGCGGCGTCAGGCGCCCTTCTCGCCGTGGCCGCCCCTCTGTTCTCACCAATTCTGCTGGCGCAGTCGCCTGCGGACGATGCCCGCTCCACCGCCGACCGCGCGCGCATTCTCCTCGTTCTTCCCTTCGACAACCGCACCAGCCAGCCCAGCCTGGAATGGATGCGCGAAGCCGCGGCTGACCTGCTGAGCAGCCGCTTTGCCTCCGCCGGTTTTGCCCCCATGACGCGCGCCGACCGCATGTACGCTCTCGATCACCTCGGGCTGCCGCAGGGCTTTCAACCCTCCCGCGCCAGCTCGCTCAAGCTGGCGCAGACGCTCGACGCCGATTCCATCGTGGCGGGCAGTTACTCTCTTGACGGAACCCAGCTCGTCGCCCAGGCGCAGCTCGTCGACGTTTCCCATCTGCGCATGAGTGCGGCGGTGACGGCGAGCGGAGCCATGCAGAACATGATCGCGGTCTTCGATACCCTGGCCTGGAAGCTGACGCGGCAGCTCGACCCCGCGCTCAACGTGACCGAAGAGACATTCGTAGCCGCCGGCGCGGGGCTGCGGCTCGACGCCTACGAGCAATACATTCGCGGCATCACCGAACCCGATCGCTCCGAACGGCTCGGTCATCTCGAGCAATCGGTCAAGCTCAGTCCGGGTTTCAGTCCAGCCTGGATGGCTCTGGGCCGCGAAGAATACGCGGGGCAGGACTACGACAAGGCCGCGGAGGCATTTGCCAAGGTCGATCGCAACGGCTCTGACGGCCGGGAAGCGGAATTCTATCGCGGGTTGTCGCTGCTGTTTTCCGGTGACTATGCCCTGGCGGAACTGGCTTTCGCCGACGTGGCCCGCGTTCTGCCCCTCGCCGAAGTCGTCAACAACCAGGCCGTCGCCATCAGCCGCCAGGGGCACGATGGAACCGCGCTCTTTGTTGAGGCCGCATCGTCCGATCCCAACAATGCCGATTACCATTTCAATCTTGCCGTCAGCCTGAGGCGGCGCGGCAAAGACGCGGCAGCGATGGGCGAGCTTGCCCAATGCCTCAAGCTGCGCCCCGGCGACGCGGAAGCGCAGGCGCTGGAAACCGCGTGGAAAGATCCCACCGGCGCGCAGGCTGCCGCCGGATCCGCACCCCAGGCCGCGCCCGACCCGCTGGAGCGCATTGCCCGCACCTTTGACGAAGCGGAATTCCGCCAGGCAGCCAACATGCTCGACCAGATGCAGGCCACCCGCCTGGCCTCGCTCTCGCCGCAGGAGCGTGCGCTCGCTCTTGCAACCCAGGCACGGGGCTTTCTTGACCGCGGCCTCCTGCTCGAAGCCGAACGCCTCTATCAATCTGCGGTAGCCGCGGATGGGCAGGTGGCGCAGGCGCATCTGGGCCTGGCGGAGGTGCGCGAGCGCACCGGCGACGCCGCCGCCGCCCGGCAGGAAGCGCAGTCGGCTCTGGAACTCTCGCCCTCGGCCGATGCGTATCTGGTGCTGGGCCAGCTGGATCTGGCCGACAATCATCTGGACGACGCCAGAAACGACGCCGAGGGTGCGCTGAAACTTGCGCCCGCGAGCCAGGCGGCTAAAGAATTGATGCGGCAGGTTCTGGTTCGTTCCGGCGCCAGCCAGTAACGCTTTGCGCGCAAAGGGGGAAAGAGCAAGCCATGCATGTGCGCCCCGCTCGGTTCACCAGAATTGCCCGCCAGCTCGCGATCGGCCTCATCGTGCTGGTGTGGGCAGCTGCCTCGGGCCGCACACCCCAGGCCTACGCCGCTCAACCTCTCGTCGAAAAATTCCTGCTCGACGATACCATCCAGCCGGTCAGCGCCGACGAACTCGCCCGCGCCATCGCCCGCGCCAACGCCGACGGCGCGCAGGCGCTCTTGATTGAAATGGACACGCCGGGAGGGCTGGTGGACTCAATGCG
>JASHOQ010000097.1 GCA_030041045.1 Acidobacteriaceae bacterium
TTTGAGAAGATTCAGGCGCTCGAAAAGCGCAAGCCGGGTTTGGTGGCCAAGGCCTTCTCCGACCATCCGCAGACACCGGACCGCATCCTGCACACGCAGGAGGAGATTGCCAGATTTTTGCCGGCCAAGTCCGACTACCTGGTAACGACTTCAGAGTTCGACGACATCAAGGCGCGGCTGGCCCGCATCGAGAACAAGCGCAGGCTGACGGACAGCAAGGGCATTACGCGGCCTTCGCTGCGGCGTGTGAGCGCGGATCCGAACGATCCGAATGCGAACTCGGGCGACGATAGCGCCAGCAGCGGCGATAACGGCAACGATCAGCCCACGCTGCACCGGCGCGACGACGACCAGCAGAACTAGCGCGCTTCTTCCAGATCGGCGATCTTCTCAACTCGCCGGCGGGGCGGAGATTTCAGCCGTACCGGGTTCTGTCTGCGGCCGATGCCTGCTTGAGCGGTGACTCAAGCCGACTGGCCCGCACCTTCTTCTCTAACAATACGAGATATGGGGTTAGGGTTCCGGCCGGCACCAACCTGTTGCGCTCGGGATCGAATTTGCACCTTTGCGGGACCGGCTGGTTCGCGCACAGGCCCAAGAATTTCCGCTGAAATTCCGGAAATTCCTTGAATTGACCCACGAAACCACGATATATACAAAGCTACCGGCAAACGAGCCGGAATCTGCCCTCGTGGCCCCTTTTTCTTCAGGAGGCACCATGCGCAACGCCGCAGTCCGCTCCAACCTGCTTGTTCCTGAAGTGCGCGAGGTTATGGATATTCGCCAGGCCTCCGATTACCTTGGTATCTCTCCAGATACGCTGTACAAATACGCCTCCGAGGGCTTCGTTCCGGCATTCAAGCTGGGCAATCGCTGGCGGTTCAAGCGCTCGCGCCTGGACGACTGGATGGACCGCCAGAGCGATCTGCAGGCGGCGGCCGAGGTCGACCCCGAGAAGAAAAAGCCGGTGCAGCCGGCGGTGTGAAGACAGTGATCAGCGGTCAGTTTTGTTGCTCGATGAACCGACAGTCTGGCCACGAACGATTCTTCAGGATCGGCCGATGAGCGTAGAAGGTTTTCTTCTGACCCCTGAAACCTGACCCCTGAACCCTGAACCCTGACGTGTTACAACTGACCGGATGGATCATCTCCGCCGCATGGGCGCGCTGCGCCGCAAACTTACGCGCGCCGGCCTTCCCGGACTTCTCGTTACCTACGCTCCCGACGTCCGCTATCTCTGCGGCTTTACCGGCTCGAATGCCGCGCTGGCGGTCACGCGGCGCGCGGCGCGGCTGTTTACCGATGGCCGCTACACCGCGCAGGCAGACGAAGAGGTGAAGGCGGCGCGGGTGGAAATTGTCTCCAGCGCGCCCTCGGTCAGCGCGGTGGAGTGGCTGGCGGCGCAGACGGGTGTCAACGCGGCCGGATTCGATCCAGCGCGAACCTCGGTAGCCGATCTCGCGCGCTGGAAGGCCGCTCTGCCGAGCCGCATCCGGCGGGGATTTCTTACGCCGCTGCCGGCGCCGTATGTGGAACCGCTGCGTGCAGTAAAGGACCAAGACGAGCTCGAAGTGTTGCGCGAAGCGGCTTTGATCGGCTGCCAACTCTTTGAGCGGATTCTCGGAGAGCTCAGGCCGGGTGTGAGTGAATTGCAGATTGCCGCGGAGCTCGAATACCAGGCGCGGCGCATGGGCGCCGAGGGCATGTCGTTTGAAACCATCGTGGCCTCCGGCGAGCGCTCGGCGTATCCGCACGGCCGGGCAACCCCGGCAGCACTGCCGCGCAGAGGGTTCCTGACGCTCGACTTCGGTATAATCCACAAGGGTTATTGCTCGGATATGACGCGCAGCGTCTTCTTCGGCAAGCCCAGGCTCAAGGAACGGAAGGCGTACGGCGCCGTGCTCGAAGCCCAGGAAGCGGCCTTGGCCGCGGTGACGGCAGGCGTGAGCGCAAACGAGGTGGACGAGGCCGCACGCGCACGCCTGCGCCGGGAAGGTTTGGCCGAAGCGTTTTCGCACTCCACGGGCCACGGGGTGGGCCTGGAGATTCACGAGCCGCCACGGATCGGCGCCGGACAAAGGACCCGGTTGCAGTCCGGCATGGTGGTCACCATCGAACCGGGGATTTATTTGCCGGGCGAGTTCGGCATACGCATCGAAGACATGGTGCAGGTAACCCGTAACGGAGGGCAAGTGCTCACGCCTGCGCCCAAGGCGCTCATCGAACTGTGAGCCGGCCTGCCGGCGGGGGAAGACAAGAGGCGAATGAAACCACAGGACATTCAAGACCTGAAACAACTGATCGAGTTCCTGAAGCAGTACCAGGTGGCCGAGTTCGACATCGATCGCGGTGATCTGAAGCTTAGGCTCAAGTTCGCGCAGCCTAAGGCCGATATTCCGGATCTTGCCAGCCGCATCGCAGAAGCTCGGGAGCGCGTGGCGGAACATGCGGGCGTCGAACCACCCCCGGCGGCGGCGCCCGAAGAAGAATTGCACATTGTGAAGTCGCCGATTGTGGGCACGTTTTACAGCTCGCCTTCGCCCGGGGCGGCATCGTTCGTCTCGCCCGGCGACCATGTGGAAAAGGGACAGGTGATCTGCATCGTGGAAGCCATGAAGCTGATGAATGAAATCGAGTCCGATGCCGCCGGGGAAATTGTGAAATGCCTGGTGACCAACGGCCAGGCGATTGAGTTTGGACAGCCGCTGTTTGCGATCCGGCCCGCGTAGCGAGTGGATCGCGAAGCAAGTCAGCGAGTCAGCGGCTGTTTGCATCCGCACTCCAAACTGCTTCGGCTCCCGGCTTGAGAGATAAACTTCGCCGAACTGTGGTTTGGCTAACTTGCAAACTCGCTGACTTGCTGGCTCGCTGCCTATGTTTAGAAAAATCCTTATCGCCAATCGCGGCGAAATTGCGCTCCGGGTGATCAATGCCTGCCGGGAGCTGGACGTGCGCACGGTCGCCGTTTACAGCGAGGCTGATCGCAATTCGCTGCACGTGAAATTTGCCGACGAGGCCATCTGCATCGGACCGCCGCGCGCGGCCGACAGTTACCTGAATGTGCCGGCGGTGATTTCGGCGGCCGAAGTTGCCGACGTCGATGCGATCCATCCCGGCTACGGCCTGCTGAGCGAAAACGCCAATTTCGCCGAGGTGTGCCGCGCCTCGAACATCAAGTTCATCGGGCCGCCGCCGGAGGTGACGCGGCTGATGGGCGAAAAGGAAAAGGCGCGCCAGGCGATGAAGAAGGCCAAGGTGCCTATTCTTCCCGGTTCCGACGGCGTGATTCCCACGGTGGAAGAAGCTGAAGAATGGGCGACCAGGGTGGGCTATCCGGTAATCCTCAAAGCCAAGGCCGGCGGCGGGGGGCGCGGCATGCGCATTGTGCGCAATTGCGACGAGTTGCCCAATCTCTTTCATGCGGCGAACGCTGAGGCGGCCAATGCTTTCGGCAACGGCGAGCTTTACATGGAGAAGTTCATCGAGAACCCGCGCCACATCGAGTTCCAGGTGCTGGCCGATGAGCATGGCCACGTGGCCACGCTGTTCGAGCGCGAGTGCTCCATCCAGCGCCGGCATCAGAAACTCATCGAAGAGGCGCCCAGCCTGCAGGTGACGCCCAAAATGCGCGAGGAGATTGGCCGCACGCTCTGCCGCTGCCTGACGGAAATTGGCTACCAGAACGCGGGCACGGTTGAGTTCCTGATGGACGCCAGCCGCCAGCTTTACTTTATCGAAATGAATACGCGCATCCAGGTGGAGCACCCGGTGACCGAGGCGATCACGGGCATCGACCTGGTGAAGGCACAGATTCGCATTGCCGCGGGCGAGAAGCTGGATGCGATTCTGCCCTCGAAGATCGAGATGCGCGGGCACGCGATCGAGTGCCGCATCAACGCCGAGCATCCGCGCAAGTTTACGCCGTCCGCAGGACAGATCACCGCGTTCAACGTGCCCGGCGGCAACGGCATTCGCGTGGATACGGCCCAGTATGCGGAGGGCGTGATCCCGCCGTATTACGATTCGCTGATTGCCAAGCTGATTGTGCACGGCGCCGACCGCGCGGAGGCGATGGTGCGCATGGAGCGGGCGCTCGGCCAATTCATCGTGCGCGGCGTCGAGACCTCGATCCCGCTGCACCAGGAGATTTTTCAGGATGCGGGCTTCCGCGCAGGCGAATTCGACACCGGCTTCATGGAGCGGTTCCTTGCCGGCCGTGCGGAGGCGGAAAAGCAGCCGGCCTGAGATCAGGGTTCAACGCTTTGTTTGATTCCTCCGGGTTGTGAAACAATCGCTGCGAATCGCGACCAATGGGCTTTCGGGAATGGAGAATACGATTCGGCCGAGGGGCGGCGCGCGCAAGATTGTGCGCGCTGGCGTTTTTGTTTGCGTGCGCGTGCGGCGCCGCGCAAACCGTGGACTGGCCGGCCTACGGCGGCGGCGCGGACGAAGACCATTACTCGCCGCTCACCGAGATCAATCGCGACAATGTGAGCCGGCTCGCGCTGGCTTGGACTTACGACACCGGTGAAAAAGGCAACATCGAAACCAATCCGGTGATGGTGGGGCGCACGCTCTACGCGTCCACGTCGACGGAAAAGGTGATCGCGCTCGATGCTGCCACGGGAAAACTGAAGTGGACGTTCGACTCCGGCATCCGCGGCACACAGCCCACGCGTGGCGTGGCCTACTGGACGGACGGCAAGCAGGCGCTGATCTTTGCCGGGGTGATGAATTTCCTCTATTGCCTGGACGCGAAGACGGGCAAGCCGATGGCGGGTTTCGGCGAGAACGGACGCATCGATTTGCGAAAAGGCCTGCGCGGGGATTACCGGACACAGTTCATCGCCCTGACCACGCCGGGGATCATCTACAAGGACCTGATCATCGTGGGCGGGCGCAACCCGGAGACGCATCCCGCGCCGCCGGGCGACATTCGCGCCTACGACGTGCACACGGGCGCGCTGCGCTGGACCTTTCACACCATTCCGCGGCCCGGTGAGCCGGGAACCAAGACCTGGCCCGCCGACGCATGGAAAACGGCCGGAGCGGCCAACAACTGGGGCGGCATGGCGCTCGATGCGGAGCATGGCATCGTGTACGCGCCCACGGGCTCCGCGGTGATGGATTTTTATGGCGGCGATCGCGTGGGCGACGATCTCTACGCGAACTGCATTCTCGCGCTCGACGCGGAGACGGGCAAGCTGCTGTGGTATTTCCAGGGCGTGCATCACGACGTGTGGGATCGCGATTTTCCCGCGGCGCCCGCACTCTACACGGTCGAGAAGGACGGCCAATCTGTGCTGGCGCTGGCACAGATCACCAAGCAGACTTATGTGTACCTATTCAACCGTCTCACCGGCGAGCCGCTGTTTCCGGTTCATGAACACGCTTACCCGGCGAGCAAAGTTCCCGGCGAGGTGACGGCGCGCACCCAGCCCGAGCCGGATTGGCCCGCGCCCTTCGGCCGGCAGGAACTGACCGCCGCCATGCTCACCAACCGCACGCCGGAGGCGCATGCCTGGGCAGAGAAACAATTCAGCACATTTCAGAGCGCCGGCCAGTTCGTGCCCTTCACCCTGGGCAAACAGACCATCATCTTTCCCGGGTTCGATGGCGGCGGCGAGTGGAGCGGGCCGGCCATCGATCCGGTCACCGACACGCTCTTTGTGGGTTCAACGGAGATGGCCGACACCGGCGGGCTGGCCACGGTGCCGAACCATGCAGGCGAAGGCCAGAAGATCTTTGAGGCGCGGTGCGCCCTTTGCCATGGGATCGACCGCGCCGGCTCGGGCACATTTCCTTCGCTTGTGAACGTCACCGCGCGCTTGCCGGAAAGCAAGATTCTTGATCGGATACGGCACGGGTCGCAGCGCATGCCGGCGTTTCCCGATCTCGATGACAAGGCGCTGGCAGCGCTGCTTGATTTCCTGCGCACGCCGGTCGTGAGCGCGTCGGGGAGCGCGGCGAGCGCGGCAACAACGCACGACTACGTTTTTACGGGCTACAAGAAGTTTCTTGACCCCGACGGCTATCCCGCGATTGCGCCGCCCTGGGGCACGCTGAACGCGCTCGACCTGAAGACAGGCAAATATCTCTGGCAGATTCCGTTGGGTGAGTATCCGGAGTTGGCCGAAAAAGGCATGGCGAATACGGGCTCTGAGATCTACGGCGGACCGACTGTGACGGCGGGCGGGGTCCTGTTCATCGGCGGCACGGTGTACGACCGCAAATTCCGCGCCTTCGATACAAGCACGGGAAAGCTGCTGTGGGAGACAGTGTTGCCGTTTGCGGGGATTGCCACGCCCTCCACCTACATGGTGGATGGGCGGCAGTATGTGGTGATTGCCGCGAGCGGCGGACGCGATCCCAAGGGACCCGTGGGCGGCGAGTACGTGGCGTTTGCGCTGCCGGCGAGTGGGGCGCCGGAGCCGACCCCGGCCGGCCGCTGAATTATCGCTCAATTATTCGCTTTTTGTTCGCTTTTTTGCGCAAGATCGGCTATCCTTGCCCTGCAACGCGAGGAGGTTGCAGATCGTGGATTTTCAAAAAGAACTCATTGCCGAATACGATCGCGAGATCGCGAAGACGCGCAAGATGCTGGAGGCCATTCCCGACGACGTCGATTTCGACTTCAAGCCGCACGCTAAATCCATGAGTCTTGGACGTTTAGCCGGCCATTTGACGGAGATGGCAGGCGACTGGGCGGTGCACTCGCTGGAGCTGGACAAGCTGGACTTTCCCGCCGACCACAAGTGGGAGGGGTTCGTGCCCACGAGCAGGGCGGCGCTGCTCGAGAAGTTCGATAGCCAGTTGCCGCGCGTTCGTGCCGCGCTGGCCCACACCACAGGCGACAAATGGGACCAGCGCTGGCAGTTCATCTTCGGCGGCCATGTTTGGATCGACGACCCGCGCCACCAGGTCTTCCGCGAGCTGGTGATCAGCCACCTCGTCCATCACCGCGCGCAACTTGGAGTCTATCTGCGCATTCTGAACGCCAAGATTCCGGGCATGTATGGGCCCTCGGCGGACGAGATGTGAAGAGGCAGGGAGAAAGTGAGCAGGGGTCAGGGGTCAGGGGTCAGGAAGACCCGTTTGGGGCGCGGTTGAGCCTGTTAGCAGGTCAGGCTCGGCTACTCTTGCGGTATGGGCTTTGGGTTTCCCCGGGTTTACCCCATTCTCGATGCGTCGACGATACCGGCTGAGAGTCGAGCGGAGTTTCTCCTTCGCCTGGGAGGCGAGCTCGGTGAGGCCGGAGTGACCCTGCTCGAATACCGGAACAAGACGGGACGCGACACGGAGATCCTCGCCGATGCACGGATTCTGCGAAGCGCAATGCCCGCGCCAAATATCAAGCTGATTCTCGATGATTGTGTCGATCTGGTTGAGCAAACTGGATTTGACGGAGTGCATGTGGACGCGGGCGATGTGTCGCCCGGCGAAGCGCGGCGGCTTCTCGGGCCCGAGCGTATGGTGGGCACGTTCGGCGGACCGCTGCAAATTGACGGCGGGTTCGTCCCCGGTGTTCTTGCCGAGCCGGCAAATTATTGGGCCATCGGGCCGGTCTTTCCCACGCAAACCAAGCAGACTCGCCATGCGCCCATCGGCGTAGAAGGCGTGCGAAGGCTGCGCGCGCTCGCGGAGCCGGAGAGGATTCTGACCGCAGCGGGAGGAATAACGCTCGCCACAGCGGCCGAGGTTCTCGCTGCGGGGGCGACATCCGTAGCGGTTTCGGCGGCTCTCTTTCGCGCGGCCGATCCGGCGGCGGAGTTCCGGCGATGGGTGGCTGCGCTTGCGATGGGTGATACCAAAGAAGGAGCCGGCTCTTGAATGAAATGCCCTCAGGAGCCGGCGGGAGTGCGTGAGAACCTGAATGCCCGAAGGCTATAGCCTGGTTCCATCACCCCTACGGGGCTGTCGAATTCGTATTTGGCCGCGTCTCCCAGGATTCCGTCCATCGTCCGCTGGGGCGGACGACGGACTCCATCCTGTGCTAGCCTCCGAGCATCCCTACGAGATGCTTGCCCGAAAGAAAGCTGGAGACAGAGCGGGGAATTTCAGGTAAAACACTTCAAGTGTCTGCCTCCGGCCCATCTTCAATCTCCCAGCCCGGCGCGGCCAATTCTTCGCTGGGGCAGGCGCCGGCGATGGCGCAGACGCTGGGCCTGTTCAGCTCCACGGCCATCGTGATCGGGTCGATGATCGGGTCGGGCATCTACATTGTGGATGCCGACATTGCCCGCGGCGTAGACTCGCCGGCGCTCTACCTGGGCGCATGGTTGGTAACGGCGGTGCTCACGCTGATCGGCGCGTTGAGCTACGGGGAGCTGGCGGCCATGATGCCCCGCGCCGGCGGCCAGTATGTGTACCTGCGCGAGGCGCTGGGGCCGCTCTGGGGATTCCTCTTCGGGTGGACGCTTTTCCTGGTGATCCAGACCGGGACCATCGCCGCGGTGTGCGTGGCCTTCGGCAAATTTCTCGGCGTGTTTTTCCCGTCGGTTTCCGCCACGCACTGGCTGTGGCACATTGCGCATGTGCCGGCGTGGCGCGTGGGGCCCATGGTGCTGGGCAACATGGAAATCGGCGTGAACACGGCGAATCTTGCGGGCATCTGCGTGGTCGTGTTCCTCGCCATCGCCAATATCTTCGGGCTGAGACTGGGCGCGGCCATCCAGAACATTTTCACCTCGGCCAAGGCGCTTGCACTCGCGGCACTCATTCTGCTTACGTTCACCGTGGGTGTGAACGCGACCGCGTGGCATGCAAACTTTGGCGCGGGTCTGAGCCAGTTCTGGCGCAATGCGGGCTGGCACGCGCAGCACCCGGTGCAGGTGGGCATGGGCGGGCCCACGGCGTGGGTGAACCTGCTGGTGATCCTGGCCGTAGTGCAGGTGGGCTCGCTGTTTTCCGCCGACGCGTGGAACAACATCACCTTTACCGCGGGTGAGGTGAAGAATCCCAAGCGCAATCTGCCGCTCTCGCTGATTCTGGGCACGGGTTTTGTGCTCACGGTGTATTTTCTGGTGTCGCTCGGGTACATGCTGGTGCTCCCCGTGCATGGCGATGCCGCAGGCGCCACGGCGCTGGCGCGCGGCATTCAGCATGCGTCAGAGGACCGCGTGGCCACGGCGGTGCTGGGGCAGATTTTTCCCGTGGGCGGCGCGGCGCTGATGGCGGCGGCCATCCTCATCTCCACCTTCGGCTGCGCCAACGGCATGACCCTGGCGGGCGCGCGCGTCTACTACGCCATGAGCCGTGACGGGCTGTTCTTCAAGTCAGTGGGCCGGCTGCACCCGCAATACAAGACCCCTGTGGCCGGGTTACTGGTGCAGGGGGCGTGGACGGTGTTCCTGTGCGTTTCCGGTTCATACAGCCAGCTGCTCGACTACATCATCTTTGCCGAGCTGGTGTTTTACATTCTCACCATCAGCTGCCTGTTTGTGCTGCGGGTCAAACAGCCAGCCGCGCCGCGGCCATATAAGGCGCTGGGTTACCCGCTTCTGCCCGTACTCTACATCGTGATGGCGGCGTGGATTTGTGGCGTATTATTGCGGTACAAGCCGCAATATACGTGGCCGGGACTGGCGCTGGTTCTCGTCGGCATTCCGGTGTACTGGATCCGGACGCGCATGACCGCAGCGCGAAGCCAAAGCGCAGAGGCAAGTTCAGTTCGATAGAAAAAATCCGCGTCAATCGCCAATCAAGAGCCGGGAACGAAGCACGCGCACGAGGAAGATAAGGGAAGAACCAAGCGGGGAGGACTGGATGCCGGGCAAACTATTTGCCACCAAGCCCATCAAGACGATCCTGGCCGAAGCCAATGAGGCCCACGAGCACACGCTCAAGCGCGCGCTGGGGCCCATCAATCTGATCACCATCGGCATCGGCGGCATCATCGGCGCGGGCATCTTTGTGCTCACAGGCACTGCGGCGGCGCAGTTTGCCGGCCCCGCCATCGTCATCTCCTACATAATCGCCGGCATCGGCTGCATCTTTGCCGGCCTGTGCTACGCGGAGTTTGCCTCCATGCTGCCCATTGCCGGCAGCGCCTATACCTATGGCTACTCGACCATGGGCGAAATTGTGGCGTGGATCATCGGGTGGGCGCTGGTGCTGGAGTACGCCTTTGGCGCGGCTACGGTGGCCGTGGGCTGGAGCGGCTTTGTCAACAGCCTGGTCGGATTCTTCGGCGCCAAGCTGCCGTTCAATTCAACGCCGAAGGTGTCGTTTGCGCTCTTCGGGCATGCGATGTCCGCGCAGGTCGACCTGTTCGCGCTCGCGGCCATCGTGGTGATCACCATCATCCTGGTGGTGGGCGTGCGCGAATCGGCAAACTTTACCAGCACGGCAGTGTTCATCAAGGTCTCCATCGTTCTGTTCTTCATTGGGCTGGCCGCGGTGTACGCATCGGGCCACTGGTCGCACATGGTGGCCAACTGGCATCCGTTCATTCCCAAAAACGCCGGGCACTTTGGAAAATACGGATGGTCGGGCATCATGCGCGGCGCGGGCGTGGTGTTCTTCGCCTATATCGGGTTCGACGCCGTTTCAACGGCGGCGCAGGAGGCGCGGAATCCGCAGAAGGACATGCCGTTCGGAATCCTGGGATCGCTGCTCGTGTGCACGGTCCTCTACATTTTCGTAGCCGGTCTGCTGACAGGCATCAAGCCTTACACCACGCTGAATGTGGCGGCGCCAGTGGCTGACGGCGCGGCGGCGATCGGCGTGCGCTGGGGCGTGCTGCTCATCGATCTGGGCGCCATTGCCGGGCTGGCCTCGGTGATGCTGGTCATGCTTCTCGGTCAATCGCGCGTGCTCTACACCATGTCGCGCGACGGGCTGCTGTGGAGCTGGGTGGGCAAGCTGCATCCGCGCTTCTGCACTCCGTACATCACATCGATCGTGGTGGGAATCTTCGCCGCGGGACTGGCGGCTTTCTTCCCGATTACGCTGCTGGGCGAGCTGGTGAGCCTGGGCACGCTGCTGGCGTTCACCATCGTCAGCCTGGGCGTTTGGGTGCTGCGCGTGCGCCATCCTGAGCTGCACCGGCCGTTCCGCACGCCGCTGGTGCCGCTGGTGCCCATCTGCGGCATGATCGTGTCGCTGGCGCTGATGGTGTCGCTCGACCGGCCGGCGTGGATCGGCTTCGGGAGCTGGCTGATCTTCGGGCTGATTATCTATTTCTCCTACAGCCGCAAGCACAGCAGGGTGCAGCTGGCGCTGGCGAAGGGACCGGCACGAGAGCAAGGCGCGGCCCTCCGGCGCTAAAGTAGCTGTCGAGGACCTTTCTTGACTCAAACTGGGACGGTAGTCGGCACGCTGTTCGCTTTTTGTCGTCCAGGCTTCCCTGACTTCGCTGATACTTCCTGCGGGGGCGATCATGCCGCGCGGAAAAGCCCGCATCCTTGATATCCGGTTCGCTCAAGAGAATTTGGAAGAGCTGGTCGATGCGCTCAAGCCGGGAGAATGGTTCATCATTGCGGTGAATGGTAGGACTGCGGTGAAGGCGATTGCTCTGACCGAGGAAGAAATCGAGCAGCTCTCAAAAACCTGAAGGGGAACGGCGGTCCGTTCCCCCTTTGTCCATATGCGCAAAACGGCAGGAGGAAGAACTACGCCGTGGCCTTGGTGCAGAGCTCGTCGAAGGCGCGCATGAGCTCCTCGGCGATCTGCTGCGCCGTGGCCTGCTCGATGACGTAGCGCTGCATCAGGTAGACCAGCTTGCTGTCGCGCAGAAGGGCGACCGCGGGCGAACTGGGCGGATTGCCTTCAAAGTAGCTGCGGACGCGCTCAGTGGCTTCGCGATCCTGGCCGGCGAAGACGGTGATCTTGTGGTCGGGCTGGCTGGCAGACTGGGCCAGCGCCAGACGCACGCCGGGGCGCATCTTGCCGGCGGCGCATCCGCAGATCGAGTTCACCACCACCAGCGTGGTTCCGGGCTGGGCCAGGGCTGCGTCCACTTCCTCGGCCGTGCGGGTTTCCTCAATTCCGGCGCGGGTGAGCTCCTCGCGCATGGGAATCACCATCATTTCTGGATACATGTCTGCCTCCGGGCAGGAGATTGGTCTTTCCCCCATTTTACCCTTAGATGCCGCGCCGGGCACCTGGACGCGGGCGAATGCCGAGGCCGGAAACAAGCCGCGTCAGTTCGGCGCACTCTCCCCATGAGCTAACCTTGTTCCCATGCTCCTCAGGGAAAACGTGCCGCTTGCCCCCTACACCACGCTCGGAGTCGGCGGGCCAGCGCGGTGGTTTGCTGAGGCGACCAATGAAGATGAGATGGTGGCAGCGGCGGAATGGGCACGCAACCGCGGTGCGAAGCTATTGGTTCTCGGCGGCGGCAGCAACCTGGTGGTGGCGGATGCAGGCTTCGACGGGCTGGTGCTGCACGTGGCGCTGCGCGGCGTTGCCGCGCCTGATTCGGCGTTGGGTTTGAGCGATTGCGAGCAGCGGGTCTATCGGGCCGCTGCCGGTGAGGACTGGGACAGTCTGGTTGAGCGCACAGTTCTCGAGGGCTGCGCGGGATTCGAGTGTCTCGCCGGCATTCCCGGCACCGTGGGCGGAACGCCGGTGCAGAACGTGGGCGCGTACGGGCAGGAGGTGTCGGACGTGATCGAATGCGTGCGCGCCTATGATCGCAGCGCGCGCGCCTTTGTGGAGCTGGGTGCGGAGGAGTGTGGATTCTCGTATCGCCGCAGCCGGTTCAATACCGCCGACCGCGACCGGTTCATCGTAACCCGCGTGGACTACCGGCTCACGCCGGGCGGCGCGCCCACACTGCGCTACGCCGATGTGCAGCGCGCAATTGAAGTTGGGCGCCTGGCCGAGCGTTTGGATCGTCCGCCCACGCTGGCCGAAGTGGCCGCGACCGTGCGCCGGATTCGCCGGTCAAAAGGAATGTTGCTGGTCGAGGGCGATCCGGATTGCCGCAGCGCGGGAAGTTTCTTCAAGAATCCCATCGTCAGCGAACAGCTCTTTCAAGAAATTGCCGCAGTGAGCCCGACGGCTCCGCCGACGTTTTCGGCGGGAGCGGGAGCGGAGAACGAGGCAAGGGTCAAGATTCCTGCGGCGTGGCTGATCGAGCAGGCGGGCTTTCACAAAGGCTACGCGCTGGGCGCGGCGGCGATCTCTTCGAAGCACACCCTGGCGCTGGTGAACCGTGGCGGCGCGACGGCCGCGGAGATTCTCGTTCTCGCTGACAAAATCCGCGACGCCGTCCAGGCGCGGTTCGGCATTGGTCTCGAGATGGAGCCGGTGCTGGCGGGGAAATAGAGAAACGGCAGTAGGGAATAGGGAGTAGGGAACAGGACCCGGAGAACGAGGAAGAAACTCATTCCAGGCGGCTCATCAAGCGTTTCCGCTCGCCGGCGAGAACCTCGGCCGCGGGACCAAAGGCAGCCTGGCGGCCTTCGCGTAGAAGCAGAACCTCGGCACCGGCGCTGAGGGCATCGCTCACATCGTGCGTGGCCAGGATGGTTTGGACGCCGTTTGCAGAGACCCACTCCTTGAGCCGGTCGAGGAGGAGATCGCTCGCGGCTCCGTCGAGCGCAGAAAACGGCTCGTCGAGAAGAAGCAGCTTGGGCGCCGGTGCCAGGGCGCGGGCCAGCGCCACGCGCTGCGCCTGGCCGCCGGAGAGATCGTGGGGGCGCAGGCCGGCCAGCTCCGTTGCCGCAACCAGATGGAGCATCTCTTCCACGCGGCGCGCGCGGGCGGCGCGATCGAGGCTCTTGAGGCCGTAGGCGACATTGGCGGCCGCGGTCAGGTGAGGGAAGAGCGCCGGCTGCTGCGCCACCATACCGGTCCGGCGTTTTCCCGGAGCGAGCGACAGGCCGCGCTGCCCATCGGTGAGCAGGCGATTATTGAAGACCACGCGGCCAAGTCCGCGGAGACGATCCCGGTCGAAGCCGGCAAGCAGGCGCAGCAGTGTGGTTTTGCCTGCGCCGGAGGGTCCGAAGAGGACGGTCCACTCGGCGGCAAAGCGGCCCTCCACGCGGAGGTGAAAACTGCCGCGCCATGCATCGAGCTCAAACTCAAGCACGGCCGCGCGCTCCAGGTTCCTGCGTTTTCGGCTGCTGCGCTCTGGGTCCCTGCGCCCGGAAATAAATGAGCGCCAGGGCGAGCACGCTCAGGCAGAGCAGGATGGCGGAGGTGCGCTCGGCAGCTCGGTAATCGAAGTTCTCCACCTGGTTGTAAAGCAGGATGGAAAACGTGCGCGTAGAGCCGGGGATGTCGCCGCCCAGCATGAGCACAACGCCGAACTCGCCCACGGTATGAAGAAACGCAAGCACACCCGCGGTCAGGAAGGAGCGGCGTGCGAGCGGAACCAGCAGCGAGGCCGTCATGCGCGCCGGACTGGCGCCCAAAATGCGCGCGGCATCGAGGAGCGGCGATGGTACTGCGGCGAATCCCGCAACCAGCGGTTGCACGGCGAAGGGAAGGCTGTAAATCACGGAGCCCACGACGAGGCCGTCGAAGGAGAAGGCGAGCGGATGGCCGAGCAGGGCGGCAATGCCGCGGCCGAAGGCGGTGCGGGGGCCGAGCAGCACGAGAAGAAAGAAGCCGAGCACGGTGGGAGGAAGCACCAGCGGCAGCGTGGCCAGCGCTTCCACGGCAGCCAGCCAGCCCGTAGCGGCCGACTGCCGCGCGCGCCCGAGCACCAGCCAGGCCGAGAGTGGTATGGCCACGGCAAGAAGGATTGCCGTGGTGACGGTTGCCAGCCTGAGGGTGAGGAAGAACGCCTGCCAATCCATGAGCGCCAGTCAACAGACTACCGTTGAGCCTCGTACTTTCCCACCCAATTCGCAGAAAACGCGAAATGGATGGGGCACCCGAAATCGATCTAGCGAACCGGCGTGAGGCCGCTCTTGGCGAGCTGGGCCTGGACCGCGGGCGAAAGCAGAAACTCCAAGAATTTGTGGGCAGCGTCGCGCTGCGTGGATTTGCTCACGATGACGGCGCCCTGCTCGATGGGCGGATAAAGATCGCGCGGGACCACAAAGTAGCTGCCGCTTGAGGAGAGGCGCGGCGTGAACGCAGAAGTGAGCGAGATTAGACCGGCATCGGCGTTGCCGGAGTCGACAAACTGCGCCGCCTGCGCGATGTTTTCCGCGGTCACGATACGCGGCTTGAGCGTGTCATAAAGCTTGAGGCTGGTGAGCGCGGCCACGGCAGCGCGGCCGTAGGGAGCGCGGTCGGGATTGGCGATGGCAAGGCGCTTCAGATCGGGATTGGAGAGCAGAGCAAGCGAGGGCGGCGGCAGATGCGAATCCTTGCGCGCCCACAGCACCAGCGTTCCGTACGCGTAGGGGACGGGTGTGGAGGAATCCGGCGCGTCCGCCACATGGGCATCGATGAGGCGCTGGGGAAAACCCATGTCGGCGGAGAGAAACAGGTCGAAGGGCGCGCCGTTTTCAATCTGCGTGGTGAGCATGGCGGAGGCCTGGTAAGTGGCATCGACGTGCACGCCGGTCTGCTGCTCGAATTGCGCCAGGATGGGCGGCAGCACCGGCTCGAGATCGGCGGCGGCGGCCACGCGCAGCGGCGTCTGCGCAGCGGTGGCACAGGGGAGAAGCAACGCGAACAGGAAAGGGAAAAATGGCGTTGGCAGGGACGCGCGCCATGATTTCGAGCGGAGCAAGATCCTGCGCATACCTGCTAGGCTAACACCAGGCATGAACGACAATCTGCACCAGCTGCGCTGTTTCGGCTGCGGAGCCCGGATCGGCGGCGCGCAGGCGCAGCCGGACTTCCGCTGCGCCCAGTGCGGAGAGCTCTTCGAGGTGGAGTATCTGGGCTGGCTGGAGCGGCGCGGGCACGACCGTCCCAATCCCGGCGCGCTAAAATGGCTGTGGCGCGAGCGGCGCAGCTCCAGCGAAGCGCTCGGCCAACCGGGTCTTGATCAGTCGGGCGTGTGGCGTTTTCGCGAGATTCTGCCCATCCTCAACAGCTTTGGCAACGCGGTGACGCTGCGCGAAGGCAACACGCCGCTCTACCATCTGCCGCGCGCGGCCAAGAGGCTGGGCGTCGATCAGCTCTATGCCAAGCACCAGGGCATGAATCCGACGGCTTCGTTCAAAGACACAGGAATGACGGCGGCCATGAGCGTAGCCCGCGAGCGCGGGTTCGAGTGGGTGGCGTGCGCGTCGACGGGGAACACTTCGGCCTCAATGGCGGCCTACGCCGCGCGCGCGGGACTGCGCAGCCTGGTGCTAATTCCCGAAGGCAAGATTGCGTGGGGCAAGCTCTCGCAGGCGATGGATTACGGCGCGGTGACCTGCCAGCTCAAGACGGATTTTGACGGCTGCCTGCGCGTGCTCACGGAAATTGTCCGCGAGCATCCAATTTACCTGCTCAACTCCGTCAATCCCTATCGCCTGGAAGGGCAGAAGACGCCGGCGTTCGAGATCGCCGAGGCCTTCGACTGGAACATTCCCGACCACTTGATCGTTCCCGGCGGCAATCTGGGCAACAGCTCGGCGCTGGGCAAGGGCTTCCGCGAGATGTGCGAGCTGGGCCTGGCGGCGCGCATGCCGCACATCTCCGTGATCCAGGCCGAAGGCGCCAATCCCCTGGTGCGCAGCCTGGCCACAAGCCGCGGAGAAAAGCTGGAGCCGATGGAAGCGCACACGCGGGCCACAGCCATTCGCATCGGCAATCCCGCTTCCTGGCGCAAGGCCGCGCACGCCATTCAGTCCACAGGCGGGTGCTGCCTTGACGTGAGCGAAGCGGAGATCGCGATTGCCAAGGCGGAGCTGGGCGCCGAGGGCCTGGGCTGCGAGCCGGCATCCGCGGTGACGTTGGCGGGCCTGAAAAAGCTGCGCGCGCAGGGGGTGGTGGCGCCCGCAGACACGGTGGTGCTGGTGCTCACCGGGCACACGCTGAAAGACGCCGATTACACCATCGACTTCCATCGCGGAACGCTGCTGAGCGAGCCCGAGGCGGCCGGGCACGAAAAGGAGATCGCCGCTCTGCGCCGCGACGCGGTAGCGGTGGAGGCGTTGCCAAGTGCGGTGCTGGCCGCCATGAAGAGGGCGTCAAGGGACGGTTTGGGGGGCGCGACGGCATGAGCGGGCCGCGAATGCCCGGGGGTAGCGCTCTATACCTGCGTCTGCCCGCAACTTCAGCCAATCTGGGTCCGGGTTTCGATTCCGTGGCCGTGGCGCTCGATTTTTTTCTGGAAATCGAAGCCGAGCCTGCGCCGGAATTTCGTATTGCGTGCGCGGGACGAGACGCCGCGCGCTGCGCAGGGCTCGAAGATAACCTCATCCTGGAAACCTACAATCAATTACTCGCCGCCCACAAGCGGCCCATCGTACCTTTGGCGATCGAGATGACCAATGCCATTCCTCTGGGCATGGGTTGCGGTTCCTCGGCGGCGGGCCGGCTGGCGGCCATTGCGCTTGCGGTCCACTTCGGAGACCTCGATTGGGATACGGAGCGCATTCTCGAAGAGGGCTCCGCGCTCGAAGGGCATCCGGACAACGTGGCTGCCTGCTGGCTGGGCGGGTTTGTGGCCACCGCGCGCGAGGGCCAACGGATTCGCGTAGCCCAGGTGACGCCGCCGGAGGAGTGGCGGGCAATCATCGCGCTTCCCGCTGAGCCGCTTGCCACCAGCCAGGCGCGCGGCGTGCTGCCGGCCACGTATCCGCTTGAGGATGTGGTGGCCAATTTGCAATCGGTCTCGCTCCTGCCCCTCGCCTTTGCCCAGGCGCGCGCCGACCTGCTGGGGGCGGCGATGCAGGATCGGGTCCACCAGCCGTACCGCGCGCCCATCTGCCCGCTCCTGCCATTGCTTTTGCCGCTGGTGGGCGAGAACGGGATTTTAGGAGCGGCCCTGAGCGGGGCCGGGCCGTCGGTTCTGGTCGTGGTCGAGCACGAAACCAGACTGCCCGCGGCGGAAAGGGCGATCCGCGAAGTGCTGGGAGGCGGATTTGGGGGGGAGCTGATCCGCTGCAGATTTCAACAGGCCGGGGCACAGTGGAAGCCAAATGAAATCAAGCAGAAATGACCCTCGTTTCCCTACGGCGACTTTCCCCATGGTTAATCAATCGGTAATTGTCTTTGATCTCCCTGATAACAAATTTGATAATGACCAGATTTTTGGTTACCGCTGGATTACTGAAGTTTGCTTGCGTTTCAAAGGAGGAACACATACATTCGCTGCGTGAGCAGTTCTGGGGGAGGGCTGCTCTAGCGCCCGTGATCCTCTCTGGATCCGGGCGCTTCTATTTTGCCCGACAGGCTATCGAGAGTGCGGTTGGGATTTCGCCCAGGGTCTCGGTCTGCGACTTTCCTTCGCCCTCCGCATCCAATGAAACTGCGACACTTCCTGTAGACTGAATGCATAAGAGTCGGCGGCAAGGTCGGCGAGGAGGATCATGGCTGGGGTGGGAGTGGTAGAAATCAACGATGCAAATTTCGACCAGGAAGTGCTGCGCAGCGAAGTGCCGGTTTTGGTGGATTTCTGGGCTATGTGGTGCGGTCCGTGCAAGGCCCTTGGGCCCACAATCGACAGCATTGCCGCAAATTTTGCCGGCAAGCTGAAGGTGGCCAAGATCAATGTGGATGAGAACACCGCGGCGGCTTCGCGCTATCGCATTCAGGCGATTCCGGCGTTGATGTTCTTCAAGAACGGCAAGCCCGTGGATCAGATGGTGGGGTTCCATCCGCAGGCGGAAATCGAAGAGATCGTGAAGCGCGTGGTGGCGCCGAGCGGCGTGGCCGCTTGAGCAGTCCTGCTGGTTCACGAGGGACGGCCCGGCCTGCGTTCAGCGCGCCGGGCTTTTGAATGTCTGCGCATGTTTGCGCAGAGCTCAACCAATCCTGCCGGCGTCCAGACCACCTGAGATTACGGCTGCGGAAACGGCAGAAGATTCAAACGCGGCCGCGAAACTGAATGATGCGCCGGCGGTCGCGCTTTGTGGGCCTGCGTTCCGGAAGCGGTGCGAACTGCTGCATGGCCTTGCGCTCCTCAGCAAGCCGGAGGCGCGCTTCGCGGCTGGCCTCGGTTTCCCGGTAAAGCGCCTGGGCCACGGCGGCCGGGCCGCGCACCGCGCTTACGGCAAGTACATCAATCTCAAAAACTCCGCTTTCGTTCTCAATGCGCAGCCGGTCGCCCAAGCGAATCTCGCGTGCGGGTTTGGCGCGCATTCCATTGGCTTCGATGCGGCCCAGATCGCAGGCGCGAGCGGCCTGGGCGCGCGTTTTGAAGAAGCGCGACGCCCAGAGCCACTTGTCGACCCGCATAGAAGGCCGCGTAGAAGGGCGAATCGGAGACGCCGGATTGGAGGGACTGGCCTCGCGCATCCCAAAAAGACTTCATGAAGAGAGCAATGAACGCTCGATGATGACTGCGGGGATTTTCCCCAAGAAAATGTGCTCCGGAAATCGCCGGAATTCAGGCGGTCCTTTCGGGTTTCCAGACATAGAGAAAATCGGCGTCGCTTGAAGTCGCGATGATGATCCCGCGCTGGCGCGTGGCGCGATTCAAAGCCGAGCGGATATTTTCTTTCGAATCCGGCAACGCAATCAGCGGAACCTTCAGAGCGACTCCATGGTCAAGCTGTTCAATGTCGCTCAAGAGTCGAGTGACGATCCTTTTGTGTTTTCCATCGCGGCCCTTGGGGACATCATGCTGATCAATGGACTGAAAGTTCATGGGTGGTACTTCCGTTTTCTCAGCCATTGCGGTCCTCCCTTGCGGACTGCATCAACACGCAAGCGTTCTGCCGTTAACGTAATCCTGTTCTATCGCAAAACTAACGAACTGGTAATAGAATAGTAGGCAGACGAAGAATTGGCAACCCTTATAATGATTCCCCGCGATTCCTTGGGCTAAGTTTTCCACAGGCTGTCGGGCTGCTGAGATTAACTTCAGCCGAGCCTAAAGCTCTCGATTCAAGAGCAAGCCTAAGACTCATCGTACAAAAAGATTTGAGCCGTAACGGAAAGATTTTCCCCGTACGGGATATTCCCTGCTAGCTTTTCGAGCAGAGGTGCTCAATGAGTTTTCGACGCCCTTCCCCCGTCGTCCCCATCGACCAGGTTCCACCGGAAGATACCAGCGCGTACCGGCCGGTGGTCCTGGTCGTGGACGACGAATCTGCGATCGCGGATACGCTTACTGAGATCCTTTCGCGCAGCGGCTACGCTGCCATGGCCTCTTACGACGGAAACGATGCTCTGGAGACAGCGCTGCTCACGCCTCCGGAGATGTTGATCACGGATGTGATTCTGCCGGGCATGAGCGGCGTGGAGCTTGCCATCACCATGCGCCGCATCTTTCCCGACTGCAAAATCCTGCTGTTCTCGGGCCAGGCATCGACGGCCGATTTGCTGGCTTCTGCCAAGAGCCAGGGGCATCACTTTACCCTGCTCAGCAAACCCGTCCATCCCCGCGATCTGCTGGCATGCGTCGCCGATGCGCTCAAGCGCGGGGTGCACGTGGACTCAGTAGCCAGCTGAAAGCGTTGCGGCTGGGTGCGCACGGGTGCACGCGCGCACTGACGCGGAAGCGTGCCTGCAAATGAGCCCTTTCAATCGGCCCCTCAAACGGGTCTTGTCCGCATGGGCGTCTGGTGGCGAACGCCCACATGCAGGTGCACAATCTGGCCGGGCTCAACGACGACGGGAAAGTACGCCGTCTGGCCGATCGTCTGCTTCGGCTGCGGATCGGAGTCGACGGTCCAGTTCTTCGGAACATCCTGCTCGACGACAAAAGTGACCGGCGCATCGGAGATGTCCTGGAGCACGAACTCGTGCTCGCGGATGTCCACGCGCCAGCGCAGCAGTTGATCGCCCTGAATGCGCTCCTCCACGTGCTGGGATTGGAAAATATTTATCAGGTGGCAGACCGCCGGATCCGTATACGCTTTCGGCTTTTTCCCCGGCGGCGCGTGCGCGGGGTCGGGCAGGATGCGGCAATCCTGATCGACGTGGATCTCGTTGAATGAGTAGTATTGCCGGCGCTCGGGGGGCGCGGTTTGCGGCGCCTGCCTTGCGGCGGCCGAAAGGCAGACAGCGGCCGCGAGGGCGAACCCTGTCCAACGAGCCCTCGAATTCAACATGGGCACCATCGTAGCATTGGCCACGTCGATACCGAGCGATTTGGCTTGCGGCAAGGCGCGCGCCGCGCGGCGGCCACGGCAGGGAATTCAAGGCAGCGAGCCAGTCTACACCATTTTGGCTATTTTGCAGCGCTCGCGGCGGCGCTTGTCTCGGCATGGAAATAGCGATGAATGGCTTCGGCCGTCTTGCGCGGGACCACGGCGGCCAAGGATGCGACCGTGGCCTGCTGCACGTCGCGCAGGCTGCCGAAATGCGTAAGCAGGCGCTGGCGGGTTTGCGCGCCTACGCCGGGGATCTCCTCGAGCTCCGAGCTGCGGTCGCGCATGGCGCGGCGCTGGCGGTGGTAGCCGACGGCGAAGCGATGGCTCTCGTCGCGAATGAGCTGCACGAGATGGAGCACGGGTGAGCGGCGGTCCAGGACGATGGGATCGTTTTCCTGGCCGTAGAGATAAATGACTTCTTCTTTTTTCGCGATGGATGCGAGCGGCTGCGAGGTAAAGCCGAGCGACTCGAGAGCCTCGGCTGCCGCGTGGAGCTGGCCCAGGCCGCCATCGATGAGGATGAGCGAGGGCATGGTGGCGGGTTCTTTGCCCGGTTTTTCCGCAGGGGTTGGAACTCCGCCGGATTCAACGTCGTGGTTGAGACGATTGAGGTCGTGCCCTGTCAAGACGGGCCGATCAGCGCCTGCGGTTTCCCAGGTCCGCAAATGCGAGGGACCTGGGGCACCTGGTTCCTGTGGCTCGGAAAAGTCCGGCGGCGCGGCGTCCGGCTTTGCGTTGTCGCGGATGCGGCGGTAGCGGCGATACACCACCTCGCGCATGGCGGCGAAATCGTCGACGCCCAGGACGGTCATCACCTTGAACTTGCGGTACAGCGCCTTGTTCATCTTGCCGTCTTCCCAGACCACGAGCGAGGCGACAGTTTCCGCGCCCTGAATATGGGAGATGTCGAAGCACTCGATGCGGCGCGGCGGCTCGGGCAGCATGAGCGTATCCATGAGTGACTCCTGGATGGCCTTGCGCGAGGGCTCAAGGACGCGGAAGCGCTGCACGTAGGACTGCTTGGCGTTCTGGCCGGCAAGATCGACGAGCGAGCGTTTCTCGCCGCGTTGCGGAACGGCGATCTCAATGCGATGGCCGCTGCGCTCCGTGAGCAGCGCGGCGAGGGATTCGCGGTCGTCGAAGTCGGCGGGGACGAGGATGGTGCGCGGAACGTATTGCTGATCGATGTAGAGTTGCTTGAGCAGGGCGGAGAAAACGGCGCCGGGATGGAAGGTTTGCGAGCCCGATGGTTCGCTGTCCCCGGTCCCCGAATGCGAGGGACCGGGGGCACCCACGATTTCTTCCTGATCCCTGATCCCTGACCCCTGATCCCTGTTCCCTCGTTCCCTGTACCCTTGTACCCTTGTTCCCTCGGTCTCCAAATCCCTGTCTTCCACCGCTTCCATCAGCTCCGCGAGATCTTCCCAGAAAAATTCGCGCCGGTCGACGATTTTGCCCGCGCGCATGTGAAAAAGATTCACAGCCAGGCAGCCGTCTTCAAAGTGGTAGCCGAATACGTCGGCGTCGTCGCTCTGCTCGGCGGTGGCGATGCGCTGTTTTTCCTGGAGCTGGTGCACGGTGGAGAGCTGATCGCGCAGGCGCGCGGCGGCCTCGAACTGTTCCGCTTCGGCCGCGGCCATCATGCGCGCGGTGAGCGTCTTTTCAAGCTCGGCGTGGCGGCCCTCGAGAAAGAGCTGCGCGTCGCGGACGGCCAGCGCGTAAGCCTCGGGCGAGACGAAGCCCTCCACGCAGGGACCCAGGCAGCGGTGAATGTAGTACTGCAAACAGGCGCGCGGATGGAAGCGCGAGAGATCGACCTTGCAACTGGGCAGAAGAAAGCTGCGATGGATGAGCTCGACCACGCGATAGGCGAGGTTGCCGGGAAAGTAGGGGCCGTAATAGGCAGAGCCATCCTTGCGCAGGCGGCGAGTGACAAAGACCTTGGGAAAGCGGTCGGCGAGCGTGAGCTTGACGTAGGGGTAGGTCTTGTCGTCGCGCAGGAGGATGTTGAAACGCGGCTTGCGCTGCTTGATGAGATTGTTTTCGAGGGCCAGGGCTTCGTGCTCGTTGGCGACGAGGATGGTTTCAATGTCGACGGCTTCGCGCATCAGCGAGCCGGTCTTGGCGTTGGCCTGCGAGACTTCGAGAAGGTAAGAGCGCACGCGCGAGCGCAGGTTCTTGGCCTTGCCCACGTAGATAACTTCGCCGTCGGCGTTCTTGTAGAGATACACGCCGGGCTGCGTGGGGAGGGCGCGGATTTTTTCGTGGAGATCCATTTCGTGGAGATCCATGGAGAGGCGCAGTGCAATCCCACCTTAGCCGCAAAAACAAAGACGCAGCGCCCAGAGGGCGCCCGGGAGGGACGCCCGTTCATTTCTAGGATAGCGGCAATTGAAGCGCCCAGTCCGTGCCGGCTCCGGCCGGGGGCCGCTGGCCGCTATGCGCCTGATTCTTCAAGGCAATCCTTACGCGGGAATGTAAAAATTACTCACTGTCGCCGCCTGTGCACACGTGATGAAATCGAAGACAATCTTCACATTGCGAACAGCTTAACGGCAGCGGTGCAAATGGCGCGTGGCGTGCACGCATCGTAGTGGATAGGAGAATCCATCTCTGCCTGGAGCGCAAAGCGCGGGCGGACAAGGACGAATACCATGACAAAACATTCTCTCGGATTTGCATTGGCTTCGGCGGCTTTGGCGCTGTTCGGCATAAGCGGATGCGCAACCAAGAATTACGTCAAGAACCAGACCGCCCCGATCATTACTCACACCGGTCAGCTCGACCAGGAGACCGCGGAAAACAATCGCCAGATTCATGATGTGGACGATCGCGCGCAGTCGGGCATCAAGCAGGCGCAGACCTCCGCGGACACGGCGAACCAGAATGCGCAAAACGCCACCAAGGCGGCCAGCGATGCTGACACCGCGGCCAACGACGTGGCGCAGCGCGCCGATTCCCTGGACGCCGTGGTGAAGGGGCTGGACAGCTACAAACAGGTTGCCGACGTTTCGGTCACGTTCGGATTCGACAAGTCGAATTTGACCGACGACGACCGCTCCCAACTGGATAGTTTTGCCGGCGAGCTCGCCAACGCGAAAAACTACATCCTGGAAGTGACCGGCGGCTGCGATACCACCGGGCCGGCGGATTACAACTACCAGCTGAGCAATCGCCGCGCGGATACCGTGGTGCAGTACCTGGTGACCAAGTACAACATTCCCGCGCACCGCTTTTACCTGATCGGCATTGGCAAGGATCAGCAGGTTGCGCCGGACACGACGGCGGAAGGTCGCCAGAAGAACCGCCGGGTTGAAGTGCAATTGCTCTCCAACATGAACGGCACCGACACCCAGGCCCAGCCGGCAGCGGCGGTGGGCAAGTCTGCGCCGGCCACCGGGCAGAGCGGCGACTCGACCGTGGTAGAAGAGTAGCGCGGGCCAAGCGAAGCCGGAGATTTTCCGGCGATCCTGGAAGGAGCAAAGGGCAGACTGCGATCAGTCTGTCCTTTTTGCTTTTGCGATGCGCGCGGTCAAGCCCCTGAGGCGGCAAGTTGGTTCACGTGCTCTGCGCGAACTTCGTTCGCCGTAAAGAGGCGCAGAAACGGCGCGCGCTGCGCGGCGGCCTCCACAGCCGGCCGGCCTCTGGCCTCTTCGCGTTCCACAATGCAGACCACGGCAACAACCATCATCCCGGCTTCGCGCGCGGCCTCAATGGCGGCGATGGTCGAGGCGCCGGTGGTGCATACGTCGTCGACGATGGCCACTCGGGCGCCTTCGCGGCAAAAGCCTTCGATGCGCCTTCCTGTGCCGTGCGCCTTTTCCGCCTTGCGCACCAGAAAGCCGTGGAGCAGGGGCGCGCCGGGCTGCTGGAGCGCGCGCCACGCGCTGGCCGTGGCCACGTTGGAGACGATGGGGTCGGCGCCGAGGGTGAGGCCGCCGACGGCTTCGGCCTCGATGCCGCTGGCTTCGAGCAATTCCAGAATCGCGTGCCCGGTGAGCCGGCCGCCTTCAGCGTGCAGCGTGGTGGTGCGGCAGTCGATGTAGTAATCGCTGGTGCCGCCGGAGCTGAGCTTGAACTGGCCCAGCTTGAAGCTGGTGCGTGCGAGCAGGGACAGCAGTTGCTGGGCGGAGGTGGTGGGCATCGAGAAGATTGTACGGGACGAGGGAATAGGCAGTAGGGAACAGGGAACAGGGAACAGGGAACAGGAACGATTCTCGCGGGCCGCTCGCGCTCCGCTACTCCCTACTTCCTACTCCCTACTCCCTATTCCCTGCATTTTCACATCTTGTCCATGTGCCGGAAGCCGCCGGTGCCGACGAGCATGATGGCGAAGAGCATGAAGTTGTACGAAGCGTGGACCAGGGTGCTGGCGGCGAGCGAGCGCGTCCACAGCCGCACCGTGCAGAGGACCAGGCTGACGCCCACAAGCAGAAGGAACGGCCCCAGCGAGTAACCCGTTTGCGCGGCGTGCAGGCCGGCAAAGGGAAGGCTGGTGAGGACGGACGCGATAATCATGGCGGTGAGCGACCAGCGCGGATGCCCCTTTTCCGCGAGCGGGCGTACAGGGGCATTGGTGAACAGGTCTGCCACCCAGTCGCACGCCGTGCACAGGGCGGGCAGCAGGAAGCCGCGGAAGAACATCTCCTCAAAAAACGGGGCGAAGGTGATGCCGAAAAAGAAGAGCAGCCACGCCGCTCCCGGCTGGCGAAACACTTCTTCAATGGGCGTGTGCTCGGGCTCGGGAAACACCCGGCTGTTCAGGAGGGCAAGCAGAAAACAGACGAAAGCCGCCAGGACAAGCGGCCAGCGCAGGCGCAGCGCGGTGGCGGCATTCCACTGCAGGCCGGAGAAGAGGCTCTTCTTCCATAAGAGCGGAAAGACGATGAAGCAGCCGATCAGGGTAAAGATGTAGATCAGGGCTTCGCTGCCCAGGGTGTAGTGAATCTCAGTGGCCGTGCCTTGAAGAGAAGTGACGCCATAGAGGTGTTTGTGCACGGCGAGCAGGAGGACGCCGACGGCCGCGGAAAAGCCGACGGCGAGAATGAGAATCAGCATGAGCAGATGGCCGAAGTGCGGTATGCGCACCGGCCGCGGCACCTCCGGCAGCATGGGGCTGAAGATCTGCGGGGTCTCGGCGGGAGGGGCTTCCGGTTGGGCCGGAGCGGCGGAGGATTCGCCCGCGAAGGTATCCGCACTCTGGAGCGCAAAGGGCGCACTCGCGGCGCGGCCGTCCTGGGGCGCAAGCTCAGGAGCAGCCAGGATCACGGGCGAGCCGAACTCCGCGCGAGGGGGCTCAGTGGGCGGCAAGTCGAATTCCGGCGAGGGTTCCACTTCGGGTTCCGGAGCGGCCAGCGATTGCGACTGGGATTGCGACTGCGACTGGCCGTGGAATTCACTACGGGCCTCGGCGTGCGCTTCGTCCTGCGGCTTTTCGTCTGCAAAACTGCTCATTCAATCCTCACGGTCGAAATCCGTTCTCGAGAGGGTCTCGTTCTCAAGCGGGAATTTGCCTTTTCCGCGGAGCACGGCGAGCATCCACGCGCGCGGCCCTTTGTCCCAACTCGGACGCAAGGAAATCACCGTTCGCACTTCCCCGCATGACCTGATCAAATTCAGCCTCCGCCAGCCTGCCGCTCTCTGAAGTGTAGTACCGCTTGAGGAACTCCCCGGTATACGATCCCGCCGTGGCGGCGATCTTCGCCGGCCGCCCCTCGCCCACCACGCGTCCGCCGTCTTCGCCGCCCTCCGGACCCAGATCGAGCACCCAATCGGCGTTCCGGATCACGTCCAGGTTGTGTTCAATGATAATGACAGAATTGCCCAGATCGGTGAGCCGGTGCAAGACCTCGAGCAGCTTACGCACGTCATCAAAGTGCAGGCCGGTGGTGGGTTCGTCGAGAAGATATAGCGTGCGCCCGGTCTGGCGCTTGGAAAGCTCCCGCGCCAGCTTCATGCGCTGCGCTTCGCCGCCGCTGAGCGTGGTGGCGCTCTGGCCCAGGTGCACGTAGCCGAGACCGACGTCGACCAGCGTCTGCAGCTTCTGCCGCACCTGGGGCACGTCGGCAAGCAAAGGCAAAGCGTCTTCGATGGTGAGATCGAGAATATCGGCGATGGACCGGCCGTGGAATTTCACCGCCAGTGTCTCCTGGTTGTAGCGGCGTCCGTTGCACACCTCGCACTGGACGTAGACATCGGGCATGAAGTTCATCTCGATGCGGCGCTGTCCGTCGCCCTGGCAGGCTTCGCAGCGCCCGCCGGTAACGTTGAAGCTGAAGCGCCCGGGCTTGTAGCCGCGCTCGCGCGACTCCGGCAGCATGGCAAAGAGATCGCGGATGGGCGAGAAGACCTGCGTGTAGGTGGCGGGATTGGAGCGCGGCGTGCGCCCGATGGGCGACTGATCGATGCGCACCACCTTGTCGAGCTGCTCCACCCCGGAGAGCGTATCGTGCGCGCCGGGCTCCTCGCGTGAGCCGTAGATGGTCTTAGCGAGCGAGCGGTAGAGAATGTCGTTCACCAGGGTGCTCTTGCCGCTGCCGCTCACGCCGGTGACCACGGTCATCACACCCAGTGGGATGCGGAGGTCCAGGTCCTGCAGGTTGTGCTCGCGCGCGCCGGTCACCGTGAGCCATTTGCCGGTGAGCGGGCGCGGTTTCTCGCGCTGCAGCATGGTGGCTTCGCCGGAGAGATAGCGGCCGGTAAGCGAGGCGGGCGCGGCCATGATCTCCTTCGGCGTGCCTTCGGCCACCACGTTGCCACCCAGGCGGCCGGCGCCTGGTCCAAGGTCGAGAACAAAGTCGGCGTGGCGGATGGTGTCTTCGTCGTGCTCAACGACGAGGACGGTGTTGCCCAGGTCGCGCAGGCGTTCGAGCGCCTGGATCAGGCGATTATTGTCGCGCTGGTGCAAGCCGATGGAGGGCTCGTCGAGAACATAGAGCACGCCGCGCAGGCGCGAGCCGATCTGCGTAGCCAGACGGATGCGCTGGCCCTCGCCGCCGGAGAGCGTGGCCGCATTGCGGTCGAGCGAAAGATAGTTGAGCCCCACGGCGCACAAGAATTCGAGCCGCTCCACTACTTCGCGGCGAATGCGCTCGGCCACCAGCGCTTCACGCTCAGTGAACTTGAGATTGATGGCGGCCGAGAGCGCGCGATTGAGAGGGAGGGCGGTGAAATCGGCGATGGAAAGATCGCCGACCTTGACCGCGAGCGATTCCGGACGCAGGCGCTTGCCGCGGCAGACGGCGCACGGCGTGGCCGACATGAAGCTCATCATGTACTCGCGATAGGTGTCGCTGCGCGCCTCTTCCACCGAGTCGCGCAGAAACGCGAGGATGCCGTGAAAGCCCGTGCGCGGCGCTTCGCCCTTGGGCGGGCCGTAGACCAGGATGTGCTGCTGCTTGGGCGGGAGATCCTCGAAGGGAACCTTCAGATCGATCTTGTAGCGATCCGCGGCAAGCTGAATGAGCTTGAGCAGATATTGCGAGGCCGAGCCGGGACCGAGAGCGCCATCGAGCAGCGGTTTCGACCAGTCGGTAATGACCTTCGCGGGATCGAAATCGTAGAGCGAGCCCAGGCCGTGGCACTCCGGGCAGGCGCCGAAGACGGAGTTGAAGGAGAAGCTGCGGGGTTCCAGCTTGGGAACGTCCAGGCCGCAATCGGGACAGGCCATGGAGGAAGAAAACAACTGCTCATGATTCGACCGGCCGCTGGCGCCGGCGTTGTTCTGAACCACGAGCACGAGCCCGTTGGCCAGTTGCAGGGCTTTGGTGACGGCCTGTTCAAGGCGTTTTTCGACGCTGGGCTTCGAAGAGGCCGAGACGTCTTGCTTTCCCACCCTTGTCGACGATGAGACTGTCCCCGAGGATGAGGCAACCTCATTCTTCAGCAGGATGCGGTCGATGACGGCTTCGATGGTATGGTTCTTGCGCCGGTCCAGGGCGAGAGGCTCGGAAAGGTCGCGCAGCTCGCCATCCACGCGGGCGCGAAATCCTTGACTCTCAAGCTCATCCAGCAATTCCTTAAACTCACCCTTGCGGCCGCGAACGATGGGCGCCATCACCGTGACGCGCTCGCCCGTGCCCATTTCCAGAATGCGCTGGACGATCTGTTCGGCGGTCTGGCGGGCGATGGGACGGCCGCAGTTGGGGCAATGCGGCGTGCCCACGGAGGCATAGAGCAGGCGCAGGTAATCGTAAATCTCCGTGATGGTGCCCACGGTGGAGCGTGGACTGCGGCTGGTGGTCTTCTGCTCGATGGAGATGGCCGGGCTGAGGCCCTCGATCGAGTCCACGTCAGGCCGTTCGATCTGGTCTAAGAATTGGCGCGCGTATGCCGATAAGGTTTCTACGTAGCGGCGCTGGCCCTCGGCGTAGATGGTGTCAAAGGCCAGCGAACTCTTACCTGAGCCGGAAAGTCCAGTTACTACGGTAATGGCGTTGCGGGGGATGCGCACGTTGATGTCGCGCAGGTTGTGCTGCCGCGCCCCGCGCACCGTGATGTGTGTGATGGACATGGTTTTGCCGCCGGGCGGGAACTCTGCCCGCTCAAGAGATGCGCAGGGGCAGGGCCTTGAGAGTATTTTATTTGCCAATAGAAACAAGGGTCAACGCGTGCGCGTCGGCTCCAACACCAGCGCTTTTTCTGCGACAATCAAACAAGGCGATGACTGCGCCGCGCCGGAAATCCCTCCCCTCCGGCTGGCAAAGGGCGCAGGCTATCGGAATTGCAGGCGGATGACTCTAGCAGATTGGTTGAACTTCGCAATGCTGCTGTGCGCGACGATCGGCTCCATGGCATTTGGAATACTAGCTGCCTATGCAATTCTTCGCGTCAGCTTCGCGATGATGCGCCCGCACCCGCGTCCTGCGCCGGTTAAGCCTCCGCAGCCTGAAGCCGCCAGCACGCTCTGATTTGAGAGCTATCCCGGCCGCCGGAAAACGCGCTCCGCGCGTGGCTCGGGCGCGAAGACCGTTTCTGTCCAAGATCATCGACCATCGATCATCGCCGCCCCGGAGATGATTGCTCCCCGAAGATTATTGTCCTCCGGGATCATTGTTCGTTGTTGGGCGGTTGATTTTCGTTCTGCGGCTGCTGCTGTTGTTGTTGCTGCTGCATCTGCTGTTGGCGCTGCTGCATCTCCTGCAAAATCTGTTGCGGGGTGCGCGGCGGCGTGCCCGGCTGCGGCGCCTGCGGCTGATACTGCGGCTGAACCGGCTGTTCCGGTTCGGGCTGCGGCTCAGGCTCGTAATCCTCTTCGCTAGCCAGACTGCGGTTGTTGTTCGCTGGAGCGGGGCCTGTGGGCGGCGCGCTCAGAACAATCTCACGCGGGGTTCCCGCACCCTGATCGCCGAACATGAGCACGTTGTAACCGGTGCCGTCGAGAAGATCGGAAAGCACCTGGCGTGCGGGTCCGGGGCCGTAAGTGCCGAAGACGCGCTGGTCGCCGTTCAGGCCCTCCACGGTGGCGCCCGTGTCCGTGGAGACATCCTTGAGGATCTGCTCGAGGCTGGAGTTGCGGGCCTCAATCCTCAGCCCCTGGCTGTCCCAGACCACGGTGGCTGCCTCGGGCTTGTCGTTGATGGGCCAGTCGGGTGGGGGCGGCGCTGGGACCGCGGGCAGCGCCGGCGCCGGAGAAGCCGATGCAGCCGCTGCCTGTTTGAGTTTGGTGTTGTGATCCGTCGGTGGTTGGGACGAGCTTGCAGACGCCGCGTTCGGAGCGGAGGACGCGGGTGCGGCCGGGGGAGGGTTCTGGCTTGCCGATGATTTCGGCTGCGCGGCTCTGGCAGGAGGATTGGGAGCTGGCGCTACGGTATCCGGCGGTATGACATCGGCCTGAGCCGCGAGCATGCCGGGCAGCGCGAGCCAAAAGGCAACGACAAGGCCGCCAACCATCAACGATCGCGAGCCGGAGCGGGTTTTGTCTCTGCGCATCGGGAAAGCCTCCGGTCCGAAGAAGGCGCCGCGGCCGATTTCTGCGCCGGGCTGCCGCAAGCCCCTACTGTACTAGACTAGCAGTGAACGCCATGCGCTCAAAAATACCTGCTCAATATCAGCGTCTAAGGCATCAAGAGAGGGCTGTTTTTTCCATGCACTTCAAGGGGATGGTGGTTGCGGCGCTGTTTCTGGCTGCCGCGACGGGCCGGGCCGCCACCTGCACCATGCAGGACGAGATGACTGCCCCGGAGCGCGACGCGCTGGCGTCGGCGGGGGCGCAACTTACGGAAGCCATTGCCGGACAGAACCTTGCTGCGATGAAAGCGGACCTCGATCCAGCCGAAGCTGGTGACTGGGACGGCATACAGGCGGCAGCCCAGAGGGCCGGATCGCTGACTGCAGGAGGGCGCGTGCTCTTCCGCGACGCCTTTCTCCTCGACGCATCGGGTCAAGCGTCGCCGGCGGACACGGAATTCTTCTGCACCAACGGCAGCGGCTCCATGAACGTGACCATTTCCATGCGCAACCTCCCCGGCGGCAAATATGCCGTGCTGCTGGCAGACGCGTTGGGCGCGCCGCAGCAGGGCCAGCTGGGGCTGATCCTGGCCTGGGACAGCCCGGCTTCCGCGTGGCATTTGGCTGGGCTTTCGGTGCGGGCGGGCGCCTTCAATAGCCACGACGGCGACTGGTACTGGAAGCGCGGGCGCGACCTGGCCAGGACCGATCCGTGGAGCGCATGGTACAGCTACGACACGGCTGCCTACCTGCTGTTGCCGGTGGATTTTCTCTCCTCGCCCAATCTCCAGAAGCTGCGCCAGGAACAGCAGCAGATTTCTCCGGCGCCGCCCAGCGTGCTTCCGCTCTCCATTCCCGACGGCGACCGCTCGTGGAAGATCGAGTCGGTGGGACTCGACCCCTCACTCGATCAGCCCGATCTGGGCGTGGCCTATGACTCGACCGGCGTAACCGATCCGGCCGCTCTGCGCACGGAGGCGACCGCGGTGATGAGCGCATTCCTGAAACAGCAGCCCGGCATTCGCGCGAACTTTCACGGCCTGTGGGCCTACGCGGTGAAAAACGGCCAGCGCACCCCGGTGATGGAGCTGCCGATGGCGCAGATACCACAGTGAAGCAGGGAATAGGCAGTAGGGAATAGGGAATAGGGGTCTGAGGCTTGGAAACTGCTGTTCAGCGAGAGCGAATTGGAGCAAAGCCGGCGCGAAACCGCTGGCGGACGGCCGTCATTGTGATTGGGGTGCTTCTTCTTATACCTCTGACTACAGTTCTGCCGTGGGGTTTGTATGAGATTCATCATGCAAACCGCGCCTTGCATCATTTCATTGATCTCGCAGCGGCAAAGGACTATGAGCACGCTTATTCAGAAAGTGCGGTGGAACTTCGCGATTTCAGCAGCTACGAGGCGTTTGTCAGCAACTTCGACAACTTGAATCGGCGATTGGGCGATTTGAAGGACGTAGATATCGACAGCACCGAAGTGAAGTCACATCGTGACGGAATGTACGCGACCGCGGATACATGGTTGACATTTGCGCGAGGAAGCGCACAGTTTACGTTCGTCTTGAAAAAGGAACAAGGTGTTTGGAAGGTCTATAGTCTCAACGAGCAGTAATGATGAATCAGGCCATCGATCTGCGCTCGGACACGGTGACCCGCCCCACACCGGCGATGCGCGCGGCCATGGCTGCGGCTGAAGTGGGCGACGACGTTTACGGCGAGGACCCGACGGTCAATCTGCTGGAGCTGCGCGCCGCAGAGCTCTTCGGCCGTGAAGCGGCGCTCTTTGTGCCCACGGGCACCATGGGCAACCAGATCGCCATCCGCCTGCACACGCATCCCGGGCAGGAAGTGATTGCCGAGGCGCGGGCGCACATTCTCGACTACGAAATGGCCACGACGGCGGTTTTTTCCGGCTGCCTCATCCGCGCCGTTCCCGCCGAGGGCGGCATTCTCACCTGGAAGCACATCGAGGCGGCCATCCAGCCGTGGGGCAATTTCCGCGCGGCGACGGGTTTGATTGAGATTGAGAACACGGCGAATCTGGCGGGTGGCCGGGTCTCCGACCTTCAAGTTTTGGACGAGATTGTTGCCGGCGCCAAGGAGCGCAAGCTCCCCACGCATCTCGACGGTGCGCGCATCTTCAACGCGGCCGTGGCGCTGAATGTGGACGTGCAGACGCTTACGCGCGGCTTTGACACGGTCATGTTCTGCCTCTCGAAGGGACTGGGCGCGCCGGTGGGCTCAATGCTGGTGGGCTCGGCGGAGCTGATGAAGCGGGCGCGGATTTTTCGCAAAGCGCTCGGCGGCGGCATGCGCCAGGCGGGCGTGCTGGCCGCGGCGGGATTGATTGCGCTCGAGGACGGCCCGAAGGGCCTCGCCAACGATCATGCCAACGCGCGGCTGCTGGCCGAAGCGCTCGCCGCAATGGAAGGCGTCTCGATTGATCTCGATTCCGTGGAAACGAACATCGTGATTTTTCGTCTTGCGGCAGGCGCGGGTGCGCCGGAGCTCGCCGCGCGGCTCAAGGAGCGCGGCGTGCTCGTGAACGCCGTTGGCCCGGACGCCATCCGGTTGGTGACGCATCGCGACGTGAGCCGCAAGGATTGCCTGGATGCGGCCGAGACGCTGAGCGAAGAGATCGAAGCGGGGATGAGAACGGCCGGCGTAAAGTGAGCCGGCCGTTTCCTTGAGCGCGCAGGCAATGGCTAGCTGCGGTTGACTGCCCTTGCGGTTGTGCCTCAAATCTTACTGTCTGCGGGGCGGTCCGCTCGCACTGAAGGCCCGCTAGGATGCCCCGCCGCCCGTGGCGATGGTCCAGCCGAGAGAAGGCCCGCTCCCGGAGCTTCCGCCGCTCGATCCGATCGAGTTAGAGAAGGTTTGAAATGAGCCCACGGTGACGGGCACAGCCACAAACGTGGCCGAGATGCCGCTTTCGCTGGCGCTTGCCGTGCCGCAGTAGAGCCGCACCGTATCCGTGCCGGTGGAGGATGGAATGGAGACGGCGCCGAGAAGCGGCAGGTTGGATGCGCTTTGCATTTCCATCGAGCCTAAGGCGATGGCTGTACCCGTACCGGCCACGTTGGCGTCGTCATAAATGCTGCAAAGCAGCGCGTCGGGCGTCCCCAGCCCTCCGGTGACGACGGCATGAAGGAAAAACGAGCCCGCGGGAAGCGTGAGATTGGCAATATCCGTGGCCGTATTCCCGTTTCCCACATTTACCCCGCCGGCAAAGGTCGCGCCGTAGGCGGTGGGAGCGAGAGGAAATCCGGGCGGTCCCGCCACTCCCTGGGGTCCTTGCGGCCCCTGCGCTCCCTGCGGCCCTTGTGTTCCCTGCGGTCCTTGCGCTCCCTGCGGACCTTGCACGCCCTGCGGGCCGGCGTCCGCGAGCACGATCTCCAGCCTGGGCTCGTGGCTGGTCACGATGTCTTCCTTGCTGTCGAATACCACGTACGTGGTGTTGGTCGCTGCTTCAATCGCGATTCCGTTGTTTTCCATTCCCCCGTTCGCAGAGCCTTCAAGCCATTGCTGGACGAGATCGGTCACATCGACAACCAGGAAGGAGTTCGCGTTGCCCAGGGACACATCCGAGGCGAAGGGCATGCTGGCCAGCGCAGGCGGCGAGGAGGGGCTAAGGGTTGACTCGCTCCACGCGCCGGTGACGGGATAAATGTTGACTTCGCCCGCCGGCGTGATGCCCGGGCTGATGAAAAGCTTCAGCGTCGCTTTGATTACATTGGCGGCAGAGACTGAAGGCGGCAGCGAAGATGGCAGCTGGAACTTGATGTATGTGGTGGTGGCGCCTACTTTGAGCGGACCCACGGTGGAATTTTCGCCTGCGACAATCAAAGAAAGCCCCGCGCCGTTCAGGTCCAGTAATTGGGTTACGGAATTCGCGGACAAAAACGCATCGTCCGTGTCCGTGCCCGTCTGCGCCGCCAATCTACCGGGCGCCAGGAATGCGGCCAGGGCCAGCATGGGGGCAAAGCGAAACATCGTCTGGGGAACTGTCATCGACCTGCTCATGCTCTCCTCCTCGAGTGTGAGTGCGTCTGCAATCGTGCCCTGCCGAACCCGTTGGCCGAACACACGCCGCCGGCGAAGCCGAAAAGGCGTGCGCGAGCGTAGGAACGCGGCTCAATTGCAGAGAGATGGATGCATGCCTGGCTCCGCAAACGCATGCCGGCGGCTCGCTGGGGGAGCGGCTCAAGGGCAAACGCCAGGGATTACGAGAGCGACGCAAATATCCAACTGCGCAGATTTTGGTCGGCGGACAAAGGAAAAACAAGTACTCTAAAAGGGCAGAAAAACGCACTGCCCCTGTTGCGTCCCGGAGTCGTTATGAGCCTGCGTCATCGGCCAATGCGGCCCCAAGATGTCGCCGGATGCGTGGCCATTGTCGCCGCTCATCCGCAGCTTGGCCCGCGGTATGGGAATGCGATCGGCGAGCTCAAAAAGGCCTGGCTGCAACTGCTGGATCATGAGGCCAAGACGGCAGTCGTGTTTGAGGAGGTTGGCGAGTCGGGCGTGCGGATTCTGGGATCCGGCGTGTCGGCGTTTGTTTCTGACGCTTTTATTCTCGAAGTGAAGCAGCCGCCCTTCTTCTGGTTTGGACCGGAGCTGGCCCGGCGAATTGCGACAGGCGCATCGCCCCTGCTTTCCGACCGGGAGATTCGAGAGGCCAATGCGTGCGGTGGATTGAATCTGCTCACCTGGGAGGGTTGCATCCGGCCTGAGGAGATCAAGCGCCCCGACGTCTACAACAGGGTGATGTCCGCGTTTCTGGAGGAGCATCGCGGCTACCTGTTCAAGGAGATCATCGGCACGCAGGCGGAGACCGTGGAGAGATTCCTGAGCATGATCAAGAGCGGAGGCATGCTGCTGGACGCGCTGAGCGGCGAATGGAAGGACGCCTACTCGGGAGAGCCGCAGGAGATCATCCAGCGGCCGCACGTTCTCGGCCTGTCGCGGGAAATCGAAACGCGACGGCCCGGCTCGCTGGTGGGCATGCTCTTCGATCATCAGCCGCCCAGGCTTGGCTTCAGCGCCAGCGAGCAACGGCTGTTGCAGGCTGCGCTGCGCGGCGGCACAGACGAAGAGTTGAGCGCCGAACTGGAGATATCCCTCTCCGCGGTCAAAAAAGCTTGGCGCACAATCTACGAACGCGTAGAGGCCAGTTTGCCCGGGCTGGTTCCTTTCAATCTGGCCGCCGGGGACTCGATGCCGCAGCGGGCAAAAGAGAAAAAGCGGCAGCTCATGGTTTATCTCCGCGACCACCCCGAGGAGCTGCGGCCGGTTTCGCGAAAGCTGCTGCGGCAGAGCCGGTCGCGGGAGTACGCGCATGCAGCGCGCTGAAGGAGCGCGCGGGGCAACACTTGAAGCAAAGAGCCCAATCTCCCGGAGGGAAGATTGGGCTTTTGTGATTCCAGGCTGGACCTGTTCGCGTTTGCCTCACAGATCGTAGTAGAGGAAAAACTCGTACGGCGCGGGACGCAGGTTCACGGGAGCCAGCTCGCGCTCGCGCTTGTAGCTGATCCAGGTTTCGATCAGGTCCGTAGTGAACACGTCTCCCTGGAGCAGGAACTCGTGATCTTTCTCGAGTGCGGTGAGCACTTCGCCCAGCGATCCGGGCGTGCTCTTGATTTTCTTCGCTTCTGAGGGCTCGAGTTCGTAGAGGTCCTTGTCCAGCGGCTCGCCGGGATCGATTTTGTTTTTGATGCCGTCGAGGCCGGCCATGAGCAGGGCGGAGAAGCAGAGATAGGGGTTGGTTGAGGGATCGGGACAGCGGAACTCAATGCGCTTGGCCTTGGGGCTGGTGGAGTACATGGGAATGCGGCAGGCCGCGGAGCGGTTGCGCTGCGAGTAAGCCAGGTTCACGGGCGCCTCGAAACCGGGAACCAGGCGGCGATAAGAGTTGGTGGTGGGCGCGGCGATGGCCAGCAGCGCCGGCGCGTGCTTGAGGAGGCCGCCGATGTAATACTTCGCGGTCTGGCTGAGCAGGGCGTAGCCCTTCTTGTCGAAGAAGACGTTGGTGTCGCCCTTCCACAGGCTCTGGTGCACGTGCATGCCGGAGCCGTTGTCGCCGAACAGCGGCTTGGGCATGAAAGTTGCGGTCATGCCGTGCTTCTTGGCGATCATGCGGATGATGTACTTGTAGTTGAGAAGATTATCGGCCATACGCGTGAGCGTGCCGAAGCGCATGTCGATCTCGCACTGGCCGGCGGTGCCCACTTCGTGGTGATGTACTTCCACTTTCACGCCCATATCCTTGAGTGCGAGGATGATCTCCGAGCGGATGTCCTGCAGCGTGTCCGACGGCGGAACCGGGAAGTAGCCTTCCTTGTGGCGCAGCTTGTAGCCGAGGTTCGGATTCTCTTCGCGCCCCGTGTTCCAGATGCCTTCCACCGAGTCCACATAGTAGTAGCCGCTGTGCGCGGTCTGGTCGTAGCGCACGTTATCGAAGATGTAGAACTCGGCCTCCGGGCCCCAATAGCTGGTGTCGGCGATGCCCGACTTTTTGAGATACGCTTCGGCCTTCTCCGCCACGTGGCGCGGATCGCGCGAGTAGGGCTTGCGGCTGATGGGGTCGATCACATTGCAGATGAGGTTGAGCGTGGGAACCGAGAGCACGGGATCGATCACGGCCGTTTCCGCGTCCGCCACCAGCAGCATGTCGCTTTCGTGAATCTGTTGGAATCCGCGGATGCTTGACCCATCGAAGCCGATGCCATCGCTGAACAGGTCGTCCTCAAGGTCTTCCACCGGGATTGAAAAATGCTGCCACATGCCGGGAAGATCGATGAAGCGCAGATCGACAATTTTCACTCCGGCGTCCTTGGCAAGCTTTTTCACGTCATTGGGCGTGCGTGGCATAGTGCTTCTCCTTTCCGTCTCAGGTTGCGCGTGACCGGGTTTGTGGCGCCGGCGAGAGACGAAGCGCAGCAGAGACGCGCTCTACGGATGAGGATGGCGCCCGAGGATTGCGCTCAAGACTGCCCCGGATCGCCGCTCGCCGGCGAAGGATTGCAGATTGTCTTCGCGGAGTTTGCGCCTCCGCGATGCGGTTGAAGAAATCGGCCGGGGTTGAGAAGTTGCGCGCCTGCCGAGTGCACGGGAGAGCGAGACAGGCACGCGGCTCCGATGGAATTTTTCGGTGGCGCAAAAAGCGAGTAGAAAACTTCGCAAGCAATCTACCACTTGCGCCGGAAGCGCAGCAACTCCTATGCGGAAAAACATGAGGAAGCAGCGAGCCTCACCAGCTCTCGCTGCTTCCCTCGTACGGTTTGCCGCTCCGCAACCTTGCTCCGCTGCCGATGCCATTGGCAGCGGGCAAGGCCGGAAAGGCGAGGATGCGAACTGACTGCGGTTAAACCAGCGCGGGCTCCCCGACGGACTCCACCGTCTTCCAGATACGCGCGACGATCTGGTACGGATCGGCCTCGGAGTTCGGACGGCGGTCTTCAAGGTAGCCGCGGTAGCCGTTCCTGATGAAGTTGACCGGCAGCCGGATGGAAGCGCCGCGGTCGGAGAGCCCATAGTTGAACTTGTCGATGGACTGGGTTTCGTGATGGCCGGTCAGACGCAAATGGTTGTCAGGACCGTAGACCTCGATGTGCGCTCCGATGTTGTTCTCGAAGGCCGCCATCAGCGCTTCAAAGTACTCCTTGCCGCCCACCTCGCGCAGCAGCCTGGTGGAGAAGTTGGTGTGCATGCCGGAGCCGTTCCAGTCGCCGCGGATGGGCTTGCAGTGGAGCTGCAGGTCGACTTCGTACTTCTCGCACAAACGGGCCATCAGGTAGCGGGCCACCCACAGGTCGTCGGCGGCCTTGTGCGAGCCCTTGCCGAAGATCTGGAACTCCCATTGGCCCTTGGCCACTTCCGCATTGATGCCCTCGTGGTTGATGCCGGCGTGCAGGCAGAGATCGAGATGCTCTTCCACGATCTGGCGCGCCAGGCTGCCCATGTACTTGTAGCCCACGCCGCAGTAGTAGGGCCCTTGGGGCGCGGGATAGCCTTCCTCAGGGAAGCCGAGCGGCCGGCCGTCCTTGTAAAGGAAATATTCCTGCTCGAATCCGAACCAGAGGTCGGGGTCGTCGGGAGTCGCGGCGCGCATATTGGAAGGATGAGGCGTACCGTCGGGAAGCATGACTTCGCTAAGAACGATGTAGGCGCTCTTCCGGGCTCCGTCAGGGTAAATGGCGACCGGCTTGAGAATACAATCGGAGCTCCTGCCCTCGGCCTGCATGGTGGAGCTGCCGTCGAATCCCCAAAGGGGCAGGTCGGCAAGGGCCGGCGGCTTTTCAAAATCCTTGATGGTGGTCTTGCCGCGCAATTCCGGAATGGGTTTCTTGCCGTCAAGCCAGACGTACTCGAGTTTGTATTTAGCCATGAATTCTCCTTTGGGCGGATGGTTGAAATCGTTGTCTTTACTCAGAAATCCTAGGGCGCTTCGCATAAGGATCCCGTGAAGATTCGGCTGGTCGGGCTGAGGAAATCGGCAGCCGCGTTGCCACCGGCGAGCGTTCAGCGGCGATGGGAGAGGAGAACCATCAGCAGAAGAACCACCACCGGGATCAGGGCCAGGCCGGTGTAGTAGAGAATCTTCCGCGTAAGGTGGGATTTTCGTTTTTGCCAGTTGGTAATTTCCGGGCGGTCCTCGACGCCGACCTGGTCAAGATGCTCAAGATCGTGTGCAAATTCGTGCGCGGTCGCGTAGCGGTTTTTCGGCTCCCGTTCCAAGGCGCGGTACAGCACCTCCTGCAATTGCGGCGAGACCGTGGGATCGGCCACGCGCGGAGGCACCGGCGGGTTCAGCATGCGGTCGTTCATGGCCGCCATGGGCGTGGGTCCGGAAAAGGGCAGCTTGCCGGTAAGCATCTCGTAGAGAATCACGCCCATGGAGTAGATGTCGCTGCGGCCATCGCCGCGCTTGCCCTTCACCTGCTCGGGTGAAATGTAGTTGGGCGTGCCCAGGGTCGCGGTAAAGTTGGCGTAGGTGAGCCGGCGCGCGCCGGAGTCGCCGGCGATGCCGAAGTCGATAAGCTTGATGTTGTCGTTCTCATCGACCATGATGTTTTCCGGTTTCAGATCGCGATGGACCACACCGTGGGCGTGAATGTAATCGAGCGCGTCGAGAACGCCGATGGTGATGCGCAGGGCGCGTTCCTGGGGCATGCGGCCCTCGTCGAGGATGTTGCGCAGCAGGCGGCCCTCGCACCACTCCATCACCATGTAAACGCGCGAGCGCTCCTCGCCGCCATAAACGCGCATCACCTTGGGGTGGTCGAGCTTTTCACCAATGCCGGCTTCGCGCTGGAAGCGGTCGTAGAGAATGGGATCGGCCTCCAGGTCGGGGTGGGGAATTTTGAGCGCCACCACGCGGCCGTCTCGCGTATCGACGGCGCGGAAGATGGAAGCCATGCCGCTCCGGGCGACGGGCGTCTCAATGCGATAGGAGTCGATCTGCGTGCCGGCTTCGAGGCTGTCGTAAAAGCTCATTGTGTCTCAAGAAAAATACGAGAGGCTCCTTCTACTTTATCGGGTTGGAGCGGAGATGAGCTAAGGATTCCGTAAGGCCTTCACCGGATCAGTTTGCAGGGAGAAGCCCTTTCGAGGCTGAAGTGGGTGTGTCAACATCCTTGGGGTGAGAGCACCTGTCTTGGTTCCGTCGCCCACTGGGGTTTGGAATATTTTTTGCATGTTTTTCCCAGGATTTCGTTCGCTCGGGCGAACTCCATCCTGGGCTATTCTCCTGGCGTCCCTCCGGGACGCTTTGCGGGGACGGCGCGGCAGTCGGCGGAATTCATGCAGACGCTGACGCGCGGATCGTCCCCGGCGTGTGTGCGCGCCTCAGGCCGGAATCCGGTATGGCCTGCCGCGATACATGCCCACCTGCTCGACGGAACGCACCCGGATCACCTGTGCCGTGGTGTTGTCGCCTCCATCGAGTTCGACCGCGCGGCAAACCAGGTCGCGGGCAACCTCGGCTGCGCTTTTCTTTTGCAAGACGATCTCAGCGATCATGGCTTCGGTCATCTCGTCGTGTAAACCATCCGTGCACAGCACAAGCGCATCGCCGGCCGCGAGCGTGATCGCCGTTGTATCGGGAGCGACGAACATCTCCGGCCCCAGAGAGCGGATGAGAACGTGGCGCGCATCCGAGTCTTTAATTCCGCCATCGGAAATCAGTCCCAACTTCTTCTGCTCGTTGACCAGGGTATGATCCTGTGTGACCTGGCGCGCCCTGCCATTGCGGACAAGGTAGCAGCGCGAATCGCCGACGTGGGAGATAACGGCCTGGTCGTAGCGCAGCGCGCAGACCACCAGAGTGGACGCCATGCTGCGGCCGCGGTATTGCGGCTCCAGCGTGCGGTCGTGAATGGCGGTGTTCGCGTGCTGCACCAGCCGCGGAAGCAGGCTGATGAGCATGGCGCCGGCCTGCGCGCTGCCGAACTCCTCAGTGACCACGGAAATGGCGGTCGCCGAAGCCACTTCGCCCAGATCGAGGCCGCCCACGCCGTCGGCCACCGCGAAGAGAAATCCGTGCGAACGGGCCTGGCGCCGCGAGGAGGGGATGAACGATCCCATGGCATCTTCGTTATTTTTGCGAACCTTTCCGAAATCGCTCGCTTCCCCGAACTGAACGTCCAACATGTGCGCCGCCGCGTAGCCTGTCTTCCCAGCACCCGGGAGATCTGCCTCAAGTTTATAAGCCCATGAGAGCTTCGTTGAAAACGAGTTCTGGGTGGACCTCGCTTCCATGCCTTTGTGTTACGGCGTCTGAAGCGGGAGTCCACCCAGAAATGCGTACGAGAGAACCAGTTTAAGAGACGGCCTGTTTGGATGCGAGCAGCACGGACTTGCCTTTCTTTTTCGACGATTTGAGGAAATAGATGGCACCGTAAGTGCCCCAGGCCACGGAGATGCCGAGTGCGAGCAGCGGTTCCTTCGAGGTGCCCAGGCTGAATGCCGGGCCGATCAGGTAGAAGGCCATGCAGGTGAGATTCGCCAGCAGGCCGAATCCTGGAATGAGCGTGTGCCTCACGAGGTTGTGATCGGGGCGCTTGTTGTAGGCGATGATGCAAAGCAGGCAGCTGAGGCCATAGAGGATGAAGGTGCCAAAGTTGGAGGTGAGAGTCATGGACAGTAGCGAGTTGGGCAGCGCGGCCATCTTGGCCTGCGTGGTGTAGCCGAAGGAGGAGAAGATGCCATGGGGCAGGGCGGCGATGGTGGCGTCCGTGGGCGCGCTGGCGTCGCCGAATTCCAGCGAGACGCAAATGACGCCGATGACGGCGGCGATAACCGCCAGTGTCCAGATGGAGCGATGCGGCGAGAGGTTCTTGGAGTGCAGCATGCCGAAGTGTTCGGGAACCTCCTCGTCCTTGCCCATGGCGTAAGTGACGCGGGCGCCCGTGTTCATGCAGCTCAGCGTGGTGCCGACGAGGGCGAAGAAAACGGTGACTGCTTCAGCCAGCATGAAGTACCGGCCATGACCCTGGCCGAGCAGTGCGTCGCCGACGATGATCATCATGTCGCCGATGGGCGCGGCCGAGCCGGCGGCTGTTGGCATGGTGTAGCCGGAGTTGAGGAAGTAGTTGGCGCAGAAATACTCAAACAGGTAGCAGAACGCGCCCTGAATGAGCAGCGATGAGATGACAGCAATGGGAATATGCTTGGTTGGGTTCTTGGCCTCGCCTCCCAACGAGGTGACCGATTCGAAACCCACCAGCAGGAAGATAGCCACCGTTGACTGAATAAACAACCAGCTCAGCCGATGCGCGCCCACCACGGAGGCTGCGTTGGGATGGGTGAGGAAGTTGCCGCTTGAATCGGTGGTGGGATAGGTGATGACGAAGGGAACGGGCTTGCCCGCTGCGTCGAGCTGGGGCAGCGGCGTGCCGCTGGCGTCGCGCATCACCGAGCCGTCCTTGGGATTGGTGGCGAACTGGTAGGTGTAGGTGGCCAGAGTCTGGCTGTCGTAATTAAACCCGGTGCTTCCCGAGGGGTGGTTAGCGCGATAGCCGAGGGCGAGCACGCTGAAGACGATCAGGGCGGAGATCTGGACGACGTTCACGGCGATGTTGACGGCTGTGGAGGCTGAAGCGCCCTTGGAGGCGATCCAGGCGACAAAGAACGAGAAGATAACCGCAATCAGGCCTGTGAACACCGGTCCGGGATTGGAGCCGCTTATGAAGTTGGGATACAGGAACCCAACGATGTAGCCGACAAAGATGCCGGTAACGGCCACCATCACGCCGGTATACACCCAGTAGTAAAGGTGCGAGCCCCAGCCGACAACGAACTTGGAGACGCGGGCAAATTTGAAGGCCTTGTCTTTGGAGAGCATGGCCTGTTCGGCGTAGTAGTAGCTCGATCCGGTGCCGGGGTAGAGCTTGGATATCTCCGCGTAGGCTACCGCTGTTGCCAGGCACAAGAGCAGGGAGACGAAGATCCCCAGCCACATGGCCGGAGCGGTGGAGGGCTGGTTGGCGACGCCGGTACCGGCCTGGATGGCAAACGTGAGCCAGAGGAAGGCGCCGGGAGCGATCATCGCCATTGCGTTCGCGGTCAACCCGGTGAGGCCCAGTGTGGACTGCATCTGGGGTGCTTTCTGATCTGCCATGAGCATTCTCCTGAAGAGTGAGTTTCCCGGCGGCTGGTTTCCGCGGGTCCGTTGCGTAAAGGTCCGGTCAGATTGCTCCGCGTTCTCTTGTCCGGCCCCGTTTGGCGTTCCCGTGCTGATGAGGGTATCGTCGCCCTCATCAGGACGAAATAAAGAATCGAACTTGCCGGGCGCCTTGATCCGGGGAAGGCTGCGAACTCCTGCGGAGACGGCGCCTCGATCAGGCTATTTCTCGATGTTGTTGCCGAAGATGAAACCGAACTCAAGCACGCCGCGGAACTGGTTCGAGTCGGTTCCGTTGCTGCCGAAGACATCGCCCTTCGCGTAGTTGCTTGCGTCTACAAACCCGATATCGCCGCGAAGATACATACCGCCTTTTTGGTAGGTCGGCGTAACCGTGAATGTGGTCCCGGCGCTGCCCGGTCCGTAACCGAGCAGGTTCAGCGAGCCATCGGTTGCGTTCCCTGAGCTGGTGAGATACTCAACGCGCACCGGCAGAGCGAAGCCGCTCTTGAATGCGTAACTGAGGTTGAATGCGCCGCCGGTTGCCGATGTGCCCTTGAGGATGCCGATGCTCGGGTTCTCAGGCACGTTGCCGTACTGGAAGTACGGCGAAACGATCCAGGGACCTTTGGTGTAGGTGTAGATCACGGCGTGCATATAGCCATTGTTTTGCACCGGCGTGGCCACGGTTTCGTAGCCGGTCCGGCCGAGGGTGCCCATTCCGTCGTACACCAGGGTATTGACTCCCTTGGTGTAAGTGATCGAGCCCGAGAGCCAGTTGTAGCGGTCGGAGTAGTAGCCGTCATTCCAGCTGATGGAGGCGCTGAAGTATTTACCCAGCGTCTGGTTGATCTGGATGCCGCGGTTGATGGCATTTTCCTGGTTCCAGACGATGCCGCGCTGGATGTTGAAATTCTGGTAGGTAAAGGTGGACTCGGCGCCCATAAGCGTGGGCAGCTGACCGATCATGAACTGCGTGGTCTTTCCCACCGGCAGCTTCAGGAAAGCCACCGGAACCGGCCCATAAAGACCGTTCACCGTGTTTTGCGCGTTGACGAAAGGCACGCCCAGCGTAGGCAGATCGTAAACGCCGGCCTGCACGTAGAACTGCACCGGCCCGTCGGCTTTCTGGATGTAGATTTGCCCATTGCTCAAAGTGGCCTGCGCGCTGGTGTCTCCGGGCACGGCATTGTTTTGGAACAGGGAGTAACCGGTAATGATGCCGTTGACAGACAGCGTGCCCAACGGTCCGGCCTGAAAAGTTGCCGGCGGCAGCCACGTGAGCGGACCGGTGAGAACGAATGTCGACAGCGGGGCCGGTGGGGTTGCGGGTGCAGCCGCCGGAGCCTGCGCTGCCGGAGCCGGGGTTGCCGGAGCCTGCGCAGCGGGAGCGGCCGCTGACGCTACCGCGGGGGCGGATGAAGAATCGGTTGTCTGGGCGGCGGCCATGAGCGCGGCCACCATGGCGGTTGCGGCCGCTGCCTGCAGAATGCGACTGAGTCTCAATTTCATCGGCACTTTCCCTCCAAATGGAAAATCCAGGTTGTTAGGACTCGGTAATGAATGGGCCAGCCCCAATAAGCACACTTCGGCTCTGCACGATTGGCCGGCTTTGCGGCGCGCGGCAGGCGGGCACACGACAACACCCGCGTGCAAAGGGCCGCTTACGGGAATCGCGTTGTGTTCGGTTCAGTCGGTGAGTCGGGCAAGACCGGCTAGCATTAGTAACGCAAACGAAGCATAAAAATAAAATGAGGAATGAAAAAAGATTTTGTCCGCCGGCGAGAGATCCCTGGCCGGCCGATCCATTTCAGCCCGGCGACTATCCCTTTTGCTTACGAGGCCTTAAGCTGGCGAACACAGAAGAAAGAAGAGGCATCGCATTGCGCGCATGAAATTGCAATGAAGAACCTGCTAAAATTTTGTTTCCGATTTCGGCGACAGTCGAAGTGGAGAAAAAGAGTCTCCGCGTGTGGCGCGAGGCGAAGCGTGTACCGTGCAGTTGGATTTGCTTCCGGCGTGTTTTTCTCATGCACGGGTTTGAGAGTCTTGCGGACTCCAATTGAAAACAGTGAAAGAGGGTAAGCTGCTTGGCTCAGAAATTGAACCCTGCGCGCACGGTTTTCTTCAGGCGCACGCGCGGCTCCGGCATGCGCGTGCTGCTGTTTACGCTGGAGTGCGCGCTGGGCATCGTGAGCGTGGTCTTGGTTGCGGCGGTTGCGCACTGGTTCAGCTGGCTGTGGCCCATTTCGGCATTGCTGTTTCTGCTCATCGTGATCCCAACCGCGCTGCTGTGCGGATTCTGGCAGGCGGTGATCGTTTCTTTTTCCGCGGTGGTGGTGCAGGCGATGTTTACCGCGCGGTATACGCAACTGGCGATGGCCGCGGACCCGGCGAACTCGGTCAAGGTGCTGGTGTTCGTCCTGGTGGCGCTCACGGTGAGCCGGCTTTCGGCGCGCGTCACCGGACACGCGCGCGAGGCCGAGTCGCGAAGCGGGCAGATGCACGATCTGTATGAATTCACGCGGCGCACGCTGCAGATGAATCTGCACGTGGAGCCGGGGCAGGAGCTGGCCGAGCTGGTGCACGAGATTTTCGACCTGGAAGCGGTTGCGGTCTTCGACGCCGATCTGCACGAGGTCTACCAGGCCGGCTACTGGAGCCAGGATCCGCTGGAGCTGGCGCAAAACGTGTATTACTTCGAAACCTCAGACGACGATCCCGAGACCGGCATCGGACGCCGCGTGGTGCGGCTGGGCACGGTTCCCGTGGGCAGCCTGGTGGTGCGCGGCGATACCAGTCCCCTCACGAACAACGCCATTGCCTCGCTGATCGCCATCACCTTCGACCGCTATCGCGCTTTCGCCAATGAAAGCCGCATCGAGACCGAGCGGCGCACGGAGCAGCTCCGCTCCACGGTGCTGGACTCGCTGGCGCACGCCTATAAAACGCCGCTCACGGCCATCCGCGCCGCATCCACCGGATTGGCGGAGATGGGCAAGCTTTCCACGGGCCAGTCCGAACTGGTGGCGCTCATCAACGAGCAGACGGGCGCGCTCAGCGAGCTGACCACGCGGCTGCTCACCACCGCGCGGCTCGATGCCGGCGAAGTGATCATCCACGCCGAACCCGCCGCCGTGGGCGCCTTGATCGAAGAGGTTCTGGCCAGCATGAAAGAGCGGCTGGCGAGCATGAAGGTTTCCGTGGCGCTGGAAGACGAAAGCCTGATGCTGCTTTGCGACCGCCAGTTGATGATCATGCTGCTCACGCAGTACATTGACAACGCATGCAAATATTCCCTCTTCGGCACCACCATCACCATCCGGGTGATGCTCGCCAAGGCGGAGGCGATCTTCTCCGTGCACAGCTACGGCCCGGTCATTCCCATGGCTGACCGCGAGCGCATCTTCGACCGCTACTACCGCTCCTCCAATTACTCCAACCGCGCCCCAGGCACCGGCATCGGCCTCTCGGTGGCCAAGCGCGTGGCCATGATTCACGGCGGATCCGTGTGGGTGACCAGTGACGAGCAGGAGGGAACCACGTTCTTCGCGGCCATCCCCATCGGCATCGAGAAGGGAAGCTCCTCATGACCCAGCAAGCCATCCGCGTTCTTGTAGTCGACGACGAGCCGGCGATCCGCAGGGCCCTGCGGCCGCCGCTGGTGGAGCTCGGCTTCCAGGTGGCCGAGGTTTCGCGCGGCGAAGAAGCGCTGCAGACGCTGCGCGCCTCGGCGCACGACGTGGTGCTGCTCGACGTGAACATGCCCGGCATCGGGGGCATTGAGACGCTGCGCCGCATCCGCGCCTTCGCGCCGCGGCTGCCGGTGCTCATGCTCACGGTGCGCGACGAGGAAGAAGACAAAGTGGAAGCGCTGGAGCTCGGCGCCGACGATTACGTGACCAAGCCGTTCAGCACCCGCGAGCTGCTGGCGCGCATCCGCGCCGCCGTGCGCCGCGTGCACGCCCCCGCGCGCGCGGAAGACGCGCCCATCGAGATCGGCGAGATCCGGCTCGATCCGGTCAAGCGTTCGGTAACCCGGCGCAGCGAGCCAATCCGCCTTACGCGCAAGGAGTTCGATATCCTCCACTGCCTGATGAGCCGCGCCGGCCGGGTGGTGACCTACGCCAAGCTGCTCACCGCGGTCTGGGGCGCCGATTGCCGCGAAGAAGTCGAGTATCTGCGCACCTTCGTCCGCCAGCTGCGCAAGAAGATCGAAGATGACCCCTCGAAACCGCTTTACCTGCTCACCGACGTATACGTGGGCTACCGGTTTGCCGATGCGCAGATGTTCAAGGAAGCCGCGGCGGGCGAGAAAAAAAGCGAGGGCGCTGCGCACGGCGGCGAAGAGGAAAGCGAAGAAGGGAGCGGGGAATCGGTTGCCGAAGACGAACCGCTGACATGAGCCCCTGACATGAGCCCCTAACATGAGCCTCGAGAGGCGCGCTCCTCGTCCCCTTTACTCGTCGTAGTGGAGCAGGCTGAAGACGTCGTACTCGCTGAAGCGCTCGCGGCCTTTCAGAAAATCGAGCTCGACGGCGAAGCCGAGGCCGGCGATGTTGCCGCCGAGTTGCTTGACCAGCTTGACGGTCGCTTCCATGGTGCCGCCGGTGGCAAGAAGATCATCGACAAGAACCACGCTTTGGCCCGGCGCAATCGCGTCCATGTGAATTTCCAGCGTGTCGGAGCCGTATTCGAGATCGTAGGTGACGCGCGCGACGGGAGCAGGCAGCTTGCGAGGCTTGCGCACGGGCACAAACCCCGCGTTGAGCCGGTAAGCGAGCGCAGGACCGAAGATGAAGCCGCGCGCCTCGATGCCCAGCACCAGGTCGATGCCGCGGCCGATATAGTGCGCGGCCAGCGCGTCGATCAACTGGGCGAAGCCGGTCTTGTCCTTGAGCAGCGTGGTGATGTCGTAAAAGAGAATGCCGGGCTTGGGAAAATCGGGCACGGTCCGCACCAGTTTCTTCAGGTCATCGACGTTGACGCGCTTCGACTCTTGCAGCATGCGGCGTTCGGCTCCTCCGGCACAGTGGACAGTGAACAGTGGACAGTGAGCAGTGGACAGTTTTTCCGTGCAGCAACAAACTCTGGCGTCCAAGCACTGCTCAACGATAACGGCTCATTGCAAATTATAGTGGCCGGCATTCAGGGAACAGGGAACAGGGAACTGGGAACAGTGATCAGTGAACAGTGGACAGTAAACGGCGGACAGAGAACGGCGATTAATTGTCGAAGCGAATGGTTGCACGGAAAAACTGACCACTGATCACTGACAACTGACCACTGACACCTGTCCACTGTCTCTTACCACACGCCCTCGATGCGAAAGGAGCTCAGGCCCTCGGCTTCGGTTTCCACGAGGGTGTGCTCGATGACGCGATCGACGCGGCTGCCGCGCGGGCCGCGCTTGAGGCTCAAGCGCAGTTCGTCAAGATCGGCGGGGTCGCCGGCGGCGAGCACTTCCACGTGGCCGTCTTCGGTGTTGCGCACCCAACCGCGCAGCTCGAGCTCGCCTGCCTCGCGCTGCACGAACCAGCGGAAGCCTACGCCCTGCACACGCCCCTGAATCAGAAAGTGAAGGACCATCGGCATGGACCATGGCCAGTTTGGCAAAGATGGAGCCGCTTGCGCAACCAGCACATGGTGCGAAAGGCGGCAGTCGAGGGAGGGGCACGGCTCAGGCGCCGTCTTGGGTGTGTTCCAGCAGCGCGCGCAGGCGCTGGAGCGCCCAGGCGATTTTCATTCGCTCTGCCGGTGCGGCTTTTTCCAGGGCGCGGCCCAGCGGGCCACGGCGCAGCCCGGGAATCGTGGAGCGCACGAACCGGGCTACGACCGGCGTGGCGTAGATGCGGCTCACGCGGCCGTCAGCCGGGTCCGCGCGCCGCGCAAGCAGGCCGCGCTCCTCCAGGCGGTCAACGATGCCGCTCACGGTGGAGTGCGCCAGGCTCACCGCATGGCTCAAGTCCTTGAGGGTGATTCCCTCGCGATTCACGATTGCCTGCATCACGGCCGTTTGCGGAACGGTTAAGCCGCCCTTGACGATCTCCTCTTCGAGAGGCTTGCGCAGGGCGCGGCGAATGGCGGCAAGGTCTCGCTCCATCCGCGCGAGGAGGTTGTTCGCGGCGGAGTGGAGCCGTTTTGCCGGCATTTCTACAGCACTCCCGGGATGAGAGCCTTCACCCTGCGGCGATATTGCGGATACACATCCGGGAAAGCCTGCAGCATGAGCTGCTCTTCATCGCGAATTTTGATGAGAAATGCGAGCAGAACGATGAGGACCCCGAGCACACCCCGCCACTCGCCCAGCGCGAGCACGGTCCCGGCGAATGCCAGCACCAAACCGGTATAAATGGGATGCCGGGCGAGCGCGTAAGGGCCGGAGGTGATGAGCTCGTGCCCGGCCATGAGGCTGGGGCGGCCGCTCCAGTTTCCGCCCAGCTTGAGCCGCGCCCAGATGGCGAACAGAGCGCCGGCGACGCTGATGCCGAATCCGGAGAGATAGACGGCTTGGGTTTGCGCAACAAAGTGCGTGCCCAGCCAGCCGCGCTGAAACCGGGGATAGGCGAGCAGGGCGAAGGCCAAGGCGGCAAGCGCAAGGTGCAGAAGGCGGTGAGAGGCGGACTGGCGCTGCAGCACGGCCTTCTTGCCGGCCGCGGCCGTGAGCCAGACCAGGCCGAGGGCGAGCCAGGGATAAAGCAGCAGGGAAGGGTGGGAAGCCATTGCGGTCAACTCCGTCGTATACGATACGTCGTATACGACATAGTGTGGAATCGGGCCGCGGCTTTGTCAAGCGGAAAATTGCGGCCGCGGGGCGGGGAACGCCGGCTGAGCCGCGAAGGCGCTGCCGCGCTACACTGGAATCTGCCATGGTCTTCGTCCTCGACAACTACGATTCCTTTACCTACAACCTGGTGCAATACCTGGGCGAGCTGGGTGCGGACGTGGAGGTGCGGCGCAACGACGAGTTGACGCCTGAAGACGTGGAGCGCATGAAGCCGGAGCGCATCCTGCTCTCGCCGGGCCCGTGCACGCCGCACGAAGCCGGCATCCTGGTGCCGCTTATCCGCCACATGGCGGGAAAGGCGCCCATTCTGGGCGTGTGCCTGGGGCACCAGGCCATTGGCGAGGCCTTTGGCGGCAAGGTGGTGCGCGCCAGGACGCTGATGCACGGCAAAACCAGCCCGGTGGAGCACGACGGCAAGGGCGTGTTTGCGGGCCTGCCTACGCCGCTTACCTGCACGCGCTACCACTCGCTGATCGTCGAAGAAGAGTCGCTTCCCCGCGACCTGCTGGTGACCGCGAGCACGCCGGAGCCGGGCAGCGTGGGCAACGTGATTATGGGATTGCGGCACCGTAGCCTGCCCATCGAAGGCGTGCAGTTCCATCCGGAAAGCGTGCTTACCGACGGCGGCCACCAGATGATTCGCAACTTTTTGGAAATGTAACCGGGATGCGTGTTCTGCCGCGATCGCGTCTGTGTTTGAGCGCACGCATCTTGTGCGCGACGCTCATTGCGGCTTTGGGCGTGCCGGCTTGGGCGCAGACGGCGCCTGCGGCTGCGGCGCAGCCGGCCGCGGCCACCGAGCCGGCGGACGCCGATTCTCCTGCCGCGGCTCCTCTCGCCATTGTTCCCATCGACGCGAGCGACCCCGGCGGCGCAGCCACCGTGACCGGCGCTCTGGAAGTGGCCGGCGGCAAAGCGATGCTGGGAGCCGGAAGCAGCATCACCTCCGGCGCGAGCACCACGCAGGTGGTGCTGCCGCATCGCGGTGTGCTGCGCGTGTGCGCGGCCACCACTGTGAAGCTGGCCGCAGACTCGAGCGTGCCTGCGGGCGATACGCCCGGCCTGCTCATGGCCATCGATCACGGCGCCATGGAGATGAGCTTTGCCAACACGCAGGCTGCGGGGAGCAATGCGGACATTGTGCTCACTCCGGATTTCCGCATTCTCATCGCGGGCCCCGGCTCTTCTGACCTGAAGGTGCGGCTGGGCGCGGACGGCGACACCTGCGTGGACAATACCGGGACCAGCGCTCCCTATGTGGTGGTGAGCAGCCTCTTCGATGAGGGACTCTACCGCGTGCAGCCGGGACAGCGCGTGATGTTCCAGCACGGCAGCCTGAATGAAGTGGTGGACACGGAAAAGGAGCCATGCGGCTGCCCGCCGCCGTCGAAGACAGTGGTCAATGAATTTCCACTGGCCGTCAGTGAAGGCCTTGCGCCCTCGCCGGCTCCCGCGCCACCGCCGGCTCATCCAGCCAGCGGAACCGCCACTGTGGCGCCGCTGGTTTATCCGGGCAATGCTTCCGGCAATGCCAAGGTTGCGCCGGCCCCGCCTGCTCCGGCGCCAGCGGCGCCTGCGGCCGCGCCCGCCGCGGCAGCCCAGGCCGCTCCACAGGCGCCGCCGCCCAAAGGGAAAAAGCCCGGTTTCCTGCGGCGCGTAGGCCGTTTCTTCAAGCGTATTTTCGGCGCGGAGTAGCTCCGTGGCCGAGTGCCGCGCGCGCCCGGCGCGTCAATCGTCGTCGGGCGGGCCGGTGGGCGCTTCGTTCGGCAGCGTCTCGACGCGCGAGAGGGCATCTTGATGCGGCAAATGGGCCAGCACGGCGAGCTGATCGGGCGCCTAGGGATTCAGGTTTTGAACCGCGCAGGATTCGCGGTGAATGGTTTCGCCAGGCCGGCTGAGGCGGTACATGTAGGAGCATTGCAGCGCCGAGTTGCCGACCGTTGCCCCGCGGTAGACATAGACGGTTCGAGTTCCGGGCTCGTAAACCAGCAGGGAGCTGGTCTCGTCCACGCCGGTCAACTGAAACTGCACGCCGTTGCCACTGGAGTCATATCCGGCAGCTTTTGCCGAACGCGCCGATCCAAGCCAGAGTCCGAGGGCCAGCGCGCCCGCAAATACAAGGCCGTTTCTCACCCATGTCCCTGTTCTTTCCATGGCTCTCTCCTGTTGCTTCTTTCTGCATGGACGCAGGCGGCCTGCCGGCTGCTCGCAAATGGGGAGAGGTTGGGGCGGATCACATCCCGCGGGCGCGCTCGATGGCGCGCAAGACGGCCCGCGCCTTGTTGATCGACTCCTCGTACTCGCGCTCGGGGACGGAGTCGGCCACGATGCCGGCGCCGGCCTGCACGCTCCCCTTTCCGCCGACCGAGAGCATGGAGCGGATGGCGATGCAGGAGTCGAGATTGCCGGAAAAATCCGCATAGAGAACCGCGCCGCCGTACGTGCCGCGGCGCGCCGGCTCCAGCTCCTCGATGATCTCCATGGCGCGCACCTTGGGCGCGCCGCTCAGGGTGCCCGCGGGAAAGCAGGCGCGCAGCGCATCGACGGCTGTGAGCTCGGGGCGCAAACGGCCCTCAATGGAGCTGACGATGTGCATCACGTGCGAGTAGCGCTCGACGAACATGAGCTTGTCCACCTTCACGCTGCCGAAGCGGCTCACGCGGCCCACATCGTTGCGCCCCAGGTCGACGAGCATCACGTGCTCGGCGCGCTCCTTTTCGTCGTGCATCATCTCGGCGGCGAGCGCTTCGTCTTCCTTTTCGCTCGCGCCGCGCGGGCGCGTACCGGCGATGGGCCGGTACTCAACTTTGCCCTGGTGCACGCGGACCAGCAGCTCCGGCGAAGAGCCCGCCAGTTCAATGGATTGCGAAGAATTCTTCGAGCGCTTTCGAGATTTTTCCCGGCCAGCCCGAGCGAGCGATTCCTCCGCCGCAAAGCGGAGGAAAAACATGTATGGGCTGGGATTGACCATGCGCAGCGCGCGGTAGACCTGAAAGCTGTCCACGCCGGGCTCCACGTCAAAGCGCTGCGAGAGCACGGCCTGGAAGACGTCGCCGGCGCGGATGTATGCCTTCGTTCGTTCCACGGCGCGCAGATAGTCGTTCTTCGCGGTGCGGTGCTTCACCTTGAGCTTGCGCGGCGCGGGGGACATGCGGCGGGTGAGTTTCGGCAACGGCCGGGCCAGGCGTTTTTCCAGGGCGCTGAGCCGCGCGATGGCGCGGTCGTAGGCTGCGCCGGCCTTGCCGTTGCCGACGTTAGCCGTGACCACCAGCCAGATTTCCTTGCGCACATGGTCGAAGGCCAGCACCTCGTCAAAAAAGAGCAGGCAGGCGTCGGGAATGCGCAGCTCGTCTTTGGCCGTGGAGGGCAGGCGCTCGATGAGGCGCACGGCATCATAGGCAAAGTAACCCACGGCCCCGGCGGTGAACGGAGGCAGGCCGGCAAGGCGCGCAGGCTTGTGGCCGGCCAGGGCCTGGCGCAGCACGTCGAAGACGTCGCCTTCGACGCGCGTGGTCTTGCCGCCTTCGGTAATGTCGATCCGGCGGCCGTGCGCGACGATGCGCTTGAAGGGCGCGAGACCGATGAAGGTGTAACGGCCCACCTGTTCGCCGGCTTCAACGGATTCGAGAAGGAAACACTCGCGCTCCTGCCACGCCGCGCGCAAAAAAGCCGACACCGGTGTCTCCAGGTCGGCCGTGAGCGTGCGGCAAACGGGCACCAGCGTGTGCTCGCGCGCCAGGGCGAGAAATTCCCGGCGTGCGGGCAGGATGGGGTGGACTTCGGGCTTCACCAAGTCCAGTGTAAGGCGTCCAGCGTGAGCAAAGGCCCGCTCCGGCAACCGCGCGGAGCGGCGGGTGCGCGCTCGTCAGGCCTGCGCGGCGCGCACGTGGCGGTTCTTGAGCCACTCATTCACTGCCGCGAGCGGCAGCGGGCGGCTGAAGAGAAAACCCTGGGCGCGGTCGCAGCCCCTGCGGCGCAGGAACTCGAGCTGCGCCTCGTTCTCCACGCCTTCGGCGGTTACGGTCATGCCCAGTTCGTGGCCGATCTCGATGGTCTTCTCCACCATCACGCGGTCGCTCGAGTTGGCGTGCATGTTTTCCACAAAGGCCCTGTCGATCTTGAGCTCGTTGGCGGGGATGTTGACGAGCTGCTGCATCATGGCGTAGCCAGTGCCGAAATCGTCAATTGAAAGCTGCACGTTCTTCATGCGCAGGCGCGTGAGCACGTCGAGCGTGGAAGACGGTTCCTGCATCAGCCCGCTCTCGGTAATCTCCACCATGATGCTCTCGGCGGGGATGGAATGTTTGCCGGCCAGGCCGAGGAAGGTGTCAGGGAATTTCAGATCTTTGAGCGATTGCACGGAGACGTTGAGAGCGATGCGCGGCGCGGGACGGCCATTGGAGGCAAAGCGGCGCGCCTCCTCAAGCCCCTGGTCGGCCATGAGCCAGCAGAAGCTGTCGATCGCGCCCAGCGCTTCCAGCCGGGGGATGAAACAATCGGGCGGCAGAAGCCCGAACCGCGGATGCTGCCAGCGCGCCAGCGCCTCCAGACCCTCCACTGTGCCGCTGGCGATATCCACCTGGGGCTGGTAGTAGAGAACGAATTCGCGGTTGTACAGGGCGCTGCACAGCTCATCTTCCGTGACTTCAATCTGCGAACAGGGGCGAACGGGAGGGGATTTGTCTTGCGGAATGTGCCCGCGGAGCAGGTCTTCGAGCTGTGCCAGGCGGAACGGCTTGGTGAGATGGCCGGCGATGGTCAGGTTGAGCGAACGCGCGAGCATTTCTGCGGTCTCCAGCACCCTCTTGCTGATCCCGCTCATGAGCACGATGCCCGGGCTCGAGCCGAGCTGGCCCAGCATGCGCAGCACCTCGATGCCGTCCATCCGGGGCATCATCAGATCCAGCAGAATGAGGCTCACTTCGGGCGTCAGCAGGCGGGGCAGCTCGGCGGCATCGGTCATGGCCGTGCAGCGCAGCCCCAGGGATTCCGCCGTGGCGGCGATCAACTCGCCGATGTCGCGATCGTCGTCGATCACCAGGATGTGAGCAGCCTTGGTCATTCACCATCAACCCTTGCCGAAATTATTTGTTTTTTTTAAGAAATGCCCGGACTGGCGCTCATTTGCCTCCTCACCATATCGGCAAACTCGGCGCGCAGATAAGGCTTGTGCAGCAAAGGTCCGCCCTCCGGCTTGCCGCTGCGCTCGGCCAGGGCCTCGGCGGGGAAGCCGGAGGTGAAGATGATGCGGATCTCCGGGTGCAACTGGCGCACCTTCTCCGCCAGCTCAAAACCGTTCATTCCACCGGGCATAATCACGTCGGTGAGCATCAGGTCGATCTCTTCGGCGCGTTCGATCGCGGCCAGGGCGGCGGCTGCATCTTCGGCGCGGATCACGGTGTAGCCGAGCTCGGAAAGGTAGGCGTCGGCGATATCGAGCAGATCGGCCTCGTCGTCCACCACCAGGGCGGTTCCCGAGAGCCGTTCGCCGGCCCGCGTGGGCGCCGGCGCCTCCACGGCTTCGGCAGGCTGCCCGGCCAGCGGCAGGTAAATGGAAACGGTGGTGCCGTAGCCGACCTCGCTATAGAGACGGATGGCCCCGCCGGATTGCTTGATGAAGCCATAGACCATGGCCAGGCCCAGGCCGGTGCCCTTGTCGCGGGGCTTGGTGGTGAAGAAGGGCTCGAAAGCGCGCTCGAGGGTTTCGCGCGACATGCCGCTGCCGGAGTCGCTGACGGCGATGCGCGCGTACTTGCCCGGCTGCAATTCGCCGGCCTGCACCAGCGCGTTGGAGCTGCCGACGTCGGCGACGTGCGCGCTTAAGACCAGCGAGCCTCCCTTGGGCATGGCGTCGCGTGCGTTCAGCGCCAGGTTCAGCAGCGCCGTCTCCAGGGCCGCGGCGTCCACCAGGACAGGCGGCATGTTCGTATCGCAGCGCGTGGCGATGCGAATTTCCGGACCCATGGTACGCTGGGCCAGCTCCACCAACTCGCGGATGGCCCCGGCGATGGCCACCGGCGCGGGATTCAGGTGCTCGCGGCGCGAAAAGGCGAGCAGCCGGCGCGTGAGCTCGGCGCCGCGGCCGGCCGCGCGCTGGGCTGTCTGCACGCGCTTGACCGCGGCCTCGTTCCAGGCCACCTGGCGCTCGAGAAGATCGAGATTGCCCACGATCACGCCGAGAAGATTGTTGAAGTCGTGGGCAATGCCTCCGGTGAGCTGGCCCACGGCTTCCATCTTCTGGCTCTGAACCAACTGGCGCTCCAGGCTGCGGGTTTCGGTCACGTCGAAGAACGAGGTCAGGAGGCAGTCGGCGCCGTCCACGGTGATCACTTCCATGGAGAGGACCACGCTGCGCCGCCCGCCGTTCTTGGTCTTGAACTGGGCTTCGAGGTTGCGTATCCCTCTCTCCAGCCGGATTCGGGCCAGGGCTTCGCCGCGCTGCTCTTCCACGGCCCACAGACCGAGCTCAAGATCGCTGCGGCCCACGATCTCATGCATTTGGTAGCCAAGCATGCTGCAGAAAGCCTCATTGGCGTCGATGATCCGGCCCTCCTCCACGGTGCTGATGGCGATGGGCGTGGGACTCGACCGGAAAGCCTTGGCGAAGCGCTCCTCTGACTGGCGCGCCTTCTCCTCCGCCCGCTTGCGCTCCGTGATGTCGCGAAACGCGGTCACGCCCCCGCGCACGGCGCCGTCCTTGTCCTTGAGGGGGCTGGCGTAGATGTCGAGAAACGCGCCCTGCGGAATCTTCTGGTTGCGCACAAAGATGACCGCCGAGTTGGTATGGCCGCCGGCGGCCAGGGTCAGGGGATTCTGCTCCGGCGGAAGCGGGGTAACCGCATCGGGAAGAAAGACCCCGTAGTGCTCATTCCATGCTTCGGGAGAAACCTCTGCGGGGCCGAGCCCCACGATCTTCTCAGCGGCCGGATTCCAGAGAATGAATTTTCCATCTTCGTCCACGGCGACCAGACCCTCTGACATGCTGTCAAGCACCGATTGCAGCATGCGTGTTTTTTCTTCGAGGGATTGCTGCGAGCGGGCGAGCGCCTCAGCCTGCCGGGCGAGCTCTTGCCCCTGGGCCAGCAGCTTGGCATCGGCCTGCTTGCGCGCGGTGATGTCCACCAGCGACTCGAGGATGCGCTTGGGCCTGCCCTCGGCGTCGCGATGCAGAATCCAGGCGGTGGAGACGGCAATGTTGCTGCCGTCGCGCCGCTGATGGACAAGCTCGCCCTCCCAACTGCCGGTGGTGAAGAGCTGCCTCTCGATATTTTCGAGCGGCTCGGAAAACTGGGTGTGAAACAGCGCGTGGGTGCTGGCGCCAAGGGCCTCATCGTCGGTGAATCCATACATCTTCTGCGCGCCCTCCGGCCAGAAGACGATGCGGTCGCTCATGTCCCGGGCAGTCATCTGCGAGACGCGCAGAAGCTGGGCCTGTTCGCGCAGCGACTCCTCGGCCATCTTCCGGTCCGTGATGTCGCGCACGATGACCGTGAACAGCTTGTGGCCGTGCGCTTTCACCTGGGAGATGGAAGCCTCGATCTCGAACTCCTCGCCGTTCGAGCGCAAGGCCCAGAGCGAGCCCAGCTCGCCCATGGCGCGGCTGGTCATGCCGGTTTTTCCGAAGTTGCGGATGTGCTGCGCGTGAAAGGCGCGGAAGCGCGCGGGGATGAAGCGCTCGATCGAGCCGCCCAGAGCATCGGCCTGGGGACAGAGAAACATGGTTTCTGCGGCGGCGTTGAAGAGCACGATCCGCTGCTCCTCATCGACCGCGATAATGGCGTCCATGGCCGAGTCGATAATGCCGGTCAGGCGCTGCTGGCTTTCGCGCAGGGCATCGGCGGCGCCCTTGGCTGCGGTATTGTCGCGCGCGATCTTCAAGGCGCCCACGACTTCGCCGCGGCTGTTGCGGATGGGCGAGATGGTGACCGATACCTCGACCACATCGCCGTTTTTCTTTTTCCGCTTGCGCTCGGAGTGTTCGATGGATTCGCCGCGCCCGATGCGGCGCAGGATCTCGTCCTCCTCTTCCTCGTGGCCGGGCAGCAGCAGCCGCTGAATGGGCTGCCCGAGCATCTCGCCCGCGGTATAGCCGAAGAGCTTCTCCGCGCCCTTGTTCCAGGCCGTGACTATGCCGTGGAGATCTTTGCCGATGATGGCGTCTTCTGACGACTCGACGATGGCCGCCAGGCGCGCGCGCGATTCGTACAGCCGCCGTTCATCTGAAATTTCGCGGTAGCTTACAACAATGTACGCGGTTTCGCCCTGCGCATTTGCGACGGGCGCCGTGCTGATGGCAACGAATGCGGCCTCGGCCGCGCCCTTGGGCCAGAGCGCCGCTTCCCAGTTGCGCACAAACCGCCCAAGCACAGCAAGACGGCCAGGACGCTCCGCCGGCGGAATGCTTTCGCCAAGGGGCGTATACGCATCGGCAAGCTCCTCCAATCGCCCTTGCGTACGCTGCTCGTCGGAGACACCCAGCAGCCGCGCCGCAGTCTGATTCAGCGAAACCAGTGTTCCTTCGCGGTCGAGGACCGCAATACCTTCGCCCAGATTGTCGAAATATGTGTAAAGGCTTTCGAGTGTCTCAACCGGATTCATGATTGCACCCGCAAGCCGCAGAGAGAGCTGTGAAAATCCCGTCCTTAATCGCGGATCCTCGCGCGCCAGTGATGCTTTGAGGCAATCGCTGGCGCTGTGCCGGACTCCGGCCGGCCCGGTTTTGAGCCACGTCCGGCGACGGCTGCGTCGCCCACCGTTTCGCCGGACTGATGAGGGGAGGGCTGAAAAGTTCCCGGCGGCCGAGCCCGAGGCTCCCGGCCGGGAGAGCCCGGTCTGGCCGGCAGCAGCCGGCGGGCCGGCGGGCTCCGGCCCAGGTGCCGTCTTTCGCGCTTCGCAGAGCAGAGAGCCGTCTCTCGACCATAGCAATCTCCGGAGTGCGTGACGCGGGCACGAGGAGATGAAAACCAGTCGTGGGTCCAAATTGAAGGCATCAAACCAATTCGGGAAAGCCACGTTGACGCCCCCGGCATCTTGACGGGAACCCCGGCTGCGCCTAGACTCACAAGGGTTTGGGCCTGTGCGCGCTTCGAGCTCCCGCCAAAGCTCCGCAAAGACGCGGATGCCAGGGATGAGCCGCTCCGGTTCCCTCGCCAAGCCGGCGGCGCGCCCCTTTATGTGGATACAGCGAGGATTGGCGTGGGAAGATATTGAGCAAGCCGTGCCTTCCGCAGAGCGCAGAAAGCGCCGCGGCCATGGAGAGGTTTTATGCCAAGCGTAAATGCCATCAGCCTGGACCAGGAGATCAACCCCTGGGAGGCGCAAAGCGCGCGCTTCGATTTCGCGGCGCGCAAACTGAATCTGGACGAAGGGCTTTGGAAGGTCCTGCGCTCGCCCTCGCGCGAGATCATCGTGCATTTTCCCGTGTCTCTGGATAACGGCCAGATCGAAATGTTCACCGGCTTCCGGGTGCAGCATTCGGTGGCGCGCGGGCCGTGCAAGGGCGGCATCCGCTACGCGCCCGACGTGACCCTGGACGAGGTGCGCGCGCTGGCCAGCTGGATGACGTGGAAGTGCGCGGTGGTCAACATTCCCTTCGGCGGGGCCAAGGGCGGCGTGATCTGCGACCCCAAGAACATGAGCCGCGGCGAGCTGGAACGGCTGACGCGCCGGTACACCTCGGAGATCATCGAATTCATCGGTCCGGAAAAGGACGTGCCCGCCCCCGACGTGAATACCAATGAGCAAACCATGGCGTGGATCATGGACACCTACTCCATGCACATGCGCCAGACGGTGACCAGCGTGGTAACCGGCAAACCGCTCGATATCGGCGGCTCGCGGGGGCGCATCGAGGCTACGGGCCGCGGCGTGATGGTGGTGTGCGACGAGAGCCTGCGCTACCTGAACATGCCCGTGGAAGGCTGCCGCGTGATCATCCAGGGATTCGGCAATGTGGGTTCGAACGCCGCGCGGCTGATGAAGGAGCATGGCTACAAGATCATCGGCGTGGCGGAGAAGGACGGCGGCCTTTACAACTCCTCCGGCATCGACGTGCACCAGCTGATTGAGTACAAGTACCGCAACGAGTCGATCCTGAGCTTCCCCGGCGCTGAAGCTGCGCCGGCCGACGAGCTGCTGGTGGCCGATTGCGAGATCCTGATTCCCGCGGCCACGGAGAACGTGATCACCAGCCGCAACGCCGACAAGGTGAAGGCGCGCGTGGTGGTGGAAGGCGCCAACGGTCCCACTACTGCCGTTGCCGATGAAATTCTTGCCGACAAACGCGTGTTCATTGTTCCTGATATCCTCGCCAACGCCGGCGGCGTGACCGCCAGCTACTTCGAGTGGGTGCAGGACCGGCAGGGGTACTTCTGGAAAGAAGCCATCGTCAACGAGCAGCTGGAAACCATTCTGCGCGACAGCTTCGACGACGTGGTGCGCTATGCCGAGGCCCACAACGTGAACAACCGCATCGCGGCCTACATGCTGGCCATCGACCGCGTGGCTTTCACCATCCGGCAGCGGGGCATTTACGCCTGACCGCCTGCCTTCTTCAAAATTCAAGCTTCAGCGGGCGGGATGGTACTCCATCCCGCTTTTCTTTCCCGGCGGAAGGAACTTTTCCGGCTGGCCAACGTCATTTTGAATAGAACGTGGGGTACTGATTAAGGAGCCTGAAATGAACAGGTTGAGAGTGACGAGCCTGGCGCTCGCCTGCGCCCTTCTTGCGCCTGGAGTGGCAAGCGCCAAAACGAAACCCCTTGATCCGGCCACCGTGCAAGCGCGCATTCTCAAGCGCGGCATTGGGAACTGGATCTGCGTCGAGGAAGTGAATGGAATTGCCCTGGTTGGCCGGATCGTTTCCATCAACGAGGATTCAGTAGGACTGCAACTGCAAAATTATCCTGAGGTGACACCGGTGCTTTACTCCAACATTGTCGATCTGCGCACGGGGTTGTCGGAAAAGGGATTCTGGACAATCACGGGAATCGGTGTGGGAGCCGGCGTCGCCATCGCGGCGATCAGCATCCACGAGTTCAACGAGAACAAGCCGAAAATCCCGACAACCGACACCCAGCCTCAGCCGATGCTTCGCTTCAGCTGGTAAGCGCGGCACCAACCAAGGCGAACCGGAATCAGGCGGGAGGGGTAAGCTCCTCCCGCTTTTTTATTGAACTGCGGTTAATTTCCTTTGGCGAGGAGGGGGGTCGACTCCCCCAAACGGGGCAGTTCCGTTGCGCGCAGGCGTCCAGCGCCGGTGCAATAATGGAGCCAAACGCGGCGCTTTCCCGAGCGACGAGCCGCGAGCTTCGGCGATGAACCTGCCCAACTCCATCACGATGAGCCGGATCGTCATGATCCCGCTGTTCCTGTGGATTCTTTCACCGCATTTCCCATGGCGTGGCCCCGGCGGCACGCAGGAGATTGTCGCGGGCATATTGTTTTTGCTGGCTTCCATGACCGACGGGCTCGACGGGTACCTGGCGCGCAAACGCGGCCAGATCACCACCATGGGCATGCTGCTTGATCCGCTGGCCGACAAAATCCTGGTGACGGCAGCGCTCATCCAGCTCGTCGCCTACAACCCCGAGGTGGTGAAGGTGTGGATCGCGGTGGTGATCATCGCGCGGGAGTTCCTCATCTCCGGGCTGCGCTCCATCGCTTCTTCAGAGGGGTTCACCATTACCGCGAGCGAGCTGGGCAAGCTGAAAACGGTGGCCCAGATCGTCTCCGTGATTTCGGCCATCCTGGCGCACGGCTGGGATCGTTGGCAGATCGGCGTGGTGGTGTTACCGGTGAAGTGGTTTGCCGTGGCCGCGATTTATTTCACGGTGGTGGTTTCCATCATCTCTGCGCTGGATTATTTTGTCGGCTTCTGGAAGAAGATCGACCACGCCTCCATGGACCGGCGCAAAGCCGCGGTGCTTTCGCGCGGCAAGAGCGCGCGCCTGACGTAACCAGGGATCAGGTTTCAGGGATCAGGGATTAGGGAGTAGCCAATAGGGAATAGAAATGCCGCTGCGGCAAAAGGAATCGGAAGAGCCGGCAGCCGAAGACAAGAAGGAAGCGCGCGAGAGCGCCCTCAACTCCCTACTCCCTGTTCCCTTGTTCCTGATCCCTGACCCCTGACCCCTGAAACCTGAAACCTGAAACCTGACCCCTGTCTTCCTCACTGTCCCACCTGGTAGCGCACCTCGGCCAGCGCCGTCTGGTAGGCGTAGCGCGCACTGGTGAAATCGATCTCGGCTTGCGTCTGCGCGAGCTGCGCCTGGGTGAGCTCCACGATGCTGCTCAGGCCGATCTTGTAGCGCGCCTGGGCGAGGTCGAGGGCGAGATTGGCCTGGTCGAGCTCGCCCTGGGTGACGCCGATGCGCTGAAACGCCGTCTGCGCGTTGAGCACGGCGGTGCGCAGATCGCGGGCGATGGTGTCGCGCAGGTTGCGCACGTTCTCTTGAGCCGCCTGCGCGCGCAGCTTGGCTTCTTTGGCGTCGGCGTTATAGAGGAACCCGTTGAACACGGGAATGCTGATGTTGCCGCCGACGGCGCCATACCAGGGAGTGAGGATCTGGTCGGCGCGCACCGGCGCACCTCCCACCGCGCCCATGGCCGAGAAAGTCGGCATCCACAGGTCGCGTTCTGCCGTGCTGTACTCGTGGGCGGCAAGGTATTGGTCGTTGAGCGCGGCCAGGTCGGGGCGCTGCCCGAAGGCGGTTTGCAGAAGCGCGTCGGCATTGTCGGGCGCGGGCGGAGGGTTGCCGCCGGTCTCATCCACCAGCGTGTACTCCTGGTCGGTCTCGGAGCCGAGCACATCGTTGAGCGCGGCCATGGCCACCTGCTGGTTGTTTTGGGCATCGAGCAGAAGCAGATTGGCCTGCGCGATCTGGACATTGGCGAAGCTGAGATCGAGATCGGATTTAATTTTTGACTTCGCCAACGCGCTCACTTGGTCTCCGGTAGCCTGGCGCTGCGCCACCGTCTGCTGGGCCACGCGCAGCACGGCCTGCGCGGTGAGCGCCTGGTAGAACGCCTGATCGACGGTGAGCTTGATGTCGAGCTCGGTGGCGCGTTCGTTTTCAAGCTGCGCCTTCGCGCTCGACTGCGCGCTGCGTACCAGGTTGTGCGTGCGGCCGAAGTCAGTGATCAGCTGGCTCACCGTCAGGCCGCCGGCGGCGCGGTTGTAGACGATGGGATTGTTCAACACGCCCGCGGTGATGCGGCTGTTGTCGTGTGCGTCGACGGCCGTCAGCGCCCCTTCCGCCGTGGGCATTTCCACCGAGCGCACCTCGCGTGTGACCTGGGCCTGGGCGAGAGCGAGTAGACGCGCGACGCTGATATGGGGATTGTTCTTGATCGCCATTTGCTCGGCCTGCGCGAGGGTGAGCCCGGGCCCCGTGTCTTGGGGCGCGGCGTTGGTTGCCGGTGCGGAGGCAGCGGGCGATGCGGCCGTGCCCATGGGCGCAGCGGTCTGCCCGTTTTGCCCGGCCGGGGAGGCGAGCGAGACAAGAAATTCGGGCGCCGGGGCCGGCGGCAATGCGCTCTGCGTCGCCTGCGCTCGCGCGCAGACTGGCAGGAACAGGAGCGCCGAGCAGAGATAGCCGGCGAGTGGTCTTCTCATATCTTTACGCATGCGTTCCACCTTCCGTGGCCGGGGCGGCTGGTTCGCGCCGGCCATGGATCAGCAGGTACACAGCCGGGACGAGAAACACCGTGACCACAACCGAAAGAGCCAGGCCGCCGATGACGGCGCGCGCCAGCGGCGCATACTGCTCGCTGCCGGCTTCCAGTCCAAGCGCCATGGGGATCATGCCCAGCAGCGTGGCCAGCGAAGTCATCAGGATGGGCCGCAGGCGAATCTTGCACGAGTTCACCACGGCATCGAGCAGCGGCTGCCCCTGGCTGTGCAGGATGCCGGCGAACTCGACGATGAGAATGCTGTTCGAGACCACGATGCCGGTCATCATGATCACGCCCATCAAGGACATGATGTTGAGCGTGCTGCCGGTGAAGAGCAGGATCATCACCACGCCGACGAGTCCCGGCGGAATGGCCATGAGGATGATGAAGGGATCGATGAAGGAGCGGAACTGCGCCATCAGGATCAGGTACACCAGCAGCACGGCGACAATGAGCCCCAGGCCGAATTCGTGAAAGGCCGAGTTCATTTCCACCACCGCGCCGCGCACGTCGATGACGGTGTTGCGGTCGCGCGGCGTAGAAGCCAGCAGCCGGTCAATCTGTGCGCCCACCTTCTGCAGGGCCTCGGTCTTGGTGGCCACGTAGATATCGATCACGCGGCGAATCTGGTAATGATCCACTTCCGTGGGGGTGTTGATCTTCTGAATGTCGGCCACCTGGCCCAGAGGGATGTAGCCGCTGGTGTGGTCGCCCTGGAAGAGCTGGGCTGAAACCGGCGTTGCCATCTGGCCCTCCTGCGCGGGGGTATAGCCCGCGGGACGTGTGCCGCGCAGGGGAATGTTTTCGAGATCCTGCATCGACATGTTGTCGAGCCAGCGGTTGGCGTACTGCACGGTGACCATGTAGTTGTTGCCGCTCCTGGGGTCGATCCAGTAGCTGGGCGCGATCATGCCGTCGGAGGTGAGCGCGGTAATTACGTCGTCGACCACGCCCTCTGTCGACAGGCCCACCAGGCTGGCCTTTTCGCGATCGATGTTCAGCGCCAGACCGGGATAATCGATGCTTTGCGGAATGTAGGCGTCGCTCACGTTGGGAAGGGTCTGAATTTTCGCCGCCAGGCTCTGGGCGAGCGCATAGGCGCTGTCCATGTCGTTCGATTTGATCTGCACGTCGATGGGCGCGGGCAGGCCCTGGTTGATGACCGAATCGACCAGGCCGCCGGTCTGGAAGTAGGTGGAGAGCTCCGGCATCTCTTTGGCGAGCTGCGCCTGCACGCGGCGCATGGCGTCGAAGCTGCTCAGGCGGTGGCCCTCTTTGAGGCTGGTCTGCACAAAGGCCGTGTCCATGGAGGCGTTGGTGGTGTAGATGGCGGAAAGATCGGGATAGACGCCGATGTTGGAGACGATCATGTCCAGATCGCGGGGCGGGACCACGCTGCGGATGATGTTTTCCACTTTGGCGATGTAACGGTCACTGACTTCGAGCCGGGTGCCGCTGGGCATGCGCACATTGATCACGAATTGGCCGGGATCGGTGCGCGGGAAATAGGCGCGGCCGAGGAAAGGGTAGGTGAGTGCGAGCACCACTGCCATGCCGCCGAAGATGAGCGCTGCAGCGATCCCGGGCCGGCGCAGAGAGCGCTTGGCCAGCTCCTCGTACCAGTTCAGCATGGCCTGGAACTTGCGGTTGAAGGTGCGGTCGAAGCGGGCAAAGAGGCCCGGGGGCTTTTCTTCGTCGCGCTCACTGCGGACGTGGCCGTGGATGAACCGGGCGCAGTAAAGCGGCACCACGGTCATGGCGAAGAAATAAGAGGCGAAGATGGAGAGCACCACGCCAAGGGCGAGCGGCGTGAAGATGTACTTGCTCACGCCGGTGAAGGAGGTGACGGGGAAGAAGACGATGGCGGTGGTGAATGTGGCCGCGAGCACGGCCATGGATACCTCCGTGCCGCCCACGTCTGCGGCTTCCTGGGGAGGTTTTCCTTCTTCCATGTGGCGGAAGATGTTTTCGAGCACGATGACGCCGTTATCGATGAGGCGCGAGAAGACCAGCGCCAGCCCGCCCAGGATCATGGTATTGATGGAGCCGCCCATCACGTCCGTGAGCAGAAGGCAAACCACCATCGACAGCGGGACGGAAAGCAAAACCGCGACCGTGGCGCGCGGGCTGCCGAGAAAAATGAGAATCATGATGCCCGTCAGCACCAGCCCGATGAACGCCTCGCGCGAGACATTGGCAATGGCCAGCCGGACAAAGACCGATTGATCGAAGACGACTGCGGTCTTCAGCGACTCCGGAACATCGACAAGATGCGTGATGGCGGCCTTGATGCCGTCGACGATGCGGATGGTGTTGCTGCCGCCGCCCTGCTTGAAGATGGGCACGTAGACCGAGCGCTGCCCGTCGATGCGCACGATGTTGTACTGCAGAGCGCCCGAGTCGACCGCCTTGCCCACATCGGCCACCAGCACTGAGGAGTTGCCCACCGACTTGAGGGGCATTTCGTTCATCGAATTGGCGTCAGGAAACTGGCTGTTGGCGTAGATGTTGTAGTCCTTGGAGCCGATGCGCACGTCGCCTGCGGGCAGAATCAGGTTGGAGCTGTCGACGGATTTCACCACGTCGTTCAGACTCAGGTCGCGCGCCTCCAGCTTGAGGGGGTCGACGTACACCTGGATCTGCCGGTAGGTGCCTCCATAGGGCTGCGGCACGGATGCGCCCTGCACGTTGGAGATCTGGTTGCGCACCTCGAACTGCGCCAGGTCCTTGAGGCGAGTCTCGTTCAGTCCCTCGCCTTTGAGCGTGACCAGGCACACGGGCTGCGTGGAGGCGGTCATGCCCAGCACCACCGGGGGCAGCGTGCCCGGAGGCAGGCGGCGCAGGTCGGCCATGGCCAGATTGGAGACGTTGCTCAGGGCCGCGTTGGCATCAGTGCCCGGCTTGAAATAAATCTTGATCAGGCTCACGCCGGTCAGCGAGCGCGACTCGCTGTGGTCCACGTTGGCGGCCAGGGTGAAGAAGCGCTCGAAGGTGTTGGTGATGTCGGCTTCAATCTGCTGCGGCGGCATGCCGTTGTAAAACGTGGCTACCACCACCACGGGCATGTCGATCGAAGGGAAGAGATCGACGGGCATGCGCACGATGCTGACCACGCCCACGAGCGACACCAGCAGGCAGATCATGAGAATGAAATAGGGAAATTTGAGCGCGAATTTTGGCATCAGCGCGCGCCCTCCGCTGCGGCATTTCGTTGTCTGCGGCCATGAATGGTGAGATAGACCGCGGGTACCAGGAACACGGTGACGGCCACGGAAGCGCCCAGGCCGCCGATGACGGCGCGCGCCAGCGGCGCATACTGCTCGCTCCCGGTCTCAATGCCAAGCGCCATGGGAATCATGCCCAGCAGCGTGGCCAGCGAAGTCATCAGGATGGGCCGCAGGCGAATCTTGCACGAGTTCACCACGGCATCGAGCAGCGGCTGCCCCTGGCTGTGCAGGATGCCGGCGAACTCGACGATGAGGATGCTGTTGGAGACCACGATGCCGGTCATCATGATGACGCCCATCAAGGACATGATGTTGAGCGTGCTGCCGGTGAAGAGCAGGATCATCACCACGCCGACGAGTCCCGGAGGAATGGCCATGAGGATGATGAAGGGATCGATGAAGGAGCGGAACTGCGCCATCAGGATGAGGTAAACCATCAGCACGGCGATCACCAGTCCCAGGCCGAACTCGCGAAACGCCTGATTCATCGAAACCACTGCGCCGCGCACGGTGAGCACGGTATTGCGGTCGTGCGGCGTGTGCGCCAGCAGGCCGTTGATGCGCGCACCAACGGTTTGCAGGGCCTCGGTCTTGGTGGCCACGTAGATATCGATCACGCGGCGGATCTGGTAATGGTCCACTTCCGTGGGCGTGTTGATCTCCTGGATGTCGGCCACCGAACCGAGCGTGGTGTAGCCGGCGGTGTGATCGCCCGCGAACAGCAATTGCGGCATGCTGGCGGCCGCGCGCCCCTCCTGGCCGGGCGCGTAACCGGCCGGGCGCATGCCGCGCACGGGAATGTTCTTCAAGTCTTCCAATGACATGTTGTTGATCCAGTGATTCATGTACTGCACGGTCACCATGTAGTTGTTGCCGCTCCCGGGATCGATCCAGTAGCTGGGCGCGATCATGCCGTCGGAGGTGAGCGCGGTGATCACGTTGTCGACGATGTTCTCCGCGGAGAGCCCGATGAGGCTGGCCTTCTCGCGATCGATATTGAGAGCGATGCCGGGGTAATCGAGATTTTGCGGAATGTAGACGCTGCTCACGTTGGGGAAGGTCTTGATCTTCGCGGCCAGGCTCTGCGCGAGCGCGTAAGCGCCCTCCATGTTGTTGGAGCCGATCTGCACGTCGATGGGCGCGGGCAGTCCCTGGTTGATCACGCCGTCGACCAGGCCGCCGGCCTGGAAGTAGGTGGAGAGCTCCGGCATTTTTTGTCCGAGTTGCTCCTGAACACGGCGCATGTATTCGTAGCTGCCCATGCTGTGATCTTCCGTGAGGCTGGTCTGCACAAAGGCCGTGTCCATGGAGGCGTTGGTGGTGAAGATGGCGGAAAGGTCGGGATAGACGCCGATGTTGGAGACGATCATGCCCATGTCTTTCGGCTTGACCACGCTGCGGATCACGTCTTCCACTCTGGCGATATAGTCGTTGCTCACTTCCAGCCGGGTGCCGCTGGGCATCTGCACGTCGATGACGAACTGGCCCGGATCGGTGCGGGGAAAATAGGCGCGGCCGAGGAAAGGAAACAGGCCGACGAGAATCAGGGCAAGCCCGGCGAGGATGGCGCCGGCCGTAAATGCCGGCCGCTTGAGAACGCGAAACGCAAGCCGCTCATAGCCTTTAAGGAAACCATGAAAGTCCTGGTTGAAGCGGGCGAGAAAGCGCGCGAAGAGCGACGGCCGATGGGGGCTGTTTTCGTCTTTTCCGTGATGATGGATGCGCACGAACTTGGCGCAGAAAAGCGGCACCACGGTCATGGCAAAAAAATACGAGGCAAAGATGGACAGTACCACGCCCAGGCCGAGCGGCGTGAAGATGTATTTGCTGATGCCGGAAAGAAAGGTTACGGGAAAGAAGACGATGGAGGTGGTCGATGTGGCTGCCAGCACGGCGAGGGCAACCTCCATGCCGCCTTTTTCCGCGGCTTCGCGCGGCGGGCTGCCCATCTCCATAAAGCGGAAGATATTTTCGAGCACCACCACGGAGTCGTCGATGAGGCGCGAGAAGGCGAGCGCCAGCCCGCCCAGAATCATGGTGTTGATGGAGCCGCCCATTCCGTCGGTGAGCAGCAGGCACACCAGCGCGGAGAGCGGAATCGAAAGCATGACTGCGAAAGTGGCGCGCGGGCTGCCGAGAAAAATCAGGATCATAATACCCGTCAGCACCAGGCCGATGGTGGCTTCCTTGATCAGGTTCTTGATGGCGAGCTTGACGAAGATGGATTGGTCGAAGACCACAGCCGTCTTCAGCGACGAAGGCACATCCACCAGATCCTTGATGGCGCCTTTGATCCCGTCGACGATGCGGATGGTATTGCTGCCGCCGCCCTGCTTGAAAATGGGCACGTAGACCGAGCGCTGCCCGTCGATGCGCACGATGTTGTACTGCAGGGCGCCAGAGTCGACCGCCCTGCCCACGTCGGCCACCAGCACCGAAGAGTTGCCCACGGTTTTAAGAGGCATGGCGTTCATTGAGCTGGCATTGGGGAACTGGCTGTTGGCGTAAATGTTGAAGTCTTTGCTGGCGATGCGCACGTCGCCTGCGGGCAGAATCAGGTTGGACTCGTCGACCGCTTGCACCACGTCGTCGAGGCTCAGGTTGCGCGCCTCCAGCTTGAGGGGGTCGACGTAGATTTGAATCTGGCGGTAGGTGCCTCCGTAGGGCTGCGGCACCGATGCGCCCTGCACGTTGGAGATCTGGTTGCGCACCTCGAACTGCGCCAGGTCCTTGAGCCGCGTCTCGTTCAGGCCCTCGCCCTTGAGCGTGACCAGACAGACGGGCTGCGTGGAGGCGTCCATCCCCAGGACAACAGGCGGCAGCGTGCCCGGAGGCAGGCGGCGCAGATCGGCCATGGCCAGGTTGGCCACATTGCTCAGCGCGGCGTTGGGATCGGTTCCCGGCTTGAAATAAATCTTGATCAGGCTCACGCCGGTCAGCGAGCGCGACTCGCTGTGGTCGACGTTGGCGGCCAGGGTGAAGAAGCGCTCGAAGGTGTTGGTGATGTCGGCTTCGATCTGCTCCGGCGGCATGCCGTTGTAAAACGTGGCTACCACCACCACGGGCATGTCGATCGAAGGGAAGAGATCGACGGGCATGCGCTCCACGGTGATCACGCCCACGAGCGCCACGACCAGGCAAAGCATGAGAATGAAGTAAGGAAATTTGAGTGCGAACCTGGGCATCAGTTCGCTCCTCCGTTCGGCTGCGACTCTTCCGCCTTCATGTCAATCGTCCCGCCGGTCTCGTGCACCGTCTCCGAGGCCGGTGAAGAGGTGAGCATCGGATTGACGGCTTCGCCCTCCTGGTATTTCTCCTGTCCGCCCACAAGCACACGGTCGCCGGCGTTCAGGCCGGCCTTGATCTCGGCCAGCTTTGTGCCCTCAAGGCCCACAGTCACGGGGCGAATGTGCACGCGGTTTTCTTCATCGAGTACATAAACCGTCGGCTGCTCGAGCGCATTCAGCACCAGCGCCTCAACCGGAAGGGTGACCACGTTGTGGGCGCTCGAGAGCTGCAGCAAGGTGTTGGCATACATGCCCGGGGTGATGGAGAGATTCTTGTTGTCGACGTCGACTTCGGTCTCCATGGTGCGGGTTTCAAAGTTCACGTTGCGCGTGAAGCGGACAATCTTCCCTGCAAATGACCGGCCGATTGCGTCCACGCGGACGTCGAGCGTATCGCCCACCTGCACGAACTGCACATCGTCTTCGGGAACGGGCACGCGCAGGCGCAGGAGCGTGCTCTGCGAGAGACGGACAATGGGCAAAGTGGTGTTGTTCGAGTTGGTGCCGCCCTGGATGAGCGCGCCGGTGTCGGCGTAGCGCCAGGTCACCACGCCCGCGATGGGCGCCGTGACATTGGTATAATCCTCGAGCGCCTGCACGCGCTGATTGTCTGCCCGCGCGGCCTCAGCGTGCTGTTGCGCCGCGGCCAGTGCGGCTTTGGCGGCGTCAACCTGCGCCTGGGAGTTCAGGTCCTTGGCCTGCGCGTCGTCCAGTTCCTGCTGGGCAATCAGGCCGGGCCGCGTAGCGGCTGCCTGCTCAAGGCGAACCGATTCCGCATGCAGCGCGTAGTTCAATGCCTCGGCGCTCTTCACCTCGTGCTGTGCCCGCGCAATCTCTTCCTGGCTCTGCTTGAGCTGGAAAACGGTTTGCTGCAATTGCGCCTGGAGCTCCGGCACTTCAAGAACCGCCAGCGTCTCGCCTTGGTGCACCATGTCGCCAATGTCGACATTGATCTTCTTCATGTAGCCGCTCACCTTGGGGTGGACGTCGACCTCCTGGTAGGCCTGAAACTGGCCGGCCAGCGTGAGCACGTGGGAGATGTCGCCGCGCTGCGCCGCAGCCACGCGCGCCGAGGGAACAGCCTGTGCGGAAGCGGCTCCCGCGGAGCTGGAATGGCACGCGGCGATGGCAACAGCGCCGCAGGTGGCCAAGGCCGCAGAGAAAATCAGGAAAGGTTTCTTCATGCCGGTCAAACTCCTGCTTGATTGCACCCGCTTCTCACGAGGGCGCATGGAGTAAGAAAAATGGAGACGCGAACGATGGAATTGAGTTGCGCCTTACTGCGTCATGCCGGGCGCGAAAAGGCCCCGCGCACTTCCGCATTCAAGCCCGCAACAGGGGACCCGGAACGGTGCGTCAGGCGCAGACGCGCGACCCGGACCTGCCGGAATTCGCAGCACCGCGCATAGGCGCCGGTGCAAGCTCGTCTACAGTAAAGCCGCTACACGGTTAGGATGCAAAGGGAAAAGGAGGGGGGCGAAAATAATACTGCGGAGAAAGGCGCGCTGCGGACAGGCTGCCGGCGGGACCGGGCTTGTCCTGCGAGGGGTAAACTTTCCCGGCGAAGGACCGGGGCTTGAGCACGGCCAGCACCGCGAAAGATAGCGGCGGTGGAACGGAATTGGCTACGGGTACGCCATGATCGATCAAGCGCGGCAAATCCGCAGGCCAAGCCTTGGCCGCCCGCACATCGTATCCGGGCCCGTTCGCCGGACCGAACCACGCCGTCTTCGCTTCCACGGCAAAGACTACGGCCAGCAGGCATAGCCCCAAGGCGAACATCACGCGCCGCGTGGCGCGAAAAAGGGCCGGACTAGCGCACATAATGGCAGTCTATCATGTGGGATGCTTGGGGCATCTGCGCGCGGGCCAAAGAGGCGCGACGAACCCCAAATCTCAGAGACGCACGCGCCGGCAAAAGGTCAGCGGGGGCGCGGACGTGAGGCGACGCCCCGCGGGCGCAAACCCGCGCGGCTGCAGAGCATCGTGCAGCAAAGGAGGAAACGCGAATCTGGCTCTGGCGGAGGCTTGAGCTTTTTCCGGTAGCGCCCGGCGCGAGAGAGTTGTATGTGGACTCAGCTGGCGCGCCCGCGCGCGCCACCGCTGCCTTTGCGCGCCGCATAGCAATCGCGGCAATACACCGGGCGATCACCGCGAGGCTCGAACGGCACCGTCGTGGGCTGCCCGCATGCCGAACAAATGACGGGGGTTCCCTGAGAAGGAGCGGAACGGTAGCCCGACCCACCTTGATCGTTTTTCTTGGCCTGTCGGCAAGGCTTGCAGCGTTTCGGCGTCGAGTACCCGCGTTCCTGAAAGAACGCCTGATCGGCAGCGGTGAAGGTGAAGTCCTGCCCACAGTCGCTGCAGGTTAGTTGCATGTCTCCGGCCATAAAGGTTTCTCCGTTCTGTCTCCTTGTGCCGCAATTGTACTCGCATTTCATAAAATGCCACAAAAGATTTGTCTATTTGGATTGATAAACTTAGGCCGAAGATCGAATTTCCAGCTTGAAGGACGGTGAGGCAAGCGCCGGCGCCGGGACACCCGGGAGCCGCTCACCGATGCCGTTGGACACATTCCGGTAGCCAAACTGCCCATCTTCCCTGTAACTTTTCTTGGGGCCCGCAGTCTGATGGGTGCGTCACCGAAATTCGCGGAGGAACGGGTTTCCAAGTCTGCTCCTCCAGACCTACAACCCGCGGAGGCACTCCGCCGAACCCAGGAGGTCTCTCGACCATGAAGAACCAATTCAACGCACTGCTGCTCTCCGCTGCTCTCGCCGGCCTGGCCGGCGGCACTGCCATCGCCGCCCACGCGTCCAGTCTGAATGCCGGCCAGAACGGCGTGCGCGCGACCTCGGCCAAGTTGCTCAAGGCCGGCCTGCGCTACTCGAGCGTCGCCGATACCGCCAAGCACTCCTGTAAAGGCAAAAACGATTGCAAAGGACAGGGTGGGTGCAAGTCCGGCGATAACGGCTGCAAGGGCAAAAACAGTTGCAAAGGCAAAGGCGGTTGCGCCACTGACGGCTCTCCGATGCCCGACGCCCGCTTTGCTTGAAGCCACTCAGGGATCGGCGCGCGTCTGAGACGGGAAGCACTTCTCTCTCCTCCGCCGCCGATCCCAATTCAATTCACCTTGCGCGTCGCAGCGAGCCGTTCACTGACAACTGCTCACTGACCACTGTCCACTGTCCACTGTTCACTGTTCACTGTCTTCTGACCTCTGAAACCTGATCCCTGACCCCCGTCTTTATGCCCGGTAATCGCTTCAACGCGTATCAGAACCACGGCGTGGGCATCGGCCTGCGCATTCCCCACTACGAGCACATCTTTGCGCGCAAGCCGGTAGTGGACTGGTTCGAAATCATCTCGGAAAATTACATGATCGACGCCGGCCGGCCGCTGGCCACGCTCGACCGCATCCTCGAGCAGTACCGGGTCGTCCAGCATGGAGTATCGATGTACTTCGGCTCCGTGACCGCGCCCGATCCCGAGCACCTGCGCCGGCTGAAGCAACTGGTGCGGCGGACAAAGACTCCGTGGCTGAGCGATCATCTCTGCTGGGGCAGCGTGGACGGCACCTACACCCACGACCTGCTGCCGCTGCCGTACACCTGGGAGGCGGTCGAGCGCACAGCCGAGCGCGTGCGCAGGGTGCAGGATTTTCTCGAAATTCCCGTGGCGGTCGAAAACGTGAGCTCCTATGCGGCTTTCACCGCCTCCGAGATGACGGAGTGGGATTTTTTGACCGAGGTGGTGGAGCGCGCCGACTGCGGCATCCTGCTCGACGTGAACAACATTTACGTCTCCGCCATGAACCACGAGTTCAATCCCATGGACTACGTGAACGCGGTGCCCGCGCACCGCGTGGCGCAGATTCATATCGCCGGCCACTCGAAGTACGAGAAGTACATTCTCGACACGCACGACCATCCGGTGATCGATCCGGTGTGGGATCTCTATGCGCGCGCCATCGAGCGCTGCGGACCCAGGCCCACGCTTCTGGAGTGGGACGACCACATTCCCAGCTTCGATGAGGTGCACGCCGAGGCGCTCAAAGCCAACCGCTATCTGCACGGGCAGGCGCCGGAACTCGTGGAGGCGGCGCGATGAGCGACGCCAGGAACGGCGTTATGAGCTTGGAAGAAATTCAGCGCGCCATGGCCGCGGCGGTGCTCGAGCCGCTCACGGCGGACGAAGGCATGCGCGAGCGCGCAGCCGATGGCCGTGCGATGGCCGATGTAGCCGCGTCTTTCATCGCGCCCAACGGCCGGCTCAATGCCTTCCAGCGGCTGGAGATATACAACCGCCAGTACTGGCTCCGCGTGCTGGGCTCCCTCGAAGAGGATTTCCCCGCTCTGCGCGCGGTGGTCGGCGGCAATCGTTTTCATGCGCTCTCCGTTGCCTATCTCACTGCACATCCCAGCCGCTCGTTCACGCTGCGCAATCTGGGCTCGAAGCTGGTCGAGTGGCTCACGGCGCATCCCGAGTTCGCAGGCCGCCGGCACGCTCTCGCTGTCGATGTGGCGCGCATCGAGTGGGCGTTTGTTGTGGCTTTCGATTCGGCCGGGCGCGCGCCGCTCACGCTCAACCACATCGCGGCGCTCGATGGCGGGTCGCGGCTCTCTCTGCAGCCGCATCTGCAGTTGATGGCGCTTGCGTACGCAGCCGACGAACTGGTGCTCGGCCTGCACCAGCGCGAGAAGCGGCTGACCAGCGAGGCCGGAGTGGAGCACGAACGGGAAGAGTCGGCCCCTGAAAAACTGCCCAGGCTGCGCCGGAAAAATACCTGGCTGGCCGCGCACCGCGTCGATCTTTCCGTTTACTACCGGCGCCTGGAGCGCGAGGAGTATCTCACCCTGGACGCGCTGCGCCAGGGAAGGCCGATGAGCGAGGCGCTGGACGAAGGCTTCGCCGGTTCGGCGATTCTCGAAAAGCAGCGCGCAGCCTGCGTGCAGGGATGGTTCGGCACATGGGCGGAACTGGGATGGATCTGCGCGCCGGAAGCGGGAGCCTGAAAGAAATCGCATGTCCAAGCTCGTCGATTTGTATTTACGCGGAGTGCGCGCCCTCAATGCCTTCGCCGGCCCGCTGCTGCTGGCCATCCGCCTCTACTGGGGCTGGCAGTTTTCCACCGACGGCTGGGGAAAGCTGCACCACCTGGCGCGCGTGGGCGCCTATTTTGCGGAGCTGAACCTGCCCATGCCGCACACCACGGCGCTCTTCGTCTCGATCATCGAGTTCGTGGGCGGCATTCTCCTGGCCGCGGGCCTGGGCACGCGCGCAGTTGCGCTGGTGCTCTTCGCCAATATGACTGTCGCTTTCTGGACGGCGGAGAAGGACGCTTTCCTGGGCGTTCTCTCGAATCCCGACAAGTTCCAGGGCGCGGACGCCTACAACTACTGGTTCGCCGCGCTGCTCATTCTCATCCTCGGCCCCGGCTGGATTGCCCTGGACACGCTGTTGAAGCGCAGGTTCGCACACGCGCAAAGTTGACGCGCGCGCTATCATGGCTGTCAATCCTCCCTGCGATTGACGGACCATGCGGATCGTGTTCATGCTGACCTCGCTCGGCGTCGGCGGAGCGGAGCGCCAGGCGCTTGCTCTCGCCGAGCGCATGCGCGAGCGCGGCCACGGCGTGGCCGTGTTTACGCTGCGCCCGCAGCTCGCCCAAGAGTGGCCCACGTCCCTGCCGGTCTTCCGCCTGGGCATGCGCAAAGACCCGCTTACTGTGTTGGCCGCCACCGTCCGCGGCCGCCGGTATCTGCGCGACCTCGCGCCCGACGTCCTTCACAGTCATAGTTTTCACTCGAACATCTTCGCGCGGTGCATGAAGTGCATTTATCCGCGCATGGCCGTGGTCTCCACCATCCACAATGTTCATGAAGGCGGCCGGATGCGCATGCTCGCCTACCGGCTGACCGACGGCCTGTGCGCGCAGACGACGGCGGTGAGCGCAGCCGTGGCGGAGCGCTTTCAAACCCTCAAGGCAGTGCCGCGCAGCCGCTGCGCGGTGGTCGAGAACGCCATCGATGTTGCGGCTTTCATGCCCGATCCGGTGCGCCGTGCGCGGATGCGCGACGCCATGCATGCGGGCACTGGCTTTATCTGGCTTGCCGCCGGCCGCATTGCCCCGGCCAAGGACTATCCCCATCTTCTGCGGGCGTTCGCGAGAGTGTGCGCGACGCATCCCGGCGCGCAGTTGTGGATTGCGGGCGAGGGAACGGCGGGCGCGGTTGCGGCGCTGCGCAGCCTGGCCCGCGAACTCGGAATCGACGGCGGCGTGCAATGCCTCGGGCTGCGCCGCGATCTCGACGCGCTGCTCGACGCGGCGGACGGATTTGTGCTCAGCTCGGCGTGGGAGGGAATGCCTTTGGCGCTGGCCGAAGCCATGGCGATGGAAAAGCCGGTCGTGGCCACGGACGTGGGCGGCGTGCGCGAATTGGTGGGCGAAACCGGCATTCTGGTTCCCGCGCGCGATCCGGCTGGGCTCGCCCGCGCGATGGACGCAACCATGCGCGCGGCGGAGCCGGCACGGCGTGCGCAGGGACGCGCGGCGCGCGCACGCATCGAGGCCTGCTTCAGCCTTGACGCACGCGCCGACGCGTGGGAGGCGATCTATCGCTCGGTCAAGCTAGGTGGCGCGTAGCCGGCCGCGCGCTCAGGTGCGCACCCAGTTGCCGTACACCTGCTGGAGAACGGTGCCCGGGCTCATCTGCAGACGGCCCTGGAAGGTGGTCTGGTAAAACTCGCGGATCTTTTGCTCGCTTTCGAGCGCGCTGACGGTCTTTCCATCGGGCCAGAAGACGTCGAGCGGATCGCCGTAATCGGTCTTGAAGGTCTCCTGCTCACCGTGCCGGATCATGGGGACGCGCGGGACGTCAGCGCCTTTCAGCTCGCCGGCGGCCTTCACGAAATACTGCACATTTTGAAGGTTCGGGCCGCGCGACGATTGCACCGTGCCGTCCGGTCCTTTTTCCTGGGCAAAGATGTTGGTGCGCGGATCGTTTGCATCGACGATGGCGTAAATATCGTAATCGGCGTGCAGATACTCGGCCGCCTCGCGGAAAACGGGCTTGTACATCACGCAGCCGTAGTGCGGGTCGGCTTCGTCGAGTTGCAGGGTGTAGTGCTTTCTCTCGCGGTCGGCGGCCAGGTTGGCCTGGGGATGGTTGCGGTCGAAGATGTAAAGATGCTGCGCGAAGCCGGGCCATTCCTTCTCTGCGCTGATGCGCTTCTCATCGGAAAATGCCAGCGGCACCAGCTTGGGACTCACCACCAGGCCGGCCGTTTGCCAATGTTTGAAATCCCTGTCGGCCGTCTTGGCTTTGCAATCGAGAGGCTTGGGAATGTATCCCGATTTTCCCACCCACTGGCGCGACTCCTTGTTTCCCCTGCGCACCAGGATCCAGACCTTGAAGAACGCGGCGGCTCTTTTAAAAGCCTCAACATGTTTGGGGAGCATGTAGGAATAAACGGGTAGTGGACTCTTCGCATCAGTGCTTGCCATGACCGGAGCTCCTGGCTGAGTATGCTAGCACGGGTCCCAAGGAAGCGCAGTTTGGTTGCAGAAGAAAGAAGGGCCGGAGCATCGCGCCCCGGCCCTCGGCCGACTGTCCCCCAGTTGGCCGTCAGAACTGAAAGGCAGCCTGGAGAAAAATGCGGCGCGCGGCCGAACCGGAGGAAAAAATGCCGCCGGCCAGGCTCGTGGATTGGCCGAACTTGGGATTGGATCCCGGAGCGACAGTTCCGTTCGGCGTGCCCAGATCGATGTCGTTGAAGAGATTCAGGGCCTGGGCGCTGAAAGTGAGCGTGTACTTGCGTCCGCTATTGGCGCCGCCGCCAAACGGTCCGCCGCGGCCGCCTCCGCCCGGAGCGCCGAATGGTCCGCCAAATCCGCCGAATCCGCCGCCGCCGCGGCCGCCATGGCTGCCGCCACCCGGACCGCCCCCTGGCGGAGGACCGCCGCTGCCATTGCTTTCCGCCTTGGGCCCTATGCCGAATCCGCGCGTCACGCGCAGGTTGAACGCGACCGCCGGAGGCCCGTTGCCCAGGTTCGCGGGAATGATGGTTTCACCCGGCTGCGGATCGGTGTCGAAGCTGCCGTAGGACGTGTCCGCCACATCTCCGGCCGGCGACGCGGCGCTGGCCCAGGTGGGCCGATCCTGGCCGATGAAGTTGTCGCCGGTGAGGTCTTCGGCGGTGGCGATGTCGAACGGCCTGCCGGATTGCGCGATGAGGAACGGATTGAAGACCAGTCCCCACGGGCCGGTGTAATTGCCCATGAAGAAGACCTGGTTGCGGGAGATGAACGTGGCGCGGCCGTAATCCTGCGCCAAATCGTAGGAGTTCGAAGCCGTCCCCGTGTCGGCGTTGGCCTTGTTCAGGTTGTAGAAGCCGGTCACGCTGAATCGCTGCGTGAAACGTGCGTTGAGGCTGAGAATGAACTGGTCCTGCTTGTAGACCGCCTCAGGAAACGTTTCGTCGATGAGGCCGAGATCGGGGTACGGGCGCACGCCGGTGGGATCGACGCCATAAACATAAGTGCCGGGCAGGTAGGCGTTGGCGTCAATGGTGGCCACTTGGTGTACGCCCAGGGTGTGCAGATACGTGGCCGTGAGCGTGGACGATTTGGTGAGCTGCCGCTCCAGGCTCAGCCCCAGTTGCTCGTGCGTGGGCGAGTGGTAACGCGGGGCGATGGTGTCGATCTGTGGCAAATTGCCCGTCGCGCTGCAATTGGAGCCCTGCGGAATGGTGAGCACGCCCGCCTGCTCCGTGGCGGTGAAGCAATCGGGATTGTCGATGACGATCTGTTGCTGGCTGCCCGGCTTGCCGTTGTAGCGAATGGCCGACATGAGCGTGCCTATGCTCAGCCGGTCGAAGAAGAAGCCGTAGCCGCCGCGCAGCACCGTCTTGGGCGTTCCGCCCTTGCTGTGGCCGTCGAGCGCGTAGGCGAAGGCCGCGCGCGGACCCCAGTCGTCGTGGTCGGAGATGTGATTCTGCGACTCCCAGCGCACGCCGCCGGAGAGGGTGAGGTTCTTCGTCTTCTTCCAGTCGTCCTGAAAAAACAGCGCCGCGTCAAAGACGTTGCCCAGCGCGTTTTCGTTGCCGGTGTAGTAAGTGAGCTTGTTGGGGGCGTTGGTCGTGCCGCAGGCCTCGGCTGCGTCGCTGCCCGAGGGGCAGGCGATGCCGCTGGCCGCATCCATCGCACCCACGAAATCTTCTATGGAACCGAAGTTGAAGCTGCCGTTGAAATAGGTGTTGGTGGTATTGGCGTCGCGATTGTCGCGGACACGCGTGCCGAACTTGATGGCGTGCGCACCCGCCGTCATTGTGGTCAAATTCTGCAATTCCAGGTGATCGGTGTGATCGTTCTCCGCTTGACTGGTCGAGCCGCCGCTGACGAAGTAGCCGGGCACGGAGATATTCGGCGCCGTACTGAGCGGAGTCACCGTGGAAAGATCGCGCAGATACTGGAAGCGGGTTTCATTCACCATGCGATCGTTGATCACCTGCGAATCCTCGAGCTGGAAGGTGTGCTCGATGGTGTCGGAGTCCGTGGCCACCGTGGGCAGCGAGACCGAGCTGCCGCCGGAGCCGCCGAAACCGAAGCCGCTTTCGCCGAAGCTGTTGACCAGGTGATTGCGATAGAACTGGTAGCGCAGGGTGAGCGTGTTCTTCTGCCCCAGCTGCAGGTCGATGCGGGGCGAAATGTTGGTGTGCGTGGCGGGGCTGAAGACGCTGCCCGAGAGCAGCGTCTGCGCAAAGTACCCGTTGGCGTCCAGGGCCGCGATCGTAGGCTGGTACACGCTGTCGTTCTGGTTGTTGCGCTGCTCGGCGCTGAAGAAATACGAGGCGTGCTTGTTGATGGGGCCGCTCACCGTGCCGTTGTACTGCACGCTGTGATAGGAGGGAAGCACGGTGGTGAAGGGGTTGCCGCTGTTGAAGGCGTGGTCGTTGCCCTGGATAAAGGCGCGGCCGTGGAGCGTGTCGGTGCCCGGCTTGGTGAAGATTTCAATGCGACCATAGCCCAGCTTGTCGAACTCGGCCGAGAACGGATTCTGGTTGATGCGAATCTCGCGGATGGCCGACTTGGGCGGCAGCTCCCCGGCGGTGAACCCATCGATGTAAATCTGCCCGCCGTTCGGCCCCGCGGCCGGCCCGGCGAGCGCCTGCAGCTCGTTCGAGAGCTCGTCGGGATCGTCGGAGAGCGCGTCCAGATCCTTGCCCTTTATCACAATGGCGCTGGCGTTTTCACCCGCTTCCACGCTTACCTGCGGATTGCCTTCCTCCGAGACCACCACCTGCTGCTGCGTAACCTCGATGGCCATCTTGATGTCCACGATCCTGCTCTGCCCGGGATTGAGTGGAATGGGCGAGGAAACAAAGGGGGCAAAGCCCTGATAATCGGCCTCGATCACGTAACTGCCCGCAGGCAGGCCGCGCACCTGGTAACCGCCGGCTGCGTCGGCCTTGGTGGCCTCCACGGGCTGGCCCGCCGCCGTGCTCACCTTGACCTGTGCGCCCGGAATCAAGGCGCCCGTGGGATCGCTGATGTGCCCGCGCAGCGTGGCCGTGGCCGCAGGCTGCGCCGCTTGTGTGTTCGGCGCGGCCGGCGCGGCGGCCTGTCCTTCCGCAGCCAGCGCCCCGGCAAGGCTGAGCGCCAAAGCAATCGTCCAATGTGTCAAACCGTGCAATCGTGAATACACGTCTCTCTCACTTCTCCCCAAGTCAAATGTGGGTCTCTATTGGGCGGCGGCGTCTTCCGGCGCATTCGCGTTCATGCTCCAGTTCGCCAGCAGATCCTGGCTGGCGGGCGCCTCGAGCAAAGGTTCAACCCCGGCGAGCAGCGTAATCGCCGTCACATCCGAGGAGCCCTGGGTGGAGACCAGCATCACCGCTTCGCCCTTCTGCAAATCGGAAAGATGAATGACATCGGCACGGTTCAGCATCTGCTGCGGATCGCCGCCGCGCTGCGCGCCCGCGCCGTTTCCCGCCCCGCTTTCTCCCTGCTGGGCGTTGCGTCCATTGGCCGCCTGCCCGCCATTGCCTTGTTGTCCGCCCGCTTGTCCCCCGGCTTGTCCCCCCGCGGGCCCATTGAGCCGCGCGGCCAGAAACTGCGCCATGCGATCGCTCAGCTTGCGCATCTGCACCTCGGCGCCCATGTGCACGGTGACGGGTTTCTTGGTGGCCAGATCTTTCACCACGATCGTCGAGGCCGCCGCGTCGATGGAAACGATAGTGCCGGAGATGTTGCGGAAGCCGCCGGAAACCACCGCATCGGCGGTCATCTCGGTTCCATCCGCATTCTTTTCGCCCCGCGCCCGCAACTGGTCTCCGGGTTGAATGGCCGTAATCGGCGCGGCTTGCGCCTCTTCAAAGTTCACCGAGCCGGGCGCATAGCGTTTGAGAATGGTCGAGGGCGCGATATGAATCGTGACCGTTCGCGCCACAGGGCCGGCGCCGCTGGTCACAACAATGGCGCCGGCGGATGCATCGACGCTCTTCACCAGTCCGCCCACGCCGCGCTGCCACGCCTGCAACTCTTCCTGCTGCTTCTTTTGAACGTCCTCGGCCTTGATGGCGATCACGCGCAAGGCCTGCGGCGTGGCTGCGCTTGCGTTGGGATCGACATTGACGAGCACGCGATCGCCCACCGCCAGCTCGCCGAACTGCATGGCGACGGCCGCGCTCAGATTGGTCTGCCCCGGCTCAATGCGCTCGAGCTGCGCCGTGGAAGGCACCTCGACCTGGCGCGCGTCGCCTTGCGCCGGTTTCACCGTGATGGTGTCTCCGCTGATCGAGGAAATGGTGCCCAGGAAACGCGTAGCCGCTGCCTGCGCGCGTGCCTGAGGCGCCGCCGGCAACAGGCTCAGCAAGCTCAACAGCCCCGCTGCCGCCACCGCTTCCGTGCGCTTCCATCTCGTGCTCTTCATCCGATCCTCGTTCGTCCGGTCCCTGTTGCGCAAACTCCCGTGCGCGTAAGTCTCTCCGCCCTCGCGGAGAGCGTTCTCTTGTCTGGGTAGACGAACCAATACGCGAAAAGGTTGAAGGGGCTCGCGCGGTTGCGGCCTGAACCGGCAACGGCAGCACAAAGGCCCGTCTAAAGCCATGCAACGCATAGGCCTGCGCAAGACCCGATCCGGGAACGCAAGCGTTCCGCGCACCGCAGAATGAGACGCGCGGTTTACTCTCTGAGTTCGGCCGTTTCAAGAAACGTGTATTTACCTGAAGGCGAGGGAATCACGTTGCTCAGCCGCTTGTTGTAAACCACAACGGTATCGAGATACCAGAGATTGATTGCGGGCAGATCGCGGGCAAGAATCTGCTGCGCCTCAACGTAATCGGCGCGGCGGCGATTCACGTCCGGGCTTTGGCTGGCGTCCGAGAGCAGCGCGTCGAGCTCGGGATTGGCATAGCGTCCGCGGTTGGCGCCGTTGGGCGGAAAGCGCGCCGAAGAAAAAACATAACTGAAAATGTCCGGCTGTTCGTTGCCGCCAATCCAGTAAAGCGAATACATCTGGAAGGCGCCGCGGACGACGTCGGAATAGAAAGTGGCAAACTCATTGGAGCGCAGATCCAGCGCAATGCCCACGGCGGCGAGTTGCTGCTGCAGCACTGCGGCCAGCAGCCGCGCGCGCTCGTCGGTGCTGGTTTTCATGGTCAGTTGAAGGCGAATGCCGTTGGCGCCGCGCCTGTAGCCGGCCGCGTCAAGCAATTGCTCAGCGCGCGCCGGGTCATAGTCGTAGTGTTCCACATCGCCGGTCCAGGCCCAGTGGGTCGAAGGCAGAAGGCTCAGGGCGACGTGCGCATGGCCGCGCCACAGGGTGCGAATGATGAGATTCCGGTCGATGGCACAAGCGATGGCCTGGCGCACGCGCACGTCCTTCAAGACGGGATCGCGCGTATTGAAGGCCAGGTACTGAATCTCGGTTCCGCTGGTGTCATCCACCACAAGATTGGCGCGCTTGGCGAGAACGGGGAGCGCATCCATGGGCAGGGAATTGACCTCCACATCGCCCGAGCCCTTTTCAAGCTCCAGCGATTCGGTGATCGCATCCGGAATCACGGCGAAGCGCACGCGCTCGATCTTCGGCTCAATGGACCAGCTCAGGGGATTGCGCTCCACCACCACGTCCTGGTCGATGCGCTGGCGGACGAAACGGAACGGCCCGGTGCCGGCGGGGTCGCGCCAGAACTCGCGCCCGCTGCCGTAGGGAACAATGCCGATGGCGCCGGTAGAGAGATTGGTCAGCAGAAAATTGTCGGGATACTTCAAATGAAAAACGACTGTGCTCGCGTCGCGCGCCTCAACTGAATCGACAGAGGCGTAGGACGCGGCCTTGGGCGAGATCACCTCTCCGTTGCGCCCCTTGCCGCCTGCAATCCCCCCAGCCACTCCCATTGACTCGATGGTCCACACCACGTCGCGCGCGGTGAGCGGCTGGCCGTTGGAGAAGCGGACGCCGTCGCGCAGGTGAAAGATCCACGTGCGCGCGTCGGGCTGCTCCCAGCTCGAGGCCAGCGCCGGCATGAAATGAAACTGCGCATCGCGCTGCACGAGCCCGTCGAAGAGCAGCTCGTCGATGTGCTCGGAGGGCTCATCGGTGCCCACCCGGGGATCGAGATTCGCGGGGCTGCTCTGGATGAGAAAGACGACCGTGTGCGCATCGCGCGGCGCCGAGCGGCAGCCGGCTAGCAGAAGGGAAGCGGCAAGCAGAAAAGACAAGCCGGGTGCCCCCGCGCCTGCCCTGATCCTGTCGAAGGGTCTCGCTTCTGAGGCCGGAAAGAGTGCGAATGCGGGTGCCCCCGGTCCCTCGCTCTTGGGGACCGGGGAAAGCAAGAATCTTCTGCGCCAAACGCGCGCCAGGCTACACATACGTCACCTGGCCCAGCACCACAGCGCGCCGGGCGCCTGTGGCGGAGGGTAGGTTGCCGGCACGGTGATGCCAGGTTTGCCAGGCGAGCAGCGCAAAGGCCGCTGCCTCCTTGGCTTCGGCGGGCAAGCCGAAGGATGCGCTTGTCGCCAGCGTGCAACCCAGGGGCGCAAGCCGTTCCTTGAGCATCGTCATCAGTGTGCGATTGCGCGCCCCGCCTCCGGAAACGATGAAATCCACGGCGCGCCCCTTCATGCGCGGCGCAACAAACCCTCCAAAGCTTTGCGCGATGCTCTCGGCGGTGAGCGCCGTCGCCGTGGCCAGCGCGTCTTCGCCGCGCGCGCTGTGCTTGCGGCAACTTTGCAGAAACTCAGCGGCGTAAGCCTGCCCGAACTGCTCGCGCCCGGCGGTGCGCGGCGGCTTGCGCCGGAAGTAGGGGTTGCCGAGCGCCTGCGCCAGCACCGGCCGGAGTACGGTGCCCCTGGCCGCAAGGGCTCCGTCCTTGTCGTAAGCGCGGCCGAAGAGCTCGGCAGCGAGCCAATCGATAATCATGTTGCCCGGACCGGTATCGAAGGCAAGCACTGCGTCCGGCGGCGCTGCGGCGGGAATTGCGGTGAGATTCGCGATGCCGCCGATGTTCTGCAGCACGCGGCCGCGCGTGGGATGCGCGAACAGCACATAGTCGAGCAACGGCACCAGCGGCGCGCCCTCGCCGCCGGCCAGCACATCGGCGGGACGAAAATTCGCCACTACGGGCACGCCCAGCTGCGAGGCAATCACCTGCGCTTCGCCCGCCTGCCAGGTGCAGGCAAAACTTCGGCCTGCATAGGAATCCGGAATCGGCTGGTGATAGAGCGTCTGCCCGTGACAGCCGATGAGATCGACTTTCAGCTTGTGATGCTCGAGGGTCTTCTCGACGGCTTCCGCGTAGGCGATGCCCAGCCGCCAATGGAGCCGCGCGAGCTCAGGCGTGGACGTGGAGTTGGCGTTCATGGCCGCGAGAATGCGTGCGCGCAGTTTCTCAGGAAAGGCGAAGTGCTGGTGCGCAATCAGCGCCAGTCTCGGTAGAGTCGGATGCCCCACCCTCACCGCGCTTTTGCTTTTGCGGTTAGGGTGGGGTTGCGCAATCCGTACCACGGCCACGTCGATCCCGTCGGCCGAGGTGCCGCTCATCATGCCGGCGACGGTCAAAGTCTGTTTCCGGGCCTCCGGCTTCATGCCGAGCCCACCAGGGTGACCGGCATGGCGGTTTTGGGTGTGTCGATGCCCGGCTCGAGCTGGGCGATCTTTTCGCCGAAGCGCAGCACGCGCGCACGCAGCGCCTCAAATTGTTTTTCTGAAAGCGCAGGCGCGATGGGCGCGCGGAACACGCGTGCCTTTTTCCGCTTCGTCTCCGCCGCCCGTTCAAAGAGAAGCTTTCGAAACGCGGCCGAACGCTCGCCCTCCGTGACCAGGGCCTCATACGACTCGATGATGGGTTCGGCGTGGTGGCAGACTTCCACGAGATCCGATCCCACGCGCACCGCGGCCACGGCCGCCTGCTGGATGGGCATGAACTTGAGCACGCCGCCCATCTCGAGATCGTCCGAAAGAATGATGCCGCGATAGCCGATCCGCTTTCTCAGGATGGTTTCGATCCAGAACTTGGAGACGCTGGCCGGCTGCGAAGGATCGGCCGTCAGCGGATAGGCCGCGTGATTGATCATCACGATGGGCATCTCGGCCGTGAGCGCGCGATACGGCTCCAGATCCTCCTGCCACATGTCCTGCCAGCTGCGGCGGATGGCCGGCGTTTCAAGATGTGAATCGCGCGTTCCCCCGCCCAGGCCGGGAAAGTGCTTGCCGCAGCCGATCGCCCCTTTTTCTTTGAGCCCGCGCAGAAAGGCGCGCGCGTATTCGACCACATCCGCGGCCGCGGGCGCGGCGCAGCGCGTCTGCATCACCTCGGCCGATTCCGGCAGGCCGAGATCGACCATGGGGGCGAGCGCCGTGTTGAAGCCGAAGGCGCGCACCGCCTGCGCAATCAACGCGCCGTGCTCGCGCGCCAGATCGTTGTTTCCCGTTTCTTTTTGGGCGAAGCCGACGGCCTGCGCGGAAGGAATGGGCGCAAGGGCTTCGCCGAGCCGGTTCACGGTGCCGCCCTCCACGTCCACAAAGCGGGTTGCGTTGGCGGTGCAAAACGAAGTGGCTTCGTCGAGCAGCGCCCGCGTCTGCCGCGCGTTGGCAATGTTTCTGCGGTAGAGAATGATGCCTGCGGGCCGGATGAGGCGGAGCCACGCGCGCTCCATGGCGCTCAATTCTTTTTGGGCCAGTCCCACCACCAGCAAACTGCCCGCAGCCTGGCGCACGCTTTTCGTCATTGCCTACGATCCCGATCCCTTCTTCAGCTCCTGCTGCAGCTCTTCGAGCAGATTCAGCGCCTGCAGCGGCGTGAGTTGATTGACGTCCGTGGCCTCGATGCGGTCCACGATCCTTTGCGAGAGCGGCGTAAAGATGGTCAGTTGCAGCGGTTCGGCAGCGGTCTCATCGCGCACGCTCTGTTTCTCCTGTTTCTCGTGCTGCCTGAGCACGTGCCGCGCGCGCTCGATCACCGCCGGCGGAAGCCCGGCCAGCCGCGCCACCTCAAGGCCGTAGCTTTTGCTGGCCGCACCCGGCTCAATGTGATGCAGAAAGACGATGCCGCCCGCACCCTCCTTCACGCCCACGCGCAGATTGCGCACCCGCGGCAGCTTCTCCGCGAGCAGCGTGAGCTCGTGATAATGCGTGGCGAAGAGCGTGCGTGCGCGCGTCTCCGCGTGCAGATACTCCACCGTGGCCCAGGCCAGCGAAAGGCCATCGAAGGTGGCCGTGCCTCGGCCCATCTCGTCGAGCAGAATGAGCGAGCGCGGCGTGGCGGTGTTGAGGATGGTCGCCGTCTCCGTCATTTCCACCATGAAGGTGGAGCGGCCGCGGGCCACGTTGTCGCTGGCGCCGATGCGCGTGTAGATGCGGTCGACCAGGCCGAAGCGCATCGCTTCGGCGGGCACAAAGCTGCCCATCTGCGCCATCAGCACCAGCACGGCTGCCTGGCGCAGATAGGTGCTCTTGCCGCCCATGTTGGGGCCGGTAATGAGTAGCAGGCTCGGGCCATCTTCCGCGGCGCTCAGGTAAAGATCGTTGGCAATGAATCGTCCTTCGCGCGTCTCTTCCATCCACTGTTCGATGACGGGATGGCGGGCCGCCTGCGCTTCGAGCACCGGCTCCTCCGCGAGCCGCGGCCGCACGTAGCGCCGTGCCGCGGCCAGGTGCGCAAAGCAGGCAAGCAGGTCGGCCTGCGCCACCGCGGACGAGGAACGGCGGATGCGGCCGGCGCTCTCGAGCACGAACCTGCGCAGCTCGCCAAAGAGGCGCCTCTCAATCTCGAGGCAGCGGTCGTGCGCGGTGAGAATCTTGCGCTCGTATTCCTTGAGCTCGGGTGTGGTGAAGCGCTCGGCATTCACCAGCGTCTGCTTGCGCTCGTAGTCGGCGGGCGCCAGCGCCAGGTTGGCCTTGGTGATTTCGATGTAATAGCCGAAGACGGTGTTGAAGCGGACTTTGAGCGAAGCGATGCCGGTGCGCTGGCGCTCACGGTCTTCGATGGCGGCAATGGCCTGCCGGCCGGAGCTCGATGCGCTGCGCAGATCGTCAAGCTCGGCGTCGACGCCGGGCGCGATAGCGCCACCGTCAGCAAGGGTCAACGGCGGGTCGGCTACAAGCGTGCGCACGATGCGCGCGGTCACGTCGTCAAGCGGGTCGAGCTGCCCTGCGAGCGCGCGCCAGCGCGGCGCGGCCATGGCGGCGAGCGCCGTGCGCAAGCCGGGCAGGCGCGCCAGGCTGGCGGCCAGGGCGCGTACGTCGCGCGGGCCGGCCGAGTCAAGCGAAAGCCGCGCCAGCAGCCGCTCCAGATCGAAGATGCCGGCAAAGGCGCGGCGGATTTCTTCGCGGCGCAACAGGTCGCCGTGGGCCTCCGCGACCGCTTCATAGCGCGTTTCGATTTCGCTTGCGTCGTTCAGCGGGCGCAGGATGGTTGAGCGCAGCAGGCGTTTGCCCATGGGCGTGAGGCAGGCGTCGAGCGTGCCGAAGAGCGTGGCCCGGTCGTCGATACTCGGCGAGGGGCCGGCAAAAAGCGGCTCGACCAGTTCGAGATTGCGCACCGTTACCTGGTCGAGCTCGAGCGCGGTGGAGTGCTCCTCGAACTTCAGGCTGTCGATGTGCAGAGCCTCGTTCTTCTGCGTCGCGCGCACGTAGTGCAGCACCGCGCCGGCGGCAATCGCCGCGGACTCATGGCCGTTGAGACCGAAGCCTTCGAGCGAGCGCACGTTGAGCTGCCGTTCGACCAGGGGAACGGCGTAGTCGCGCGTCCACACCCAGTCTTCGACGCGCGTGCGCGCGGGAATTTTTTCGAGCGCCGCGGGCAGCTCGGCGCTCGCGCCGGCGAGAACCTCGCTGGGCGCGGCCATCAGCAGCGCGTCTACTGCCTGTTCCCGCGCATCGGGGCCGCAAAACTCCGCCGTGCGGAACTCCCCCGTCGAAACATCGAGCAGGGCGAGACCGCAGATAAGCGCGGCCGTCGTCCCTGACGCAAAGAAGGCAGCGAGAAAGTTGTTTTGCTCCTGGCCTAGGCCCGCATCCATGGCCGTGCCCGGCGTGAGCACGCGCGTCACGTCGCGGCGAACCAGCTTTTTAGCCAGCTTCGGGTCTTCCATCTGGTCGCAGAGCGCGATGCGGTAGCCCTTGCGCAGCAGCCGCGCCAAATAGCTCTCCACGGCGTGGAAGGGGACCCCGCACATGGGAATGCGGCGGTCGCGGTCGCGCGCAGTGAGGGTGAGCTCGAGCTCGCGGCTCGCTGTCGCGGCGTCATCGTAAAACAGCTCGTAGAAATCGCCCATGCGGAAAAAGAGCAGGGCATCGGGATGCTCACGCTTGGCCGCGGCCCACTGGCGCATAAACGGGGTCCCCGCGGAGTCCGGGGTCCCCGACGAGCGATTGGTGCTCGTTGGGGTGGAGGATGGGTCTTTATCCGCGGGGTGGGTAAACGGGGTCCCCGCGGAGTCCGGGGTCCCCGACGAGCGATTGGTGCTCGTTGGGGTGGAGGATGGGTGGCTCGCAGAGCCGGGATCCGTGGGGTGGGTAAACGGGGTCCCTGCGGGGTGAATAAAAGAAGTGAGGTCAGCGGCGGCTTTCTCCGCTTGCGGAGGAGCGGGGCTGGTCGTAGCGCGCTCATTGATCGAGAGCGGGGGCGAATCGCCTGCGGGGTTCGGGCCGACCTGGGTGTGGAGCGGGGTCACGCTGCTTTCCAGATTAACGCGAGCGGCTGCAGCGCGGTCAGGAATAGGCAGCACCGGAACAAGAACTCAAATGGAAGCAGGGCTCCGGGTGCAAGGGTTTACAATCGGTGCGGCCTCCGGAATGCCTCGAAGACTGTGCTCTGTTCACGGAGCGCCGAACGCCAATTCCTCAGTGGAGGGTTACCCAGATGAAAACATCGCTTTGGTTCATTCGTTGTGCGCTGGTCTTCAGCGCGGCCGCGTGGGCAGCTACGGCCTCCTGCGCGCAATCTCCCTTTGACGGCACCTGGCGCACCGACTTGGCGCAGGCAAAATTCAGCCCCAAGCCCGTCGGCTTCTATCTCAGCGAGGGGTGGTATCACTGCATCACGTGCGCGTCGCCCGTCGATGTGCAAGCCGATGGGCAGGACCACCCCGTTACGGGCCAATCCTACGACTCGCTCAGCGTCACCGTCGTCGATCCGCACACCCTCTCGGTCGTCGCCAAGAAGGCGGGCAAGGTGGACTATGAGCAAACCCGTACGGTCTCCGCTGACGGCAAGGTTCTCACCGTCAAGACCACCGTTCACCCCGCTGACGGCAGTGAGACGGAGACGTTCGAAGCGACGGGCAAGCGCGCCGGGATCGCGCCCTCCGGCGTGCACGCAACCTCCGGCAACTGGATTGTGGAGAAAGAGACCGGCAGCGCCAATGGTCTGACGACCACGTACAAGCTCAATGGCGACGAACTCACCATGTCAGAGCCGAGCGGCGAGACGTACACGGCCAAGCTGGATGGCGGCGACTTTCCCGCAAAGGGCTCGTATGTCTTCGATACTGTATCCCTCAAGAAGATCGACGCGCACACCATCGAACAAACAGAGAAGCGCGACGGCACCGTGATCGACGTTTCCAAGATAACGGCGAACGGCAAGACCATGACCATTGTCGACACCGACCCGCGCACCAACCGAACGGAAACGCTTACCGCGCACAAGCAATAGTTGCCGGCGCCGGGGGTGCGCGGCCCGTCCTCTGCGCTGCAGACGCAATTCTGTATAATCTCCGGGATTCCGTGAGGGAGATTCGGATTTGCCTTTGAAGGGCGGAGGACAACGGAAGAACGGAATGCGGCGCGGCCAGCGCGCGGACTTCGGTCTTTCGCCGGAAAATCTGCGCACCCTGCGCGCGCTCAAGACGCCCGCGCGCATTCAGCGTTTTATCGACGCGCTGGCCTACCAGTACGCCGACACGGCGTGGTCACCTGAGCGCGCGCTGCGCGAGCGCAAAGGGCACTGCCTGGAAGGGGCGCTGGTGGCCGCGGCGGCTCTGCGCGTGAATGGCTACCCTCCGCTGCTCATGGATCTCGAAGCGGTGCGCGACGACGATCACGTGGTCGCTCTCTATCGTGAGCGCGGGCTTTGGGGCGGCATCGCCAAGTCGAACTTTGCCGGGCTGCGCTTTCGCGCGCCCGTCTACCGCACCCTGCGCGAGCTCGCCGTCAGCTACTTCGACCACTACTACAACCTGCGCGGCGAGCGCACGCTGCGCGCCTGGGCCGGGCCGGTAAACCTGGCGCGCCTCGACCGCCTGCACTGGATGACCGCAGAAGACGACGTCTGGTGCGTGCCTGAGCTGCTCATCGCCGCGCGGCACCACCCGCTGTTTCCCCACAAAGTGGCGCGCCTGTTGCCGCGGCTGGACCGGCGCAGCTTTGAGGCCGGGATGCACGGGTGGGTGAAGCACTGAAGGCAGGGAACAAGGGATCGAGGGACCGAGGGACCAAGGGAAAATGGGACCGCGGGATCAACCGAAACAAGGGTCAGGAAAGATTCAAGCGGTCGCCCACGTCCGGCGTATAATAAGGCCGTCTTTCAACGCAACAAGGGAATTGCGGGCAAAGGAGGCGCACGATGCTTGCTAATCCGCAACGGCTGGATCCCTACAAGAATTTCAAGTTTCGGCTGGTTGCCGATGGGAGGACGGTGCTGGGCGCGGAAAGCGCCTCCAGCCAGGCGCAGATTCCGGGACTGGCCCTCGATTCTTCCCCCGTCGATTATCGCGCGGGCAGCGACCCGCTCTGGATACGAAAAATGCCGGGGAGATCGAAATACACATCGATCACCCTCAAGCGCGGCGTGATCGGCGATTCGTCGTTTCAAAACTGGGTGAATAAGGTGAAAAGCCTGGCGGGGTCTGGGCTGGCCGGAGAGGTTCCGCTGGCGAATTTCCGCAAGGATTTGTATCTCGAGCTGTACCAGCCCACGGGCCAGCGAATGGCGCGCTACAAGCTCGCGAAGAGCTGGATCTCCGGGTATTCGACCCTGCCCAATCTGGGCGGGAACGGCAATGCCGTTGCTATTGAACATATTCATATCGAGACGGAGGGAGTGAGCCCGGGATAATTAAAATATCTGCTTGCCCTTGGGTTTATCAGACCCCAGGCACGACCAACCTGGCCCGCCGGGTCACAGCGCGTTCAGCGCCTACCACCTGGTGATTTGGATCACAGTATACTGATCCTGAACACCTTATGGTGTTTAGAGCATGGACTTGCTGTGGATCCGAGTGGCGGCGATTCTCTATGCAGCGGCGGGCGTGGCCGTGTTTCCCGCCGTGCTGGGCAACCGCGAACGCTGGCGCAAGGCCTGCGTGCACCTGGGCGGCCTGGCTTTTTTCTTCCACTTCGTCAGCGTGGTGGAGATGCTGGCGGCGGCGCACCGCTTCGTGCCCGCAGGCGTGCGTGAAATCGAGTCGCTGCTCGGCTTCGCCGTCGCCGGCCTGTTTTTCCTTGTCTGGTGGCTCTACGACTTTCTCTCCCTGGGAATCTTCGCCCTGCCGGCGAGTTTCTTCCTGGTCTTTATCCCCTCGCTGGGGCCGGACCGTTATCAATTCCCGAGTAAAGGCGTCTACGATATCTGGCTGGTGGCGCACATTGTGGCTCTGCTGCTGGCCTATGCCGCTCTCTGCTTCAGCCTGTTGTCTTCGCTGCTCTACCTGGTGCAGGAGCACCGCATCAAGTCGAAACCGAAGCCGGGAAGGCACAGCAAATGGGGACCGCTGGACTGGCTGCCGCCGCTGGACACGCTAGAACGCGTGGCCCAGGCCACGCTCGAATTCGGTTTTCCCTGCATGACCGCCGGCCTGCTTATCGGATCGGTTCTGGTGCAGGAGAGCTCGCTCGGCGCTTCCTATTTTCTCGATCCCAACATCATTGCCTCGTTTGTCATGTGGGGCGTTTACGTCATGCTTCTTCTGCTCCGGCGCGGCGCGGGTCTGCGTGGACGCAAGGCCGCCTATGTTTCCGGCGCTTCGCTGGTGGCCATGATGGCGGTGTGGGCGGTGAACTTCTTCAGCCAGGTGCACAGGTTCGGTCCGCAATGACACTCGCAATCCTTGGCGTGAACCACCGCACCGCGCCCATCGCGCTGCGCGAACGCATTGCCATTGGCCGCGAGGAGCTTCCCCGGGCGCTGCGCATGCTGCAGCGCATGCCCGGTGTGAGCGAGTGCCTGATTGTTTCCACCTGCAACCGCGTGGAGCTGCTGGCGGCCATGGAAGACGCGGGCGCGGCGGACGATAAGCTGGGGGCATTTTTCGCGGAGTTTTTCGCGATCGATCCCATGGAACTCAAGCCGCACCTCTGCGCTTACCGCGACCGCGAGGCGGTGAGCCATCTGTTCCGCATGGCCGCGAGTTTGGACTCCATGGTGGTGGGCGAGCCGCAGATTCTGGGCCAGGTGAAAGAAGCCTTCGCCGTGGCGCGCGCCACGGGCACGGTTGGGTCGGCGCTGGAGCATCTGCTGCAGAGCGCGTTTGCCGCGGCCAAGCGCGCCCGGACGGAGACGGAGATCGGGTCGAGCTCGGTCTCGGTGGCCAGCGTGGCCGTGGAAATGGCACGCAAAATTTTCGGCTCTCTCGAAGGGCGCACGGTGTTCCTGGTGGGCGCGGGCAAGATGAGCGAGCTCGCGGCTCGGCACCTGGTGGAGCAGGGCGCAGGCGCCATCCTGGTGACCAACCGGACGCGGGAGCGCGCCCGGCGCATGGCGGAGGGGTTCGGGTTGAGCACGCCGCCAGAGGTGATCGACTTTGCCCAGCTGCATGAAGCCGCGAGCCGCGCCGACATCGTGATCACATCCACGGGCGCGCCGCACCCCATCTTTCGCCGCGAGCATGGGCAGGCTTTCCTGCACAAGCGCAAAAACCGGCCCATGTTTTTTGTCGATATTGCCGTACCGCGCGACGTGGACCCGGAGATGAACCGGCTCGACGGGATCTTTGTCTACGATATCGACGACCTGCAGCATGTGGCCTCGGCGCACATGGAGGGGCGCAGCCGCGCGGCCGTGGATGCGGAGGCGATCGTTGCCGCCGAAGTGGAGCGGTTCCGGCAGCGGCAGCGCGCGGTGGACGTGGCGCCGGCGATCGTGGCGCTGCAGCGCCGCGGCGAAGAGATGCGGCAGGCGGAGATCGACCGGCATAACGCGCGCCTGAGCGGATTGAGCGCCGAGCAAAGAGAGGCAGTGGACGCGCTGACGCGCGGCCTGGTGAACAAGTTTCTGCATCCGCCGATGCAGGCGCTCAAGCAGGCGGCGCGCGAGGGCGATGCGGCGCGGCTGGACGTGCTGTGCGCGGAGTGGCAGGTGACGGCGGAGGCGGCCAGCGAGGCGGAACAAACGGAGACGGCCCAATCCGAAATGGCGCAAGCCGATCCGCTCGAGGCAAATCGGGAGCAGCCGGGGCCGGCGAGCGGCCGCGGCGAAGCCGGAGAGGCCAAGCCCCTGAGCAACGCACGGGTGTTTGAGGGCCTTCCGCAAGGGAAAGCCAGGTTGGAGGCGCGCCGATGAAGCTGCGCATCGGCAGCCGCGGGTCGCAACTTGCGCTGTGGCAGGCCAACCACGTGGCGTCTCTGCTGCGCGAGCAGGGGCACGAAGTCGAGATCGTGATCATTAAGACCACCGGCGACCGCGCGCAGGATGTGGCTTTTGCTGCCGTGGGCGCGAAGGGCATGTTCACCAAGGAAATTGAAGAGGCGCTCGCGCGTGGGCGCGTCGACCTGGCCGTGCACTCGCTCAAGGATTTGCCCACGGAGCTGCCCGAGGGTTTTGCGCTGGCCGCCACGCCGGTGCGCGCGGATGCGCGCGATGCGCTGGTGTCAAGCAAATATGCAAACCTGGCTGCGTTGCCCAAGAGCGCGCGCGTGGGCACCAGCAGCGCGCGGCGCCGGGCGCAGTTGCACGCGCTGCGTCCGGATATCGAGATTGTGGAATTTCGCGGCAATGTGGACACGCGGCTGCGCAAGCTGGCTGACGGCGAAGTGGATGCAATCCTGCTCGCCGCGGCGGGTCTGGAGCGGCTGGGCAAGACCGACTGGCTGCGCGAGCGCTTCGAGCCCAAGGATTTTTGTCCGGCGGCCGGACAGGGCGCGCTGGCCATCGAGACGCGCCGGGACGATGCGGCCACCATCGCCGCTGTTGCGTTTCTGGATCATGCGGACACGCGCTTTGCGGTGACGGCCGAGCGCGCGGCGCTGGCCAGCCTGGGCGGCGGATGCCAGGTGCCCATCGGCGTGCATTGCCGGCTGAAGTTCACGCAGCACCACAAGCCGCAGGACGAGATTTTTGCCGTGGTGGCGTCAGCGGAGACAGGCGAAGTGGTGCGCGTGCACTGGCAGAAGACGCGCGATCACGACGATCCCATAGCCTTCGGCCGGCACGCGGCCAAGATGCTGCTGCAGTCGGGCGCCGGTCCGCTGCTCGCTGGCGAGCCGGGCGGCGCGCCATGAGTGGGCCGCCGGCCGATCTCCCTCTCACCGGCCGGCGCGTGCTCGAGGGAAAGCGCGTTCTCGTCACGCGGGCCGCAGGGCAGGCTTCGAAATTGAGTGAAGCGTTGTGCGCGCTGGGTGCGGAGCCGGTGGATGTGCCCGTGCTCGAGATTCGGCCGCCCAGGAGTTATGACGCCTTGGATGCGGCTCTGCGCGGGCTCGCGGCGTACGGCTGGTTGATCTTTACCAGCGCGAATACGGTGCGCGCCCTGGTGGAACGCTCGGCTGCGCTTGGGATTTCTTTTGAGAAAGCCGCGATGCCGCAGGTCGCTGCCGTGGGCGAAGCCACGGCGGCAACGGCGCGGAATGCCGGGTTCGCCGTGGCGCTGGTTCCCGAGAACTACATTTCTGAATCTTTGGTTCAGGTTTTTGCCGCAAGAGCCGCAGGCCAGAGAGTCTTGCTGGCGCGGGCGGAGATGGCGCGTGACCTGATTCCCGATGCCCTACGCATGGCCGGCGCGCACGTCGATGTGGTCGACGCGTATCGCAACGTGTTGCCCGAGGACGCTCCGAAGAAACTGCGCGTGGCGCTCGAAGAAAAAATTGACGCGGCCACGTTCACCAGTTCGTCGAGCGTGACGCATTTGAAAGAGGCGGCGGAGAAGGCGGGGATTGCGTTTCCGCTCGCGGGTGTCCAGGCCATCTCCATCGGGCCGATTACCAGCGCCACGCTGCGCGAGCAGGGATGGGAACCGGCAGCCGAGGCAACGCGGTCGGATATTGCGGGGCTGGTGCAAGCAGCGGCGAGCCTTCTTCGCGGATAGATTCTTTTCGAGCGCGCCGGCCGGCTGTTTTCCGGTGGACGCCGTCGCCCGCTGCAGTCTAAAATCCGCCTCAACCCGCGGAATTGCCGGACTTCGAGGAGGGAAAATGGGCGACCTGCTTCAACCCACACACCTGATGGTTCTCGTTTTCCTTCTCGGCAGCTTGATTCTGGTTCCGGCGATCTTCTATCTCATCACATTGCAAAACGCGCTGACCAAGTGTGCACCGGGCGCAAGAACCATGGACCCGGGGATGGTCTGGCTGCTTCTTGTGCCGATTTTCCATCTGATCTGGAGTTTCTTTGTGGTGATGGCGCTCGCCAAGTCGCTCGGCAATGAGTTCCGGCGCCGGGGGATCCCGAGCCCCGATCCACTCCCCGGGCAGAGCATCGGCATGGCCATGTGCATCTGCGGCTGCTGCAGCGTCGTTCCTCTCCTCAACCTTCTTGCCGGTCCCGCCGCTTTCATTTTGTGGGTCATCTACTGGGTAAAAATTGCGGAATTTTCGCGGGTGCTCGATCTGCCTGTGCCCGCGTACCCGGCTCCGTCGGCAATCTAAGCGACGCACGGGCTGCGAGCGCCGTCCCTGCCAACTCCGCTAACCCCGCTTCTCACGACTCCCACGTCTTGTCCTTCGAGCGGCAGAGCGTCTCGAGAGCGCACTCGCGGCATTTCGGATTGCGCGCGAGGCAGACTTTGCGGCCGTGGTGAATGATCTGGTGCGAAAAGCGGATCCAGTGATCGCGGGGAAGCACCCGCATCAGTTCCTGCTCGACTTTTTGCGGGGTGTCGCCTTTGGCCAGCTCCAGGCGGCGCGCAATGCGGAAGACGTGCGTATCGACAACCACGCCCTCGGCCTTGCCGAAGCTCACGCCGAGGACCACGTTGGCGGTTTTGCGCGCGGCGCCAGGAATGGTGATCAACTCGGCGAGCGTCTCCGGCACCTTGCCGCCGAAGTCGCCGGTGATTTTTTTGGCCGCGCCCAGGATCGACTTCGCTTTGTTGCGGAAGAAGCCGGTGGTCTTGATGAGCGCTTCGAGGTCCGACTGCGTGGCCTTGGTCATGGCCGCGGGGGTAGGGAAGCGCTTGAATAATTCCGGCGTGACCATATTCACGCGCACATCGGTGCATTGCGCGGAAAGGATGGTCGCCACCAGCAGCTCCCACGGTGTGCGGTAATCGAGCGCGCATTCGGCGTCGGGGTAGGCCTCGTCGAGCGCCTTGAGGATGGCGGCGACGCGGGCTTCACTCGAACGACGGGGCGCGAGCGGGCCTCTTGCGGACTTCACTGGCGTTTTGCGGACACTCGATTTCTTTGCCATGGATTCAGGAAAGAAGTCTGGCGCGTATACCTTGGGACTTGAGAAGCCTAACGGCCTGCTTGTCGAAACTGACGAACTCTTCGGCGCCCAGCCATTGACCCTCGTAGGCGATGGCGCCATCGGCAAAGTCGCCACCCTCGTCGAGAATTTCCAATCCGGCCTCTACCGTGGCTCGGTCCGTGACAACATTCTCGCTATCGATCAAAAATCGAATTGCTTCCGCCACCTCTGCCGCTGACTTCTTATAACCCTGCCTGAGAACCCAGACAAATTCGCAAAAAACGGACACCGGTATGGCGACAAGCTCAGCGCTTCTCAGAGCCTCTGCGGCCAAACGAGCCTGGGGAGAATTGTCGTGCAGAGCATCGCGCAGAAGCACATTCGTGTCCGTGACGATCTTCATCGCTTGCCTGCCCAGGCATCTTCAGTGATTTTCTTAATCTGGGCGATTGTGAGCCGTGGAGCACCCTTTTTCGCCAGAAAGCCACTGAACCCTTCGATAGAGTGTCTTTTTTGAGCGGGCTTCACCATAAGCCGTCCATCCGGCAGCTTATCAACTTGAACCTTCTGGCCCGGTGAGACCTTCAAATGCCGCAACAGTTCCTGCTTGAGCGTGATCTGGCCTTTGGCGGTAACGGTGAGCGTGGCCATAATATTCCTCGGATCCATTGTAAGGCAAAAATGCCTTACCGTCCAAGGCCGCGGATTCGATCAAATGTCTCCCTGGAGTTGACTGTGGAGTCGATTGTTGAATAAACTCCACATATGGAAACCATCCAGATCGTTCTCGACAAAAAGCTGCTGGCGGCTGCCGACCGGGCCGCGCGCCGGTTGAAGGCCAACCGTTCCGCGCTGGTGCGCGACGCGCTGCGAGAGCACCTGCGGCGACTGGAAATACGAGCCAAAGAAGAGCGCGACCGTGAGGGCTATGCGAGACAGCCGCACACCAGCGAAGAGGAAAGGGGCTGGGAAGCTGAGGCAGCGTGGCGGGAAGAATAATGCGCGGGGATGTGCGTCTTTATCGATTCGCGCCGCCCGACAAGGAGCGGCCGGTCCTGGTACTCACTCGCGACAGCGCGATTGCCTACCTGGCCAACGTGACCGTCGCGCCCATTACGTCAACCATCCGCGGTGTTCCCTCCGAAGTTGCTCTCGGCAGCGATGACGGCATGAAGACGCCGTGCGCCGTGAACCTGCACAACGCCGTGACGGTAGCGAAGGATCGCCTGGGAAAGCGCGTGGCGCAATTGTACCCTTCGCGCATGAATGAAATTTGCGTCGCGCTGCGGTTTGCTCTGGGCTGCGATTCGCATTGAATCGGCGGAGCGTCTAGTTCGGTTCCTCAGCTTCGAGCATCCCGCCGAGCCAGCCACTCAGCTTCTCCACCGCCAGCCGCACCCCGATATAAAACTGCCCGAAGAGCGCGTAGACGGCGCTGACTTCGTCGAAGCGCATCTCGTAGATGAGCTTCTTGAACACCACGGGATCGTCGGCGAAGAGGTCGACACCCCACTCCCAATCGTCCAACCCAATCGAGCCGGTGATGATCTGCTTGACCTGCTCGCCATATCGTCTACCGATCAGCCCGTGCTCGTGCATCATGCGCTGCCTTTCTGCAAAAGGCACGGAGTACCAGTTGACCCCTTCGCCGCGCTTGCGGTCCATGGGATAGAAGCAGAGATACTTTGTGTCCGGGATGGCGGGCCAGAGACGCGGCTTCATGGCCTCGGCGCTGCGCTTGAGCGACGCGGCGATTTCCGCGTTCCACTCGGGCGAGTGCGCGGCGAAACCCTTGGCCGCGGCGGCCTCGTAGGTTTTGCGCGTGGACTCGTAGAGGCCGAGCTCGACTACGGAGACGTAGGAGTGGCGCTGTTCAAAAAAATCAGAAAGCGGTTCCTGCGCAAGATCAAGCTCCACCTGGTTCAGCGCTTCCAGCGATTCACGAAAATGAATCAGCATCAGGTCGCCCTTGTGGCCGAGCTGGGAATAAAGTGCTGTGCGCACTGGTGCGTCGAGGCTTGCGCGCTCCAGCTCTTTCAGCGCCTCTGTAAACTCCATGGCCATGCGCTCGCGTTCCTGGGCTGCGGCCGCGCGCCACGCCTTCCAGTCGAAACGGAAGAACTGGTGCAGAACACTCGCGCCTTCGAGAGTGAGCGGAACAGGCGGAAAGTCGGACACGCAGCCTCCTTGGCGCAGCCCTCCCTCGCAGCAAAAAAAATGCGGCGAGCGATGACCCCGCAGACCAAGACGCGTCTGCGGGAACCCCGACTGTGGGGCGCCCCATGAACACACTCATCCTAACAAACGAGAGTTGCAGACGTGTGCAGCGCAAGATTGCTCGGCTGCGCGCCCCTGGCGGCCGATCGGCTCTCCGCCGGCCTTTATACTGAGAAGGCGCATGAATGAGAAGATCGTCGCGCTCTTATTTCATTTTGTGGTGCATGTCATCAGCGTAGGCGGCTACGGAGGCATCGTTGCGCTCATTGTGATGAATTCGTGCGGCGTTCCCATCCCCTCCGAACTCATTATGCCGTTCTCCGGCTATCTGGTATACCTGGGACGATTTCACCTGCTTCTGGCGGTGATGGCAGGAGCAGCGGGTTGCAACATTGGTTCGGCGATTGCGTATTGGATCGGCGCCAAAGGTGGGCGGCCGCTGGTGGAGCGCTACGGCACCTGGGTGCTGATGAGTCATCACGATCTGGACCGCATGACGTACTTCTTCGAGCGCTACGGATCGATCGCCATTCTCATTGGGCGCATGCTGCCGGTGGTGCAAACCTTTGTCGCCTTCCCTGCCGGCATCGGTAAAATGCCGCGCCTGCGCTTTCACATTTATACTTCCGTGGGTTCATCGGTCTGGTATTTTTGCCTGGCCTGGGCGGGCATGAAGCTGGGCCAGAAGTGGAACTCCGATCCGCGTTTTGAAGCGTGGTTTCATCGCTTTCACCTCGCCGTTGAGCTGGCGCTCGTGGCCGCGTTGGCGTGGTTCGTATGGACGCATTTAAATCGCAAGCGGGCCCTGGACGCGGCATGAGAGTCGACCGCAACCAGGGCGCGAAGACCGGCGGGAACGAGATTCAAACACGACAAGCAAAGGAGCGTTAAGAAAAGCAATGGCGACTGAAGAGAGAAGCAGCCCTGCGGCAGAGAGCGTTGCGCCCGCCAGGGGCAAGCTGGGCGTGATGGTGGTGGGACTGGGCGCCGTGGCCACCACCATGATTGCGGGCGTGGAAGCGGTGCGGCGCGGGCTGGCCAAGCCCATCGGCTCGCTGACGCAGATGGGCACCATCCGGCTGGGCAAACGGACAGACAACAATTCTCCGCTTATCCGCGACTTTGTTCCCCTGGCGGACTTGAAGGACATCGTTTTCACCGGCTGGGACATCTTTGAGGACAACGTGTATGAATCCGCGGCGCACGCAGCGGTGCTGGACAAGGAGACGCTGGGGAAATTGAAGCCGCATCTCGAAGCCATCAAGCCCATGCCCGCGGTCTTCGACCAGTTCTACGTGAAGCGGCTCAACGGCACCTACGTGAAAAAGGGCAAGAGCAAGCGCGAGCTGGCCGATCAGCTGATCGAGGACATTCGCGCCTTCAAGAAGACGGTGGAACGCGTGGTGATGATCTGGTGCGGGTCGACCGAAATTTTCATGGAGCCCTCGGCCGTGCACAAGAGCGTGGAGAATTTCGAGAAGGGGCTGCTCGCCAACGACGCCGGCATCGCGCCTTCGCAGATCTACGCCTACGCTGCCTTGAAAGAAGGCGTACCGTTTGCCAACGGCGCACCCAACCTCACCGTGGACATTCCCGCCATGGTGTGCCTCTCGAAGAAGAACGCGGCGCCCATCTGCGGCAAGGACTTCAAGACCGGGCAGACGTTCATGAAGACGGTATTGGCGCCGGCCTTCAAGGCGCGCATGCTGGGCGTGCAGGGATGGTTCTCGACCAACATCCTGGGCAACCGCGACGGCGAGGTGCTGGACGATCCCGAAAGCTTCAAGACCAAAGAAGAATCGAAGCTGGGTTCGCTTGAATACATCTTCCAGCCGGAACTCTATCCCGATCTTTACAAGAAGCTCTACCACAAAATCCGCATCAACTATTACCCGCCGCGCGGCGACGAGAAAGAGGCGTGGGACAACATCGACATCTTCGGCTGGCTGGGCTATCCCATGCAGGTGAAGGTGAACTTCCTCTGCCGCGATTCGATTTTGGCTGCGCCCATCGCGCTCGACCTGGTGCTCTTTCTCGATCTGGCCAAGCGCACGCCGGGGCTGCGCTCCATCGGCATCCAGGAGTGGCTGAGCTTCTACTTAAAGTCGCCGCAGACGGCCGAGGGGCTGTATCCGGAGCACGATCTGTTCATCCAGTCGATGAAGCTCAAGAACACGCTGCGCCACATCATGGGCCACGACTTGATCACGCACCTGGGCCTCGATTACTACGACTGAGGCACCTGCGGTGCGGCAGATTCGCGCATCGCATGTATAAACAAAAAGCTCCCGCCGAAAGCGGGAGCTTTTTGTTGCAACGCGTGGAAAGAGCCAAGGGCCGAGTTACGCCCGAGAGCAAATGAATCAAGCCATAGCGGGTTGCAGGGCCGGCGCAACGGCGGTTTTCTCGGCGGCCGCCGCAGCGGGCGCGTGCGTGCCGCGCGTGAGCCGGTGAACGAAATGGTACGGGGGCCAGGGGCCGGAGAGCTGCAAGTGGCACTCCTTCATCATGGCGCTGGTGGAGGAGAATTTGTTCTGGTAGCGCTCCACGCATTTGCGCTCGATGAGGTGGGCGATATCGAGAACCATCTTGCCATTCTCGGTGAGCCGGCAGCTCACTTCCTCGTCGAGCGGCATGAAGAGCCGGTGCATCTGGAAGCTGACGGCGCGAGCGCGGGTCTGGCGCTCGCGCGTGCGCGCCGCATTCTCGCGCAGATTGCTCAGGTATTCGCGGCCCACGCTCTCGGTCGAGGCGAAGTGCCGGTCGATTTCCTTGCCGCAGCAGTCGTCGACGAAGATCTTGAGGTGCATCTCGGTCTTGCCGCGCAGCTTGTCGATGTTGCCGAGGAACTGGCGCTGGTTGGAGCGGACGGATTTGCGCAGGGCCTCATCGTCGGAGAAGATGGTTCCGAAACGGAAGGGAAGTACGGTGGAGTGCTGGAAACAGTCGGCGATGACGCGTGCATGATCGACGCCCGACTTTTGACTAAGAGCTTCCTGGGGATTGTGCTCGCTGACGATAACGGCGAGGTCGCTGGCTGGATATAAGAATACTTGATTTCCACTTACTCCTAAAACTGACTCCATCGGGACTGGTTTGCGATGGCGCGCTAATTCAGGAAATGCTTGTTTTTCTCCAATGCAGTAGGCATACCATGCCATGACGAGACACTCCATTCGCAAGCGCTTCTGCCGGCAAGCGCCGCTGGTTGGTGAAGCTCTGGGAAGCTGGAAACAACTGCACGCATAGGTTGGTCTTAAGCCGGTATTGCGATAAGTAGCGGGTTCAAGCTAGGGGGAATACTAGCCCGCCAAAAATACGACTGGCAAGCCTCACGACCAGAAAGTTAGCTAAAGTAAGCAAACCTTAGTAAAGTTATGTTTGTCAAATAAAAACTGCAATTGACCCTATCAAAGGACACCCAATTCCTGGGCGAATCGAGCTTAACGACCGCCGCAGCGTGGCCGCGGGTGGGCACGCGTTTTCCGCGATTCGCCGGAGGGGCTAGCGGAGAACCCTTTGGAAGTGCATGAACAGGAAGACGTTGGCCGCCAGGGACAGCGCGAGCAGGCAAAGGGCGACAATGGCAATCAGATTGGCTTTGCGGCCGACGGATCGGAGGCCGTCGCGTAGCTCCTTTTGTTCCAATGCATTGCGGTCGGCCGCTTCCTGCACCTGGTCCAGACGCTCGGCCAACCGCTTGAGGGCGGCGTTTTGCTCGCCCAGCCTGTTGAACAGCTCCATGTGACGGGTTTTGAGGTCAGCGAGGCTGCCCTCGAGAGGCGAAAGGTCGGCGGGCGGGGGCGCGGGTTGGGGCGCCAGAAGATTCGAGAGCGTAGTAAAGACCTGGCCCTCGAGCAGGGGTAGAACCTTGCGCACAATAGGCAGGGCGATGCGCAGGCCTTGCATGGCCCGCTGCATGCCGGTTGGGCGCAGCAGCTGCGGCTCATGGGTCTGGCTTGCCGGCGCGAAGGCCCGGCTTGGATGCGGCGCCTGAGCGGTTACGGGCGCGTCCTGCGCGGTTGCATGCGGAGCCGGCCTGTGAACGGCAGCGCGCACAGGTTCTTCAGCAACTTCGTGCCCGGGGTTTTCGGGTTCGCCCATGGGTTGGTTCCAATTTCATTCTAACGAGGCGGGATCGGGCAAGGCAGTGGGGCCGCGGCCTCGCGTATCCTCTTGGGAAGGAGCCGCGCGTGAAACACGTATTCTCCCGGCCACTCCGAAGCATTCAGCGCAGTATCCTTGCTGGCATCATCACCGTCGGCCCGCTGTTTGTCACCTACCTGATCTTCAGTTTTCTGCTCACCTCACTGGCCAAAGCGGGGTTGCCTATTGTGCGGCTGCTGAGCACGGTACTTCCCATGGGCCGGTTTGGCAGTCCATTTCTGCAGTCGGTGCTGGCCATTGTGCTCACGCTGGTGGTGCTGTACGTGGTGGGCCGGGTGACTTCGCTCGTAGTGGGCCGCGAGGCCTTCGATCTGTTCGAGTCGGCTCTCGAAAAGCTGCCGTTCGTGGCCAAGGTATACACGTCGGTGCGTCAGCTCATTGACACCATGATGGCCAGGAAGCCCTCGAGCCAGCGCGTGGTGCTGGTGGATTTTCCCATCGAGGGACAGAAGAGCATCGGCTTCCTGACGCGCACGCTTACGGATTCGACCACGGGCGAGCTGCTGGCCTCGGTGCTGCTGCCGAACGCCATCAACCCGACCTCGGCGTTTCTGCAGGTGCTGCCGCTCTCGCGCGTGATCGAGACCAACCTGACCATGGAACAGGCGATGAGCATGCTGATGACCGGCGGCGCAGTGGGGCCGGACACCATCCGCTACTCGCTCGAACCGGAGGAGAGCAGAGCGGCAGAGGCCGCGATTCCGCCGCACGCCAGATAACGCGCGGCAGGAGGAAAAAAGGCGGCGGAGGCTGCTGATTTTTTCCCTTCCCGCCCGCAAGCCTGTATCCTAGTGATCTCACCATGATGAAACGACCCATTCCTGTGACCCTCGTCGGCGTGCTTTTTATTCTGGTGGGCGTGGTGAGCACCGGTCTGCACATTCTGGAATTCCGCGCCCATCCGCCTACGTGGGCCGTGGCCGTGGGGATTTGCATGGTGGGAGTGCTGGCCGTGATTGCCGGCCTGTATCTGCTGCAAGGCCAGAACTGGGCGCGCTGGCTGGCGCTGCTATGGATGGCCTTTCATGTGGCCATCAGCGTTCGCGATCCGGTGGGCAAGCTGGTCTTTCACGCAGCGCTGTTTGTGTTCTTTGCTTATATCCTGCTGGGGCGCGAAGCACGCGCCTACTTCAATCAGGAAGACATCGGCCCCGCCTGAACGCAGGCAGCGCGCAGGGTCTACCTGGATGCGCCGGTCGAATCCGGCGTGGGGTCTTTCACCGCCAACTCCTCTTCCGCGCGTTCGCTTTCCACGGCGACCTTGCGCAGGCTTATATGGTCGATTTGCGCCCAGGTGAGGCCGATGGGAATGATGCTGATAAAAGTGACCAGCAGCAGCACGGCAGCGCAGGCTGTAGCTGCTTCAGGCGATGCTCCCAGTAAAGCGATGATCGCCACGGCTACAAGGCCGATCTGCGAGAACCATCCCAGCACGGGGAGCTGGAAGATGCTCACACTGCCGCTGGCGATCATGAGCAGCACGCACTTGGGTACGCTGATGGAGGACAGCTCCGGGCTAGCGACGAAAGCGTGGATTGTCTCCAGATAGGCGAGCGCGATCACGATCCACATGCCTAGGGAAAGCGAGGCCGTGGCCGCGAAATCAGAGAAGGAGCGCATAATGTCGAGACCGGCGTGAAAGGCGCGCACCTTGTTGCCGACGGATTGCGCCAGGTGCTGCGAGACAGGCCGGAGAATGTGCTCAAAGAATGCGGCAACGGCGCCGCCGGCCAGCCGCACCGCGATCAGGAATAACGCGCCGGCGAGCGTGAGCGCGAGCCCGCCAAAGCGGGCCAACATCACCGCCAGAAGCGGGCGATGCAAGGTGAGCTGGGCCACCGACCCGGAATGCCCGGTGACGCGAAGGATCTGATCGCTGGGCACCCAGATCATGGCAATGGAGAAGATCAGCGCCATCGATCCGGCGTCCATCAGCCGCTCGACGATATAAACCGCAATCTGCGAGCTCAGCGGCAGGCCGGTCTTCCTCGCCACCAGGTAAGCGCGCACCGGATCGGCAACTCTTCCGATCAAGGCAACCGCAGTGAACCCCATCACCTGCGTGCCCAGCAGGGCGAAGGGCGGAACACGCTTGTTGTGGCGGAGCAACAGCGCCCAGCGGACCGAGCGAAACCCAAACGCGGCATAGATGCAACCGGCGCCGAGGGCGATCCTTCGCCAATCTGCCAGCGCGATTTGCGCGCCGAAGACGGCGAAGTCGAAGTGGATGCGGTGGCGTCCCCAGAGAAAAAGCGCGGCCAGGCAGGCGAGCACTACCAATCCCAGAATCCATTGACGTTTCTTCAAGCCGGCTCCCAAGGCGAGTCCTGTCACCAGTCTCGTATTGAGTGTATAAGAGAAGTTTGCGCGCGCAGGCGCGAAGAGATTTACCGGGAGGTTGGCTGCGCGGCTGCGCCCGCCTTGGCCGTCGGCTGATTTGCGCGGCGGGCCTCGGCCTCCCGCGCCAGCACGCGGCGGTTGAACTCGTGAATCACGCGTGCCACGTAGGCCCGGGTCTCGGCATAGGGCGGAATGCCGTGGTATTTGTCCACGGCGGCGGGGCCGGCGTTGTAGGCGGCGAGCGCCATGGCGAGATTGTCGTTGTAGCGCGTGAGCAGCGCGTCGAGATAGGCGGATCCGCCGCGAACGTTGTCTTCCGGCGCAAAGCTGTCGTGCACGCCGAGCTCGGCCGCGGTCTGCGGCATGAGCTGCATCAGGCCCTGGGCGCCGGCGCGGCTCACGGCCTGCGCGTTGCCAGCGCTCTCGGCCTTGACCACGCTGGCCAGCAGGTCCACGTCAAGATGGTGCGCCTGGCCGGCGCGCGCGAGCATCTCGTGAAGATCGGCCGGGTTGAGCCTGGCGGGAGCCGGGGGTTGCGTTGCCGCGGGCGCTGCGTTAGGTTGCGGCGCGGCGGCAGATTCATCGGGCGGATCGGGAGGGTCCGGGACCTGCTCCACCGTGGCGATCTCTTGAGGAGCGAACTCGATGTAGTTGTCTTCGCCGGCGGTCAGGTAAAGGCGTACGCGGCCCGCCACCTGTGCATGATGATTGCAGAGCTGGACAAAACCGTTGCGCAAGGTGATGCGTTCGGCGGCGCGGACCGTGGACACGAGGCCGGCAAGAACGGCAACCGCGACCAGAAGCGTCCGAATTTTGCGCCGATGCAAGCGCACGCAATCCATCCTCATGCGAATTCAATCCGCAGTCGCCAGTGGCGCGGCGGAAAGCCTCTTGAGCGCGGCTTCGAGCACGCTGGCCACGCCGTCATGGTCGTTCGAGGGCGCCTGCTTCCACCCGCGCACCTTGGCCAGGGTGCGCAGATCGGGCGGCGCGTTGGCCATCACCACGGCCTGCGCGGCCCACTCGAACATGCCCACATCGTTCCAATTGTCGCCGATGGCCATGGTCTCGCGCCGGCTCACGCCCAGGCGCGCTGCCAGGCGCTCGAGCGCGCGTCCCTTGGTGACGCCCAGTGGCAGCAGATCGAGGATGGAAAGATCGCGCGCCGGATATTCCGTGCGCACGGCCTCGCACGCGGCCGCCCACGGGCTTGCCTTCAGCGCCTTTTCCGCCGCGCGCATCTGCTCCACTGTGCCCGCGGCCATGCCCTGAATGGGATTGTCGCCTGCGTTGTCGCTGTCAGGGAGCGCGTCTTCGAGCGGCTTGACCACCTGAATGGAGCCGCGGTTAGCGTCAACCCAGAGGGCGATACGCTGGTGCGCCTGCTCGAGATCTTCGAGGACCAGCTCGCCGCGGCCCGCCCCATCGAAGAACCGATCGAAAGTGAAAACCACACAGCCGAACGGGCGCAGCAGCCCGCAGAGGCCGCGAGCCACGCGCGCAGGCATCTGGCACCTGTCGATCAAATTGCCAGGCAGGCTGCCCTCGAGTTGGCCGCCTAGGGTTCGCGTCACTGCACCATTGGACGTGATCAGGGGCGTATCCGCTCGCAGATCGAGGCCGTCGAGCAGGGGAATGGTAAACGCGGCGCGGCGTCCGGTGGCGATGGCGATGGTGATGCCTGCCTGCTGCGCGGCCTTGAGCGCCTGCACGCAGCGCAGACTTACGCGGGTTCCGAGCGACGGCAGAAGGGTCCCGTCAAGATCGATGGCCACGAGGCGGACCGGAGGGTGCATGGTTCCAGTGTACGAAATGCTGGGACCAGGGGAATAAGGGGCCAAGGTACCGAAGGAACAAGGGACCAAGGAAACTAGAGCTGGCTGCGCAAATGGATTTGTAAAAGGGCACGGCTGGCAGGTCGGGGCTGGTAGGTCGGGGCTGGTAGGTCGGGGCTTCAGCCCCGACTGACTGACTGCCGCAAAGGCCGCATAAATATTGAGGAATTAGCCCCTGAGCAATATTCCTCTGAGGCCTCGGCCCATAGATGCAATCCACTCCGGGACACAGGCGCAATCGCACTTTGCGTCTGGCGCCCTCTTGGAACCGATGCGCGCTCGTAAGCGCGAAGGCCTCATCCTGCGGCAACCATCTCGAACGCTTCCCGCGCCGCCGCGATCGTCGCCTGCACATCGGCCTCGGTGTGCGCGTACGACAGGAACGCCGCCTCGAACTGCGAAGGCGGCAGCCACACGCCGCGCTCCAGCATGGCGCGATGAAAGCGCCCGAAGGCTGCGGTGTCCGACTTGGCGGCCTCGGCGTAGTTCCGCACCGGCCCCGGCGTAAAGAACCACGTCCACATGGAGCCGGCGCCGTTGTAACAGAGAACGGCCTTGTTGCGCGCCTGCTCCGCTACGCCCGTCATCACCGCCTGCGCCAGCATTTGAATCTTCGGGTACACCTCGCGTTCGTGCTCCTGCAAATAACGTATGGTCGCCAGCCCTGCGGCCATGGCCAGCGGATTGCCGCTCAGCGTGCCCGCCTGATAGACCGGTCCCAGAGGCGCGAGCAGATCCATGACGCTGCGTTTGCCGCCGAAGACGCCCACCGGCAATCCCCCGCCGACGATTTTGCCCAGCGTGACCAGATCGGGGTGGTAAGAATTGCCCACGCCGCCCAGCCCGATGCGGAAACCCGTCATCACCTCGTCGAAGATGAGCAAGGCGCCGTGCTGCCGGGTGATCTTGCGCAGGCCTTCGAGGTAATCGGATGGGCCGTGCATCGCATTCCACGCTTCGAGCCCGCGCGGCGAAATTCGCTCGCCGAATTCGGCGGGCATACTGGCCGGGCCGGAGTGCGGCGGAATGCACCCCGCATTGCCCACCACCGGCTCGACGATCACCGCGGCGATCGCATCGCGATGCGCGGCAAATGCAGCCTCCACCGCGTCGAGATCGTTGAACGGCAGCGCGATGGTCAGTCCCGCAATCTCTTCCGGCACGCCCGCGGAGCCGGGAATCCCGAACGTCGCCACGCCTGAGCCGGCCTTCACCAGCAACCCGTCGGCGTGGCCGTGATAGCAGCCCTCGAACTTCACAATCAACTTCCGTCCCGTAGCCGCGCGCGCCAGCCGAATCGCCGACATCGTTGACTCGGTTCCCGAGCTCGTGAAGCGCATCTTCTCAATGGCCGGGTAGCAGGCCGTGATGCGCTCGGCCAGGTCGGCCTCCGCCGCCGTCGATGCGCCGAAGCTGGGTGAATTCCGCGCCGCGCGCGCAATGGATTCCACCACTGGCGGAAACGCGTGGCCCAGGATCATCGGGCCCCACGAGCCGAAGTAGTCGATATAGCGGTTGCCGTCCGCGTCGTAGAGGTAAGCGCCCTCCGCGCGCTCCACAAACGGCGGCTCGCCGCCCACGGCGCGAAAGGCACGTACCGGCGAGTTCACGCCGCCGGGGAAGAAGCGCTCGGCCCGCTCCTGCAGTGCCTGCGAACGCATGCGACGGTTCATGGTGGGTTCAGTATAGTGAGCCGGCTCTCCATTATCCTTGACGAAACCGGTCCCACCCCTTCCGGGCATCGGCGGCTGTGGATTCGCCGTACGCGCAAATCCTGCTAGAATCTTGCTTTCCGGCTCATGCACGCCGCAGAAGGCCCTCCATCGTGCCCGAAGATTCCAAACCTAAAGCCGTCACCTACGCCGACGCCGGCGTCGACCTTGCAACCGCCGGCCGCACCAAGGAGCGCATCAAGTTTCTCGCGCAGAAGACTTTCAATCGCAATGTGTTAGGAGGCATCGGCGGCTTTGGCGCACTCTACCGGCTTGACCTGCAGCGCTTCAAGAACCCCATCCTGGTCAGCTCCGCTGACGGCGTGGGCACCAAGCTCAAGGTTGCTTTCGCGCTCGGCCTTCACCACAGCGTGGGCGCCGACCTGGTCAATCACTGCGTCAACGACATTGCCGTGCAGGGCGCAACCCCGCTCTTCTTCCTCGATTACTTTGCCAGCGGCAAGCTCGACGCCGACGTGACCGAAAGCGTGGTTAGCGGCCTGACCGAGGCCTGCAAAGCCAACGGCTGCGCCCTCATCGGCGGCGAAACCGCGCAGATGCCCGGCTTCTACACCAATGGCGAATACGACCTGGCCGGATTCATTGTGGGCGCGGTTGATCGCGACAAGCTGATCACCGGCGCCCAAATCAAGCCCGGCGACGTGCTCATCGGCCTGCCCTCCACCGGCCTGCACACCAACGGCTACTCGCTGGCGCGCAAGCTTCTTTTCGAAATGGGTGGCTACAAGCCCACGCAGTACGTCACCGCCATCAAGGAAAAAGCCGGCGCCGCGCTCATGAAGACGCACCGCAGCTATCTGCATGTGATCCAGAAGCTGGTCGCCGCGGGCCTGACCAGCGGCATGGCCCACATCACCGGCGGCGGCATCACGGAGAACCTTCCCCGCATCCTGGCCAAGAACGTCAGCGCGCAAGTGGAGATCGGGTCATGGCCGGTACTGCCCATCTTCGAGCATCTGCGCGCTCTGGGCCAGGTTCCGGAGGATGAGATGCTGCGCACCTTCAACATGGGCATCGGGTTGATCGCCGCCATCCCCGCGGCCAAGTTCACGCGCGCCAAAAACCTGCTCGACCGCGCCGAAGAAAAGTTCTTCGTGATCGGCCGCGTGGTCAAAGGTGAGCGCCGGGTGCAGTACACGTAACGTCAGGGGTCAGGGTCCAGGGGTCAGGGTCCAGGGTCAGGGTTCAGGGTTCAGGGGTCCGGGTTTAGGGGTTAGGGCTTAAGGTTTAGGGTTTAGGGGTTAGGGGTTAGGGTTTAAGGTTTAGGGTTTAGGGTTTAAGGTTTAGGGGTTAGGGGTCGGGGGTCAGGGATAAGGGATCGGAACTCGGCTCTCCGCTCTCCACTCGATCTGTCATCCTGAGCGAAGGTCGTCCGCCGCGGCGGACGACCGAGTCGAAGGACCTGCAGTTGCCTCTGGGAATCTGCGCTCTGGCGGCAATCTGGGTGCCCCAGGTCCCGATTCTGGGACCTGGGAAGGCAACAAATCTCGCACGCCGACTCGCCTACTCACATGCCCAATGCGCAACCATATCGTGCTCTCCTTCACCTGGGCATCCTCCTCTCCGGCCGAGGGTCCAACTTTCTCGCCATCGCCGACTCGATTCGCGAAGGCCGCCTGCCCGGCGTTGAAATCTCCGTCGTCATCTCGAACGTGCCAGACGCCCCCGGCCTCAAAACCGCTCAACAAATGGGCTTGCCTGCGGCCGCCTTCGACTCCCGCGGCCGCAAGCGAGAAGCCCACGAGGCCGACGTCGTCGCCTGCCTGCGCCAGCACAACGTCGACCTCGTCTGCCTCGCCGGCTACATGCGCCTGCTCTCGCCCGCGTTCGTCGCCGCCTTCCCCCACCGCATCCTCAACATTCATCCCTCGCTGCTGCCGGCCTTCCCCGGACTCGAAGCGCAGGAGCAGGCCTTTGTTTATGGAGTGAAGATCGCCGGCTGCTCCGTGCACTTCGTCGACGAAGAACTTGACCACGGCGCCATCTTGGTGCAGCGTGCGATTCCCGTCCTTGAGACCGACGACGCGCACACCCTCGCCGCGCGCATTCTTGCCGAGGAGCATAAGGCCTACACCGAAGCCATCGCCATGGTGGCCAGCGGCGAGTACGAAATTCGCGGCCGCCGCTACGTCAGGCACAACGCGTAAAGCGGGCTGTCAAGCGCGGCAACGCCGCAGCGCTCACCCAAGTCGTTGATTTCGAACCCCTCCAGCGCACAACCCGCTTTGCAGATCATTTGCCTTCGATTGCGCAAACTAAAGGCAAAGCATTTCTCCCTTCGGTCCACGCCGATGCCACGCACCCGGGGGGCGGTTCCTTCGAGGAATCGCCGCCTTGCGCTCAATTCCAGTTCCGGGATCTGAAGGAGAAGTGCCAAAGATCGAAGGAGCAACGCGCATGAATCCCATCTCCAACATCTGGAACCATCCCAGGACCTCGGCCGCCGGATTGCTCATTGCGGTCATCACAGTTGCCGGCGTCTTCTCCCAGCAGGGCGTCACGCTGGGCAAAGCCGGCGCGGACACTGTGGTCACGCTGGTGAGCGCGGTGGCAACCGCCCTGCTCGGCCTGCTCGCCCGTGACCCGGGCGAAACCGCGCGCGAGCGCCAGGTCAAATCCGCCGAAGAAGCGGCACGTCTCGGCGTCTGGCTTCTCATCGCTTTGCTTGTACCGCTGCCCTGGATCGAAGGCTGCAGCGGAACCGCCGTTGCCCAGGACATCGTCAACTGGACGCCCTCGCTCGAAAGCGCCGTGGCCACCGTCGATTCGACCGCCGCGCTGCTCGCGCCCGCCGACGCGCCCATCTTTGCCGCCGCAACCACCGGATTCGACGCGGCTTCCAACCTGCTCGTCGCGCAGGCCAAAGCCTATCTTGCCAATCCGGGCGCAGGCACACTCGCGCAGTTGCAGGCACAGGTGGTCACCTTCGAGCAGCAGGTCAACGCGGCGCTGCTGCAGGCAGCCAAAATCGTCAACCCCGCCAGCCAGCAGCACGCCCTGGCCGCCATTCAGGCCGTCGGCACCATCGTCACGGCAATTCTGGCACTCGTCCAGTCGATTTCGAGCAAATCCTCCGTCGCGCGCATGGCCGCTGACTCGACCATTAAGCTCGCCGCCGTGCGCCCCTACTTCGACGATTCGCGCTCGGCCTCGATCGTTGCCGCCCATTACGGCGAGCCTCTGGCGCTGGCGCAGATCCAGATAGCGCGCACGGTACGGCAAACCATGAACGCGGGATTCTGAAGCGTGGATGCCCCAGGTCCCGAAACCGGGGTCCCCAGCGACTGGTCTTCATCGCTGGGGTGGTCTGGGACCTGGGAAAGCACGAACGCCATAACTAGCCGTTTCTAGGGAACGGCGGATTCAAATCTCGTTCTAGGTGTTCGCCTCGTCCGCCTCACCCAGCATCATCTTGATCGTCATCTCGCGCTGGCCGCGCACAATGGTCACGCTCACTGGGTCGCCGGCCTGGTGCTTGTCCATGATGGCGCTCATGTCCTGCTGATCGGTCACTTGCTGGCCGTCGATGGCCACGATCAAGTCGCCGCCCAGCAGGATGGGCACATTGCCCACGTACGCCTGTTCGTGCCCGCCGCGCAATCCCGCGCGATCGGCCGCGCCGCCGGGTTTCACGCGTTGAATCAGCAGCCCGTAATCGGCATTGAGGCCCATCTGCGCGGCCAGGTCCGGCCCGATGGGGTAAAACGAAATGCCCAGAGAGGGCCGCTTCACATGACCATAGCGCGTCAGGTCGGCCAGCACCGCCTTGGCCGTGTTGATGGGGATGGCAAACCCGATTCCCGAGCTTTGTTCGGCGCCATTCGAAGCGATCATCGTATTGATGCCGATCACCTCGCCGCGCGAGTTCAGCAGCGGCCCTCCGGAGTTGCCGGGATTGATGGCCGCATCGGTCTGGATGGCGTCTTCAATCGGCTCCTGGTCCTCGTTGCGAATTGACCGGATGGAGCTGATGATGCCCCGCGTCATCGTCCCGCTCAGCCCGAAGGGATTGCCGATGGCGTAAACCTTCTGGCCCACCTGGAGCTGCGAGGAGTCGGCCAGCGTCACCGGCTGCAACCCCGACGCATTGATCTGCAGCAGCGCCAGGTCATGCACCTTGTCCACGCCCACAACCGTGGCCGAGTAGCGGCGCTTGTTCGAAAGCTGCACCTCGATGCCCCGGTTGGCCCCTTCGATCACGTGATAGTTGGTGAGCACGTGCCCGGCCTTGTCGAGAATGAATCCCGATCCCTGCCCCTGCTGCGGCACCGCGCCATAAAAGAAGTTGAAGACCAGAGCCGTGGAGGTGATGTTCACCACCGACGGAAGCACGCGCTTGTAGACGGCGATGTTGTTCTGCTCTTCCGCGTCGTAACTGGGCGAAGCCTCAGCTTCCGTGAGCTCGAGCGGGGAGCTCGCTCCGCCGTCCCGGTTGCCGAGCAGCGAGAAATGCCCATGGGAAACGCCGTCGACGCCCGGGGACCAATGCGAGGTGAAATACCAGAACCCGCCCACCAGCACGACAACCAGAAGAAAGCGGCGCCAAATCATAGATTCCTTGCCTAGATTCCTTGCCCTGACAATGCCTGTCATCTTTGCGTTTGCCTCAGTCTGAGTCCGCTTTGAAGGGGCACGGCTTCAGCCATGTCCTATGCGGCCCAATAAGAATCGGGGCTTCAGCCTCTGAGGGACGTTCTCGCTCAAATTGAGACACCTTCTGTCTTCACCAATCGCGGTCTCTTCGCAAAAGAAACCCCGCGCTGGCGTTCCTTCCTTATTCTAAAGACAAGCTCTGCCCGGTTTTGTTGCTCTCTGCCTCAAGCCGCTCCCAGAGCACCCGCACCTGCGCCTCCAGCGCCTGCAAGCTGCCTGCATTCTCAAGCACATAGTCGGCCTGCGGAGCCTTTTCGGCGTCGGGAATCTGGTGCTTGAGCCGGACACGCGCCTCGGCCGCCGCGGCCTCCCGCTTCGGACCCGATGGGCTCACGCGCGCCGCATAGCGGGCCACTTTCAGCTCATCCGGCGCGGTGACGACTACGATGCGGTCGAACCGGCGCCGCCACTCGGCCACCAGGCTCTCTTCCTCTCCGCGCGCCCGCGCGTCGCGAACCGCTTCGAAGATCAGCGCCGATTCCACCACGGCTACGGCCCTGGGATCGCGCGCAAAGATCTCTGCCATCTTCTCCCGCTGCAGCGCAATCGTGGCCGGATGCACGATGGCGTTCAGCTCCTGCACCCGTCCCAAGCCAAAGGCGATCTGCGCCAGCCGCGCGCGATCCAGCCGCCCATCGGCAGCCACCACCTCCGGCCCGAACCGCTCCACAATATTGCTGAAGACCGCCTGCCCCGGCTCCATCAGCATGCGGCCCAGCGCGTCGGCTTCGATCACCTGCGCGCCGGATGAGCGCAGCAGCGCCGCCACCGTGCTCTTGCCGCTGCCCAAACCGCCGGTCAAACCTACGCGCAGCAATCTCGAGGAACCCCCAACTCAAATATAGGTTGCGGCACCGTTTCTGCCGTAGAATGAGACCGTGGACGAGAGAGGTTACGGCACAGTGACGAACCTGAATCCGAGGATCACCGTCGAAGCGGGCAAGATGGGCGGCAAGCCCTGCATACGCGGCCTGCGCTTCACGGTCTACGATCTGGCTTCCTACCTCGCCTCCGGGATGACAGAGGCGGAAATCCTCAAGGAGTTCCCGAACCTCGAGAAGGAAGACTTCCAGGCGGTGTACGAATTCTTCGCCAGCATTCCGGAAAGGATCGCCGTTCTTGAAGCTTCTCGTTGATGAGAATCTTCCGCCCCGGCTCGCCCACGACCTCGACGATCTTTTTCCAAGTTCAGTTCATGTCAGTTCTCTCGGATTGGAGCGCACGGCTGACGCTCTTATCTGGGAGTACGCAAAGACTCATGAATTCACATTCCTGACCAAAGACAAAGATTTCGCCAATCTCAGCGTTGCTTGGGGCGCCCCTCCGAAAGTGGTCTTGCTGCAGATGGGGAACTGTTCGACCGGCAGAATCATACATATCATGCGAATGAACGCAATTCGACTTTCGGATTTTGAAAGAGACTCCAATCGAAGCCTGCTCATCTTGCGCTAAGCGCCAAGCTACAATCCCCGCCGCATCTTCGCTGCCCGCACCGTGTTCGCCATCAGCATGACAATCGTCAGCGGACCCACCCCGCCGGGCACCGGCGTATACGCACCCGCCATTGCATACGCCTGCGGATGCACGTCGCCCACAAGCGTCGACCCGCGTTTCTCAAACGCGGCTTCGCGCTTCGCGTCTCCCTTGAAAAACCGCTCGAACTCTTCGCGCGTGGCGATGCGGTTGATGCCCACGTCGATCACCGTCGCACCCGGCTTGACCATCTCCGGCGTCACGAAACCGGCGCGCCCGATGGCGGCCACCAGGATATCGGCCTCGCGCGTCACCGCAGGCAAATCGCGCGTCTTCGAGTGGCAAATCGTCACCGTCGCGTTCTGGTGCAGCAGCAGCATGGCCACGGGTTTGCCCACAATATCGCTGCGGCCCAGCACCACCGCGTGCGCGCCCGCAATGGGGATTTCGCTGCGCTTCAGAATCTCGATCACTCCCGCGGGCGTGCACGGCGCCAGTGCCGGCCGCCCGGCGAGCAACCGGCCCGCATTCACAGGATGAAACCCATCCACATCCTTGGCCGGATCCACTTGATCGAGCAGCGCCTTCGCGTCCACCTGCTTCGGCAGCGGCAGCTGAATCAGGATCCCGTCCACGTCATCGCGATCGTTCAATCCCATCACCAGTTCCAGCATCTCTTCGGTCGTGATCGTGTCCTCGGGCGTAATCAGGTCGCTGTACAAACCCAGCTCGGCGCAGGTCTGCACCTTGCTGCGCACGTAGATCTCTGAGGCCGGCACGTGGCCCACCAGCACCGCGGCCAGCCCCGGGCGGATGCCCTGCGCTCCGAGCCGCTTCACCTCTTCCGCCACTTCCTGCTTGATCGCCGCCGCAATCGCCGCGCCGTCGAGAATCCTCGGCATCTCGCGCTCCAAAGATTCATCGTATCGTCTCAGGCGTCGGCTCCGCCTAGGCCGTTCGCCGCATTGGTTTGAAATTCCTAATTGCCGCGCCATCGCGCGTCGGGGAACTTCCTCCCGATTGCCTTTCCACTGGAGAAATCCCTCAGTTCAGCCGACAACCTATTTGCGGGGCGGGCGCCATCGGACCGTTCCGCCACAGCCGCCCATTCGGTTGTTCAGAAGACGCACAGAGAGGGAAACAGCCGGTGCCCATAGATCAACGCGATCGCAAGCTGGCCAAGCTTCCCTGGGCGCATCTGCGCCTGCCGCCGTTTCCCCAGGTGGCCATGCGGGTTCTGGGGCTGGCCAGCCAGGAGAACGTGCAACTGCACCAGTTGTGCGATCTGATCTCCTCCGATGCTGCCTTCGCCGGCGAAGTCCTCATCGTCGCCAATTCGCTTCTCTACGCTCCACGCTACCCCGCCCGCAGCATCTTGCAGGCGCTTGTGGTCCTGGGCGCGAACGCCCTGCAAGGCATGTGCATGACCGTGGGTGTGCGCGCTTACCTGGGCCGGTCCATGCATTACCCCGCCATGCGCGGTGTTTGGCGCCACAACCTCGCTTGCGCGCTGATTGCGCAGCGCCTGGCCGCAGCCGGATCCCTCGACAAGGACGCAGCGTACACCGCCGGCATGATGCACGACATCGGACGCGTCGCTCTCTCAGTGATTCAGCCGCGGGATTACGCAACCCTGCTGGAGTCGCATTGCGGATCGCCGGCAAGCATGCTGGCCCTCGAGCAGGAGTTGTTTGGCTGGGACCATTGCGAAACCGGCCAGCGCCTCATCGCTGACTGGAAGCTGCCGCCCGAGTTCGATGCCGTCGTCGGCGAACACCATGCTCCGCCGCGGCAGGATAGCGAATGGGGCATTGCAGAGCTGGTCAAGGTCAGTTGCCGGATAGCCGATTCATCCGGCTTCCCCGCATTCCCGGGCTGCCAAGCCACGCCCTACGGCGAATTGATGGGGCTTTTGCCCACGCGCGAGCGGCTTGTGTTCTATCCCGCTCTCGACCCGCTCATCTCCGAAATCGCCGCCGCCATCCACGACATCGAGTCGCTGTGACGCGCCGGCGGCTACTGGACCGTAACCGTCACGGCCATGGTTGACCGCCCATATTGGTTGGTCGCGTTCAGCGTGTAAGTAGTTGTGGCCGTCGGCGTCACCACCACTTTGCCGCCGTGCACGCCGCCCAGCACGTCGATAAAGTCATAGGAATCGTTCTCCGTATTCCACGCGAGTGTCACCGGCGTGCCCGCCGTCACCGTGGACGACGACGCCGTGAAGCTCGTAATCGTCGGCGGTTGCCCCGTGGGCGCCGTGTTGGCATCCCACCCCGGCCACGCCGGCGTCATCTGCACCACTTCGAAGTTCGAGGACTGGATTGAATCCAGATTCTCAAGGTCGTTATCATCCCAGCGCGGATCGGGCGCGCCCTGGAAGAAAAAGTACCCGCCGTTGTCGGCCACAATCATGCCGTAATTCTTCATCGCCGTCAGGATCACCTGGTTGGCCGCCGAATAGCCGGAGATGTCGAAGCTGGCCTTCAGCCGGATGCGCATCCCCATGACGTTGCTTACGCCCCACACCGTGCCCGCGGCATGCGTGCCCGGTTCCACAAAATAGCCGCCGTTGGCGTCGTCCTTGGTTTGCTGCATGGTAAAGCGGATGGCGTGATTGATGGCTCCCGCGGCCACTTCGTCGTAGCGCACCAGGCCGGCAAAGATGGGCAGTCCCGCCGCATCGGCTGAGGTCCAGCCCCACGGCCGCATCTCCACGTTCTGCATGTCCCAGATGGTCTCTGACGACGCGTTCCATTGCCCGTTGCAGCGGTGCGTATTGAAAGTCTCGTAAAGGAAACAGGTGTTGCGGTCGAGCACCAGCACGTGCGCGTCGCCAATATAAGTGTCCGGCCATCCGTCGCAGTCGGCCGGCGAGCCCTCGATGGGCGCGGTGATGGGGAACGGCGCATCGGCCACGTCGCTCTGGCTGGCGTAGTCGATCACGTTGATGGGAACCAGTGGCGTCACGCTCGAATCCACCACCACGTAGGGGATGCCGTAATCGCCGCCGGCCACTGACGAGAAATCGTGGTGCAGGTGCAGCCCCGCGAATCCCGCCGCCGAAGTAATTGCATCGTTGTTGGGGTCGAGCGGCGCATCGGCGATGTTGGTGTTCCACGGCGAATCGGCGGGGAAGGGCACGAATCCATTCAGGCTGGCCTCGTCGCCTGTGCTCATGCCTCCGCACGCAGAGGGCGAAACCTCGGGATCGATGGTCAGACTCAGATTCGCCGTAGCCGTCTGCGCCGTCGGTTGCGTCGAGTCCGTCACCGTGGCCGCCACCGTGGCGGTACCCGCGGAGCTTGCCGCCGGAGTTCCGCTGATCGCGCCGGTCGCGCCGTCGATTGACAATCCGCCCGGCAGGTTGCTCGCGGCGTAGGTGTAAGGCGTGGTCCCGCCGGAGGCGCCGATCGCGCCGCTGTACGCCGTGCCCACGGTGCCGCTGGGCAGCGAGGTGGTCGTAATGGTCAGCTTGGCCGCGCTCAGCGCAAGCGCGAGGCTAGCCGTGGCCGTTTGCGGCGTGGGCGTACTTGAATCCGTCACCGTGAATTGAACCGTTGCCGTGCCCGCGGTGCCCTGCGCGGGCGTGCCGGAAATGGCTCCGGAAGAAGCTGCAATTGACAGCCCGCTGGGCAGGCTGCTGGCGCTGAATTGGTAAGGAGTCGTGCCTCCGGTTGCGGCGATTGTGCCGCTGTAGGCCACGCCCACCGTTCCGCCGGGCAGTGAAGTGGTGGTGATCGCCAGCTTGCCTGAAGTCGAAGTGTCTCCCTGGATCGTGACGTAGCCGCATCCCAAAAGGCCGGCGGCCACACCGAAAATCAGACCGGAAAAGGGAAGCAAAGGATGAATGAAGAAGTTGCAATCTCGAGCGCGCATGCCCTTTTTCTCCATAAGCGCCTGGGGAGGTGCCGTGAAGGCGGCTCACGGTCGGCGCGTCTTCGCGGCGGTTCAGTCCAACAAGGCAACAAGAAGAAAAGAGGCCGCGAAGTTTCCGGCCGAATTTTCCGGCCGGAATTTCCAGCCGGAGTTTTCCAGCCGAATTTCCGGCGTGGATCGCCTTTCGGCGGCTGTTTCAGCCACACCTCCGCGCCCTGGCCGGAGACGCTCCTGCTCTCGAGGAGAATCCCACGTCGGGAAGTTGTCCACTCCCCTAAAGTTGCATAATCGCAGATGGCGCCAAAGGTCGTTCCCACGATCATTTCCATGCTTGGCTTTCCAAAATGGGAACTTCTGCGTCTCATTCATGAGTTCCGGCAGGCCGCGGAAAAGGCGAGTGGCGGCGAGACCGCAATGCTGAGTCGGCTCGCACAATCGAGGAGAGATCGCCCATGGGTTGGAAAGCGGCGCAGGCCCCAGTCCGAGCAGTTGCTCTCTTGCCGTTTTTCTTTTTCGCTGCCATCGGCTCCGCGCAGTTGGGAACCGTCTTCCACGGAACCGTCACTGATGCAACTGGCAAAGGAGTTCCGGATGCGAAGGTTTCGGCGCGTAACCTGGAGGCCAATCAACCCGTTCAAGCCACGACCGATGCCGACGGCCGGTACACGCTGCCCGGCCTCCCGCCCGGTCCCTGCGTGGTGACGGTCACGGCGGAGGGATTTGCCGCCAGTGAAACCAAGGTGGACTGCACGGGCAGCGGAAGCCAGTTGCTGAATCTGACTTTGACCGCAACGCAGCAGCCGCTGCCCGGCGCACCAACGCCGGCGCAGGCTCCGGCGCCGGGCGCACCCTCCCTCGCCGATCTCGGCTTCAGCCAGCAGCAGACGCAGGCCAATCCCAAGCTGCAGGCCATGCTTGACAAGCACACGGCGATGCTCAGGATTCACCAGCGCCTGGGCCTCATCACCGTCGCGCCCATGGTCGCCGATCTCATCACCGGCCCCATGGCCAAGGCCAAGGGCCGGAATGGCGAAACCATCCGCGAGCCGACTTCCACCAATCTCGACCTCCATGCCGCCTTGGGCAGCTCCACCGCGGCGCTTTATTTCACCACCGCTTACTTCGCCATGTTTGCGCCCAAAGTTCCCGGCGTCAGGAAACATGGCGCCATTCGCATGCATGAGGCGCTGGCATTCGTCCATGGGCCGGGCATGATTCTTACGCCCATCCTCGGCGCCATGGCCTTTGAGCAGGAGCAGGATGGCGAACGGGTGCACGGTCTTGCGTCCGCGCACGGACCCGTGGCCATCGCCACGGTCTGCGCCTACGGCGCCGCCATTGTCGCCGTCTCCTGGCCAATTCATCTGAAGTTCTGGGAAAAGCGATGACAAAAACACTCAAGATCCGGGTGCCCCATCCAAGCTCAACTGGGGTGGGGAAAACAATCGGTGCGCCCTACCACCGGGGTCCCCACAGACAGGTCTTCGTCTGTGGGGTAGACTCTCGGCGCTCTCTTGTCTTTGCGCCTGGGGTGGGCGGCGTAACTTCGCTTACCCGGCTCTTTACCATCCTTGTCTTCCTCCTGGCGATTCCCGCCGTCGCGCAGACTGATTCCAGTTGGGTCGCCGACCAGTCCACGCTCACCTACCACATGTCGCACCCCATGCACGAAGTGGATGGCGCCAGCCACGCGGGGCGCGGCAAAGGCCTCTGCCACGCCGGGCAGTGCGATTTCCTCATTGCAGTCCCGGTAAAATCCTTTGATTCCGGCGACACCAATCGCGACCTGCACATGATCGAGGCCACGCGCGGCGCTGAGTATCCCATGATCGTGGTGCGGGCGCATTTTCCCCAGGCTGAGACCGTCCAGACTTGGATTCACGCCGACCTCGAAGTGCAGTTCGCTGGCCAGACCGCGCATTACGCCCAAGTCCCGTTTCAGCGCGCCGCGCAGGGCGTCGAAGTGCATATCACCGGAACCATCCCCCTCACCTGCTCCGACTTCAAGATCGATCGGCCGTCCTTTCTCACCGTCCCAATTAAGAACGAGATTCCCGTTCGCGTCGACATGCTCTGGCACGCCCAGTGAGCGAGCGGCTCCGCCGTTCATCCCGTTGTAACCTTCGACCAGCAATACTGGAGCCAGTTCAACGGAATCAACGCCGAAGCGGCTTGACTGCCGCGGGGCCCATCAAGGCCGGCAGGCGCTGCACATGACCGAAACGTTACTCCGGTCACCGCTATTGGGTATTTCAAATTGCTTCCACCCCGGGTCTTGGATATGCTCAAACTTCATTTCATTGCGGTTCTTTGCGCCCTGCACGTGTGCTGATGCGCATCAGTTCCTTGGATTTCCTCCCGTCTAGGAGCATCTATGCGAGTCGTGTGTGTGCGCGATCCTCTGCCAAAGACTGCATTTCTTTGGGCGTCCCTCCTTCTTGCAGCTTCGTTTCTGACCAGCTGTAACTCCTATAACCTGGGCAACTTGGCGGGGGCTGCCGCCATCTCCGCGCCGGCCAATGCGGTGCGCGTGAACCAGACCATGCAGCTCACCTCCCAGTCGCTTTCGGCTGGCATGGCGCTCACGTTTTATGTGGACGGCGTTCAGGGCGGCAACTCGACGGTGGGCACCATCTCGAGCACCGGCCTCTATACCGCGCCCGCCGCCATCCCCACGCCTGATTCGGTCATCATCACCAGCTCTTCGGTCCAATATCCCACCGCGCCTCAGGGCCAGGTGACGCTCGCCATCTGGAACCCCATTCCCGTGCTGGGCGGCGTAACCCCGGGATCGTTTTCCGAGGGCACGACCACCGTCACCGTAAATGGCTCACTGTTCGTTTACGGGGCAGAGATCAGCTGGAACGGCGCCGCCGTCCCCACCACCTGGGTTTCTGACACGCAGCTGGTGGCGCAGATTGCCGAGCCCACGCCCGGCACCTATCCGCTCACCGTGACCAATCCCAATCCCGGATCGGCCAGCGCGCCGGCGATTCCGTTGAATGTGGGGCCCGGACAGGTGGTTCTCCAGCTCGAGGCCAACGGCGACACCGATGTGCGCGTCTCCAATTCCATCAGCTTCGGGTTGACCGTGAATGGGACTGACAACCCGGCGGTCACGGTTGCCATCAACGGCATAGCCGGCGGCAATTCCACGCTGGGCACCGTGGTGGCCAGCAGCGCTCAGGGCTCCATCACTTACACCGCGCCGGCCGTCGTGCCCACGCCCAGCAATATCGTTCAGCTCACCGTCACCAGCGTCGACAATCCGACCGTCTCCATCGCGCAGAACATCTCGGTGATGAATCCCATTCCCATTCTCATCGCCGCCACTCCCGATTCCTTCGCGCCCGGCGACTCCACTTCCATCGCGCTCTCGGGCCAGGAATTCATCAACGGCGCCCAGGTGCTGGTGAACGGCTCGCCCGTGCCCACCACCTTTACCAGCGGCACGCAGTTGTCAGCCACCGTGGACATTTCCCAACCCGGCACTCTCGATCTGCAGGTGATGAACCCCGCGCCCGGCCCGGCAGAGTCAGACGATCTGATTGCCACCGTCACCGGAACGCCGCCGACCCCGGTGGTTTCCACGCAGGATGCGGCGCGTTTCCTTGAGCAGGCCACCTTCGGCCCCACCGACGCCGACATCCACAATGTTTCCATGAACGGCTTCCAGGCCTGGCTGAACCAGCAGTTCGCCATTCCGGAAACGCCGGAAGAACCCGCCGTGGAGCAGGCGCTGATCGTGAACAACCCTCCCTGCGCCGCCGGCAATGTAACCTGCAACGCGGCCCTTTTCGAGCAGAACGACGACGACGAGTGGATCGTGCAGGCCCAGTTCTGGCAACAATCCATGACCGGGAATGACGAGCTGCGCGAGCGCGTAAAGTATGCGCTCAGTCAGATTTTCGTTATCTCCAGCAACAACTCCACGGCCATCCAGAGCATGCCCCGCGGCGAGGCGGCCTATTACGACATGCTGGGCAACGATGCTTTCGGCAATTTCCGCCAGCTGCTCCAGGACGTGACGCTGAACCCGATGATGGGCCAGTTCCTGTCGATGCTGATGAACGACAAGGGTAACGCCACCACCGATCCGGACGAGAACTACGCCCGCGAAGTGATGCAGCTGCTCACCATCGGCCTCTGGGAGCTGAACAACGACGGCACCCAGCAGCTCGGCTCCAACGGCCAGCCGATCGCCACCTATTCGAACACTGACGTCATGGGCCTGGCCGCGGTCTTTACCGGCTTCAGCTGGGATATACCCGGCGACACCACCGACGATGGATGGTCCAACTGCTGCCTCTACGTCGGCCCCGGCTACGGCGAAGAACTGCTGCCCATGACCAGTTATCCCGATCATCATTCCACGGTCGAGAAGCAGTTCCTCGGCGTGACCATCCCGGCTTCGGGCTCGCCTGACGCCGACGGCGATCTCACCATCGCGCTCGACACGCTTTTCAACCACCCCAACCTGCCCGCCTTCTTCTCCAAGCAGATGATTGAGCATCTGGTCACCAGCAATCCCAGCCCCGCCTACGTCAGCCGCGTGGCCCAGGTGTTCATCAACGATGGCACCGGCACGCGCGGCAACCTGCAGGCTGTGATCTCGGCCATCCTGCTCGATCCGGAAGCGCGCGACACGGCCACGGCCCAGAGCAATCCGCAGTACGGCAAGGTGCGCGAATCCCTGCTCCGCTACACGGAGTGGGCGCGGGCCTTCACCGCGCAGTCGCGCACCGGCTCCTGGGACATCGGCACCACCGAGGATCCCATCTACGGCTTGGGCGAAATGTGGCTGCGCTCGCCCACGGTCTTCAACTGGTTCGCTCCCGGCTATGTTCCTCCGGCCACCACCATCGCCGCAGACGGACTGGTGGCGCCGGAGATGCAGATGACCAACGTATCCACGGTCGTGGGCTACATCAACTACCTGCAGGATGCCATCGGCGCCAATAACCAGGGAGGGCCTGACGTTTTCGCGTCCTACGCCACCGAGATGAACCTGGCCGCAACCCCCGATCAATTGATGGATCGCATCAATCTGCTGCTGATGTACGGTCAGATGAGCACTTCGCTCTATAACCAGATTGAGAGCGCCGTTGCCTCGATCCCCATCCCCGCCGGCGATCAGAACGCAATCAACGCCGCGCTTTTGAGCCGCGTGCAAACGGCCATTTATCTCACCGTGGCGTCGCCCGACTTCGCCGCGCAGGAATAGGAGCAAGCCATGTGCAAATGTCAACACACCCGGCGGCAATTTCTTCGCACCGCGTCCATGGCCTCCATGGCCGGCTTCTACGTGAGCCCGTTCTTTCTCGAGCTCAACTCCATGGCGGCCATGGCGCAGGGGACCACGAGCTCGGACTATAAGGCGCTGGTCTGCGTCTACCTGCAGGGCGGCAACGACGGCCACGGCGCCGTCATCGCCACCGATACCGACTCCTACACCCAGTTCGTCCAGGCGCGGCAAGGTGCGCCCGGCCTGGCCTATCCCATGGCTGACCTGCTGCCCATCACGCTGCAGACGCCGCAGCCCGGCCGCACCTTCGCGCTCAATCCCTATCTCACCGGCGTGCAGAACATCTTCAACGCGGGCCGCGCGGCCATCATCGCCAACGTCGGTACGCTGGTGGTGCCCGCCACCAAGACGCAGATCGACAACAACTCCGTTGTCCTGCCCGACTCGCTCTTTTCGCACTTCGACCAGACGGCGGCCTGGCAGGCCATTGCCTCGAACCTGGGCAGCGGCGAGCACGTGGGCTGGGGCGGCGCCGTGGCCGATGCCATCGAGGCCATGAACATGAATTCGAACTCCATGTTCACCTGCATCTCTACCGCCGGCAACGCGCTCTTCCTGGCCGGGCAGACTTCGTTCCAGCTCAACGTGACCCCGGCCGGCCCCATTCCCATCTACGGCCTGCAGAGTCCGCCCTTCGGCTCGCCCGCGGCCACCAATCCCCTCAACTCCATCCTCACCGCCGAAGAGTCCAATCTCTTCGCGCAGGAGTACGAGGTCGTCATCAACCGTTCCATGCAGGCGCAAGCCATTCTGGCCACGGCCATGGCGCCGGCAGGCGCCGGCGGCGTCGCCAATCCGCCGCAGTATCTTGACCCGGTAACCAAGATGCTCGCGGATAACCCGCTGGCCGCCTCGCTGCAGACCGTGGCCCGCGTGATCGCCGGCCGCGCCAGCCTGGGCGTGACGCGCCAGATCTTTTATGTCCAGATCGGCAGCTTCGACACCCACAACAACCAGGCGCAGATTATCTCCCAGCTTCTCACCCAGCTCAGCGCGGCCCTCGAGTACTTCGACGGAGTGATGGTGGGCATGGGGCTGAGCAACAACGTGACCACGTTTACCATCTCCGACTTCGGGCGCACGCTCACCTGCAACAGCAACGGCACTGACCACGGCTGGGGCAGCCACCACTTTGTCATGGGCGGAGCCGTGCAGGGACAGAACATGTATGGGCAGTACCCGGTGGTGGGCGTCAACCAGGTCAACGACGTCGGCGCGGGCCGCCTGATCCCGACCACCGCGGTGGAGCAATACGCAGGCACGCTTGCCCAGTGGTTCGGCCTTTCCAATGGCCAGGTTGGAGATGTCTTTCCCAACTTCGTCAACTTCGGCACCGATCCCTATATGGGCTTCATGACCGGCGCCTCCTGACTCACGGCACAGCACTCGGGGCACGACAGCCGTCAAAGATCCCACCGCCGACTCACTGCGGTGGGATTTTTTTCGCGGTGGGGTTTTTTCGCGGTGGGGTTTTTTTCACGGTGGGGTTTTTTTCACCCGCCCGCGAAGCGGGCAAAAGAAGGTAGCCCCAGGCGCAAGCCTGGGGTCGCGATAATCCAGCCCAACCCGCAAGCCCGCTTCAGCGGGCGCAAGAAGCGGCACGAAGTGTCAGGGCACGACTGGATGGTCAGGGCTTGGTAGGCCGGGGCTTCTGCCTTGACCTTCGAAAATGCCGCAAAAAACGCTGGGGCCATCGCCCCCGGGGAATGCTTCCTTCTCACCCATGAGCATTTTTGCAACGGCGCTGTGAGTAGCCGTTGAGATCCCTCCCGCAGCGACTGCGCTACGGCAGGATGTGCACCTCGCCGCGAAAGAGGTGATATCCGGTAAACGTCTCGTCGTTCAGAAACGTCGGCTGCTGCGCCGAGACGTTCTTGGCTTCGCCGGAGGAATGTATTCGGCTGATGGCGACGCCATGAATCGGGCAGATGTAGGTCCGCCCGCCAATCTCCACCGGTCCATACTCAACCAGAATGCTGGAATCGAGCGATCCCTCGGGCTGCTCCATGCCGGAAGACTGAATGGTGATGCGCAGAATGGCTCCGGTCTCCTGATTGATGGCAAGCTCGCCGTGGTAGGCGGGAAAGTGGGAGAGCTTACCCTCCCCGCTCACAATTTCGTAATGCGAAAGATTCTTGGGCACGTCATAGCGAAACACCGCGATTGGACCGCTCGCGCCTTGCTCCCAATGGCTCCAGCTCAAGCCGCGCTGAAATGCGTCTTCGAGAACCATCTTCAGCACGGGCCCGAACTCCCCGCGCGTGGCCAGGCCCAGGTCGGCGCCTTGCCCCGCGCCGTTTTCTCCCCGCGGCGTACTGTCCACTTCCCTTTCTTTCGAATAGGTCACGGTCCACACTTCGTCCTTGATGAAAAACAGCCGGTCCAGTTCAGGTTTCGCCCGGTTTACCGGGCCCAGCTCCTCATGCGGCAGGCTCACCTGATTGTTGAGTGAAAGCGGCATCAGTCCCGAGTTCGTCGGTTGATGAGCATTCATCGCCAGCTGTTGCGCCTCAAGTTGCGCGGGCGTGGCGATCTCAAAGTGCGTAGTGGTGCGATTGGCATAAAAATTGGGCAGCTTGTGCAGCATCGTTTCCACCTGGCTGGCGGCCAGCGTAAGCAACTGCTTCTGCGCATCAATTGTGGGAGGCGCAGTGGCGGGAGTTTCGCTTGCGGAAAGATCGAGAAAGGCAGAAGCGTCCACCAGTGCCGTGAGCGCCTTGGAAGAGCGTTTGCCGGGCATCGCCGATTGCCAATGCGCCGCGCGCTCCAGGCTGGCGCGTTCCGTCAGCTTCATTGCGGCAAGCTCATGCGCCGCCAGTTTGTCGTGCATGGAGTGCAGCCGCGGTAAGGCGGATTTCTCGAATTGATCGATTGTGAGCGCGGTCTGGTCGAGCGGAGTCTGCGCAGCGAGCGCCGGGCCAAGGGCCGCTAACAGCAACCAGAATGGCAATCGGGCCATGGTTTCTCCGCGATGGCGCAACTCACGGTTCCCCATTATAGTTATCCGCGAAAAACAGCAATCTATTCGGTGCTGGGTCAGTTGGGAGGCTGCGGGATTTCGCTGGTGCGTGAGAACTCGATCCAGCGCGCTTTCTGCAGATCGGAAGCATCAGCGGCCCTTAGGCTGCTGAATCCGGCGCAAGCCATCGCAGCGGCTTCAGCCGCGGGCCGTTCCCGAGCCATGGCCGGTTGTCCCGCCGGCGCAGGCTGCGTCCAATGCCGGCAACAGCAGGGTGGATAATGTGGACAGCGCGGGCCGGCGTGCCGGACGCGGTCATAGCATACATTCACCTGGCCCGGTGCAAACGGCCACGTCGGCGGGAGATAGTGGATGAAGACCACTCGAAAGCGTGCAACCGGAAAACCGGCTGCTAGGAAAGCCCCAGCGCCCAAAGCCATCGCCGGCATGAAGCCCGCGTCCATCGCCGGTGCGAAGATCGCCCGGCCCGAGACCTGCGTGATCGATCCCCAAGTCACCATCGGCCGCGACACCGTCATCGAGCCCTACGTGCAGTTGCTGGGCCGCACCACCATCGGCAGCGGCTGCCGCATCCGTTCCTTCTCCGTGATTGAGAACTGCGCGCTCGGTGACGGCGTGCTCGTGCGTCCGAGCTGCGTCCTCGAGGATTCGCGCATCGCCGACTATGCCGAAATCGGCCCCTTCGTGCATCTGCGCCCCGGGTGCGAAGTCGGCGAAAAAGCCCACCTCGGCAATTTTGTTGAGATGAAGAAGACGCGCATAGGCAAGGGCGCGAAAGCCAACCATCTCTCCTACCTGGGCGACGCCGAGATCGGCGAGGGCTCCAACATCGGCGCCGGCACCATCACCTGCAACTACGATGGCGTAAGCAAATACCGCACGCAAATCGGCAAGGGGGTTTTCGTGGGCAGCGACAGCAACCTGGTTGCGCCCATTGCCATCGGCGACGGCGCCTATATCGGCGCCGGCTCGTGTATCACCAAAGACGTGCCTCCCGATGCGCTGGCCGTGGGCCGCGCCCGGCAGATCAACAAGGAGGGCTGGGCAGCGGCGCGCCGCGCCCGTCTTCGGGCCGCGGTCTCCGGCAAATAGCGCACGCGCCCCGTTTTGCGCGGCGATCAGACGCCTGCGATCGGACGCTTCATTGACACCATCGCCGCGCGCTGATATGGCCTTTTGCTGGAACCCTATGCACCGTTGAATCAAAGAATTAACCGCTGAGCCCGCCGGGCGACGCGCAAATGTTCCTCGAACAGAGCAAGGGTTCCGTGCCCATCCGGCTTTCCCGGCGGCGGCAGGAGCCCTGTTATCTCTTCTGTTAATGCAAGCGGTTACTTTCAATGTGACGACTGGTATTGCTCCGAGTTCAATCTGGGTGTAGCGTTTCTTTAGAATTGTGAAACTGCCCGCACTGAATCAAGAGTTTGCGCGAGTGTATCTTTGTATTCTCTTGCCCGGAAAAGCGATTCGGGAGTGGTTTTGGTATTGTCCAGCGCATGCGATCGCGGTTATCGTTTACCTTGGGCAAGGATGATGCTCTTTTGCGGTATTGCCAACCGAACAGGGAATCGCGAAGATCGATTGAAGTGAACCGGAAAGCCCGCGTTGAGAACAGCCGACGGGCCGGATGCCGGGCCCTTCCCGGCGCTCCATTCGCTCCCGCACGGCAGGAGCGGCGCAGTCCATCCCGGAAGCATTCCTCTTGGTTCGAACTCAGACGGGTTGTACGCAGGAAGGAAGATGCTGCTTGGGCTTGAACCTGGCAGGTCCGGGAACACCAAACGCCGGTGAGAATTCCGGCGCCGAGGCCATGCCGCGCAGGACCTCGCGCATCCTGGTGGTGGACGACGAAACCCACGTCCGCGCCATGATGGGTTCCACCCTGGAGCGCCAGGGCTACGAAGTGCAAATGGCCTCAAGCGGCCGCGAAGCGCTGGAAGCCCTGGAGCTGAATGCCTTCGACCTCGTGCTTACCGATATCGTGATGCAGGACGTCAACGGCATCGCCCTGCTCGAACAGATCCACGCCCAGCATCCCAACCTTCCCGTGGTCATGGTCACCGCCATCCACGACATCAGCGTGGCCATCGACTCCATGCGCCGCGGCGCCTACGATTACCTGCTTAAACCCTTCGAGCGCGAGCACCTTTTGAATACCGTGCGCCGCGCCATGGATCACCGTCACGCTCTCGAGGAGAACCACAACTACCAGCAGAGCCTGGAACAGATGGTGCGCGCGCGCACGGAGATGTTGCGCCACGCCATGGAAGATCTGGAGCACTCCTATGACGTGACCCTGGAAGCGCTGGGCGATGCGCTCGACCTCAAGGACTCCGAAACTGAGGGCCACTCCAAGCGCGTCACCGCTTACACCATTGCTCTGGCCCGCGCCATGGGCATTGCCCCGGCGGAGATCAAGGTGATTACGCGTGGAGCCTTCCTCCACGACGTGGGCAAGATGGCCATTCCCGACGAGATTCTGCACAAGCCGGGCAAGCTCACTGAAGAGGAACAGGTGATCATGCGCGAGCACTGCACGCGCGGCTACAACATGCTGCGCAAGATTCCATTCCTGGCAGGCGCTGCAGAAATCGTTTACTGCCATCAGGAGCACTACGACGGCAGCGGCTACCCGCGCGGCATCAAGGGACGCGAAATCCCCATCGGCGCACGCATCTTTGCCGTGGGCGACACCCTCGATGCCATCACCAGCGACCGCCCCTATCGTCCGGCGCGCAGCTTCGACGCCGCGCGCGAAGAGATTCTTCGCTGTTCGGGAACGCAATTCGATCCGGCAGTGGTTGAAGTTTTCTTGAAAATTCCCAACGAGCTTTGGCAGGAACTGCGGTCGGAAATCAGCGGCCAGAACAAGCGCTTTTCCACCTTCCATATCGCGCCGGCCACGGAGCCCAGCGAGTAAACTGCGAGTATATTGGCTCCTGACAAGGGGAGCCTTTGCCGGCTCGACCAGGGCGGGAGAAGCTCCCGTAGGGAGCGCAGGAAGTTAGCCCAGGCGAACCCTTCGCGAAGCGAAGGGGCAGTCCTGGGAAAATCGCTGAAGAATTACCACAGCCCCGGAGGGGCGACGGAGGCGAACCACGGCCTTCGAGTTCACGCCCCGTCCGCCTGCTCACCCAAATCCATCGCGGCTCTCGCCCCTCACGCCAACTCGATCGGCCATCCAAGAAACAAGGAGGTCTTGTGCCCAAGTTGAATCCTCAACAAATCAAGGAACAGCTGGCTGCCCTGCCGGGCTGGCAAATTGAAAACGGAGAGCTGGTCAGAACCTTCGCCTTCAAAGACTTCATCGAGGCGCTTCGCTTCGTCAACCGCGTGGGTGAAACCGCTGAGAAAGCGGGTCACCATCCCGATATCGATATTCGTTATAACCGCGTGCGCCTGGCTTTGATCACCCATGATGCCGGAGGGTTGACGGAAAAGGATTTTCAGCTCGCGTCCCACGCGAGCAAGCTCGTTTGAGCTCTGGATTTCAAGCAATAGCAATTTCTGGTAGCGGGCCAATTTGAATTCGATTTGAAGGGGCACGGCGCCACACGCCGCTGAAGAACCCCAAAAGGGCCCTGTAATAAGGGCACGGCTTTAGCCGGGCCAAAAAAGCGGCGGAAAATGAATGCGGGCTTTAGCCCCCGAGGGATGGTTTTTCAAACTGCGCCACTACTCAATTTCTGGGTCACTGAATCCCGAAGACACTATACTCAAGTAGACGCGGCTCCGGGATCGCCACGAACAGGTCTTCGTTCGTGGGGTGGGACCCCAAGACGGGGTCCGCGGCGACAGGCCTTCGTCGCTACGGCGCAAGGAGCGGCGACTATGCTCGGACTCGGAAGGGCTACAGCAACTCTGAAGTTGCCGCAAAGTCACATTTCGTCCGAGCGGCTTTCACGGTGCTTCTCGGCCGGTATACCAAAATGTGGATTTTCACTGCTTTCTCCGGTTTCCTGGAGGCGCGCCAGGGTTTTGCGGTAGAACCAGGCCGTAGCCAGACCCCCCGCCACTGCAGAGGCAGCCGTGAGCAGCGCCAATCGGAGCCAGCCCGTGGAGCCGTTTTTCATCGCCGCTTTTTCGTTAGAATTTACTGATTCCATGTTGTTTGCCACAGTCGTCTCTCGAGCTTGAAGTATCGCGGTTTGCGCTGGCCCCGTCGCAGAATGGCACGAATGGCTGCATATTGGTTCGCCTCTTAGATGCAGAAGTGCACAAAAGACAACGCGAAAAACGCAAAAATAAATTCTGAAATTTGTACTTGCATTCTTCCCAATCTATGCTATCGTGTATTTATTCCGGTTACGGAGGTGACGGATACCCTCCGAGCCGGGAGTAGTTTGCGTCACTGGCCTCCCGGCACGGATAGCTTGAACGTCCGTGCCGTCTTTTTTTTCTGCGCGAGCTTCGCATCCCCCCATCTGCAGAAGATTTCGCCATTTCGGCACACAATGCCAGTATGACCTATTTGCCTGTAAGTGTCAGGAACCTCCGCGCTTCAAAATGTCCGATCTGTCCCCGGCCGTACCCCACCCCGCTCCACCCCCTCCCCCTACCCCCCTCCTATGCACCACATTCAGTGCACAAGGATCTGCAGGCTGCAGAAAATAAATGAATTGCGCAGAGAGGCGTGGTCGGCTCAGCCTGCAAAACCCGTCAAATCCTGTAGAAAACCTGCAAAACCCGAAGTCCGGTAACGGTGCGCTGGCTCACATCGCTGAGAGTTGCGCCGTAGAATAATCTCGAATGATGAGGATCTCTTCCATGATCTCCGCACGGAAAGCTCGCTGGGCACTCGGACTCGCCGTGTTCGCGCTGACCGCAGCCAGTTTCGCGCAGTGGTCCAATCCCGCCGACGATGTGCCGGCATATCATCCTTCGGCGCCGCTTCACATCAGCGCGCTTCCGCCCATTCTCCAGGGAGCCCAGCTCACCGGCGAGCACTTTCAGTATCCCTGGCAGGTGCACGTCTACCAGCAGGTAGCCCGGGTCGGCAGCGTCGTCTATCAGCTCCCCTGCAACTGCCGCTGCGATCGCGCCCTGGGCCACACCAGCCTGCGCAGTTGCTTTGAGACCCTGCACGGCACCGAGTGCTCCACCTGCGCGCAGGAGGGCTTCTACGCCTACGAGAAAACCAGGCTGGGATGGACGCCCGCGCAGATCCGCGCCGGCATCGCGCGCCGCGAATACGAGTCGATCGATCTCGAGAAACAGTAGTCATCCGCCAAGGCCTGTCAGCCAGTCGGTTCGCCTCGATTGTGAGGCCGTCGGATTTGCGTTCAACCCAATCACGCAAGTCAACCCGATGGAAACGAGGGAGGTCCTGATGAAGCTGCGTTTCTTCACGCCGCTTTTTGCACTATTGTTGTTTCCCCTTGCGCCCGCAGCCCGAGCAAAGACCACCGCGGACGTCTACTTCGGCTACAGCCGCGCCGGCGCCAACCTCTATAACGTGTACACCCCTGGCATGAATGGCTGGCAGGCCGCGCTGCACGTCAAGCCGTTTCCCTTTGTTGGCTTCGAGGGCGATGTTTCGCGTTATAGCGCCAATGCCGGCGCCGGTTCACAGAATGTGACCCTGGTTATGTTCGGCCCCCGCGTAACCGCTCACGCTGCCGGCTTCAGTGTCTTCGCTCATGGACTCTTCGGGCTCGCTCATGAGTGGAACGATCTCGTCTCCGGCTTTCCTGCGAGCTCTTACAACGCCTCCAGCTATGCCTTCGGCGGGGGTGGCGACCTGCCTTTGTTTCTGGGGCTCAAGTTGCGCATCACAGCCGATTACCTGGGGAGCAGCAAAACGCCCACCTCCGGCTTTTCTCCGGGTAGCGGTCCCAACCACTATCGCGCCGGCGTGGGCCTTGCCTATCACTTTTAGTTCGATTCGAACTGAGCCGTCTCAAATCCCGGGTAATTCCTCCGGCATTTCTCGATCGTGCCTGAGGGAAAAGGACGAGCATCGTTTCTGTCAGAGGGAACCACGCGGCAACATGAGTGCGTGGTTCTCCGGCAGCGCCCTGCGCATTGCCCAATGCACGCAGTGAACTTCGCAGATCGACACTCGCAAACGGTAAGGCCCGCAACCGGCAGGGCTCGCAGCCAGCAGTCTCGAAATTGCCTTAGCGCGACCCCAGTCGTCCCATATCCCAGTCCAGGCCCAATGTGAAGCCTTGTGGAGTCAAGCGCTGGTTGTCGAACAAGGTCTGCCAAATCTGGTACTCATAATCGGCCCTCACCCAGATATGCTGGTAAGCTCGAGCCTGCAAGCCTGCTCCGGGGACATAGGCAGTTCGGGTGTCGTGGTTGTAAGAAGAGTCCGGATTGAAATTGATCCCGGCAAAGTCGACTAGAAATTTTGCGTAAGGCTGAACGATCCGGTAGCGAGGCCAGGTATAGATGGGGCCGCCGCCAATCGTCGCTTCTCTAAAGTTTGAGGGCTGGTTGTCGCGGTGCCAATCGACGTCACGCGCCTCGATTTCGAAGCCCAGGCCGTCGAGTGGGGATGGCAGCGTCGGACGAATGTCGCTCCAGACGGTAATACCCAGCATGCGCCCATTGCCCCAATCGGGATCCCAACTGGTCACGCCGGTTCCAAATGAAAGATCGATCCGCGGTATTGGGGTGGTGGGAACCACCTGCCCGTGGGCAGCGGAAGCACATAAAATCGGCAGTGCGCAAGCAATCGACAAAAACGCAAAGTTTCTCAGCATAGCTCATCTCCTGGGCAGCAATGATTCGGCAACAATTTCTTGAAGCGTTCAAAGCGCCGCAGAAGGGCGAGCATGGGGCGGCAGACGCGGCAAACTCACATGCCTTTTCTCCCATGATCCTTTGGAAACAGAAACCGTCGCAAAGGGTTGCAACGCGATTGCAGACGATTGAGGAAAATCCCGAGAAAATGCAGCGCGTGGAGTGATCGCGAAGGAAGCGTACAATAAAGACTTGCAGCACGAGCCACTCGGCTCCGCGCTCGCACCTGAGCTTCATCGCAATAAGGTGCGCGGAAAACCCCGGGGTGGAAAATCCGAGGTCCCCAACGACAGGTCTTCGTCGCTGGGGTGGAAAATCCGAGTTCCCCAACGACAGGTCTTCGTCGTTGGGGTCGAAGTTGGGGGCGTCACGGTTTCGACGGGATCGCTTGCGGCAAGGGAGACATGTCGGGGTGTGGGCACCCGTAATCGCCTGCAAAACCAAAGTTGCCAACGACAATCTGGCACTTGCTGCTTAATTAAATAAGCAGCCGCCCGCCGCGGCTTCGCCTATGGGCTGCGAGCGGGCGTCATACAGTAGGCTGGCGGTTGCCGCTCGGTCCGTGCGGTCATCGCGAGATCATCGGACTAGTTTCCGGCGCATCTTGTCCGTTCTTAAGCGCCGCGAAGCGAAACCCAATCGAATCGGACACAGCATGGACTCTCCCGGCTGACAACGGTTTCGGACGCGGGTTCGACTCCCGCCGCCTCCACCAACTCTAAGTT
>JASHOQ010000098.1 GCA_030041045.1 Acidobacteriaceae bacterium
CGTCATCACCTAAGGCAAGAGCCGGATGCGGTAGTTCCGCTTGTCCGGATCTGTGGAGGGGGTTATGAGGAATCATGATCCCTACTCCGACTCGCATTTCCGGGAAAATTCGCTGACGCTGGTTTGATGCCGCGGTCCGCAAAAGTGTGACTTACTTTCATGGCCTCTTTGACCGGGCCTTTATGGCCTCGAACGGCCGATGGAGAGCGAAGCCATTCCGGCGCTATGGGCGGGAGGACCCATGCAAAATACCCTCTGTCTTGGGTAACTCAAGGAGGGTTGCTCCGCGATCGGGTAGCGGATCAGTTTGAAAAAACCTTCCCTCAGGGGCTGAAGCCCGCATTCATTTTGGCGTCGTTTGATGGCCCGGCTAAAGCCGTGCCCTTGTCACAAAGCCCGCTTCAATAGATTTTTCCAGCAGCTTGTGATGGCGTACCCGCTCAAAGTGAATTCAAGCTGACCCACTACGCGCGATCGCGCAAGAACGCGACCGGATTTATAATGCAGGTTACCGGTGCGATGCACCGGGATCGAGTGGGAGAGGGTTTGTGCGCAGAAGACGACTGCGGCGCCGCTTCGCCGTGCGAAGGATGCAGGTATGGAAAGTACTCCGAAGGAACCAATGAACCGGCTGGTGCGCGAGAAGCTCGATGAAGGCTGTGCGGTGGTGCAGGCTGTGGCGCGGGATGCGGCGCTCCATGCCGTGCTGGCCGATGCGGCAAGGGCTACGGCGGCGGCGCTCAAGAGCGGCCGTAAATTGATGGTGGCGGGCAATGGTGGCAGCGCGGCGGACGCACAGCACCTGGTGGCCGAATTCGTAAGCCGCCTTGTGGAGGACCGGCCAGCGATGCGCGCCGTGGCGCTCACCACGGACACCTCGATCCTGACCGCGGTGGGCAACGATTATGGGTATGAGCGCGTCTTCGCGCGGCAAATTGAAGCCATTGGCCAGAGCGGCGACGTATTCATGGGCATCTCCACTTCAGGCAATTCACCCAACGTATTGCGCGCCCTGGAACTGTGCCGCGAGATGGGCATTGCGACCATTGGATTGACCGGGGGCGCGGGCGGCAAGATGGCGCCGCTGTGCGACTACCTGATCGTCATCCCCTCCAAAGTCACAATGTACATTCAGCAGGCGCATCTTGCGCTCGAGCACATCTTCTGCCTGATCGTGGAGCGCCATTATTTTGGCGTTCGGGAGCCCGCCGATGCCGCGATGAACGCGGCATTGCCTCGGGCCTGAACCCATTTGGAGGAAGACTTGGGATTGACTTCGTCCCATCGAGTTGCAGAGCTCAAGCAACGGATTGAAACCCGGGAAGCGCGCATCGGCATCGTGGGCATGGGCTACGTCGGCCTGCCGCTCGCACTGCTGTTCAGCGAAGAACGGTTCAAGGTGACCGGCTTCGACATCGATCCGGTGAAGGTGGAGACGCTCAACCGGGGCGGGTCGTACATCGTGCGCATTCCGGGCACGGAAATTCAATTGGCGCAGCAAAGCGGTTTTCAGGCGACGGATGACTACACGGCAATTGCCCATATGGATGCTGTCCTCATTTGCGTGCCCACGCCGCTCGATGAGTACCATGAACCCGATCTGAGCTTTGTCGCGGGCACAGTTCGCAGCATCGCCCCGCACCTGCACGAGGGCCAGCTGGTGATTCTGGAGAGCACCACCTATCCGGGAACAACGGAAGAGATTGTCGTACCGCTTCTCGAGAGCGGCAATCCGGCCGGACTGCGCGCGGCCCGGGATGCGGAGAGCACGGGCTTCTACGTCGCCTTTTCGCCGGAGCGGGAGGACCCGGGCAACGACTCGGTTGCGCGGCGCGATATTCCCAAGGTTGTGGGCGGTTGCGGGCCGGTGGCGCTCGAACTCGCGGCCGCCGTGTACGGCACCATCTTCAACCGCACGGTACCGGTGTCATCACCGGCAGTGGCGGAGATGACCAAATTGCTCGAAAACATTTATCGCTGCGTGAATATCGCCCTGGTAAACGAGCTCAAGCAGCTTTGCATGCGGATGGGGATTAATTTGTTTGAAGTGATTGAGGCGGCCAAGACCAAGCCGTTCGGCTTTCAGGCGTTCTATCCCGGTCCGGGACTGGGCGGTCACTGTATCCCGATCGATCCGTTCTATCTCTCCTGGAAGGCGAAGCAGTTCGACTTTCACACCCGGTTTATCGAGCTGGCAGGCCAAGTGAACATCGGCATGCCGTACTTCGTGGTCGAGAACATCATCGAGGCGCTGAGCCAGCGCCGCAAATCGCTCGCCGGTTCGCGGATCCTGGTGCTGGGCGTGGCCTACAAGCGCGACATCGACGATCTGCGCGAGTCACCTTCGCTTACGATTATCGAGCTGCTCAAAAAGCGCGGCGCGCTGGTCGAATACAACGACCCGTTCTTCCCCTCCGTGGGCCAGGGACGCAAGTACGCGCTTAACATGACGAGTACCCCGCTCGATCGAATTCCAGAATTTGACTGCGTGGTGATCGCGACCGATCATTCGCAGTACGATTACCGGGCCATTGTTTCCAAAGCGCAACTGGTGGTAGATACGCGGAATGCCACGCGGGGAATCGATGCGGCCAATGTCATCCGGTGTTAACCCGGCGCGTTGATCGGCGAAAGGGATAAGCACGCCATGCAGCGGGTCAGTTTGGCCGCCGGCGGAAGAACGGAATGAAAGTCGCAGTTATTGGTGGCGGAATCGTGGGACTGGCAACCGGGCTGAGACTGCTCGAGCGGTTTCCGTCTATCCAGCTTTTGCTGCTCGAAAAAGAGGACGGACCCGGCCGTCACCAGAGCGGACACAACAGCGGAGTGTTGCACTGCGGCCTCTACTACAAGCCGGGCTCGAAGAAAGCGCGGATGACGGTCGAGGGCGTCCGCAGGATGGTTGCGTTTTGCCAGCGGCACAATATCCCTTATGAGCTTTGCGGAAAGACAGTGGTGGCGACGGAGCCGGAAGAGATTCCGCGTTTGCTTGAACTGTTCGAACGCGGCACCGCGAATGGCCTGCGCGGGCTTCAGTTACTGGAGGCGGGACAGATCCGCGAATATGAGCCGCACGCCGCCGGTCTCAAGGGCATTCGCGTGCCCGAAGAGGGGATTGTCGATTTCCCGGCGGTTACGGAGGCGATGGCCGCCGAGATCCGCGAGCACGGCGGCGAGGTGCGGTTTTCTTCAAGAGTCACCGGCCTCACAAACGGCAACGGCTGGAGAATCGAATCGACGAGCGGCG
>JASHOQ010000099.1 GCA_030041045.1 Acidobacteriaceae bacterium
GCTCTCCTTCAGCATTGTGACCACGGAGGCGAATGCGCTGATGGCGCCGGTGCACAATCGCATGCCGGTGATTGTGCACCCGCGCGATTACGACCGGTGGCTGCGCGTGGAGGAGGATGCGGCGCCGCTGGATCTTTTGCGGCCGTATGAGGCGGAGGCGATGGCGTGCGCGCCGGCGAATCCCAAGGTGGGCAATACGCGGAATAATGGGCCGGAGATGCTCTGGGGGAGTGGGTTAGCGAGTTAGCGAGTCAGCGAGCTAGCGAGTCGGCGAGTCAGCGAGTTAGCGGAGCTTGCGGGTTTCCCACCCTTCGAGCAGAAAACGCTCGAAGGAGGACGCAGCCGTGCGTCTCGAAGCGCAGATCCCCGTTCGACTGCGATCATCCGCTTGGCGGCCGTTCTTCGCTCAGGGCAGGCTTTCGACTTCGGCCGCCAGGGCGACCTGGGCTCAGGATGACAGCGCGTAAACGCGGCGGCTTAGCACGGGTGTGCTATGCCAGCCAGAGAATGTGCTGTGATACATTTGCGCCATGCATTGGAAGGGTTTGGCGATTCTGGCCCTGTTGGCCGCGACGGCACAGGGAAGTCCGGCGGTGTGGGCGCAAGAGGCCGGGACTTCTGCGGGTGCGGGCCAGACGACGAACGGCCAGGCGGCGCCGACCTATCCGAGGCCGGCGACCACGTATCCCAGACCAGCGACGGCGCAGAGGCCGGCGGGAACGGGCGCGTATCCGGGTGCGAATCCTGGTGCATATTCGGGCGCGCAGACGAAGGCGCCCGCTTACACGCCCAGCTATGCCAACCGGCCGGCAGGGGCCGCTCAGGCAGCGCAGAATGCGAACCAGCCTGCGGCCACGGCGAGCGACCCGGACAACTCGACCGCGGACGAACCGGCGCCGCAGCAGATCACGGTGGCCACGCCTGCTCCGGTGCCGGTGACGGCGCCGTGGGGCTGGCAGGACCGCATCGCCTGGCTGGCCAGGATTGTGCTGGCCGTGCTCGCCCTGATCGGCATTTATATCGGGCTCTCGCTGCTCAAGAAGATCGACCGGCAGACGCAATACGCGGAGACGGCGGCGCAGTCGGCGGCCTACAGCGCGCAGGCGGCGCTGCTGCACGCGCAGGCCATCGTGCGCTCGGAGCGGCCGTGGATCCTGGTTACGGTGGAGCCATCAGGCAAAGCGGAGAATCGCTTCATGATTGTGGCCACCAATCGCGGGCGCGGGCCGGCCCGGATCATCTCCGCGGTGGACAAAATTACCACGGAAATCGATCAATCGGCGCTGCCCCCTGAACCGGACTACGAGGATGCCGAGACCAACGAATCGCTCGACGCAGTGATTCTGCTTCCCGGAGAATCGACCGGGATCAAGACCTTCGGCCGGGACGATGTGCGCGAGTTCTGCTCGAGCGATGAGCAGTTCAAGCGCGTGGAGAAATGGGAGGAAGTGATTCTGCTCTACGGCAAGATTGTGTACGAGGACCTGGTGGACCTGGGCAACGTGGAGCCGAGCCAGACGGCGTGGTGCTGCTGGTATATCCATGGGCGGCAGAACAGCGGCATGGTGATGGCCGGGCCGCCGGCGTATAACCGGCATACGTAAAAGCAGCGAGTCAGCAAGTTAGCAAGTCAGCGAGTCAGCGTCGGCTGCGCGGACGTTGGCGCGGTATTTGCCTTTCCACGCTTTGCGCAGAAACAAGCATTGCCCAGAGGGGGCAGGGACGGGATCGTGCTTTCCCAGGTCCCAGAATCGGGACCGGGGGCACCCGGCGCAATCGCGACTGTGGTTCCGAGGTCCCCAAATGCGAGGGACCTGGGGCACCCGAATTCGTGGGGGTTCTTTACGCGGTGGCGGATTCGCGGAGTTGCTGCTCGGCGAAGGCCGGGTCGGTTTCGGCCAGGCGGATGAGCCGGTGCAGGTAGGCGCGGGAGATGCAGAGGCTGCGGGCAGCGAGCGTCTTGTTGCCGTTGTTCTCGCGCACGGCGGCGACAGCGAGCTTGATTTTGTAATCGCGGAGCTGGCGCTCGAAGGAGCCGGCAGGCTGATAATCGCCGATGTCGACCACGCCGTCGAACGCGGCGCCATCTTCGTCGACCTGCAGGTTGAGGCTCAGGTCCTCAGCGCGCACGCTGCGGCCGGGCGCCAGAATGATGGCGCGCTGCAGAACATTTTCAAGCTCGCGCACGTTGCCGGGCCAGGAATAGCCCTGCAGCATCTCCATCGCCTCGGGCTCGATCGCGTCCATGGGCTTCTCAAAGATCTGTGCATAGTGATGCAGGAAGTGCCGCGCGATGAGGGGAATATCTTCCATGCGGTCCTGCAGCGGCGGCGATTCGATGCGCATCACGTTGATGCGGTAGTAGAGGTCCTGGCGGAACTTGCCTTCGGCCACCAGCTTGGAAAGATCCTGATGGGTGGCGAAAATGAGGCGCGCGCGCAGGGGGATGAGGCGGCTCGAACCCAGGCGGCTGAACTCCATCTGCTGCAAAACGCGCAGCAGCTTGACCTGCGTGTACAGGCTCAGGTCGCCGATTTCGTCGAGGAACAGCGTGCCGTCGCCCGCCTGTTCAAAATAGCCTTCGCGCGCTCCCACAGTGCCCGTGAACGCGCCTTTTTCGTGGCCGAAAAGCTCGGCCTCGATCAATGTTTCCGGAATGGCGCCGCAGGAGACGGCGACGAAGGGCTTGGTGGAGCGCGTGCCCAGGTTGTGAATGGCGCGCGCGACCAGCTCCTTGCCGGTTCCGCTTTCGCCGGTGATGAGCACCGAAGCGTTGAGGTTGGTCACGCTGCGAACCAGCTGAAAGACGCGCTGCATGCTGGCGCTGGAGCCGAGAATCTGATCGCAGCTGCCCGGATCTTCCACGCGCTTCTGCACCGTGTGCAACTGCTGCTTGAGCGCGGAAGTTTCATAGGCCCGGGTGAGCATGGTTTTCAAATCGCGGACGGAGGGCGGCCGGCGACAGTAGCCGAAGGCGCCGGTACGGACCAGCTCAAACGCCGTAGAGCGCAGGGCGTCGTCGGCCATCAGGATGGCGGGAACGTTGGAAGCGATGAGCAGGCGCGAGCGGTCAATGCGCTCCTGCAGGGACTCGCGGTGCGAGGAAAGGTCGAGGACCATGACGTCGCAGCCGCCGGTCGAAACCAGGGTATCCATGCCCTCGCCGTCGGACTCGAGCAGGACGTTGAATTCCTTCCCCAGAGCGGAGGAAAGGAGCGGATGGAGCGTGCGGTCTTCCGAGAAGAGTCCGATCCTGATCATGCGTGCGCAGCTTCCTCCCCTGCTGGATTCCGCGATCAGGGCCCTGGAACCATGCGGGGCTGGTTTGTCGTCGATATAGAACTATAATCATGAATCGGCTATGGAAAGCCAATCCCTGAATAGTGCTAAGGAATGCGACATTGGTAATCCGCGGGATCAGCGATCGGTAATCGACTTGCTTGCGGCCGCGGGGTGCTGAGAGTTTTGCGAATAAGTTCCTTGGTTTCTTGGCTTTGACAGGTCACGGCAAGGGGATTGCCCGGTGGAGTGAGCGCGATCACAGGAAGGCGCGGTCCTCGCAGGTAAGCTCTTTGTTTATTGAGGATTGCAGGGGGAAAGCGCCGGGTCTGGTACTTTTCCCATCTTGGTAATCGACCGCGAAGGCCCAATTTGCCGCCCAAACCCTGGTACCACTTTTGTGTTATGGCGGTAACGCGCAATCGCAATTACTTCTCAATTGCTTTTTGGCTACACTCAATTCGGCAATTCAACGAACGGTCCTGCGCTTGCAAAGATTCGTGGTGAATTTTCAGCCAATCAGCTGACGGTCACCACTGGCGCAGCGCATTTCTGTTTGCCTTGGGGATCCGATGAGCCGGCACACGCGCCGGCTTGAACGGGTCCCGTTCGCGCTTAATCTTCGAGCGATCTAACCGCATGCCGATCTTACGTTTGAAACAAACGGCGGAGGGCAGGCGACGAGCAGAATCGCCTTCTTTCGGGAGCTGGAGGGCGATGGCAGGAGAAAGGAATCCGGCTCCGAACTGACTGATTCCGGGCGTGTATACGGCCCGCTTCACGGCGCGGAGAGCGCGTAAACACCCGTGTACACCTGATAACCCATGACGCCGGTAACCGACTGAATGCAGGGGATTCAGAGAATCAGGGATTTTGGTTGAGGAATTGCTTTAATTAGCTGTTACCCGCACTGCGGAAAGGGCAAAAGGAAGATGGGAATGCACTCGCTCGCCTGGCAGCTGGAATGGTGGTCGGTGTTGACCGTTGTGGGCGTGGCCACGTTCACCGATGTGCGCAGCCGCCGCATTCCCAACTGGCTGGTGCTTCCGTTCCTGCCTTTGGGCATTGCGGTATCAGCGTGGTTTCGGGGCTGGCACGGGGTTGAACAAAGCCTGGCGGGAGCGGGGTTGGGAATTGCGATCTTCGGGATTCTTTACTGGAAGTTCGGCATGGGCGCGGGAGATGTGAAGCTGTGCGCCGCCATCGGCGCCTGGATAGGACCCAACCAGTTTCTCATCGCCGTGGTGCTGATAGCCCTTGCCGGGGGCCTGGTGATTCTGATCTGGGCCGTTTCGAGAAGTCTGCTGCGAATGGTGGGGCGGAGAACGAAGGAGGAGGCGTCATTGGGCAGTTTGATGGAGACCAAAATGCCCTATGCGCCGGCAATTGCGATCGGCACCCTGATTTCGTTTTTCGCGCGGTAAGGTAGGTAAGGAGCAGTGATGGATAGCTTATTTTCGAATGACCCGGATCAAAACAACGCGCAAGAAGAGCATTATGAAGCGAGGAGCGATCACACCGTGACCGCCGATTCATCTGCGTATTTTGGTTCGCAATATCCGGAGTCGATCGGCGCGACGTCTCTGGCGATCGCGGTGATCGGGCCGAGCGAAGAGCGGCGCCAGGCGGCCATGCGGGCCCTGGCCGGTTCGGCGGGGAATGAAGTACGCGAGTTTTCCACCTACCCGGCGAGCCTGGACGAAGTACCGAAGATGTTCGAGCAGCACTACGACGTAGCCATTCTGGATCTGGACTCGGATCCGGAATACGCGCTGGAGCTGGTGGAGAGCATCTGCGGCACAGGCCCGGTGACGGTGATGGTGTTTTCGGAGAAATCCGATCCCGATCTCTTATTGCGCTGCATGCGCGCCGGGGCGCGGGAGTTTCTCACCATTCCCCTCGACGGCAACATCGTGGCCGAAGCGCTGGTGCGGGCGGCGGCGCGGAGGCCGTTGATCAAGACGACCAAGAAGTCGGCCGGCCGGCTGCTTACGTTCATGGGAGCCAAAGGCGGCGCGGGCACGACCACGATCGCCTGCAATTTTGCCGTGGCGCTGGCGCAGGATCCGAACCAGAAGACGCTGCTGATCGATCTCGATCTGCCGCTGGGCGACGCCGCGCTGAACCTGGGCATTGCCGCCGAGTACTCGACCATCAACGCGCTGCAGTCGACCAACCGGCTGGATGCAAGCTTTCTTTCCCAGCTGATCGTCAAGCACAGCTCCGGCGTCTCAGTGCTGGCGGCGCCGGGCAAGTTCATTCCCTACGAGGCCAGCGACGAGGCCATCGACCGGTTGTTCGAGGTGGCGCGCCAGGATTTCGACAACGTGGTGGTGGATTGGGGATCGCGGCTGGATTTCTCGGGCACGGCGGTGCTCAAGGAATCGACCACCATTTACCTGGTCACGCAGGCGGGCATCCCCGAGCTGCGCAATTCCAACCGCCTCATCCAGCAGTTTTTCCAGGGACCGGCTCCGCGGCTGGAGATTGTGATCAATCGCTACGAACCGCGCTCGCTGGGCGTGGCCGAGGAGCATATTACCAAGGCGCTGACGCGGCCGGCGCAGTGGAAGATTCCCAACGATTATCCTTCGGTGCGCAAGATGCAGATCAACGCCACGCCGCTGGCGCTGGCGGACACGCCCATTGCACGGCTGATCAAGCAAATGGCAAAAGCGGCCACGGGACACAGCGAGTCGCAGCCGAACAAGAAGAAGGGTTTCAGCCTTTTCGGATGAACAGGCGGAAGCGAAACGGCAAACAGAGACGAGGACGGTAGAACGTGGAACTGCTGAATCTGGAAAAGTACAAAGCGGAAATACATCGCACGCTGATCTCGAAGCTGGATCTCGAAAAGCTTTCGCGCGTGAACTCCAGCCAGGCGCGCCAGGCGGTTTCGAGCATCGTGAAGGAAATCATCGCCGACCAGCGCGTGCCGCTGAACTACGACGAGCAGGAAAAGATTCAAGCCGATCTGCTGGACGAAGTCTTCGGCCTGGGACCGTTGGAGCCGCTGCTGCGCGACCCCAAGATCTCCGACATTCTGGTCAACGACAAGGACCACGTCTTCGTGGAAAAGGGCGGGCTGCTGCAGAAGGTGAACACCTCCTTCCGCGACGACCGCCATCTGCTGCAGATCATCGACCGCATTGTGTCGCGCGTGGGGCGGCGCGTGGACGAGTCTTCGCCCATGGTGGACGCGCGCCTGCCCGACGGCTCGCGCGTGAACGCGATCATTCCGCCGCTGGCGCTGGACGGGCCGTCGCTGTCGATCCGCCGTTTCGGCACCGGGCCGCTGGCGGCCAATCAGCTGGTGCAGTTGAAGAGCATTTCGCCGGAGATGATGGAAGTGCTGTCGGCGGCGGTGAAGGCGCGCATCTCGATCGTGATCGCCGGGGGCACGGGCGCCGGCAAGACGACCTTCCTGAACATTCTGTCGCAATATATTCCCAACAACGAGCGGCTGGTGACCATCGAAGACGCGGCCGAGCTGAGGCTGGCGCAGGAAAACATTGTGCGCCTGGAGACGCGGCCACCCAATATTGAAGGCCAGGGCGCCATCCGGCAGCGGCAACTGCTGATCAACTGCCTGCGTATGCGGCCCGACCGCATCATCATGGGCGAGGTCCGCGGCGAAGAGGCCTTCGACATGCTGCAGGCCATGAATACGGGCCACGAAGGCTCGATGACCACGATTCACGCCAACACGCCGCGCGACGCCATTTCGCGTCTCGAGTCGATGGTGGCCATGGGCAACATGAACCTGCCGGAGAAGTCGGTGCGGCAGCAGATCGCTTCGGCCATCACCATTGTGGTGCAGGCCACGCGCTTGAGCGACGGCACGCGCAAGGTGACGGCCGTGGCCGAGATCACGGGCATGGAAGAGAACGTGATCAGCATGCAGGAGATCTTCACCTTCCAGAAGAAGGGCATCGGCCCCGACGGCAGGGTGATCGGGGTATTCACACCGACACGTATCCGCCCAAAATTTCTTGAGCGGCTGCGGGTCTCAGGCATTATGCTGCCGCCAACGATCTTCGAACGGGAGACCTTGGTGAACTAGGGACGGGAGCGGAGAGGAGAAACTATGCCGATTGCCATGATCTTGATCTTTGTGGGCGTGTTCACCGTGATTGCGGTGCCGATCATCGCCATCGGTTCGACGCGCAAGACCAAGCAGGTGCTGGCTACGCTCGATTCCGCGCTGGCCACGGAAAGCCCCTCGGCGCGCGAGCAGATCGTGAATCTGCGCAAGGACGCCGCGCTGAGCAGCATTCCCTGGCTGAATGCCAAGCTGCTCAGGTTCCAGCTGGCGCCCTATCTGCACGGGCTGATGAAGCAGGCCAACGTGAGCTGGAGCGCGGGCCGTCTGCTGGTGGTGTCGGCCGCCTGTTTCGCCATTCCGGCCTTCGGCGTCTACAACCAGTTCGGCACCACCTGGGGAGCGCTGGGCGCAGGCCTTCTGGTGGCCATGGCGCCGTTCGGCTGGATCATATTCATGCGCAACCGGCGCTTCGATCTGTTCCAGCAGGGACTGCCCGAGGCTCTGGACCTGATGGTGAGCGCGCTGCGCGCCGGCCACAGCCTGATTGCGGCCATGGGGCTGGTGGCGCGCGAGTGCGCCGATCCCGTGGGCGGCGAGTTCCGCGCCTGTTTCGACGAGCAGAACTACGGCCTGGAGCTGAAGGCCGCACTGGACAACATGCTGCTGCGGGTTCCGCTGCAGGATTTGAAGATCACCTGCACCGCGATCATGATCCAGAAGGAAAGCGGCGGCAATCTGGCCGAAGTGCTGGACAAGACGGCGCACGTGATCCGCGAGCGGTTCCGTTTGAAGCGCGAAGTGAAGGTGCACACGGCGCAGGGGCGGCTGACGGGCTGGATTTTGAGCCTGCTTCCCGTGGCTCTGGGCACCGCGCTCTACTTCGTAAACCCGGGCATGATGAGCATATTGTGGCATAAGCCCATCGGTATCAAGTTGATTTGGACGGCAATCGGGATGACGATCCTGGGCGGTTTAGTAATCCGCCACATCGTCAACCTGGACATGTAAAGGCGAGCACATGATTGTCATCATCACGTTTGGCGCCATCTTCCTGCTGTTTGCGAGCGGCGGCCTGCTGCTGTTCTACCGCGAGGCCATGCTCAAGAGAATTTCGGAAGCGATCGATCCGCACACCGCCAAGTCCAAGGGGCGCTCGGTGATGGAATCGCTGCAGCAGACCGGCTCCTCGCTGGGCGGGCTGATGGAGCACTTCGAGCACGTACTGCCCCGCAGCCAGGCTGAGGTATCGGTGGTATCGCAGCGGCTGATCCGCGCCGGCAATCGCAACGAGTCGGCGGTGAAGGTTTTCTACGGCACCAAGGTGGTGGCTCCCATCTTGCTGTGCATTATTGCGGTGGTTTCGGGATTGCCGCACGTGCTGAGCCCGTTCTTCGTGTACGCGACCGCGCTGGGGCTGGGCTTTCTTGGCCCGGATTTCTGGCTGGGGCGGCAGATTACCAAGCGGCAGAAGGCCATCGAGAAGGGGCTTCCCGACGTGCTCGATCTGCTGGTGATCTGCATTGAGGCGGGACTGAGCCTGGACCAGGCCACGGCGCGCACCGCCGAAGAGCTGAACAAGGCGCAGCCGGAGCTGTGCGACGAATTGACGGTGGTGGTGCTGGAGCAGCGCGCGGGGCGGCCGCGAGCCGAAGCCTGGAAGCATCTTGCGGAACGGACCGGCGTGGAGAGCCTGCGCAACATGGTCTCGATGCTGGTGCAGTCAGAGCAGCTGGGAACCAGCATCGCCAAGACGTTGCGCATTCACGCCGACACGCTGCGCACGCAGCGGGTGCAGGCCATCGAGGAGCAGGCGGCGAAGACATCGGTCAAACTGGTTTTTCCGCTGGTATTTTTTATTTTCCCGGCGCTGTTTCTGGTCGTACTCGGTCCGGCAGTGCTGATCATGATTGACTCATTCAAGACGCTTACGAACCAATAAGAGGAAGGAGGAGACACATGGCTAGTACGACGATTGTCCGGATTGTTGCCGGCGCGCTGTTTCTAATCGTATTAGTGCTTCTGATCCAGCGGCGCCGTACCCGTGTGAAGTAAGGCGAACAGTTCGGAGAATCCTGCAGCCCCAGGCGGAGGCAAGACGGGCGCCCAGGGCGGTATCGCAAGCGTGAATCAAGAAACCGGCTTTTTTGACCGCCGGGGTGGTAGTTTGAAGGGCTCAACAACAACAAGAACTCAACAACAATAAGAAAAGGAAGGAAGGAATTATGGAAACGACAACGATGATCCGCGCAGCTGCCGGGGTATTGTTTCTCGTGATCTTGGTGCTTTTGGTTCAGCGCCGCCGTACGCGCGTGAAGTAAGGCGCAGTGCGGGAAGACGAGAGGGGGCGCCGTTTCCTGGACGACGCCACCACGGGCTAATGGTCCAGCCGACGGAGGACTTCAGAGTGCAGACGTTTGCTGCATCTCAAAGGGGGTTTCCGGCGGCGGGAAAGGCGAGGTGTTTTCTTTCGTTCCCTGGGGACGGGGCGAACTATCCAGGAAGGATTGGTTTGCATGTACGGGACGCAAGAAGCAGCAAAGAATTACGAAAAACTGGGAGCGGACGGTGAAACGGATACGCTGCTGCCCGGAGGGACTATGGAATCACGGACACATTGCGCCTACAACCAGACCCGCGAATGTTTTCTAGGGCTGGAAGTGACGGCTGCCGACCTGTCTTATGCGGGAATCGTGGAGCTGATGTCCACGATGACGCTGAGATCGGGCGAGGGCCTGTGGATCGTGCCCTTCCGCGGCATACCCGCCACCGGGCTGCCGGCGCCCCTGGATCTGATCTATCTCGACGAAGACAGCCGCGTAATCGATCTGGTGGAGTCGTTCCCCACATTCCGCGTGAGCTCGTCGAGTCCGCGCGCGGCCAGCGTGCTGGTGCTGCCCGTGCATTCGATCTACTCCTCGCAGACGCAGGCCGGCGATCAACTGGTTTTGTGCATTGCCGAGGAGATGGAGCAGCGGCTGGAGCGGATGACCAATCTGCGCGGCGATGCCACGGCGACGGTGCAGAGCGCGGTGCTGCTGCGGGAGAAGCCTTTGTGGAGCGGCGGTCCGGGCCTGATCGGGCTGGAGCGCGAGGCGAAGGACGATCCTGAGCTTGCCGGGCGCATGCATGAAATGTCGCTGATGCAGCCGGGAGACGCGCCGTCGCGTCCGCCGCGGACGTGGCTGGAGCGCTGGTGGTCTCCCGATCCGCGCAAGGCGCCGCGGGAGATTGTCCCGGGATTGGCGGCCTATTACTGGAACGGCGCCGCTCCGGAGGCGCACGGCATACGCGATATCAGCTCTTCGGGGATGTACGTGGTCACGGAGGAGCGCTGGTATCCGGGGACGCTGGTGCTGATGACGCTGCAGAGAACCGATTGCGGCGAAGAGATCGATGAGCGCTCCATCGCCGTGCAGTCGCGGGCGGTGCGCTGGGGCAACGACGGAGTGGGATTGAAGTTCGTGCTGCCCGATGAGAAGGATCTCAAGCGCGGGCACAACATGCTCTCAGAAGGAGCAGACAAAAAGGCACTGGAGAAGTTCTTACAGAAGTTAAAGAGGAGCAACTGACCCGGGCGGGCGCCCGGAATATATAGATAGAGAGACACGGCTCCGTTTATGGCAAGGAGCAAAACGACGGACCGGGAGGAACGACGATGAAGATCAACTTGAGCCGCCACAGGCGCAAGGGCAGCGGCAATTTCGGCGCAATTCATGCAAGGGGAACATTGGAACCGGGAGCGGAACGGTCGTGGCGCGGCCGCATCCGCAATTGGCTGCGAATGGGCGAAGAAGGCAATGCGCTGGTTGAGCTGGCCTTCGTTGCCCCCATCATGATGGTGATGCTGACCGGCCTGGCTTCGTTCGCCATGGCGCTTTACAGCTATCAGGAGCTTGGATACGCGGTCTCATCGGCCGCGCAGCAGGTGGGCGCGGAGCAGGGACTGATTACCGATCCGTGCGCCACGCTGGAGTCGGACATTACCTCGGCCTTGCCCGGCTGGACGGTTTCCAAGTTCACCTTTACTACGACCATCACCAATTCCAGCGGGCCCAATACCTTCGGCCCCCTGGCCGGCACCGCCTTTACGTGCACCTCGGGCGCTTCCGACATGACTCTCAACGAGCCCATGTCAGTGACGGTGAGCTACCAATACAGCTGGTTCTCCATCTTCACCTGGCGTCCGAACAGCACCTTCACTCCGTCAGGCAATCTGACGGTTACGGAAGCGGTTCTGGTCGAGTAACGAGACAAGAAAGGAAAAATGCGATGAGATTCGACAGGAAATCTATAGGCAGATTACTGAGGGACGAAAGAGGCCAGACGCTGCCCTTCACGGCGGTGATCCTGGTATCGCTGATGGGATTGAGCGGGATGGCGGTGGACGCCGGCCACGGCTACTACGCCTACGAGAGGCTGAAAGTGGCCACCAACGCGGCCACGCTGGCGGGAGCGGCGGGCATGCCCGACACCACCACGGCCACCAGCAACGTGAACACGTACAGCTCCGCGACCGCGACCGACAAGAACTTTCTGGGAACGATCATGAGCAACGTGAACACGACGATCACCTTCAGCTGCTCGAACACCGTGGCCACCAAGCTGAACGTGGCTTGCGAAACCGAGGGCAGCGGGTCCGGAGGGGGGTACAACGCCCTCACGGTGAAGCAGACGGCGACGGTGAGCACGTGGTTCGGATCGCTGTTCGGGATTCCGCAGTTCAACATCCAGGCCGCTTCCATGGCGGCCATGGCGGGCGGAGCGGACACTCCCTTTAACCTGGCGGTCATCCTCGACACCACGGAGTCAATGAACTCGACAAGTACGGAAGCGAGCTGCAGCAGCACGCAGATCGTATGCGCGGTCGACGGCCTGCAGACCATGCTGGTAAACTTGGACCCCTGTTCGCTCGACGACTCCAGTTGCAGCGGAAGCGCTCACTATGTGGATGACGTGGCCCTGTTTACCTTTCCTCCGCCGACCCCGGCCACGGTATCGGACGACTACACGTGCCCGACGCACAATCCCTCGATTGTGCCGTACACGTTTCCCAACGTCACCCCGGGGGCCAACCAGAACCTGATCATGCCGTCGACGTACGGCACCTACGAAATCATCCCCTTCAGCAACGATTACAAGACCAACGACACGGCGACGACCCTGGACATCAGCTCGGACCTGGCGAAGGCGGTCGGCTATTCCGGGACAGGCTGCACGGGATTAGCGGCCCCGGGCGGCGACGGAACCTACTATGCGCAGGCAATCTATGCGGCGCAGGCGGCTCTGGTAACCCAGCAGGCGGCCAATCCGGGATCGACGAACGTCATGATCATCCTCAGCGACGGCGACGCGAATGCCTGCGCCACGGACGCCAACACCGCGGCCGGCGGTTGCAGCACCAAGTCCCAGCTGGTTGCAACCAACTGCTCAGCGCCAGGCGCGAGCGGCTGCAACAATACAACCAACACTCCCCTTAACGGTACGGGCACTTCGTCGACGTTTCCGAACGCAACCATAGACGGGTCTGCGGTCGGCTACCAATCGTACACGTATCCTTCCGAACTTGGGCAGTGCGGGCAGGCGGTGCAGGCGGCGTCGGCGGCAACGACGGCCGGCACCCTGGTCTTTACCATCGCCTTCGAGTCAGAGACCAGCGGTGGATGCGCAACGGACCAGACGTTCACCGCCTCTGTTCCTTCGGTCACCACCCTAACGGCATGGCCACACCTTACAGGAACATCGGAGGCCTGGCCGAGCGGCGGTTCCTATCCCACGCAGCCCTGCACCGCGATCGGGGCGATGGCCTCGAATTCCAAAACGTTTTATTCCGATGACGCCAGTGGATGCGCGGCCACGGGCCAGAATGCAGACTACACGTCGCTGGCGCAAATCTTCCAGGCGATCTTCACGACGCTTACGTCTCCCCGGTTGATTCCCCTGGGGACTACGTAGGCGCGACGGGAGCCCGGGTTTTCACGGAGGGTACGGGCGATGAGCCTGTACCCTTTTTGCTGGTGCCTTTTCAGGGCTGCGCGAAAGGAGTGCGGGCTGAAGGCCCCGGCTCGATTGCGTCCGCCTCCGGGGCTTGAGGGCATTTATTCGCGCCTCTTTCCCAGGGTTCCGTTGGTCGTCCGGCACGGCGGACGACAAACCCCATCCCAGGCACGGCTGAATAGGCCGAGGAAGAGTGCAAATTCTCAAATCGATTTGCCGGGAGACATCCGCAGGGGCTCAAGTGAGAGCGCGGCAAACCGAGGCATTGGAGAGCGAGGATTGGTTCCGTCGCCCCTACGGGGCTTGAGGGCATTTATTCGCGCGTTTCCCAGGGTTCCGTCTGTCGTCCGCTGCGGCGGACGACAACTTCACCCTGGGCTATTGTCCTCCCATCCCTCCGGGATGCGTGCGCCGGCGCGGGGTTTACGCGCGTAAGTGACGCGGCCGCTTTATGGGCGGAGCCGCTCAATTCAAGTCCGATAAGCTCTATTCGAATTCTTCGGGGATGATGAGCAGGACTTCCACCTTGGCAATCTGGCCGTTTTCCGAAGCCGGGCGGAACTGCCAGCGCGCCAGCGAATCGAGCACGAATTGCGCCAGGGGAAACTGCGTGGGAAAGACGATGCTGAGGGTTTCAAAGCGGCCGGCATTGTTCACGTAGCCGTGAACCATGAGCGCATCGGCGTTGATCGCGTCGGTGGGAAGGTTGGGGCGGACGATGCTGTAGGGCCAGGGAGCGTCCAGGTGGACGACGGAGCCGGCGGAGGCAGCATCGCTCGAGCGGGTGGGGGCGTACTGAAGGATCCAACTCTTATTCAGGCCCACGTGGAGGTAGACGGTGTAGGCCATGCGGCCCTTCCACACGTCGCCGATCTCGGGATACTGATCTTCAAGCGAATTGCCCACGATCACGGCGCTGAAGGATCCGTCCCGGGGCAGGGAGATGGCGGTCACGGTGGGCTGATCGCCGTCGCCGGTGCCGTTAGGAGCTCCAGAGGGCTGGTCGGGGCCCGTGACGGAGAACTTGGCGCCATTGCCGGCGGAGTTGGTGTTGCTGGGACCTGCGCCAGAATGCGCTCCTGCCGACTTGCCGTTTGTGCCTTCACCCTCGTTGCCGGCTTCGCCGTTGCCCGGAGTCGCGGCGGACTTGGCCGGTCCCGGGGTCATGGTGGCCAAATCGCTGGTGTTGGCGGTGGCGGCCTGGTTGACCGGAGGAAGCGCAACCGAGCCGTTTTTCAATTGGATATCAGAGAGAGAAATGACCGCGGCGGGCGTAGGCTTTTGCGTGTTCTGGGTGACCGTGGCCGGCGTGGGCGTGGGGTTTTGCGGCCCCTTCACCACCACCGGGGTGGTGTTTGCGGGAGTGAGAAGCTGGTTCAGCTTGGGCTGCGTAGCCGAGGCAATGGAGATGTTGCCCAGATTCTGTTCCCGGTTGGGCTGGGTGATCCTGGGCTTGAGTTCGAGCGTAGGCGGCTTGGCCGGCAGGGGGGCGACGATGTTTTTGACCGGCATTTCGGCCGGCGTCCAGAGCGCGATCTGCGGCAGGGGAACTTCCTGGGTGAGGGTGATGCTGGTGTGCACGTCAGGCTGAATCAGGGTCTGCGGGGCGAGCTTTACGTGCGGCACCGGCGGCATGATGAGGGAGCGCTGCGATTCTCCGCCGAGCGAAGCCAGCGACTGCAAGGAGGTCCGGCGTGGAGCCGGAGCGGTGATGTTCTGCTTCGGCGCGCGGCGCGGGGGAATGTCGGGCATGTCCAAATCGAGGTGACGGACCGTGTACCTGTCGAGCGAAGTGCGCACGATGATGGGAGGGTTATAAAGGACGCTGAAGAACACCAGGGCGATGATGCCGGCGTGAAGGAGAAAGGAGGCCGCGAGAGAGAGCGGCGTGCGGCGGTAATCGGAAGCTTCAGTGAAGAGAGTCGTCGTCAGGGGAGACTTCATGAACGAGTGCTTTCCCTCCATCGCCGTGCCCGGCTGCCCATGCGAAGCGTTCCAGCGTGGACCGCCGCAGCAAGGGAAAGACCGTACACGCCCCGTATTCGACTTCCAAGGCAGCTGTTCCGATTCGTCGAGCCCTGTTGCAAAAGGCCGGCAAGAAGACGCCTTCGACCCGGGACGGGGTTGCCGGCTGAGTTTGTCATTCCCCGAAGAGAAGATCGGCTCTTCGTGCCCCGACTTGAATCAGCGGGGTTCCCCTAAGCGGAATCCGGGACTAGGGTTGATCGATTGTACGTTTATCCCTGATTTCCGCGCCTTTCCTGGATTCGAGCGCGTACTTAGAAGTATGCCATTCCGGGAACGGGTTGAGCTAGTTTCGGCATCGCCCATTAGTGCCATTGCTCGTAGCACTTTTGATACCTCAAGCGGGCAAAAAAAAGGAAATGAGCGGATATAGTGAGTGCATGAGCGGATATACTGAAGCGACACGACCCCTCTTCAGGCTCAGTATCGGCGCGTTCTCCCCATCGCGGGCTTGAATTGCGAGACAGATCGACTGGGCACGTCAATCCAGATGGAGCGGGAGAAAAAGCAGAGTTGGCTTGGGGTTGAGCCAGCTTGAGAGCATGTTGAGAGATGAATCGCAGACTGCTTACCATCCTTCTTGTGGCGTTCGTGATAGCCAGCGGCTGTACCTTTCTGGTCTATCGCATTCTCGGCAAAATCGTGGTGTCGTCGAAGCCGGTGTCAACCACCAAAGTGGTGGCCGCGGCCGCCGACATCAAGCTGGGGACGGTGCTGACCAGTTCCGACCTGACGACGACGGAGATTGCGGGCACGGTGCCCAAAGGCGCCATCCTGAACGTGAATGAGGCCATCGGCCGCGGCGTGATCTCGGACATCTATCAGGGCGAGCCGATCCTGGACAGCCGCCTGGCGGCTCCGGGTTCCGGCGGCGGCCTGGCCGCGACCATTCCCGACGGCATGCGCGCCTGCGCGGTGAAGGTGGACGACGTGGTGGGCGTGGCCGGCTTTGTGACTCCCGGCATGCGCGTCGACGTTCTGGTTTCCGGCACTCCTCCCGGCCAGGCGGGAGGCAGCGCAGGCACGATGACCAAGACCATCCTGCAGAACATCGCCGTGCTTTCGGCCGGGACCGACATACAGAAGGATGCCGAGGGCAAGCCGCAACAGGTGCAGGTGGTGAATCTGCTGGTGACGCCGGACCAGGCGGAAACCCTGAGCCTGGCCAGCCAGCTCAAGATTCAGCTGGTGCTGCGCAACCCGCTGGATACCAAGGTGGCGCCGGTTGCCACAACGGCCATGGGCGAATTATTTGCCGGCGGTCCGAGCGCGCCCCAGCCCAAGCGCGTAGTGGCAGCCAAGCCCGCTCCCAAACCGGCGACTCCCACGTATTCGATCCAGGTGATCAACGGAGCGAATTCCACCGAAGAAAAATTCAATTCGCCGGAGGGACAGCATTGAGGGCGAAGATTTCCATCGCGTTCGCATGTTTGGGCGTAGTCTGCCTGGTTTTTTGCGCGGGGCTGGATCTTCGGGCGCAGGCGTCTCCGTCTTCTCCGACCGGCACCACGCTGCTGGATTCGACCAATGATCTGTCAGTCACCGTGGGCAAAACGGTGCTGGTCGATTGCGCGCAGCCGATCGCGCGCGTGGCCATCGGGCTGGGCGATATCGCGGAGGCTTCCGCAGTGAGCCCCACGGAGATCATGGTCAACGGCAAGGCTCCGGGGGAGACCAGCCTCATCATCTGGGATATTCACGGGGGCCGGCAGTTCTTCAACGTGACCGTGCGGCCCATGTCGACGCTCTCCACCGACAACCTGGATGCGGTGCGGCGCGAGCTGAGGACGGAACTGCCGGGACAGACCATCCGGGTGAGCTTCGACAACAACAACATTTTTTTGCGCGGGGACGTGAAGGACCTGAACAGCTCCGACCGCGCGGTCAAGATTGCTTCGACGGCAGGCAAGGTGGTGAACCTGCTGAACGTGGACGTGCCTTCGTCGGACCCGCAGATTCTGCTCAAGGTGCGCTTTGCCAGTGTGGACCGCAGCCTGGAGAAGCAAATGGGCATCAACATTTTCGATCTGGGCGCGGCCAATGCGGTGGGCGGCATAAGCACTGGCCAATACACCCCGCCGTCGATCGGTGTTCCCGGCACCTCGAGCGCGGAATCGATCGGGACGAACACCGCCGTCGGGGACTTCTCAAACGAATTGAATCTTCTTGCCTTCATCCCGGGCCTGGACTTGGGCGCGACCATTCAGGCGCTGGAGACCAAGGGACTGGTGGAAACGCTAGCCCAGCCGAACGTGATGGCCACAAACGGCCATGAAGCCAGCTTCCTGGCCGGCGGCGAGTTCCCTTATCCAGTGGTTCAGGGTTCGTCGGCCGGCGGCACGACCGCTGTGACGATTCAGTTCAAGGAATATGGAATCCGCATCAATTTCATTCCCACCATCACGCCGCGCGGCTCCATCCGCCTGCAGGTGGCGCCGGAAGTGAGCCAGCTCGACTACACCAACGAGGTCGAGATCTCCGGCTTCGAGGTTCCCGGCATCACCACGCGTAGAGTGAACACCGAAGTTGAGCTGCGCGACGGGCAGAGCTTCGTGATCGGCGGCCTGCTGGACAAGGAAGAGACGGAGACCTTCGAGAAGATTCCTTTCCTGGGTGATATACCGATCCTGGGCAAGTTCTTCCAGTCGATGACGCGCACCAAGGACGATACCGAACTGATCGTCATCGTGACGCCGGAGATCGTGGCGCCGATTGCGCCGGGCGAGGCGCTGCCGCAGTTGAAGTACCCGGTGGCGTTCCTGCCCCCGAACACCAATATTCCCATGAACAATCCGGACGCCAAGACGCCGGAGAACACGCCGCCGCCGGCGCCGACGAGCATCCCGGTGGAGACGCTTGTCGACAGCATGAAGCCGGAGAAGCCGCTGGTCATCGAGAGCAGCACGGGCGGATTCGGCATGGGAGGACAAAGCATGGGCGGAGGCGGCGGAGCGACGGTGGCAGCCCCCACTGCGCCGCAATGAGCAGCGACGGCCTCGCCTGGTACGCGGGAATCCGGACAGTTTGAGGCCGAGGGATGAATCCGCTTGAGCAATTTGCCGCCAGGCTCAAAGACCTTCTGGCTCTGGAGCGGGCACCGGAGCCGGAGGTCCGGCTGAAGGTTGTAAACCTTACCCGCGGCACTGCCCTGGCTACAAATCTTGAAGTTGCCGGCAGCGGAAAGCGGCGCCGGAAGGGTCTGCTGGGGCGCGATGGCCTTGCGCCGGGCGAGGGACTTTGGATTGTCCCGTGCGAATCGGTGCACACCTTCTTCATGCGCTTTCCCATCGACCTGGTTTACCTGGATAACGAGCACCGCGTCCGCAAAGTGCGCAACGCCGTGGGCGCGTGGCGGCTTTCAGCGTGTCTCTTCGCGCATTCCGTGATCGAGCTGTCGGCGGGCACCGTCCGCGAGACGGAGACCAAGCGCGGCGATCAACTGGAAATCGGGCCGGTGGAGTTTGAGCCGGCCTCACGGGAAGACGCGAGGCGCTAAGTTCAAGCACAGGCAAAGAGCCCTCGTTGAAATTGCGGTATTTTTCGGAGGGGCTGAAGAGCCTGCTTGAGCAGGGTTCGCTGAGGACATGGCGCAGCAGGCCGTGGATCGTTTCCATCGCCCCTCCGGGGTTCGCGAATTTGTTTTTGCGCGCGCACCCAGGATTCCGTTCGCCGCGGCGAACTCCATCCTGGGCTACTCTCCCCGTATCCCTCCGGGATGCGTTTGCCACGCGGCCGGCGCGGATTTCCCTGGCGTCCTTGCGGGTTGTGCCCTGGCGCTTTGTACCCTTTCTTACGCCCGCTCAAGCGGACGTTCGCCGTGGCTGGCGATTGCGACCCCAGGCTTACGCCTGGGGCTACCTTCTTTTGCCCGCTCAAGCGGGCTTGCGGATTGGGCTGGTGATCGCGACCCCGGGCTTGCGCCTGGGGCTACCTTGGGGTCGCGTCGACTTGGCTCGAGTGTCTTCGGGATCCTGTCACTCAGAAACTGCTGTAACCGGTTCCGTCAGCGCAGAACGGTCTGCGCTTCGAGGGTCTCGCTCTTTGCCTGCGGCTGAGGCTGCACGCGCCACTCCTCGACCAAAGCCGCGACCACGAGCAGCAGGGTTACCACAGCCGAGGCTCGCAGGACGAGAGGATGGGCGAGGAGACCCGGAGCGGCGAAGCGGACGGCGAGGGTCCACGCGCAAGCGATGCCGAAGAATCCCGCGGCCTGCCGGTAGCGGCCAAGGCCCACACCGGCGGCGAAGGCGCCGAAAGCAAGCCCGGGAATGAGGTCGACGAGGTAGTGCTCTCCGGTGGAGAGCGTGGCCAACCCCGTGGCCGCCAAAAAGGCAAGAGCAAAAGCCCGACCCTTGCGGCCGGGGGCAAAGAAAACCAGGACCAGCGCCGTGGCCATGTGCAACGAGGGAAAGGCATTGGGCATGCCGGTGAGGCGGATGGCGATGGCCGGCGTGGCCGGGGCCGGATGGAGCCATTGCGCGCCAAAGGCGTAGAGCGGACCGCAAGCGGGCAGGAGGGCGTAGAGCAGCGGTCCGGCGGCGAGCTCTGCCGCGTAGGCAGGGATGATCGACCGGGGGTGCTTCCAGTAGCGCGTGAGGAGGAACCAGGCGATCATCATCGGGACCATCGCCTGGTAAACGATATAAAGCGGGATGCGGAGCGCACCCTGAAGGGGCCGGGCAATGGCCGCCGCCTGGAGGCCGAGGGACGCGTCCATACGGAACAGGACAAAATCGAACTTCCAGGGAAAGAGACTGCCTTCCCGCTGCATGAAGACGGTGAGCAGAAAGCCGTAGAAAAGATTCAAGACGAGGGCGAAGACCAAAAGCGGGCGCGTCTTGTCCTTGGGGTCCCGGACCATCCAGATGGCGGCCAGAAACAGGGCCACCGTGCCCACCAGGGCGGGATTGAGCAGAAAGGAGAGCAGGCGCATTTCAGGCTCCGGACGGTCTCGATGCGCGGTTGGTCATGGCGGTCAGGACTGCGCGGCGGCAGGCGCAAGTTGGGTTTTTTCTGCTGCCCGCGCCGGGCGCGCCAGAAGAAACCATGCCAGCAACGCCGGTGCGACCCACAGGTAGGTTTTCGAGTGCATGTCGAAGCGATTCACTTGAAATTCGATCAGCAGGTAGATGGCGGCCAGAGCCGCGAGCGCAAGCTTGGAGGTATTCTGCGCCGCGGCCAGCAGGAGGGCAGGGATGGCGAGCGAAAGATCGAAGACCCATCCGAAAGGCGCCGCGAGAAGCGAAACCAGCACCAGCAAGCTGCCGTCCTCGAGCCAATCCCAGGTATGGCGGCGCGGCCAGAACCAGGCCAAGGCACCCACGCAAGCCAGAGCCGCAGGCACAAACGCCAGCCACTCCGCCGAAGGGCGAATGGAATCGCGAATCAGGTCGCCCAGGTATGGGGTAAATTCGCGGGTGATGACCGAAGTGCGCATGTAGTGCGCGTAATCCCGCCAGGCGGTGGGATCGACGAGGGTGGTGAGGAGCGCGCCTGCCGCCATGGCCGTGGCCGCTCCGGCCATGATCCGGTAACGGCGCGAGATCACCATCGAGGCCAGCAACACGACGCCGAAGGGCAGAAGAAGATGAGGCTTGAGGGAGCAAAGCCAGAGCGCGGCCCCGGCTGCGAAGGGATGGGAGCGGCGCAGACGCAGAAACAGCGCCAGCCCGAACAGCAGCAGGACGGAGGTTTGGCCGAGGATTACGCAGTCGAGCGCGGGCGGAAAACAGATGCCCAGCCAGATCAGCTGGCTACTCCATGGGCTGCCCGCCGTGCCGACCAGGCTCCAGACGATGCGTACGGAGGCCAGGAGCAGGCCGAGCATGACCAGAGACCAGGGGAGCGCGGCGGCCTGAGCGCTGAAGTAGCCCAGAGGCAGCGCCAGAGGCAATGCCCAGGGAACGTTGCGCATGAAATATGGTGTGCCGCCGGTAAAGCCTGCGTCCCGTTCCAGTCGATTCAATGCGGCAGGGTTATAGGGGTTGGCGTGATGCACGAGCTGATAGCCCGTGGCCCAGTAGGTGATGTAATCGCGCCTGGCCACGACAGCGCGGTTGAAGGGCAGGGTGGTGAGGAAAAGAACGGTGAAGAGAGCCGCCAGAGCGCATGCGAGCGCCATCAACATCACGCCGAAATCGCGGTCATTCTTTACCATCGGCGACCCTTCGTTTTGAGGTATACGCAATCATCGTCAAGCGCCAGGTTCCGGAATTAAGGAGTTGGCGGGCCGGTTACGCGCCGCCAGCAGATACCAGGCAAACCACGCCGGAGCCGTCCACAGCCAGAGCGGCGAGATGACTTTTGCGGTGAAGAACTCCCCATCGGCCACCAGGATCATCAGCGCGAGAACGACGAGGTAAGCCCGGGAACGGGTGGCGTAGGCGCCGTCGAGTAATGCGGGAATCGCCAGGCACTGATCGTAGAGCCAGACGTAGGGGGCGAACAGAAGGGAAACCAAGATCAGCGGGCTGCCATTCGCCGTCCAATTCCAGCTGGCGCGCCGGCGCCAGTAATAACCGAGAGCCCACAGGCCGGCGAGCGCGGCGGGCAGGTATTGCAGCCAGACTGCGGCCGGCCGGATCCAGAAGCGGAAAAGATCGCTGAGGCAGGGCACGAACTCCTGAACCACCGCCGGGGAGCGCATGAGGGCAAGGTAGCGGGGAAAGGCTGAAGGGTCAATCCAATAGGTGAGGGCAATGCTGGCCGCCATGGCAACCAGGGCGCCGGCTACGACCTTATAGCTGCGCGTGAAGAGGATCCAGGCCGCCAGGGCGGCGAAGAAGGGGAGAAAGAGGTGCGGCTTGAGCGCGCAGAGCCAAAGGGCTGCGCCGGCAGCGAAAGGCTGGGTGCGATGGTAGCGCAGGAAAAGGGTGAGGCCCAGGAGGGCAAAGAGCGAGGTCTGCCCCATGTTCAGGCACATCAGGGCGGGCGTGAACGAATAGGCCAGCCAGTGGATCTGGTTCGGGGGCGAGCCATGCATGAGCCGGAGCAGGCGGGCGGAAATCAGCAAGGAGCCAAGCAACATCGCCGACCAGGCGACAAAGGCGATGCGGATGTTCAGAAGCCCAAGCGGATAAACCAGGGGCAATCCCCAGGGCGGGTTGCGCATCAAGAGGACCGCGTGGTCCGGAAGCCCGGCGCCGGTCTCGATACGGTGGATGGCTTCCGCGTCGTAGGGGTCGGCATGGTGGACAAGCTGGCACCCGGTGGCATAGTATGCAACGAAGTCCCGGAAACCGACCACCTTCCCCGCAAATGGAGCCGTACACAGAGAAAGGGCGACGACTGCAAGGAAGATCCCTGTGATGAGCGCGAACGCAAGATCGGCAAGATCGTAGCGACGCCGCGCCAAAGGGGGATTTGCAGCGGTCACCATGGCGGTTATTGTACTTTCGTTTTCGATTGAAGGGACAAGACTTACCATGTCACTTTTGGACCATACACGTTTGGGTCATGTATACGATACCGCTCGGGGAAGTAAAACACTGTATACGCGCGTTTACAGCGAGAGGGGTTGAAGGGCAGGAATAACGGTTATAACCGCTTTATTTTTCGGCATTTTCACCAGTGGGGACGAATGGCACGCCAGATGCAAGGGTTAAGGTGCCCCGGCTGAGGCTGGGAAAATCAAACACACTGGAGAGAATAAAAATGAACAACCTGTTTCTGAAGATGTACGTGAAGGCCCAGGACCTGATGAACCGCGAGGAAGGTCAGGATCTGGTGGAGTATGCCCTGCTCATCACCCTGGTGGCTCTGGCGGCCGTTGCCGGTGTCGAAAAGGTTGCGAGCGCAATCAATAACGTGTTCAGCAACATCAGCACCACCCTGCAGTAGTTGCAGGCGAAACACCGCAAGCAAGTCGCACCCAGTACCTCAGCTCCTTTGCGGGAGGGTCTCATTTCCGGTAAGCGCCGGTCAGGAGGCTCTCCCAGCAAGGTAAACATCAACATATATCGTGCAAACTGCGATTCAGGCGAACGCGAAGACGCAAATCGCGAAGGTGCACGAACCGTTACCCCGATGACTAGAACTGAAAGCGCCCCCCTAGCCGGGTTATTGCCAGGTAGTAGATGGAGAAACTGGATATGCACGATCAGTTCTTAAAGCTCCAACTCAAATTCTGGGAATTTTTCCACGGCGAGGACGGCCAGGATCTGGTCGAATATGGCCTTATCGTAACGGCGATTGCACTGGCTGCGATCGGCGGCATCGAGCAGTTTGCTTCGGCAGTGGCCACGATGTTCAGCAAGATCGGCACCTCCATCTCCTAATCTCGAACGACGGCGCCCTACCTGGCGCGTGCTCGCATTTACCGGCATATAACCGCAAGACCATTCCTTTTCCCCGCCCGTGAAGGGTCTCGAGAACGCCGATTGTGAGTCGGACCAGCTCGCGGGAGAGATCCACCGGTTCATCCCCAGTTGCAGAAAATGTGCTCTCCCTGGTTTCCGCGCGTGCTCGCGAGAAGAGCGACGGCGGTTCGTGTGCTTTCCTGCGGCTGAATCGCGGGTGGAACGCAGTAAGCGGCGCCCGGTGACCTGATTTTGCCAGGACGGGATTCGACGCAGTGTGCTACCGCTTCCATGGTGCCGTGCGGCCCCGCGCAGCTCGCGAGTGAGTGCAAGGGAGAGGGCGGCTGTCTTGGCCGCGGCTTGCGCATGGCTGCGGCGCAGCGTGGTTTGCGCGCATCGAGCGGCCCTTGGCGGGCCTCATTCACGGCAAGGGCCTCTCGATTTTCCCCGCCGGTCTAAATGCGGTTGCTGTGCGCTGAGCGCGGCTTCTTCCGTTTCCGATCCCCTACCTTTTGGTTTCGGCGAGTTCAGCCTTCTGGCGGCTGAGGCAACCGTTTCTGCACGGCCGGCTCGCCAACCCGAACTACAAGCCCACCGCTGGGACAAGGGGCCATGACCATGCGGATACCAAAGTAGTATGGGCGCGGACGGCGAAGTTCAAGATCATTTAAAGTTGATCCGTGATTTCCGCACCCGGAGACAAGGAATGCAACAGCGCGTAGAGGCTGCGCCCGAACCGGGTGGGCTGCGCGAGGGAGACTCTACCCGCCCTGGGCGATTTGCCGGCGCGGATGGTGACGTGCCTGACAAGATGCGCTCACGCGGGCCGGAATGGGGCGCGCTGCTGGTTTACGCGGCGCTGGTTGCCTTGGCCATTCCTTATCATGAACCGTGGGTGGACGAGGCCCAGGCGTGGCAGCTGGCGAGAAGTCTTTCGCTCGCTTCTCTATTCAAGACGTACATTCGATACGAAGGGGCCCCGGGCCTGTGGCATTTTCTGCTGTGGATCATGGTCCGAGTGCACGTCAGCTATGGCGGCCTGCACTGGATTTGCGGAGCGGTTGCCACGGCGGCGACGGGACTGCTTCTTTTCAAGTCGCCGTTTCCCCGTTACCTGAAACTCTCGCTGCCGTTCACTTACTTTCTTTTCTTTCAGTACGCGATTGTGGCGCGGAACTACGTGCTCGCGCCGCTGCTGTTTTTTCTCGCCGCAATGGCATGGAAGAAGAGTCCGTTCATGCTGGCGCTGGTGCTGGGGCTGTTAGCAAACGTGTCGCTCCATGCCGCGGTACTTTCCGGCGGATTGGCGGTGGTTTACGCTGCCGAGCAGATTCGGGACAGAAAGGGCAAATCATTCCAGAACGGGCGCAAATTGTTGCCCTGCGCGCTTCTCCTGCTGGCCTTCTATGCTTTTGCGGTGTGGACCGCATGGCCACCGCGCGACCTTCTCCTTTCCTCAGTCCGTGGGCAATCGAGCATCTACCTGCTGCGAGCGGTCTACTCCGTGGTGTGGCCGATGTGCGAACCGTGGATTGTATCCATTCCATTCTGGATTGCGATGGTGCTCTGGTTTCAGGCGCGGCATAAGCTCTTCTACCTTTTGCCCGTGGCGCTCTTTGCGGCCTTTTCCGGCGAAGTATCCGTGACCTGGTGGCACGCAGGCCTCCTGATCCCTTTCCTGATCTGCGTGCTTTGGATTACCTGGAGCGCGCCTGGAACCGCCAGCCGCGAGCTTGAAGTGACCGGGCGCGGAGCGTTGGCTGTCCTGGTCGTGACGCAGATCCTGTGGTCGGGCTATGCGTTCCTCTACGACCACTACCATGCGTACTCTCCCGATCCGGCGGCGGCAAAGTTCCTGAGCCCATTTGTTCAAGAACATGCATCCATTGCCGTGACCTATATCAGCGGTGTCGACGACCAGCGGGTGCGCGCTTATCCCGCAGTAGGGATTCTGCCCTATTTCGACCATAATATTTTTGCCAATATTCCCTATCCGTTCTGGTGGTGGAGCGATCAGGATCCAAGCGAGGAGCGGTTCAACGCCCTGTTGCCTTCTCACCCGCAGATTGTGCTGGTTGAAGAGACGCATCCGCAGCCGGTGGCACACATCGATCTGGACAAGCCCAAATATTTGTCGTTAGCCAGAGACGGCTACAGGTTTGTGAACAGCTTCTGCGGATCGCAACCGCGGCAACTGGAGCTGGGAGAAACCCTCTGCCACGTGGTCTTCGAGTATCGAGGACAACCCGACTCTTCGAGCGCACTGAAACAAGGGCAGCGCGAATGACGCAGGGGGCGGAAATCTTCCACGGCGTTTCCATCACGGCAGAACAAATCTCAGCCAGCCTTCTGGCAATTCCTGCCTTTCTTCCAGCAACGGTGTGCACAGGTTACCTGGCTGCCTGGTTTACGGACCTTCACGGTTTCCGGCATCGATCCCTGGTGGAGCAACTGTTCTGGAGCGTGCCCTTATCCCTGGGTATTTCAACCATTGCCGCGGTGCTGATGGCCAGATTCTTCTCTCTGACCGCAGTGGCCGCTTTTTTTGTAGCCAGCGGAGCGCTCTGGCTGGCTGTGGTGGGCAGGGAATGGCTTTGGTTGGGCCGCTCCGATGAGAAGCGGGCGATCGGCTGGCAGCCATGCGGCGGCAGGGCGCTCGCGCTGGCACTGCTTTGGATTGCGGTGGCCATTCTGTCGCTGGTGGACTGGCAGCGAGGGCACCAGCTCTTTATGAGCATTGCAACGTACGATCATGCGTCGCGGGTCGACTGGACGGAAAGCATCCTTCGCACCGGCGTGCCGCCAGCGAATCCGATGTACTGGTACATGCACGCCGCGCCCATGCGCTACTACTACTTCTGGAATGTAGTTTGCGCGGCAGTGGTGAAGATGTCCCATCTTTCAACGCGCTGTGTCTTCATCGCCAGCTGCGTGTGGGCGGGATTCGCTCTGGCCGCCTTGATCGGCCTCTACCTGAAGCACTTTCTCGCGGCGGGCGCGCGGCTGCGCAGGCAATTTCTGCTCTGCATTGCGCTGCTGATGGTGACCGGGCTCGATATTTGCGTGAATCTGTGGAATCTCTTTGTTCTGCACAAGCCGTTACCCGACGATCTGGAATGGTGGTCGGCAAGCCAGATCACGAGCTGGCTCGATTCCCTGCTTTGGGTTCCCCATCACATCGCCAGCTTTGTGTGCTGCATGTTTGCATTTCTGCTGGCATGGATGGCGGGAGAAGAAAGCGAGCACAAGAGCGCGGTGAGCGTGGTTCTGATTGCGTTTGCGCTGGCAAGCGCCTTTGGCCTCTCCATCTATGTCGCGTTCGGTTTTTTCCTGGTCAGCCTGGTTTGGGCTTTCTGGGAGATGACGATTGAACGCAAGCTGCGTTCCGTAGTGCTTCTGGCAGCGGGCGGGGCGGGGGCCGTTGTGCTGCTCATTCCGTACCTGCGCGAATTGCTGGCGCACACCTCATCGGGACTGGAGGGCGGGTCGGTCTTCATGTTTGCCATCCGCGAGATGTTTCCGCCCGATGGCTTGCTGGCGACACATTTCTTCCGGCACTTGGCTATGAACCATGCTGCCGCGGCGCGAAACCTTGCCAACCTGGTCCTGCTTGTGCCTGGCTACGCGGTGGAACTGGGCTTTTACCTGGCCATCTTACTCATTTACCTGGTTCCCGCCTGGCGCGGGCGCACGCCGCTCAGCGCTGCGCAGCGCTCGCTGGTGGTGATTGCGGTGAGTACGCTTGCGATTGTCTCCGTGATACGGTCCGCGGTGCTGACATCGAACGATTTTGGCTGGAGAGCGGTTCTGCTTCTGCAGTTTCCTCTGCTTCTGTTTGCATCGGAGGTGCTTACGGGATGGAAGCTCGAGGAGCGCAAGGGGAGTGCGCCGGCCGACTGGACGGGCTTGCCCCACGGCACTCCGCATTGGTTGCGGTCGATCACCGCGCTCGCTCTCGTGATTGGAGTGATCAGCACGGTTTGCCAGGTGCTTCTGTTGCGTTTCGATATTCCTCTCATTGAAGCGCGGTTGGGGGCGACTCACGATCCGCGAGCCGGCGCGATGACGAATAATGCCTACATTTCGGCCATTGGGTATGCCGATCTGGATGGCTCGATTGCCCGCGATGCCATGGTGCAATTCGACCCCGCCCTCGAACCCTACTGGCACTCGGCGGACTTGCTCGGGATCGACCATCAAATCGCGATTCTGCACGACCATCCCTATTGCGGCGCGGAGCTGGGAGGCGATCCCAGCGGCTGTCCCGCCATGGCCGCGGCCATCGATGCGCTTTTCAAGGGCGCCAGTCGAGAGCAAGCACGCGCGACATGCCACCAATATGGGATTC
>JASHOQ010000100.1 GCA_030041045.1 Acidobacteriaceae bacterium
CTGGTGGGCTTCGACCTGGCCAACCCCAACTTCCAATCCACGGTGGCGCCCGATGCGCCCAAAGGCATGTGGTTCGTCGGCGATCCGGGTCTGCCGGACTCGGTGTACCACAACAACTTCAAGGATTTTGCGCCGCGCGTGGGCTTTGCTTATAACTTATTCGGCAACGCCAAGACAGTCATCCGGGGCGGCTATGGCATCTTCTACGGACTCCCGGAGGGATTGCTCTACCAGCGCACCGACGCCATGCAGCCCGTCGACCTGTACCTCGAGCTCGATCCTCTCACCGTGCCGTGGGACGCTCCGTTTGCCGGCTTCCCGGGCGGCGACCCGTTCCCGCGCGGCCATGTCTCCCCCTCGCAGTTCAAGAATTACACCTTCATTACCCCGCTCTCTGGCGGCGTGCTGAACCCGGCCTCGAAAGTGGCGTACACGCAGGACTACAACTTTGTCGCCGAGCAGGACCTGGGCCATGGGTTCGCAGTGAACGTGGGCTACGTGGGCAACCATGCCGAGCACGTAATGGCCTCTCGGCAATTCAATCCATTCGTATTCACGCCGCCGCCGGCGCCGGCCTTCGAGACCACGCGCACCTACTCCGGCCTGGGCGCGGTTGAATTGGCCGACGCCTACGATTGGGAGAAGACCAACGCAATGGAAGCCAACGTCACCCGGCGTGGCCGCAACCTGACCTTGCTCGCCAACCTCGTATGGATGAAGACCATCGACATCGGCTCCTCTGGCACCGAGGGGCAGGACGGGCCATCGAATCCCTACGACTTCAACAGTTATCGCGGGGTGGCCGATTTTGACCAGGCCTTGCGTATTACCGGATCAGCCAATTACCTGTTCCCGCGTTTCCACGTCAACGGAATTCTCGGCTCAGTTGCCAACGGCTGGCAGGGCAATGCGATCGTGACTTCGCAATCCGGGTTACCGATCTCCGTTTACAGCGGCGTGGACAATTCGGAGTCCGGCATCAACAATGACCTGGCCGAGTACACGGGCGTCAGCCCCAAGCGCCCCCCCGGCGCTTCGAAGATCACGGAGTGGTTCAACCCCGCCGCCTTCGAGAAGAATCCGGCTCCCTCAGCAGCCAATGGCTACGCCCAGTCCTTCGGCAACGTTCCGCGAAACTCGCTCCGCGGCCCTGCCTTTGAAGATACGGACCTTTCGCTGTTCAAAGACATCGCATCGGAAAAGCGCATCCACGGCCAGTTCCAGGCCGAGGTCTTCAATGCCTGGAACCACACTAACCTTTCCAACCCGGGAAGCACTGTCTCTTCGGCGGCGACTTTCGGAGCGATTACGGCCACCAGCAGCAGCACGGGCAGCGTGAACACGCCGTCGCTGGTGGGTACGCAACGCATCTGGCAGTTTGTGGGCAGGATCATCTTTTAGCTTGGTTCCAGCTTCGTGGGCAGCGGACAGATAAGCCCGGGCGCCGTTTCGGGGCCTGGGCATCCTTTGGGTTGTTTTTGCGTGCAGGTGCGGCATGGAGAGTCCGGGATGAAAAAATTCTGGCTGGCTGCGGCCATTTTTTCGCTTGCAGCGCTGGCGCCGCAGTGCGGCCTCGCCCAGAAGCAAATGCTCGCGGCCACGCCTCCGATGGGTTGGAGCACCTGGAATCATTTTCACCACGACATCTCCGACGCCCTGATCCGCAAACAGGCCGATGCGCTGGTTTCCAGCGGCATGCGCGACGCCGGTTACGTCTACGTCAATATCGATGGCGGATGGGAGGGCTATCGCGACGCTGCCGGCGTGCTGCATCCCAACAGCAACTTTCCCGATATGAAGGCGCTCGGCGATTACATTCATTCGAAGGGCCTCAAATTCGGCATCTATACCGGCCCTGGTCCGCGCACCTGCGCCGGCGCGCCGGCCAGCTACGGATACGAAGCGCAGGACGCGAAGATGTTCGCCTCCTGGGGCGCCGATTTCTTGAAGTACGATCTGTGCAGTTTTCGCGAAATCATGAAGAGCGAAGTCGGCGGAGACCTTGAGAAATCCGACGCGCTCATGATCGCCGCTTACCAGAAGATGCACCAGGACCTGCTCGCCACGGGACGGCCGATCCTGTTCAGCCTGTGCCAGTACGGATGGGGAGAAGTTTGGAAGTGGGGTCCAGAGGTGGGCGGCAATATGTGGCGAACGAGCGGAGACATCAGCGACAGCTACGAACGCATGAGCTCCATCGGCTTTCGCGAGGCCGGTCTTTCTGCGTTTGCGGGGCCGGGGCACTGGAACGATCCCGACATTCTCGAAGTGGGCAACGGCGGCATGAGTGCGGATGAAGAGCGCACTCATTTCAGCTTGTGGGCGATGCTGGCTGCGCCGCTGATCGCAGGCAACGATTTGAGCGCCATGAGCCAGGAAACGAAAAACATTTTGTTGAACAAGGAAGTGATCGCCGTGGATCAGGACCCACTGGGCCGCCAGGGAGACCGCGCCTACGCCGAGGGCCCGCTCGAAGTGTGGTCCAGGCCGCTCGCTGGCGGGGATATGGCCGTGGCCTTGTTCAACCGCATCGAAGGAGCGACGCGGATGACGCTTCGCCTGGACGCCGTCGGCTGGAACGGCGCGGCCGTGGCGCGCGATTTGTGGATGCACGAGCCAGTCGGCCGCATTGCGGGCAGCTACACGGTTGCCGTTCCCGGCCACGGCGCAGTCATGCTGCGCCTCAGTCATCCGGCGCCATAGCGCACGGCAGATGCACTCGACCGGCGTTACTTTACCGCCGAGTTGCGCGGCAATGCGCGCCCCACGGGATTGATCGCCGGCTTGCCCTCGAGCACGCGCGCCACGTCTTCGCAGATTGCCCGGGTGACGCGCTCCTGCGCCTCGCGCGTGAAAGCGGCCACGTGCGGCGTGAGAATCACATTGGGCAGCGCTTCCAGCTCACCTTTGGCCGGCGGTTCCGTGGCGCGCACGTCGAGCGCGGCGCCGCCCAGCGTACCGCTTTTTAAAGCCGCCAACAGATCGGCTTCCAGCACCACCGCGCCGCGCGACGTATTCACAAACAGCGCGCCTGGCTTCATGCGGGCAAAGCGCTCGCGGTTCATCAGGCCCGTGGTTTCGCGCGTCGCCGGCAGGTGGCACGACACCACGTCCACGCGGCCGAGCAGCTCGTCCAGGCTCACCAGCTCCGCCCGCAAATCATTCAAGAGAATGTTGTCCGGACTGAGGTAAGGATCGTACGCGAGGATGTTCATGCCCAACGCCAAGGCGCGCCGCGCCGTCAGGTAACCGATCTTTCCTGCGCCCACGATGCCCAGCGTCTTGTCATAAAGCTCGATGCCCTCGAAGTTCTGCCGGTTCCAGTTGCCCGTTTTGGTTTCGCGGTCCGCGGCCGGAATCATGCGCGCCAGCGCAAGAATAAGGCCAAGGGTGAGTTCCGCCACGCTGATGGCGTTTTGATCGGGTGTGGACGCGATCACGACTCCGGCCCGCTCCGCGGCCTCCACATCGATATTGTCGAGACCGACTCCGGCGCGGCCTACGACCTCGAGCTCCGGCGCTGCGGCGAGAAGCTCCTCGGTCACGGACGTCTGATTGCGCACAATGAGAGCACGGCAATCTTTCAAAGCATGCGCCAGCGCTGCGGGCAACTTCCAGAGCTCCGGCTCGAGGGAAACATGGAATCGCGCGCGCAGCGCATCCACAGCGGCGCCCCGGATGCTCTCCGAAATCAGGATGTCGGCCATAGTTCAGCAAACCACCTCCGGGCAGTCGAACGGAATCTTGAGACGCGCGCACCACCGCTCCAGTTCCGCCACGGTCTCGCCGGAAAGCGGAATGCCTCCCGCGCCGTTGATGCGCGCCTGCCGCGCCGAGCGTTCTCCGGGAACGAGGATCTCCTCAACGCCCGGTCGCTTCTTTGCTGCCTTGATGCGGTCGATGGTCGCGTCCACGCGGCGAAGATATTCGTCGTAATCGAGAAAGGCCGCGATGTCGAAGAGGCAGAAGAAATGACCCACATCCTGCTTGCGGTTCATGTTCTTGTACATGGAACCGACATCGGGGCCAACGGCCGAACCGGAAAGCGCGCCGCTGAACAGCTCCACCATCAACGCCAACGCATAACCCTTGTGGCCGGCCATGGTGAGAACCGTGCCCAGCAGCGCCTCGGAGGCATCCGTCGTCGGATTGCCTTGGCGGTCGAGCGCCCACCCGCCTGGAATGGGCGCGCCTTTTTTTTGCGCAGCGATGATATTGCCCCGCGCCACCGTTGAAGTGGCCAGGTCGATCTTCACCGGGAATCCCTTGCCCGTTGGGAACGAGGCAGCGATGGGATTGGTTCCGAAGAACGCCTCGAATCCGCCTTCGGGCGACATCGCCGGCTCGCCATTGGTCATGGCCATCAGCACCATTTTCTGGCTCGCCGCGTAATTGCCATACCACGAGAGCGCTCCAAAATGCTGCGAGTTCCTGATGGTGGCCGCGGCCAGGCCGTTTTGCCGCGCCAGCGGAAGCAGCAAATCGAGCGCTTTCCGCGCCTGAATCTGGCCCAGTCCGTTACCCGCGTCCAACGCCAGAGTGCTGCCCGTGCGCCGGTCGATCGTAAGCGCCGCCTGGGGATCGATCAACCTGGCATCGATCCGCTGGAGATAAATGTTGAGCCGGGAAACGCCGTGCGTGGAGACACCGTGCAGGTCGGCATCCACCAGCACCTCGGCAAAGAGCGCGGCATCGTTTGCGGGGACACCCATGCCGGCTGCCAGATGCGCCACCAAACTTTCCAGCCGCTCCTTCGCGTAACGGTTCACGGCCATCTCCAGCTTCTTATGCCTCAAGCGCTGCGGTAGAGCTTGGTCATCACGAACTCGCGATGCCCCAGGGCTTCGGCCGCGGTCAAGCGGCCGTTCGCCGTGCGCACAATCATCTCGATGAGCGCATCGCCCGCCTCGTCGAGCGTCATTTCGCCCTGCAGGATGGGTGAAACGTCGAGGTCGATGTGCTCCTTCATCGTCTTCACCGTCTTGGGATTTCCCGAAAGCTTGATCACCGGCTCAATGGGGTTGCCGACCACGTTGCCTTGTCCGGTGGGAAACAGGTGCACCACCGCGCCCGACGCGGCCCACAGCGTGACCGCTTCCGCCGCGGCGCTCGAGGTATCCATGTACCACAAGCCGTTGCCATCCGGCGCCTGGGCCGGCTTGAGGCAGCCTACAAATTTTGTCTTCTTGCCCAGCTTCTCCACGTTGCCCAGGGCTTTTTCTTCGATGGTGGTGAGGCCGCCGGCGATATTCCCCTTGGTCGGTTGCGATTCGGAAAGATCGTCTACTCTCTGGCTGAAGACCAGATTCGAGTAATCCTCGAACGCCGCCATAAACTGCTTGCGCACTTCGTCATTGGCCGCTTTGGCCGCGACGATGTGCTCCGCGCCGGTAAGCTCGCTGGTTTCTCCGAATGACGCCGTGCCGCCCGCGGCGCAGTGCTTGTCGATCACGTTGCCTACCGTGGGACAACTGGCAAGGCCAGTGGTGGTGTCGGACTCGCCGCATTTCACGCTGATGTAAAGCTCGGTGAAGTTGCATTCCGTGCGTTGCAGCTCCGACGCCCACTGGACAAATTCCATCGCCTTCACCGAGGCCTGCGCGACCGTGGCAATGTCGCCCTGGCCTTCGATGGAGAATCCGGCCACGGGCTTGCCTGTCTTTGCGATTCCGTCCACGATGCGCTGCGTCCAGCCCGGCTCGATGCCGATAACTATGGCTGCGGCCACATTGGGGTTCGCGCCGGTTCCGATCATGGTGCGGAAAAACAGTTCCAGGTCCTCGCCAAATTGCAACCGGCCATAGGCGTGCGGCAGCGCCAGCGTGCCCTTGATGTTGCTGCCCACCGCTTCACAGGCGGCGTTGGAGATGTCGTCCACGGGCAGAACGATTACGTGGTTGCGAATGCCCACACGCCCGTTTTCGCGCCGATAGGCAAGCACCTTCCGGTCATTCGCCATTACGCCCACCTCTTGGTCTTCAAATTGTGCACGTGCACGTGCTGGCCTGCGCGGATGGGCCGCACCACGCGCCCGATTTCGCAGCCGTACTTGATCACCGTGTCGCCCACCGGGAAATCCTTGAGTGCAAGCTTGTGTCCCAAGGGAATGGCCTCAGTGGCAATGGCTTTGAGCGGCTCATTAGTGGAAAGGTCGCGGCCGGTGCAGTCGGTGCCGGCGGCAAGGTCCACCACCGCCACGCCCACGGTGTCTGCTGAATCGTGAACCAGGAAATGAATCATCGTTCCTGCTCCTACCTTTTTTCTGCTGCGAAAATCCTCAAACTCCGCCGATGGAAACGTGCTTGGTTTCAAGAAACGCGTCCAGTCCTTCGCTTCCCAGCTCCCGTCCCCAGCCGCTTTGTTTCACGCCGCCGAAGGGGCTTGTGCTCGTGGTAGGAGCGCCGTCGTTGATGCCCAGCGTGCCTGCTTCGATCTGTTCCGCCAGCCGGAAGATGCGTCCCACGTCGCGCGTCATGGCGTAGGCGCTCAGCCCGAATTCGCTCGCGTTGGCGCGCTCGATGGCCTCTTCTTCCGTCTCGAAGGTGGAGATGGGCGCCACCGGCGCAAACGTCTCTTCCCGCATGCAGAGCGCGCTTTCGCCCGCCCCTTCGATGACCGTGGGCTCGAGGAAATATCCAGTGCTTCCGGCCCGTTTGCCGCCGCACAGCACTTTGCCGCCATGCGCGGCGGCATCTTCAATCTGGTCGAGCGCGCTTTTGAGAGCATCGGCGCTGATCAGCGGGCCAATCTCCACCCCCGGCTCCAGTCCGGGCCCCACCCTCAATTTCTGCGCGCCGGCCAGGAAACGCGCGAGAAATTCGCGGTGAATCGAGCGCTGCACGTAGATGCGATTGGCCGCGATGCACGACTGCCCGGTGTTGCGGAACTTGGCAATCAACGTCTGCTCCACGGCGCGGTCCATGTCGCAATCTTCGAAGACGAGCAGCGGCGCCAGGCCCCCAAGCTCGAGCGAAAGCGGCTTGACCGTCTCTGCCGCACCGCGGATCAGTTCCCTGCCCACCTCCGTGGAACCGGTGAATGTAATCTTGCGGCAGATGGGATTGTTCAGGAATTCTTCGGCGATCATGCGCGCGCTGCCGATTACGAGCTGAAACACACCCGGCGGGATTCCTGCCGCCTCCATGCACTCGGCCAGCGCCACCGCGCACAGGGGCGTTTGCGAAGACGGCTTGAGCACCACAGTGCACCCGGCGGCGAGCGCAGGCGCCACTTTGCGCACCGCTAAAACCAGAGGAAAATTCCACGGAGAAATGGCGCCAACCACGCCGATGGGCGTCCTGACCACCAGATTCCGCCGTCCCTGCGCCTGGTGCGGAATCAGCCGACCGTAGGCGCGGCGGCCCTCCGCGGCAAACCATCGCAGGTGGTCTTCGCTCATCGCCACTTCACCGCGGCTTTGCGCCAGCGGCTTGCCGTTTTCGAGGGTGATGGTGCGCGCAATCTCATCGGCGCGCTTCAGCAGCTCATCCGCCACGCGATCAAGGGCAGCGCCGCGTTCTTTCGCGGTGAGCGCGCGCCAGCGCGCGAGCGCATCGTACGCCCCTGCGAGTGCCGCCTGGACGTGATCGCGCTTTACCGCGGCGACGTGCGCGAAAACCTGCCCGGTGGATGGATCGACGACGCCAATCTCCTCGCCGGTCGTCACCCACGTGCCGTTCAGATAAACCCGCTGCTGTTTTTCCTGGGCCGGAACCATCGAAGCCGCCTCGCCTCAATCCACCCACTTGGGGACAAAGTTGCCCTGGCGCGCTTCGGCCTGGATCTTGCGCGCCGCTTCGGTTACGTGGGCTCGCGCCAGCCGCTCCGCTTCGTCGGCGCGATTCTGCTCGATGGCATCCACGATCGCCAAGTGCTCCTCATAGATGCGCTGTTGCTCGCGCGACGCGCGCATCGTCATGCCCAGCACGCGGTAGCTTTCTGCCAGCCGGATGAGAATGCTGTTGCGCGAAAGCTTGGTGATATGGAAATGGAATTCCCTATCCAGCCTTCCGCGCTCGTCTTCCTTGTTCCTTTTGGCCAGCTTGTAGACGTCCTCGGCCAAACCGCGCAGCGTGGCAACATCGGTCCGTCCCACGTGATCGCAGCTCAACCGCGCCGCCAGGCCCTCAAGAACCGCACGCACCTGGTACGCCTGGCAAATGCGTTCCACGTCCAGCTTGCCAACGAAGACGCCGAGACGGTCAATGGATTCCACCAGCCCCAGCCACTGCAATTCGAAAAGCGACTCGCGCACCGTTCCCTGGGCCACGCCCAATTCGCGCGCCAGACTCTGCTGGCTCAGCCTTTCTCCGGGCCGCGTTTCGCCGGAAAGAATCCGGCGCTGTATCTCCTCGCGAACATGGTGACGCGCCACGCGATCGGGCATGGTCCTGCCTTTCCTCAGCCGCGGCTTGCGAGCCTCTGCTTTCATAGCTGGGGTCCCAGAGAACATTCGATTTTCACTCTAACCTATTGCAATCGATGCCAGCAATCCTTTTCCTACCCAGCTAATCCAGCCAGCGCACGCCCACAGCCCTCGCCAGCCTGCGGAAGGTCTCCGCGTGCGTGCCGAACGAAAGCAATACATGGTGCGGCATCCCCTCGTGCACCAGCCGGTCGAAGCGCGCCGGCACCGTGCCCGCACGCGCGATTTCGGCTTCAGACAGCTCCGCCAGCACGGTGTTTCCTGTCAATTTCCGGCGCGGCGCCACGGTGCGTGCGTCGAACGCGGTCATGCGATATTCCCCATCGCAGCGCCATAGCCGCGAAACCGTCACCGCTTCGCCCGCGCGGATGCTGCCATCAACCACCAGAGGTTTGACAATGTTGAAGTGCCTGGCGAGCGATGGACCCCCCTCGCTGCCGGCGGCGTTGCACATATTCATGGGCGCCATGCCCGGATGCCAGAAGAAGATTGTGTTCCGGTCGTGCTCCAGCCAGTCGGTCAGAAATCCGGGGCCTATACCCAGAAGGCAATTGATGAGGCTGCCCGCGCATCCATCCACGTCGCCCTCGATGGAAACCGCGCGGCCGGCCGTGGTGAGCCGCGACACGGCCAGATAGGGCCAATGGCCGAGCACATTGGGCAGCTCCGGCCAGCACTGGATAGTAATCCCATCGAGGCATTCTTCCTCGATGAGCTCGAGCATGGCCAGGTAGCAGCGCGAGTTCATGGGAAGGTCTTCGGCGGTGATCTCATGCATCGGCAGCTTCATGGCGAGGACGGTCTCCACGTCCTTGCGCACCGCTTCCTCCGCTATCGCGTGCACGCGGTCGATGTACTGCGGCAGGCTCTGCGGGTGCAGTTGAATGCCCAGCGCGCGCCGCATCAGGAACGGCTCCGCCGCCAGGTCGATGAATCCGGGAGCATGCGTCCCGATCACGCCCAGCTTGGCGCGCTTGAGCGCGCCCGCCGTACTGGCGATGGCAATGGCTGTCATCAATTCTGCACGCAAATGCGCATCGTCGGGATCGCCATAAACCAGCTCGAAAGGATGACCGGCCTGACGCAGCGAAGATGCCCACAGGTGTTGTCCCACGAGCGAACACGAGCTCACTTTGCCATCGCCCGGCCGCTCCGGTGTGGCCCACAGCACGACCGGACCGGCCCACCGCTGCGCCACTGTCAGCGCCAGTTGTCCATGCCCTATGGATGGTTGCAGCATGACCAGCGCCGAGCACCCGGCGCGCTCGAGTTGTTCCAGCTTGGCCACCGTGGTGGCTTCATCCACCACCGGAGCATCCGCACCCACGGTCGCAAATCCCATCTGCTCGAGCGCAGCCAGGCTGCGCGCGCAGATCAGCTTGTTCCACTCCTGGTCGAACCCCGGCCGCTTGCGTCCCAGAATCAGCACGCCCACCGGACGCGCAGCCGTGTCCACCGCAATCTGCTTCATCGCGCTCCCTCTCAGCAAAATCGCTCCGGCGCGGGCGGCTCGCCGTAAGACAAGAACTCTCCGGTCAGCGGTGCGAGATACCGGAAAAACTCTTCCGTTGCGGGAATCGCGGCATCGTGCGTCCACGTTGCTGGAATTGGTCTTTCGATTTCGGCAACCCGCTCCAGCGCCACGTACTCATATCCGCATGGGCGCGCATCGGCGACCGGCCGCAGCGCCACCATCTTGTCTGTCTCGCCGTCAAGCAGGCCACGGACCGCCGCACGCCCCACAACGGCCGCGTCTTTCCAGTCCTGCGCCGCAGCGTGCAGCATGGATGCACGCCCCAGCAGTCCGGGCTTCTCACTGCGGCAGCGAACCTTCAGATTGCGCGCTACGGATTCGGCCAGATGCTGCGCAACACCGCCGGTGATGGGCCTTCCTAGCGGATCGGCTTGTGCGGGATCGGCCGCCTGGTAAACAAGCTGCCCGCTTTCGTCGCGAATTCCCTCGGCCACTACCACAATGGCCCAGCCCTGACGAGCCACGATGCGGTCGAGATCGGCAAGAAATCGCTCCAGCGCAAACGGCCGCTCCGGTATGTACACCAGGTGCGGGGCGTCCTGTTCGTCGCGCTTGCCCGCTGCCGCGGCCGCTGCCAGCCAGCCCACGCATCTGCCCATGGTCTCCAGGATGGAAACCGGCTGGGGAAGAGCATGCACATCCATTCCCAGGTCCCGCGTGGACTGCGCAACGTAGCGCGCGGCGCTCGCGTAGCCCGGGCAGCGGTCGGTCACCGCAATGTCATTGTCCACGGTCTTGGGCACTCCCAGTACGCGCACAGCGCAGCCCGCTTCACGGCACTTGCGGCTCGCCATCTCTGCGCTGCGCATGCTGCCATTGCCCCCGGCAAACAGCACGTCGTGCACTTCATTTTTGTCGAGGCATTGCGCCAGCCGCTCCAATTCTTCTTCCGTGAGCCGGGCGCGCGAAGAGCCCAGCGCCGCCCCGGGACTCTTGCGCAGGAGTTCCATTTCGTCCCTGGTAAGCCGGCCGAGGTCGATGGCCTGATTGTTCAGCAGCCCCTTCAGGCCCGCATGCGCACCCCAGATTCGCTCGAATGCCCCGCATGCGTGCGCTTCGTCCACGATGGCCGCCAGGGTCGCGTTTACCATCTGCGTCGGTCCGCCGCCCTGCACCACCAGCAGATTCCGTCGTCTCATGGCGCGCCCCGGTTCAGGCGGAGCCGCTCTGCGAGGGGGGAACCCCCGGCATCGACCCCTCAGAATCGAAGGATCAGCCTATAATCGATCAGGATCAATTGTCAATCGATCTGCCCCGCTTTTGCCAGGCTCGGATCATCGAATGCGCACAGGGCAATTACACCGCGAATGCGCGGCCATGCCGAGTGCGAAATCGTCCAAATCCGCAATGCGGGTAAAGAGCTCCCGTTCACTTGCAGCCGCAGGCTTTGGCTTCTGCTTCCCGTCTGCGCACGGCTGCTCCTGCGGGGTCGCTGAGGATATCGAGCCACAGCGGGTGCGGCGTGGTCTCGGCTTCGTAGTTGTCATGCCAGTTCCACCACTTGTACGGCGGCGTCTGCGGGTAACCCTCCGGCGAGTCCTCCCAGTTCTCCTGGCGGCCGAGCGCGGTCATATCGAGGAAGCTCCAGGTGCTGCCCATGGCCTCGTCACCGCGGCTGTCGATGAAGTATGTGCGGAAAACCCGCTCGCCATCGCGGATGAAGGCGTTGTGGCCGTGCCACTGATCGACGCCGAAATCTTTATCGAAGCTGTCGGTGATGGTGTACCAGGGCATTTCCCAGCCCATGCGCGCCTTCAGGCGCACGATGTCGGCCTGGGGTGCGCGGGAGGCGTACACCAGCGTGGTATCGCGAGCGTTCAAATGGGCCAGGTGGGCGACCTGATCGGCGCCCAGGGAGCAGCCGCGGCAGGCATGATGGGGCCATCCGAACACTCCGGGTTCAAAGAAGGCGCGATAGAGGATCAACTGCCTGCGCCCCTCGAACAGGTCGAGCAGGCTGACTTTGCCCTTGGGCCCGTCGAACTCATACTTTTTCTCCACCGCCAGCCACGGCATGCGCCGGCGTGCGGCGGCCAGCGCATCGCGGGAGCGGGTCAAGGCCTTCTCCTGCGCAAGGAGCTGCTGGCGCGCAGCTTCCCACTGCTCGGCAGATACGATGGGCGGCGTTGCGAAATGCGCTTTGGAGTGCTCCGTGTCCCGGCTTGCCGTTGGTGTCGTCATGGTTCATACTCCTTTTTTTCATCGGAATTTGGCTTCACGTCAAGTCCTGGAAGATGACCGGGTGCCGGGCGGTCACGTATCCATACTCATGCGAACGAGCCGGGAGTGGCAAATCTTGCCGGCTGCACTGGGTTCGCGGCATTGCCGCGGAAGTGATGCGGTTTCCGGGCACCTTTTCTCCGGTTGCCCCCTCATGTGAAATCAATGTGAATGGCAGAGGACGCTCAATCCTCTCCCAGCAGCTCCCAAATCCTCTATCCTTAAGATGCGCACCACGGAGGCCCTGGATGATCTCGCCCGCCGTCGCCACTCCCCCCGCACCCACTCCGGTCGAAGAAATCGCCGAAACCCTCGAGCGCATCGGCCCGCTTCACGGCCTTGCATACGAGGAGCGCCTCTGGCTCGCCAACCACGGCCGCGAGGTAGTGGCCAACGCGGGCGACATCCTCTTCGAAGAGGGCGCGCCCGCCGAGGACATGGTCCTCATCCTCAAGGGAGAGATTCACGTCCGCCGCCAGCACGGCGGTCCCATGGCTCTGTTCATCGGCCGCACCGGCCAGATGACCGGCATTCTTCCCTTCTCGCGCATGAAAACCTACGGCGGCCAGGGATTCGCCGTCTCGCCGGTCTGGCTTCTCCTCGTCTCGCGCTCCGTCTTTCCCGCCATGCTGGAGGCCATTCCCTCCATGGCGCAGCGATGCGTAACCACACTTCTTGATCGCGTGCGCGAGGTCACGCGCATCGAGCAGCAGGCGGAAAAGCTCAACGCGCTGGGCAAGCTGGCCGGCAACTTGGCGCACGAGCTCAACAATCCTGCCTCCGCTGCGCAGCGCGCCGCGGCGAGCCTGGTGGAGGCGCTCGAGGCCAATCGCGCCAATCGCCTCAAGCTGGTCAAGCTCGCGCTCAACGCGCAACAGATTCGCGCCATCGCGGCGTGGGAGGAAAAAATCCTCACCCGGCCGATGCCGTTGCCGCAAAACCCGCCGAGGCCCGGCGCCCTCGACTATATTACCCGCGAAGAATCCATCCGCGGCTGGCTTACGACCGTCGGCTGCGACGGGAACTGGGAGGTCGCGCCCCAGCTCGCCGAGCAGGGCGTCACCGCCGCCGATCTCGACGAGTACCTCACCATCCTCGGTCCCACCGAAGCCTGTATCACGCTGCAGTTTTTCGCCCGCTATCTGCGCTCCACGCGCGCCGCGGAGACGCTGGTCAACTCCACCGCGCGCATCTTCGATCTCATCGACGCGGTCAAGGACTACTCCAACATGGATCGCGCGCCCATCCTCGAAGTCGACGTTCCTGCCGGTCTCGACGCCACGCTGCAGATGCTGCGCTCGCGCATGGACCATGTGGAGATCGAACGCGACTACCAGCCCGGCCTGCCGCGCATCAGCGCCTACGGCGGCGAACTCAACCAGGTGTGGATGGCGCTGATTGAAAATGCCCTCGACGCCCTCGAAGACGAAACCGACGGCCGGCGCACCCTGCGCATCGCCTGCAGGATGGAGGGGGAGATGCTGCTGGTGGAAATCTGGGACACGGGGCCCGGCATCCCGCCTGAGCTGCAGGAACGCATCTTCGAGCCGTTCTTCACCACCAAGGCGCCGGGCCGCGGCCTCGGCCTCGGCCTCGACTACGCCATGCGCATCGTGCGCAAACACCGCGGCCATTTGAGCGTAAAATCGCAGCCCGGTTCCACCTGCTTCCGCGTGCGCCTGCCGCTGGACCAGCTGCAGGCGTATTGACGCAGCCTTTACGACGGTGACGTCACCGTCCGCTCGCTGAAGGGGAAGATCAGTTCGGCCTCGGTGGGCACAGGATTGCCGTTCATCATGGCCGGATGGAAGCGCCAGGTCTTCACCGTGGCGAGCACCAGGCTGTCCAGCGCATTCCCGATGCCCGAGACCAGCGTGGCTTCGAGCACGTCACCGGTCGCGCTCACCTTTACGTCCACGATCACCTGCCGGTTCGTGGCGGGCAAGAGCGACCGGTCCGTTATCGCGGGCTGTGGCGAAAAGACCGGGTACGCCGGGTCGGCGCTGGCCGCATCCGCTCCGTTGCCCGGCATCGGCGCGTGGTCCGCAGCCACCGGACGGCCCAAAAGTGGCGCGGGCTTGCGGCTTATGGCCAGATCCGTGTTCAGGCGTTGCGCGTCGGGCAAGCGTTTCCTGCGTCCCGCGGGTTCTTTGCTCCACTGCGCCTGCGTTCCTCCGGGCAAAAACAGCGCAGCCGGGTAGACCTTCATCTGTGCCTGCACAACCCTCGGGACCTGTTTTCGATGGATGGATTCGGCAATCCACGCAACCGTCGACACCGCAAGGTGCACGGCCAGCGAAACCGCGAGCACGCCAATCGCCCGCCTCCGCGCTTTCGACAGGTTGTTCACGCCGGTGCCACCTCTCTGGCGCCCTGCGCCGCACCCTTCGGGACTGCCGCGTCCTTCCAGTGTGCCACACTTCCTGTTTTCGGCGGGTCAAAGACGGAATCCCTGGCGCAGCCCGTGCGCATCGTCGCAGTGCCGGCTCAGAACGAGACATCCGTGGGCGTGGTCACCATCATCACGGACTCATCCCCGGTGCGCTGCTTCCACGCCGAGCGGATCTGGTCGATCCTGGCGCGATTTGCGGGCGTGTCGGCGTAGTCGATCACCAGCATCTTGGTTCGGATGCGCTCCGGCGCCGTCTCGGTCTTGCTTTGCCATTGCCCGTAGACGTCAAGCACGCTCAGCCCGTCAGGGAACCGCGGCGTCACTTCCTTGTCCAGAAAGTCGCGCCACGCGGCTTCGCTCACGCCTTTTGTGGGATCGTCGGCCGGGCCCAGGCCGAAGTAGAGCCGGGTATCCACCCAACCCTGCACATGGGCGGGATGCGTGGCGTCGCCCTCGAGCGTGGGCCGAGCGGGTGCGGTTGCTGCCGTTGCAGGCGCCTGCACTGGGTGCGTGCACCCTGCCAGCAGTACGCACACCGCAAGAAAGGCCGGCAGTTTCTTCGAAAGCATTCCCAATCCCGCGCCGAGGGATTCCGTTCCTGATCCCTGTTCCCTGTTCCCTGCTCCCTGCTTCTCTACTTCTCCACTTCCACGCCGCGCCAGAAGGCCACAAACCCCTTGATTTTGCGCGCCGCCGGCTTGGGGTCGGGGTAGTACCAGGCCGCGTCCTGGTTGTCCTGCCCATCGATGACGAGGCTCATGTACCGCGCCTGGCCGATTTCAGGAGACGTGGAGGTGGTGCTGCTGGGCCGAAAGAACTCCCGCTTCAGGCTGGACTCGGGAAAGTAAACGTTCCCTTCCACTTCCTCGGTTTGACTGCTTTCGGCAATGACTTTGCCGTTCCAGATCGCTCGCGCCATGTGGGTTTCAATTGGTTTTGCCGGGTGCTGTCGATTGCGGACGGTTCCGCTCCCCCGCGTGGCCGCGCAACCGCGCCCAAATCGGTTAACGGATACGACACTACCAGAGTTGGCCGTTTGTGGCGAGTCCCCCGCCCGGCTCCTGTGCACGCCGTCATGCGAGCGGCCCGCCAGCAAAGAATCGTCCGGCCGAGGCGACCCGGCCCTTCATCCCAACCTTCAAAATCGGCGTTGAATTCCGACCCCGAATCCCGGCCTTCAATCCAGCGGGCGGAAACGCACGCTGGCCGGAGCCCGCGGCTACTTGGCTTCGGCGATGGAATCGATGTGCACGCTCATCTTGTCCGAGTTGACGGTCGCGGACACGGTGACGTGGTCCCCGTAAAAATCCTTCACCGCGTCGGGATTGTCGATTGACCAGACCTGCTTCTTGGCCTCGTCTACGAAGACCGGCTTTTCCCCGTTCTTGATACAGCCTTTCACGCAGGCAGCGCCGCTGCCGGCGTGCTTGGCGCCGCACATCGAATCGGAAATCCAACCGTTGATCTGGGTGGAATCGGCCGCTTGCGCAGCCACGACGGTAAGTGCACAGGCCGCTGCCGCTACAGCCAGAAAACGCCTCATAGATACCTCCGCGGGGGTCGAGATGGGCAACATAGTCTTATCATGCTCTTCGCGCCCGATTTTGCACAAGAGAAAGAATGTAAATGGATTGTCATGGAGCCGGCCTGGGCAGAGCGCAGCGGCGGGACTATTTCGAAATACGCATAGCGCGCGTGGCCTCTACGCGTTTCAGCGTGGCCTCATAGCGTTGCGCCGCGGCGGAAAACCGATTCACCAATTCGCCCGTCTTCGACAAAAAGGCCGGATACTTTTCCCGGATGGCCTCGAGAATGGGCGAAAACTTGGCCAGCAGAAAGAAGCCCTCGCCGTTGCAATCGACGAACAATTCGGCGGAAACGGAGCCATGCAGCACCAGGGCCGCAGCCATCTCCCAGTAGGTGGTCACCTGCCGCAGCCAGGGATTGTGCGGATCGCCGGGATTCTCCAACACGGCGAAGTACTCCTCCGCCGTCTTCGGCCAGAAGTCGCCCGTCACCCACGCGCGCGCCTTCCGCATCACCGTTTCGGTGCGCAGCTCGTAAAGTTTCAGAATGATCTCCGCATCGGCCGGGCTCGCCAGCATTCGCTCCATGGAAACCCTCTCCACTGCGCCCCATAGTACAAGATCGGCGGAAGGCGTGTCGCGGCCGGATCCTGCGGGCGCACGCCCGGCCTGGCTTCAGGCTTCGAGAATCCCGCTTTTGTAAAAACTCTCCAGAGCCCCCGCAATCCCCTCCTCAAGTTCGGCGAAGGGCGTCTGAGGCAGCTCTGCGGCCATGGCCTGGAGCAGCTCGGCGCGGGTGCGCGAGCCATCGAGCAGCTTGAGCAGGGTCCTCATTTTGATGTCGTCGAGGCTCACCATCAGGTGCAGGAGCGAGGTGGTTCGATCGCGCGTGCATGCGTCGTGCCGGCTCACGGCACTGGCCTTTGGCCGCTCCGGAATGGTGCGCGCCAAAGGTGGATTCCAGGCGCGGAGTTCGATCATTTCGGAAATCGCCAGGCGAACAAGCAAGGCCACTCCCTCGGCATCGAGTACACGGCCCGCTCCGGCCAGATGCGGCTCCAGGGTCTCGAAGCTCACCGCGTTCGGCCACGCCTTGCCCAGTTCGAGGAGCAGTGCCGTCACGCCGGGGAGATTCGATTCCATTTTGATTCCACCTGGCAGAACGAACGCGGCCGCGCCGGGTTTCTCCTCTTGAACCGGCACGGCTTGCGACGCAAACAGCAGCCGCCGGAAACTCTCCGCGGAAAAATCGCGTTGCACGCGGCGCTCCTTGCGGCACAGCAGCGTTTCCCGGTATACGCGCATGCGCAGAAAATCCAAAAACTGTTCCTGGCGCAGAATGTCGCCGCCGGCCAGGCCTTCGACCACCTTGTGGATTTCCGCCCGGTAGCCGGGGTCGGGCGGAGGGGGCAGCACGGATTCAGAGAGATACTCGAGCCCGTGCCTCTGCGCGTGTTCGATCAGTTCGAGGAAATACACCGGTTGATAAGCTTCGGACATCTCGTCGTGACGGATGGCCGCCGTACGGTTTTCCATGCGCTTTAACTGCGCTTCGATCAGCGAGCGGAACAGGTCGTCTTCGGGCCTCGAATCGCAAACGAAACGGAGAAACGCCATGGCTTCTTCAACGCGCTCGAGAGAGTCGCCCATACCCTGCGTGCGAAAGAGCATCATGTCGCGCAACATCAGGCGCACATGGCCGGCGGGCATGGCGTTGTAGCTGACGAAGGCAACGCCGTGATCGGTGAGCAATTCGGCGCAAAGCGCCAGCACGCGATCGCGCACCGGCTGGGGCGACCAGGCATAGATGCCGTGGGCGATGATATAGTCGAACCGGCCCATTTCCGCGCCCACTTCAAGCAGGTCGCCCTGAAACAGGCGCACGTTCTTGAGACCGAGGTCGCGAATCCGCGCTTGTCCCCGCTCGATGGGAGCCAGGGCGAGATCGAATCCCACGAATTCGCTTCCGGGAATCGCATAGGCCATGGGAATCAAATTGGCGCCCTCGTTCGACGCAACTTCGAGGACGCGGCAATGTTCAACCGGAGCCGGCGAAAGCCCGTGCAGGATGGCCATGGACGCCAGGTTGCCGGGATGTGTGTTGGTATAGGATCGGCCGGGATAAGCGACTACGTCGTAAGGATTCTGCGCGGCGTTCAGCTCGATCCTCCTCGAAGACCTTCGAACCCCTCCATCTTAGCGCCGCCGAACCGACTCGGCAGCCATGAAGGGATGCCCCGGCGGGCCCGCTTACGCCGGCTGCAATTCGTGTTTCTCTTCCCTGCTTTTTTCCGGGACCGGCCCGTGGGTCTCCGCGGTGGGCGGGGGTGGCGCATTGCCGATACGCTTCGAATAGGTGCAGACCACCTTCTTCTCTTCCGGCTCTGCGGCGGGTGCGCCCTTTTTGCCGCGTTTTTTCGGCGCTGCCTCTTCCTCGGCGCCCTTCTTCTTGTTCGGGCACTCCAGGTACACACCCGATTTGAGCGTCTTTTCCACAAGGTAGGGGCTGCCGCACTCCGGACACTTTTTAGGAACCGGCTTCAGGTTGGAGGTGAAGTCGCACTTGGGGTAATTGGTGCAGCCCCAAAACACGTTGCCGCGCCGCGCCTTGCGTTCGGCAATATCGCCTTCGCCGCACTTGGGGCATTTCATGCCCTCGATCAGGTTCTGCTTCACATACTTGCACTTTGGGTAGCCGGAGCAGGACACGAATTCGCCGTAAGCTCCCTGCCGCAACACCAGCGGCTTGCCGCACACCGGACAGTCTTCGCCGGTGGGCTCGGGCGGCTTCTGCTGTTGCTTGGAGCTCAGCTTGCGGAAGGTGCGGCAGGGCGGATCGGCGTTGTAATCCGGGCAGGCCATGAACGGCCCGAAGAGCCCGCGCCGCATCACCATCACCTTGCCGCAATTCTCGCAGTACTCTTCGGTGTCGCCGGCTTCCTGCGCCTCGGGCGTATTCAGGTCGGGCTTCGAGGCGATGTTTTCCTTGGTGAACGTGCAGCTCGCGGGATCCTTCTTGTTGTAAGCCGAGCACGCGTAGAAGGTGCCGAACTTTCCCCACTTCAAAACCAAAGGAGACCCGCACAGCTCGCACTTCTCGTTGGTCATCTCTTCCATGCGCTTGATGTTGCGCATTTTTTTGCCGGCCACCTTGAGCTCTTTCTCGAAGTGATCGTAGAACCCGTTCATCAGGTCGGTCCACTTCTCCGTGCCCTCTTCAATGTCGTCCAGCTCGGTTTCGAGTTTGGCCGTGTACGCGGTGTCAAAGATGTAGGGGAAATTCTCCACCAGCAGTTCGCAGACCACGACGCCGATTTCGGTCGGATAAAAGCGCCCGCGCGAGCCGCCGTGTTTGACCACGTACTCACGGTCCTGGATGGTGTTGATGATCGAGGCGTAGGTGGAAGGACGGCCGATCCCCCGCTCCTCCAGCTCCTTCACCAGCGAAGCTTCGTTGTAGCGCGGAGGCGGCTGCGTGGCGTGCTCTTCCGGCAGCAGCTCGTTCAGCTCGAGAGTCTTCACGCCGTCCAGGCTCGGGAGCCGGTTGGCGGTCGCGTCGTCTTCGTCCTTCTTGTCTTCAGAAACCTCATACACCTTCAGGAATCCGTCGAAACGCAGCACCGAACCGCTTACGCGGAAATCGTATTTTTTCCTGGTCTTGGTTGAGACTGCTGCGATGTTCGCAGTAGTCACGTCGTAGACCGCCGGAACCATCTGCGAGGCCACAAACCGCTTCCAGATCAAGGTGTAGAGCTTGAGCTGCTCGTCCGTCAGGTAGCGAGCGATGGATTCCGGCGTGCGCGCGGCGTCGGTGGGCCGGATGGCCTCGTGCGCGTCCTGCGCGTCCTTCTTGCCCTTGTAGACATTGGGCGAAGCCGGCAGATACTGCGCGCCCAGCTCCTTTTCCACCCACGCACGCGCGCCCGTCACCGCCTCCGGCGCCACGCGCGGCGAATCGGTGCGCATATAGGTGATCAGTCCGGTGGTGCCTTCGGCGCCAATCTCCACGCCTTCGTACAGTCTTTGCGCCACGCCCATGGTGCGGCGCACATTGAATCCCAGCTTGTTGGCCGCGTCGCGCTGCAACTGGCTGGTGATGAACGGCGCCAGCGGCCGCCGCTGCTGCTCGCGCGACTGCACCGATGCGATGGACCAGTCAGCGTCCTTGAGATCGGCCAGAACCTGATCGGTGGTTTTCTTGTCAGGCAGGGCGCTCGCGATGAATTGCTCTTTGCCGTCCTTGTCTTTTCCGTTGGGAACGCGCGCCGGCTCGCCATCGATGCCGACGAAACGCGCCTTAAATGTCGCGTCGGCGCGACGCTCGGGGTGAAGAATGGCGTCGAGCGTCCAGTATTCCACCGGGCGGAAGGCCGTGATCTCGCGCTCACGCTCGACAATGAGCCGGAGGGCAACCGTCTGCACGCGTCCGGCGGAAAGCCCGCGGCGCACCTTGTCCCAGAGCAGCGGCGAAATCTGGTAGCCCACCAGGCGATCGAGCACCCGGCGGGTCTGCTGCGCGTCGACGAGATTCTGGTCGATGTCGCGGGGGTGGTCGAACGCCTCCTGCACCGCTTTTTTCGTAATCTCGTTGAAAGTTACGCGGCGGATTTTTTTCCGCTCTTTAGAGTTGGTCCCGAGCTGTAACGCCAGGTGGTACGCAATGGCTTCGCCTTCGCGATCGGGATCGGGCGCAAGATAGATTTCGTCGGCCTTGGCGCCCAGCTTCTTGAGCTGCTCCACCACCTTTTCCTTGCCCGGAGAAACGATCAGCTCCGGGGCAAAGGTGCGCTTCTTCAACTCCACGCCGATCTCGTTCTTGGGCAAATCCATGATGTGCCCGATCGACGCGCGTACATCGAACCCTTTTCCCAGGTACTTCTCGATCGTCTTTGCCTTCGCGGGGGATTCGACGATCACCAATGATTTACTCGTTGCCATTCTTGTTCAGTTCTTCTCCATGCCCGATTGGGCTCGACCGGCATTTCCGGTTCGTCCTTTTCGACTCACTGCGCGAGCTCTTGGTTTATCTTCCTGCAGGTTATTTCTGAAAATCGCCTCCGGCACTTTCATGCCATTCGAAAGCCAACCCGGGACCAAATTTTCCTTAGGCGAGGAAAACAGGCCTGCAAGTTTTGCACCCTACCACGGAATACTGCTTCATTTCCACTGCATGCAGGTCGAATTCTGTTCGGCTTTCCCGCTTTCTCAAG
>JASHOQ010000101.1 GCA_030041045.1 Acidobacteriaceae bacterium
TGATGGCGCTGGTGGTTGCCGGCCGGCCCAACAAGCAGGTGGGCGGCGAACTGGGCATCAGCGAGATCACCGTGAAAGCGCACCGCGGCAGCATGATGCGCAAGATGAAGGCGGAGTCTCTGGCGGAATTAGTGAACATGGCGGCACGTCTTCGCCTGGCGCGGCCGCCTGGATCCGCTTCGCCCGTTGCCAGGTAAGCTCCTGGGGCGAGCTTCGCTCCGCCGATCCGTCTCTGCTGGAGCCCTGTCCATAAGGGCCATTACTGAAGCATCGCTCAATACCTTCGTCTCATTTTGAATCCGCATCCAGGGCCGCAGCTGCAGCATCTTCAGCAGCGTGCTGCAAGAGCGATGATGCGCGGTTTACAGGCCTTGAAGGATGACCAGGGATGGCCGGGGCCTGACCGTGGTCAGCGGCAAAGAGCGCCCCAGTGAAGACGCCGCCCGCACGGAGGAGCCGATGCCGAAACTTCTGTCCGTTAATGTCGGCCTTCCACGTGAAATCGCATGGCAAGGGAAAACTGTCCGCACGGCGATCTGGAAACACCCTGTCCCAGGGCGTGTCTTTGCTCGACGGCTCAATTTGGACGGAGATGGCCAGGCCGACCTTGAGGGCCACGGCGGTGAGCACCGCGCCATTATGGTTTATCAACTTGAAGCTTACCGGTATTGGGAGCGCGAACTCGGCCGAAATGACTTCGAGTACGGACAGTTCGGAGAAAATTTCACTGTTGACGGTCTCGCCGACGATGAGGTCTGCATTGGGGATCGATACAGGATCGGCACCGCCGTCTTTGAGGTGACTCAACCCCGCGTCACCTGCTATCGCCTCGGAATCCGAATGAACAATCCTCAGATGGCGGCTCTGCTTGTTTCGCATCGCAGGCCGGGGTTCTATTGCCGCGTCATCACGGAAGGCGAGGTCGGCGAAGGAGACGAAATTGAGAAGATCGCGGATGGACCCTCCAGAATCTCAGTGGCTGAGGTTGATTCCCTGCTTTATTCGGCAAACCACGATCTTGACCGCATAGCGGTCGCGGCCCGTATCCCTGCCTTGAGTGGAGGATGGAAGGGTTCATTGGAAGCCTTTCTGCAAGCGGCTAAGACTGGGATCCGCAACGGCAACCCGGGGCTCGCATCATCCGCTTCGTCTCCGCCTGCATGGCAGGGTTTCCGGACGGCGAAAGTCGCTGAAGTGCATCGCGAGACCGACGAAGTCACGTCGCTTGTTTTGGCAGACAATGAAGGATTGCACTTCCCCTCCGCGCTTCCCGGCCAATATCTCGTGCTACGCTGCCGCCCGGATGCAGATTCACCGCCACTGGTGCGGAGCTACTCTATTTCAGGGGCGTCGGATGGGGGTGCATATCGCATCAGCGTGAAGCGCGGGGCTGGTCCAGGCAGCCGGCACATTGTTGACGCGACGCTGGCCGGCGACACGCTTGAGATCAGCGCTCCGCGGGGCGAATTCACTTTGCGACCGGGCGGGCGACCGGTTGTTCTGTTGAGCGCAGGAATTGGCGTCACGCCGGTTCTTTCGATGCTGCACGCTCTTGCCTCCACGAACGCAGAATCACCGCGGGAAGTGTGGTGGATTCATGCTGCGCGCAGCGCCAGGGAGCATGTTTTTGCCCGAGAGGCCCGGCAACTGCTTGCCGCTATTCCCGAAAGCCATTCAGCAATCGCGTACAGCAAACCAGACCCAGCCGACGAGCTTGGTAACGACTTCAACATCCGGGGGCACTGGGACCTCGCGAGCTTGAAGGAACTCGCCATTCCCGTGGAGGCCGACTTTTACATTTGCGGGCCATCGTCATTTCTGAAGGATATGAACCGTGATCTCATCTCTCTTGGGGCGCCGCACGATGCAATTCATCAGGAGGTGTTCGGACCCGCAGAAGGCATTGAACCAGGCGTAACGAGGGTGGAGAAGAAGATCCCGCATTCTCCGCTCCCTCCCGGCACCGGCCCCATGGTATCGTTTGCGCGAAGCGGTCTGGCTGTGCCCTGGGACGCCCGGTTCAAGAGCATACTCGAATTGGCTGAGGCATGCGACCTCTCTGTCAGGTGGTCCTGCAGGACGGGCGTGTGTCACACGTGCGAGTGCGGCATTCTGGGCGGCCGGCTTCGCTACACTCCAGAGCCGCTCGATCAACCTGGATCGGGAAATGCTTTGATCTGTTGTTCGACACCGGAAACGCCAGTCGAGTTGGACCTGTAGCTCCATGGTTCACCTTGCAATGCAAAGTGTCTTCCGGAAATCAGTCTTTTCCGGGAAACCTCATCCAAGATACTGGGACGGAGCTGACTTTAGCTGCCGTCGCCGTCCTGATGAAGGAGTTTACAAATGCGTCCTGACATCGTTCCGGGAAGGAATTTCCCTGACTATCAGCTGCCTGATCAGACGCGCACGCTGCGAAAGCTCAGCGAAATCCAGGGCGACGACCCTCTGATTCTCACGCTGGCGCGCGGAAATTACTGTCCGAAGGAGCACCAGCAACATTTGGAACTGGCTTCCTTCTATCCGAAAGTCGCCGTCAGCTACACGCAGATCGCAACCATCTCCACCGACGACCATTACACACTACTGGAGTTCCGTGCCTCCGTCGGAGCGCAGTGGACGTTTCTGTCCGATCCTGAGCGAACGGTACAGAAGGACCTCGACATCCAGGAATACACCGATCCCGAGCACGATCCGATGATTCCGCACACGCTCGTTCTCAAGCCGGGTCTCGTCATTCACAGCCTCTACAACGGTTACTGGTTCTGGGGCCGCCCCTCCATTGCCGATCTCTGGCGCGACCTGCGTGTTGTGACCAGCGAGATCCGTCCAGACTGGGATCTGAGCGCCCCAGGGCTCCGCGACAAGTGGAACGAGGGAGACCGGTCGCCGTTTCACGGCTGGGACAAGGGAGCGAAGTTGATCAATCAGAAGAGCAAATAGTGCTCCTCAGTGAGGCGCGCGCCGCATTGGGGTCTGTTGGGTGAATGCATGTCCTCTGCATCACGGTTGAAGGCGCCACGCGATACGAATGGCGGTCTTCGCCGCCTTCTGCGTGCGGACCTTCCCGTTAACACCGTGGCCCTGGCTCGCTATTTGCTTGGCAAGATCATCGTCCACGAAACTGCGAACGGCCGGCTGAGCGGACGCATTGTTGAGACCGAGGCCTATCCGGCTGGCGACGCAGCGGGCCATGCTTTCCGGGGCAAGACACCACGCAACGTATCCCTTTTCCTTGAACGAGGGCACGCCTATGTGTATCTCGTTTACGGCGTTTCGATGATGCTGAATGTAGCCAGTGAGAAGGCAGGAGTGGGTGCGGGAGTTTTGTTGCGTGCTATTGAACCTCTCGACGGCGTGGAACTCATGGCTAGCACGCTTCCACGGCGCCGGCAGGCCGATATCGGAAGAGGGCCGGGACGACTGACCAAGGCACTGAAGATCGACCTCAGCCACGATGGATTGGACCTTTGTAGCGCAAGTTCTTCACTATGGCTGGCCGTGAGCGCGCAACCAACCGGCAGGATTGGAAAGAGCGTGCGCATCGGTCTGACTAATGAAGCAGTCCGCGTATTGCGCTTCTATGAGCGTGGCAGTGCATCCATAAGCGGCCCCAGGAAATTACTTAAAGAATGACCGCAAGAGACTCGCCAATGGGCGCCCGGTACGCGATTGATCGCATGCTGATTTCACAGATCAAGACTTTCCACTTGAATGCAAGTTCCGCTCGAGGGAAGCGGGCACAAAGGCAACCTGAAAGCTGCTCGAGACGCCTCTGCGCTCAACTTCTGTCGAGCAGCATCAGCAGAAAGACAGAGGGCAGGTAAATTATTGAAGCGAGCAGCAACTGGCGTGCGATCCCATTCGATCGACGAAGGGCCAGCCGCGATGCGTAATATAAAAAAGTCAGGCCCAAGAGTGCGGCCCCCAGAAAATATATTCTTCCTTCATCGCCGAGAAGTGCAGGAAGCAAACTAATCGGAACCAGGAGAAACGCCGGAATAACGCCTTGCAAGGCGACCAGGCTATGCCTGGTCTCGCCTCGCGGAAGCACCTTGTACCCCGCACGGTCATAGTCCTCGCGATACATCCAGGCGATGGCCATGAAGTGGGGAAATTGCCAGAGGAAGAGCATCGCATACAGTAGCCAGGCCTCACGACTCAAGCTTCCTGACGCGGCGGCCCAACCAATCAGCGGAGGAGCGGCTCCCGGCAAGGCCCCGACCAATGTGCATAGCGGCGTTCTCCTCTTGAGTGGAGTGTAGATGGCCAAATAGCTGACGAGAGTGAGCGAGGCAATCAGACTCGACAGGGTGTTGACCACGAGAGCCAGGTAAACAGCGCCGCCCAGTGACAGAAGAACCCCGAACCGCAAAACGTAAACCGGCGAGATGCTGCCGGCAACGAGAGGCCTTCGCGATGTCCGTCGCATTTGAGAATCGAACCGGCGTTCGATCACCTGGTTAAGCGTCCCGGCGCCGCTTGCTATCAACATTGAACCGAGCAAAGTATGAATGAGCAGGGCATATGGAAAGGTTTCGAGAGTCGTGGGCCGCGCCAGGCCGAAGCTCACAAAAACTGTAATCGCGATAAGAAGATTTATATCGGGTTTCGTTAGTGCCCAGTAGTCGGCCAGAAAGCGGCCACTGGTTCTATTGCGCGGTTCTACCCTGGCCAGCAATGCGATTTTCGCGACCGCTTCGGTTTCCATCGTTGCACAACCTCTCTGTTGACTTGGGGTATTCGCGCCGGCGACGCGGTTTCTTATCGACCAAGGAACCGTCGTGGCGCCGATTACGGCGTCGAGCCTGGATGCGGAGCTAGACGGCTCGCCTCTCCTGCGCTTTCCGCGGCTTGCGTTGCTTCGACGGCGCGTCGCGACGCGTCGTACGCCGGCGGCTCATTGGCCGGATGCAGTGTTTCCAGGAACCTGACCAGAGCTTCGATCTCAGAGGGAGAGAGATTCTTGCCATAAGCCGGCATATTGCCGCCGCCCGTTACCACTTTGAAGCGCAGTTGGTCGATGGTGAGCCGCGTAGCGACCGTATCGAGGGCGGGACCGCGCTCGCCGCCCGATCCCCCAACGGAGTGGCAGTTGCGGCATTGCTTCACCTGGAAGACCACAGCGCCCTGACGCGCGAGCGGCGTCGCGTCATGGATGCGATTGACAGGCAGCGGATCGCCGCTCCAGGCGCTCATGTGCGGGCTCCATGGGGTCGTGGTTCCCAATCGCGTGAGCACACCCCAGGAAACGGCCAAGGTTGAAACCAGGAGCACCGCAACCGGGCGCCGATACCAGCTCTTCTCTCCCTCGGCTGCGATGAGAGGAAGCGCCAGCAAAATGGCGATGGCCAAAAGAGGAACGATGAGCAGAAACGGCGTTTCCATCTGCGGCGGCAGATAAGAGAGGATGGTGTAAATCCACAGGAAGAAGAAATCGGGCTTGGGAACCGTCTGGATGATAGAAGGGTCAGGCTGTCCACTCGGGCCGAAAGGGCCGAAGACGACGGCGCATACCGCGACCGCGGCGAGAATTGCGCCGGAGAAGATGAGATCTTTCCAGAAAGCGCCGGGGACGAACGGAATTCCATCCGTGTGCGCAAGGTGGTGGTACTCCTCCATATACGTCTCGCGCCGGACGACGCGGCCCGGCATGGGCCAATCGTTGACCCCGAGTTTCAACACCATCCACACGTGCACAAAGACGAACAGCAGCAGCGTGCCGGGAATGACAAAGACGTGCAGAGCAAAGAAACGCGAGAGTGTGGCTCCGGCAATGATCGGTCCGCCGAGCAGAAGGTGCACCAGGCCGCCGCCGATCCACGGCACGCGGCTCATGATGGAGGCGCCGATGCCTAAGCCCCAGTAAGCGTCCTGGTCGAAGCGCAGAACCTGGCCGGTGAAGGCCATGCCCAAGGTCATGAGAAGAAGAAAGACGCCGACGATCCAGGTGAGCTCGCGCGGAAATTTGTACGCGCCGAAGAGAAACACTTGCGCCATGTGGATGAGCACGATGGCGACCATGAAGTTCGATCCCCATCCGTGCAGGCCGCGCAAAAACCAGCCCAACGGAATCTGGTGATTGAGAACGTTCAGGCTCCTCCACGCTTCACCTGCCGAGGGAACATAGACCATGGCCAGGAGGATTCCGGTGAAAATCTGCAGGAACAGCAACGTGAATGCCGCACTGCCAAAGACGTACCACCAGCTTGCCGTCTGTCGCGGAACCTGGTGCAGCGCGGCGTCCTTGACCGGGCCTTCGAGTTGAAGGCGGCGTTCAAACCACGCGTAGACATTCAAGGTGGTCTGCTTCATCCGCTGCATTTCGAGTCTCCAGACCTGGTGGAGATGGTGACGAGCCTAGCGGTGTTGGAGAGCGTGGGCATCTGGCCGGCGTCAATCTGCAAGTCGCCGGAGACGATCTTCCAGTCGTAAGTGAAGAGGCCGCGTTCGGGAGGGCCGGAGGCGCGAGAGCCGTCGGCGTAATAGACGCCGCCGTGGCAGGGACACATGAAGAGCTGCGACTGCGGGAACCAGCGCACCGGGCAGCCCAGGTGAGCGCAGTTGATGGCGAAGACCTTGAACCGGCTGGTGCTCTCGCGCCGCACGTAGCAGGCAACGTTGTCGGTCTCGCCGTCCCACGAATTCCGCGACGGATTTTTGTAGTATGCGAGACGCGTTTCGCCGACAGGGAACGCATCGAGCGCGCCGAGCGAAACCCAGGAGTCGTAGCTTGCGTCTTTTCTCCACGGTGCGAAGAGATAGCGGACGATTGGAACTGCCAGCACAACGCCCACAAGACCATTGAGCGCGATGCCGGCTTTGAAAAGCAGCCAACGGCGCGACACAGTCCGGGGATCGCCGGGCGCGATGGCGGTATTGACGTCGGGCGTGGTCGGCTGCGGATTTGCTGGATAGGTTACGTTGCTCATGGTTTCATCTCTCCGCCGGTGTTGTGGCATCGGGTTGCTGAGGAGCATAGTTCGTCGCTTGCGTGGGATTACGCAGGCTCGCAAGGTAGGCGACAATGTTGTCGATCTCCTGAGCGGTAAGCGGGGTTGCAGCCTTTCCGCCCGGCCCGAAATGGCTCCAGTCGGGCTGCCCGATGTCGGGGCGGCCGGCGATGATCATGCTGCGCAAAGCCTGATCGCTGACAAGGGCGAGATAGTCCGGACTGGTGATCTGCTGCTGCGACGGAGCGTGGCACGCCGAGCATCGCGCCTGATAGGTTTCCTCGCCCGCGGGGGCGTCGCCGGTTTGCGTTTGCGCGTAAGGAGGAGGCGTTGGTCCGGAGAAACCGCTGGGCCGCGACCACCTCGTACGCATACCCGTGATAAGCGCGCTCACTTGCGCATCGGTCAGCATGCCGCCCGCAGATTGCGCAAAGGCCGGCATCTCGGCGCCGGGCATACCGCCGGAAATCCACTTGCGCAGCGTAGCGTCGTCGACGAGCGCCTGGTATTCGGGGTTGGCCAGATCGATCGCCGGGCCATTCTCACCTTTGGCGCCGTGGCAGGCTGCGCAGTTCTCGTCATAGAGGGTGTCGAAATCCGCAACTTCGTGGGGGCGCACGATCGGACTCCCCGGATAGCCGGGCGCGTGTTCGCACCCCGCGGTGAGCGCGGCAAGGCACGCCAGCAGCACTTGAGCCAGGGGGCGCATCACCGCTTCTCCTCATCTTGTGGCGGACCGGCGTCGGGTCGCGAGTCGATCAGGCCGGCTGCTTCAATACCCATGCGCGCGGCGAAGGTCACTGACTGGCCGGTAGGAATGCGTTCCTGGCGCGCGACCACGAGGCCGGCGGTCAAACCATAGGTGACCTGCGAGACCAGGAACCATCCCCAGGCGATGTGCGCATCGAGTGCAGGATTGATGACGCCCATGAACGAATGGAGAATGCCCGTCCATAACACTGGCGCAAGAATGCCGCCGAGCAGGACGGGATGGCGCGGAAGCATAGGAAGCATGGCGCCGTAGAGCAAGCCCACGAGCACACAGGTAAGCGAGTGGATGATGATGGCGACGAGCAGACCCTGCCAATGAAAGGCTGCAATGTCAGTCGTGCTGGGATTGCGCCAGTTGGCAACGCCCGCGCCTCCCAGAAGATTGATCGGGTACCAGATGCTGTGTTGTGCGACCAGTCCGTAGACTAGCGCGGGAACGATCATGGCGAATCCCCCGGCGATACCGCCCTTGATACCGCTGATGACGGGATAGGTCTCGATGGGCAGGTGCGCGCGATGTTCGGGGCTGAGGCGAATGTGCTCGACGAGTGCGCGCGAGCTGGCGATGGTTACCGGCTGGACAGTGACAGGCACTTCCTCATGCGCCTCGTGGGGCAGAACCTGGCAAAACCATCCCACGCTCCCGGCGAGCATCAGTACTCCGCCCAAAACGCTGATCCCCGCGCTGGTTACCAGTCCGGCGGCGGCCAGGGTGCATCCGAAAGCCAAAATGAATGGCCACGCAGTAGGAGCCGGCAGAAGAATCGTTCGGTCTTGCGCGTGTTCGGGCTGGCGATGAATTGTCTCCGCCATTGGCTCACCTTCCCACGATGTAAACCACTGTGAAGACTACGACCCACACGGCGTCGACAAAGTGCCAGTAGAGCGAAAGCACCTGGATGCGTTCGGCGTGGCGCTGCTCCACACGGCCGAGCAGCGTGAAGATCATGACGAGCGACAACATGATGAGGCCGACGATGACGTGCGAGGCATGTAAGCCGACCAGTGAGTAAAACGTGGTGCCGAACAGGTTGGCGCGGATGGTGAGGCCATCGTCAAAGATCAGCTTGCGCCATTCGATCGCGGTCCCCGCAAGAAACTCGATTCCGAGGAGCATGGTCAGAGCCCAAAGGGCGGCGAAGCGGCGCATGGCTCCGCGTTGAATGGCGTGTTCGGCGAAAATGATCGTGAAACTGCTTGAAAGCAGGCAGATGGTGTTGAAGATCGGGACATCGAGAATTTGCGGCGTGGGCCCATAGGTACTTCGGCCGATGTAATAGACGTAGGCGACAACGAAGATGGTGAAGATCGCGGACTCACCGATAATCAGGGAGAACATGCCCACGCGGCCGCGCGAGGGCAGGCGCCAGTTTTCATCCGCGAAGATTGGCACGCTACTCATCGCTCGTACTTCCAATCCGGATCCTGCGGGTGTTTCAGGTCCCAAAGCGGGCGGCGGCTGCGAACCACAGGGTCTTCAGCGAAGTTGTAAGCGGGCGGAGGCGATGGCACCGACCACTCGAGCGTCCATGCATCCCATGGATCGTTGCCTGCTTCCTGGCCATGCAGGTAGGAATGAATCAGGTTCCACGCAAAGATCAGAACCGCTACTCCCTGGATCAAGCCGCCCATTGAAATCCAGAAGTTGAGCGTGCTCCATCCCCGGTCTGCTTCGTAGGTATAGATCGAGCGCGGCATACCGAGCATGCCCACGAAATGCATGGTGTCGAACGTAAGATGGAAACCGATGAAGAAGAGCCAGAAGTGCCACTTGCCCAGCTTCTCGCTCAACATGCGCCCGGTCACCTTGGGGTACCAGTAATAGAACGCTGCAAAGATGCAGAAGATGAAGGAGCCGGTCAGTGTGTAGTGAAAGTGCGCGATCACGAAGTAGGAGTTGTGTAATTGCCAGTTCCACGGAGCAATGGCGAGCATGATGCCGGTCAGTCCTGCGCAAAGAAACTGAAAAAGGAAGGCCGTGCAGAAGAGCATGGGCGTGGCAAAGCGGATTTTGCCGCCCCACATGGTTGCAATCCAGTTGAAGATTTTGATACCGGTGGGGATGCCGACCATCATGGTGGAGAGCACAAAGAAGGTGTTGCCCACCGACGTCATGCCGACGGTGAACATGTGGTGCGCCCAAACCGTAGTGCTGACAAAGGCGATGCCGACCGAGGCCGCGACCATGGCGGGGTAGCCGAAGATCGCCTTGCGCGAGAACACGGGAATGACCTCGCTGGCAATGCCGAATGCGGGCAGTATCAAAACGTACACCTCGGGGTGCCCGAAGATCCAGAAAAAGTGCATCCACACGATGGGCGCACCGCCGGCCTGCGCATCGAAGAAGTGAGCCCCTAGATAGCGATCGATGATCAGCATCACCTGCGCGGCTGTGAGCGGCGTGATGGTGATGAGGGTGAGTCCGCTGGTTACGATCATCAGCCACACGAACAGTGGCATGCGGAAGAGCGTCATGCCGCGGCAGCGCATTGAGAACGCAGTAGCCAGAGTGTTGATGGCCGCGCCCAGGGTGCCGAACCCCATCACGATGAGCGAGAGCGCCCAGTAATCGGTATTGTGCCCGGGGGTAAATGCCTTGGCCGTAAGCGGCGCATAGGCCCACCAGGTGACATCGGGCGCGCTACCCACGCCGTAAAGGCCAAAACCGCCGACGAAACTCGAATAGAGCAACAACCCGCCGAAGGCCGACATCCAGAAGCTGAACGCGTTGAGCCGCGGGAACGCCATGTCACGCGCGCCGATCATGAGCGGAACCAGATAATTGCCGATGCCGAAGATGATCGTCATCCCCACCAGGAACACCATGGTGGTTCCGTGCATGGTGAAAAATTCGTTGAAGACTTCCGGCGACAGGAAGTGGTTGTTCGGGACTGCGAGCTGAATGCGCATGGCCATCGCCTCGGCCCCGGCGACGAGCAGGAAGAACAGGGCATAGACGATGTACAGGATGCCAAGCTTCTTGTGATCGACGGTGACCACCCAGGTATGCAGCCATTCAAGCAGCCTTGCGCCGCGTGACGGAGCTATATCGAGAGTGCCGGGAATGGGATACGTCTGATCGGCCATGTTTCGTCTCTCAATGCAAGGTGGTCAGATAGGCCACCACTTCGTCCGTTTCCTGATCGCTGAGTTGCATGGCGGGCATCAGCGCCCCGGGTTTGAGTGTGTCTGGATCCCGAATCCACGCACGCAGATTGTCAGGCGTGTTCGCCGCTGCGCCCGAGGCAATCGTCGCCCGGCTCATCAGGTGCGTTAAATCGGGGCCGAAAATGCCTTTGGCAGCGGTGCCGGCAATGGTGTGGCAGTTCATACAGGCCTGCTGCTCGAAGACGTGACGGCCTGCCGCAACCGATTGATCTTCGACCCCCGGTTGTTGCTGATTCTTGACCCACGCGTCAAATTGATCCGGCGTATCGACGTAGACGCGCAGCAGCATCTTCGCGTGCTCAATGCCGCAGAATTGCGCGCACTGACCCAAATAGAGTCCCGCTGTCTGCGGATCGATCCACATTTGGTTGGGGTGGTTGGGGATGAGATCGGTTTTGCCTCCAAGCTGCGGCACCCAAAAGCTGTGGTCCACATCGGCCGAGAGAAGCCGCAAATACGTGGGCTCCGGCCGCAGCTGCGTGCTCACGGGAACGTGCAGCTCGTTGGCGGTGACGATGCCCAGCCTGGGATAACGGAACTCCCACCAGAACTGGTGGCCGACCACCGTGACATCGAGAGCGGACTTAGGCTCAGGTGCGTCCTGAATGGCGAAGATGATGCGCGCTGTGGTGAGAAACAGCACCACCACAATGAGCACCGGAATCACGGTCCAGGCCAATTCGACCTGCGTGCTGCCGTAGATTTGCGCCGGCTCGTGACCCGCATCGCTCTTGCGCGCATGGAATTTGACGATTACGAAGGCAAGCAACCCCCCGACAACGGCGAAGATGGCGCCGGTAACCAGCAGTACGAACAAAGAAAGGTGATAGATTTCATTTGCCGGTGTGGAGGCGGGCGCCCAAATGGAAGGCGTCGTTAGCGCGCCCTGCGCGATGGAAGGTGCGGCGTGGATGCAGGCGAGGGCCAGGAACAATGCATGAGTGCGAGTTAGGGGAAGACTGCGCCTTGGCTGCATAGCATTCCACGTTCCGGTCGCGATGGGTTACAAAGCTCAAGTAGGCCAGAACCGCGAAAGTGAGTCTATTGGACGTTGGTATCGACCGACGCTTTGGTATCAAACGCCACGACGGAGCACTCATGAACTTCTATCCTCGCCGGAACATAACGGTCGAAATTTGCTCTCAATTCAACGGTCAAACCCTTGTGGGGCACAAGATTGAATGTCACCCAATCTCCATCCCATTCATCAAACCCATGGGGAGCCACCGGTCACGCGCACGGCGGGTCAGGCTGTAGCCGTTCATTTCGCTATCGCTCACATCCGCGAATTCGAGCGGTTGCAAGCGAAATTTGCGATGCAACTCAGTTGCGTGCGATTAGGCTGCCGGAGAAGGAAACTCCGCGAATAGATCGAGGTCTGCGAAGGAGGCGCATTTGCCATGGAAGTTGAAGTATTTGCGGATGACGAATCAACCGCTCGCGCGGCCGCCAAACGCATTGTCGCGGAGAGTATTGCCGCCGTGGCCGCCCGCGGCAGGTTCGTGATGGCTGTCAGCGGCGGCCATACCCCGTGGATCATGTTGCGAATACTGGCGAAGGAAGAGCTTCCGTGGGAACACCTGCATGTGTTTCAGGTGGATGAGCGCATTGCGCCGATCGGGCACGCGGAGAGGAATCTCACGCATCTTCAAGAGAGCCTGCTTGGAATGGCTCCGATTCATCCGGAGCAAATCCACGCCATGGCCGTGGAATCGCCGGATCTCGAAGCGGCAGCGGCGCAGTATGCCTCGACGCTCTGTGAAATCGCCGGCTCGCCGCCCATGCTCGACCTGGTCCATCTCGGGCTTGGACCCGATGGCCACACCGCATCATTGGTGCCGGAAGACCCTGTGCTCAAAGTCACCGATCGGGACGTCGCTCTGACCGGAGCTTATCAGGGAAGGCGGCGAATGACGCTGACCTATCCGATCATCAATCGTACGCGGCGTATTCTCTGGCTGGTGACGGGGAGTGAGAAAGTGAATATGCTGGCGCGGCTGCGCAAGGGCGACGACTCCATCCCTGCTGGACGGGTTCAACAGGAAAGAGCCCTGCTATTCAGTGATCGTGCGGCCATCGGAGATGTGTCCGTCCTCAGTGCTAAGGAGACCTCGTAAGTCCTCGCTCATTTCGCCCACAGTCTTCACATGCAATTTCTATGTGGCCGGAAGGCGCCTTTCCGGCCCACCTGCGGACTTTTCGCGGACCACGGAGTTCAGATTCGCCTAGGACACCTCCTGCCGTTCACGCGCTGTCGAAGCTGCGTCCGTTTTCTCCCTGGCGGGAACCTGCGGTCTATGATTGAACAGCCTCAAACGCTCAAGAACCACCTGCTTCACTGATTCAACCGCGAAGGGCAGAATCTTATACGGAACGACTTGATGAGCCTCCGTTGCCAGGCCTTCCTCCAGGCCGCTTCTCCATGCGACTCGCAGTTCGGTATTGATGTGAACAATGCTGATTCCGGCAGCGATCGCCTGCCGCAAATCTTCGTCATCGGTTCCCGATCCGCCGTGCAAAGTAAGCGGAACCCGTGCCGCTGTCCTGATTTGCGCGATTCTCTCGATGTCCAAGTGTTTCTTGCTTTCTCCCTCAACCATCTTTTGCGACATGCCATGCATGTTTCCCACCGCAGGAGCCAGCACGTCAACTCCCGTGAACTCAACAAACTGTTTTGCCTCTGCGGGAGTAGTCAGGTATTTCGATAGATCAGGAGCGAATTGATGGATCTCAGATCCCGTACCGATATTGCCGATCTCGCCTTCGACAAGAATGGCAGGATTGATTGCTTTGAGAGCCCCAACCACTCCCTTCGTCTGGTGCGCGTTTTCTTCAAACGGCAGTGCAGAAGCGTCGAAAACCACACTGTCAAACCCCGCTTTGGCGGCTTCTATAGCCATTTCCAACGTATGCGTATGATCTGCGTTGAGAAAAACAGGGAAGTCGGATTCCTCCCGCAAACTTCGAACGAGCGCCGCAATCTGACGGACTCCCATAAACTCGCGCTCGCCCTCGGACGCGCCCACGAGAACCGGGACATCGAGTTCCTGCGCAGAAGAGAAGACTGCCTTCAACAAAACTAAATCGGCAACATTGAAATGACCGACCGCGGCTCCGCTCTTTCGTGCAAGCTCCAAAACATTCCGTATGTCGTGCATACGCCCTCCATGGCGACGTTTGTCCCACACTCGTCGACTTCTTCCTTTTAGTCGCCAGCTCCGAGTATTTTGGACGCGGTCGAAATAGCGATTAAGCCTTAAGTGCGCCGGCAACGCAATCAGACGAACGTATTGTCGATACCTTTGTATGGGCTCTTGCAACGGGTCGTACGTCAAGTTACATGGAGACATCGACCGGATACATGAGAAGTCTTGAGCGCACGACGCGTGTCCTCGTAGTGTAGCAGCTGCGTCGCCTTCATCGTCTCACTTCATTGGTTACAAAGCCAATCGCGGAGAGGCAGGGCATAAGTGTCGGCGATTCTTTCGTGCCCGACGACGGCAATTGCGATCTCAGCGAAATCATTGCTGACCGTCCGGAGACTGCAGTCCTGTCGCTGGCGGTTGATTTCTCAGCAGATTTCCCGTGGCGAATTCAAGATTGACCGCCTCTAGAAACAGCTCTGATCGTGCGGAGACACTGGATAGCCGAGCCTGGGCCAACTGGTTCTCAGCCGTAACAACGTCGACCAGGTTCCTTACTCCAGACTGGTATGCTTCGAGCGAGGCCGAGTAGGAGGTATTGGCGGCTTCGAGAAGCGCCACGGCTGCGTCGTGCTTTCGCAACGCAGTGCGGAATGCGATGTAAGCGGTCCAGACCTCGCGCGTTGTCCGGTCGTGAATCTCCGTAAGTTCATCCTCCGCTTGCCGGTGTTCCGATTCGGCGATGAGCAGTTCGCTCCTCCGCGCTCCGCCGTCAAAAATGCGCCAGTGGATGCCGAGTTCGACGGACCAGGTAGGCTCACTCGCGGAACCGAGCTGGCCGTAGTCGGCCGTCGGCCACACAGACGTTTGCGCAACCGATCCCGATAGTGCGATCTGCGGTTTATATTCTGCCCGGGCTCCGCGGATTTGAGCTTCAGCGGAGCGCATGCGCAGAACCTGCGCCATGAGCTCGGGACGGTTCGCCATGGCGCGATCGATCAGCGCATCGATTGACATGGTGAGCTTATCCGGTAACGGCGCGCTGTTCTGGCTGTCGATGGCAACGTTGGGCGAGGGGTCAGCTCCAACCGCTTCAGTGAGTTTGACGCGCGCAATCTTCTCGTCCCCGTCCGCGGATTCTTCGTCGAACACCGCCTGGGACGTTTGGGCGCGGGCGTTGAGAACATCGGGGAGAGTTGCGAGCCCGTTGTTCAGCCTGTTTTCCGCCGCATCCTGCGTGGTTTGCGCGGTCCGCAATGTGTCCCGCGCGGCCTCTAGCCTTTCCTGGGCAGTCACCAGCTGGTAGTAGGCACTGGCAACCAGAAACGCGAGCGCCTGGTTCACCTGAACAACGTCAGCGCCTGCGGCAAACTTCTCCTCTTTCGCGGAGTCCACGCCTGCCTCGCGTTTGCCAAAGTCAAAGATCAGATATTTGAGGGTGACCTCAGGCCGGACTTCGGGTACTTCGACCATGACGTAACCGCGAGGAGCGAGCGGTTCGGGGAACGGATTGATGAGCCTCTCGTCGCCTGCGACAGCCAGCCCATCCAGCGTGGGATAATAAGCGCTTTTTGCCGAACCGAGTTCGCGCGCCTTCTGTTTTGCGCGCTCCCACACCACGCGGGTGCTGGGATTGTGCTGCTCGGCAAGGTCGATCAGCTCGGCCAGGGTGTAGGGGTGAGCGGGATCGAGGATCGCTGTTCCCTGGTGAGGAATTTGGCGAGCGGCACAATCTGCGACGACTTCAGGAGAAGACACTTTCCCGGCGCATTGCCCGAGAACTCGCGCAGCGGAGAGCGCGAAAAGCGGCGACAAGAAGAGAGCTCTTAACGGCGCGCTCAATCTGGTCAAGCGAAACGTCTTCGCATTCAAGCCCGCCGACGCGCCGGGAATTGTCAATGACGCCTCTTGTGAAGCGCGTGTACTCCCGCAGTTGAGGCCGGCGCTCAACTGCAGATCGAGCTTTGACGCCGCATTGACAAACGCACTCAGCTCGCGCTCTGCCATGCCAACCTTGTCCGCGCACGCTCAACTGGAGACACACAATTCCTTCGCGCCTACCAGCGATTAACCCAAAAGCGCAAAGCTGAATCTATTGGACGAAGGTATCGATCAATACTTTGGTGCCATAGATTCGGGGTCGGGTCTATGGCTGAATCGAGAGGAAAGACCGGGGGCTGGATGAATCGATTTCGACAAATGTCAGGTCGAATGAATGCGAGCAGTGTGTCGACGGGGCGCGGTCAACGGCGGACACCGCTGGTTCGCCGGCTCGGAGTTCTGTCTTTGGCATTGCTGCCGGCTCTGGCCGGTTGCTCTCACGCGCCCGAATATACCATCTTCGGGTCCTTTTTCCCCGCGTGGATCTTCTGCTCCGTCGGGGGTCTGGTTTTGATGGCGGGCGCGCGTGTTGTGATTGCGCGCACTGCCCTTGGCGAGCACCTCGATGCGCCCGTGCTTTTGTACCTGAGCATGGCGGTGTTTCTCACCTGCGTATTGTGGTTGTTCTTCTACAGCTAGGGAAACGCGATGACGAATCAAGAGGCCGGCCAACCCCAGCAAGACGATCACGTGGCAAAACTTCGTCGGCAGGGTCGCGTCCTTACCGCGGGCATGGTAGCGCTGGCGGTGATCGGTCTGATTGTGGTCTACATGGTCGCAACCCGGCATCCCCAAACCGACGACGCCGAAATCTTTGCCAACTATATCGGAATCGCCCCGGTGGTCGAGGGGCCCATCGTGCGCCTGAACGTGGCTGACAATCAACGCGTTCAAGAGGGCGATCTGCTTTTTCAAATCGACGATCGGCCGTATAAGTATGCCCTGGACCACGCCGTATCAGAGCAGGCCGCCCTCGAGGGCCAGATCGTGGACGAACAACGGCGCATTCAAGCTGAAGAGCACGCGGTAATCGCCTCTGGAGCGGCAACGCGCAGCGCGAGCGCCAACGTGGACCGGGCGCAGGCCTCGATCCGCGAGGCGGAGGCCGATGTCACGCACTCCGAAGCGGCGCTCGACCGGGCCAAGACCGAGTGGGAATACACGCAGAATAACCTGCACCGGCTGGAGCCTCTGCTCGTCAAGCAATTCGTTACCGTGGACCAGGTGGACCAGGCACGTACGACGGAGCAAGCCGGCGAGCAGTCGGTGCATGAGGCCGAATCGCAATTGGCTCTCAATCGCGCCCATCTCAACTCAATGCTGGCTGCGCTGGCGGAGGCCAAAGCCTCAGCAGAGCAGAGCACGGCACAACTGCAGCAGTCGCAATCCAGCGTGCTTACGCTGGATCCGCTCGTGGCCCAACGGCAGGGACGGGCCGCCGCAGTGGCCAATGCCGGATACAACTACAACCAGTGCCGCGTCTACGCTCCATTCGACGCGCGCGTGACCGACCTTATCATTTCTCAAGGCGCTTATGCCCACATAGGACAGGAGATTTTCACCCTCATCGACACGCGCGTCTGGTGGGTGCTCGCGAATTTCCGTGAGACGCAGCTGAAGCATATACAGCCGGGTATGACTGCCGACGTGTACGTTATGTCCGATCCCGGATTGCGGCTTAGAGGCGTGGTGGAGAGCACGGGATACGGTGTTACTCCCGATCCTTCGATCCTTGGGCGAATCACGTCCGGCCTGCCCGACGTTCAACGCACTCTGAGCTGGGTACATTTGGCCAGCCGGTATCCCGTCCGCATCCGGATTCAGGCACCGCCCTCGGATGCCATTCGTCTGGGAGAATCGGCCGTGGTGGTGATCCGCGGATACCAACGGAAGCCCTGATATGGGGACCCGAGCCGTTCCAATCCGCCACCAGCCAGTCCGCCGAGCGACCTCCTGGCCTTGGTTTCGGGAATTGATCCGGTGGGAGGTTGCGCCGTATCCAGGACGCCTTAACACGGTCATCCGCATGACCATCGCCGCCACGCTGGTCATGCTCGTCGTCATGACCTTCCGCATTCCCAATGGGTTCCTGGCTGGTTTATATTCGATTCTCCTGGCGCGCGAGAATCTCGTGGCTACCTGGCGTGCCGGGCGAACGATCGTTCTTGCCTTCGTCGCGGCGACCCTCTACACCCTGATCGGAATGATGTTGTTCCGCGATTATCCCGTGACGCATTTCTTCTGGGTGATCGGAAGCCTGTACCTCGCCTTTTTCGTTATGCGCACGGCTACCAACTACGCGGCCGCGCTGGTATTCGCCGTTCCGGTTGGCATCGCCCTGCCGATATGGGATCGCTCTTGGCCGAGCGAGCTTCAGGTGGAGGGCACTCTCTGGCCTGTCTTGATCATCGCCGTCGGCGCCGGCGTCACTCTGGGAACCGAAGCGATTTACCGCATCTTCGATCGCTCCGATCCGCTGATCGAATCAGTGGACGATATGTTGCTCGCGGTGCAACAGGTAGCGGCAAGCCTTGCCGCTCATCAAATCCCATCCAAGCCGATCCTCGAAAAAGTTGTTCAATATCAAATGACCGGCACCGGCCGGCTCAGATTGACGTTGCAGCGCCAAGGCGTGAATCCAACCCAGCGGGCGCAGCGCAGCGCGCTGATTTCGCTCACCAGGCGGCTCATTGATCTTACTGCGGATCTCGAGCACATTCCTCTCCAGCCCGGCGATGCTGACGCGATCTGCCTGAGCGCGCTATCGGAGAGGCTCGGAGCAATCCGAACGGAGCTCCGCAAATCCGGGGTTGTTTCCCAATCTCCTCTTGTTTTCGAGGGGCATCCGTCTTCAAATCTGCCAGCGCTTCAGGAAATGGAGCAAACCGTCACGCTCATTTCCGAAATCTTTCAGCACGAAGAGGTCCTCGAAGCTTCACAGAGCGCGCCCGCACGGGATTGGTGGCGCGCAGTGTTTCTGCCGGATGCACTCCAAAACCCGGAATATCGACGCTTCGCATTTGCCGGTTGCCTGGCTGCTTTTCTCTGCTACTTCTTTTACAACGCGCTCGACTGGCCCGGCATCGGCACCACAGCCGTGCTTACCTGCATTGTGACTGCGCTGACCACTGTGGGCAATTCGGTTCAAATGCAGTTTCTCCGCCTCGCCGGATTTGTCGTGGGAGGGCTCATCCTGGGGATTTCCGCGCAGATCCTGATCCTCCCCGGGATCGATAGCGTCTTCGGGTTTGCCGTGTTCTTTGCGGCTGCGACCGCGATCGGCGCATGGTTCGCCACCTCCAGTCCGCGGCTCTCCTATTTCGGCCTGCAGATCGCGCTCGCGTTTTACTTCGTCAACCTGCAGGACTTCCACATCCAGACCGACCTCACCATCGCACGCGATAAGCTATTGGGCGTGCTCTTGGGCATTCTCGCTATGGGTTTTATCTTCGACCGCTTCGGGGCAAAGAGCGATGCGGAGCAGTTGCAGAAACTGCTGGTGCGGAACGTACGCATGCTGGCGCAACTGGCAGTTTGTCCGGTGGTGCGCGGCAGAGGCATCGCCCTTTCGCCGATCAGCCGTCTCCGCAGTGAGATCAATGACAACTTCGCGAGCCAGGAGTCGCAGACAGACGCCGTGCGGTTTGAGTTTGAGTTTCGCCATCGGCGGGAAGAAGACTTTGCCGAGTGTCAGCGGATTCAAAGAGTGCAGCCAGAGCTGCGTTCAATCTACCTGCTGGAACTCAGTCTTCTGGCGCATCGGGGGCGACTCGACTCCGAATTAACTCAGCACCAAAATCGGGCGCTGGACCAGTTTCTCAACGAATATAGCGATGACCTCAAGCACATTGCCGCATGGATCGCACGCGAAGAAGGCCCGCCTGCGAGTGCCGGCCATGATTCCATCCAGCAACTGCAGAGATCGTTTGAGGACCACACTTCCCCGAGCCGGCAGGCTATTGTTGATATTTGCCAGAAGATGGTCTCTTCTTATGCAATGCTGAGAGAAGGATGCTGACCCGCGCTGTCAACAGGGTCGGCGCTGTCCTTATCTTTTTCACGTGATCGTGGCGACTGCGCACAGCCCGGTGCAATCATTTTCCATCAGCAGGGCACTGCGCTCAGGGCTGGATTCTCTTCGCCCGCCATGATCGGGTTGTGCCAACCTCCCTCGGGCGAAATTCGCTGATCGAGGTTTGCCGGCCCCCAGGTCCCCTGCTCGTATTCGTAGACAGGAGTGTCCGCTCTCAGCGCCGGATCGACGATGCGCCACGCCTCTTCAACATAATCCTGGCGCGCAAACAGGGTGGCATCTCCCGCCATGGCATCGCCAAGCACGCGTTCATAGGCATCCATCTCGTCGGGGCAGGGATTGCGGCTGGCCATGATCTCGACATGCTGGCCTTCGAGAACCTCGCCAGCAGACATCGCCGTTGCACCAATGGCGATGGCCATCTCCGGGCTGATCCGGAACCGCATATGATTGTTCCGCACAACACTGTCTTTCAGCACCGTGGGAGGTTTGCGGAATCGAGCGAAGACCTCGGTGCAAGTGACGGGCAGATTCTTTCCCGCGCGGATGTAGAACGGCACATCCTTCCAGCGCCAGGAATCGATCTCCAGGCGCAGGGCGGCAAATGTTTCCACGTTCGAATCGGAGCGGACTCCGCCTTCCAGGCGATAGCCGCGGAATTGCCCGCGCACCAGATTACTCGGATCGAGGGGCCGCATCGCCTTCAACACTTTCACCTTCTCGTCGCGAATGGTCTCGCTATCCGTGCGTACCGGAGGCTCCATGGCAAGGTTCGAAAGGACCTGAAACAGGTGGTTCTGGACCACGTCGCGAATCGTGCCCGTCTGATCGTAAAAGGCGCCCCGGCCCTGCACGCCGAAGTCTTCAGCCATGGTGATCTGAATGCTCTCAATGTAGTTTCGATTCCAGAACGGCTCCATAAACGCGTTGGCAAACCGGAAAATGACTACGTTATTGACTGGACGTTTGCCGAGGTAGTGGTCGATGCGAAAGATCTCCGTTTCCGGGAAGACGGAATGAAGGATACAGTTGAGCTCCTGCGCAGAGGAAAGATCGTGACCGAATGGTTTCTCAACGATGACGCGAGCTCCCTGCGAAGATCCCGATTTTGCCAACTGCTCCACCACAGTCTCAAACATCAGCGGAGGTATGGCCAGGTAATGCGCCGGGTGTTGCGCCCCGTCAAGTTCTTTGCGAATGGCCTGGAAGGTGGCGGGGTCGTTGTAGTCGCCATCGACGTAGCGGAGCAAGCTACTTAGTTTGTCGAAGGCAGCGGTATCGAGTCCGCCGTGCTTCTGAACGCTGGAGCGCGCGCGTTCACGGAGCTGGTCCAGGTTCCATCCGGCCTTGGCCACGCCGATCACAGGCACATCGAGATGCCCGCGTTTGATCATCGCCTGGAGCGCCGGAAAGATCTTCTTATAAGCCAGATCGCCGGTCGCACCAAAGAAAACCAGGGCATCCGATTTGCATTTGTTCATAACCGATCTCCTGTTTTGCCGCGGAACTCATTTGCTGGCGGACTTTTCCAGGTGACCGCCGAAGCCGAAACGCATTGCTGAAAGTAGCTTGTCCTGATAATCCGCTTCGCCGCGTGAACTAAAACGCTGATAAAGCGCTGCAGATAGAACAGGGACCGGTACGGCTTCGTCGATAGCCGCCTTGATCGTCCACCGGCCTTCGCCCGAATCCGAAACACGTCCTGCGAAGTCAGACAATGCCGGATCCTTCGCCAGGCCGGCCGCCGCAAGATCGAGCAGCCACGAAGCAACCACGCTGCCCCGCCGCCACACTTCGGCAATGTCCCTCAGATCGAGATCGTATTGGTAGTCGTCGGGGTCGCGCAGCGGTGTAGTCTCTGCGTCAACCGCATCCCGCTGCTTTCCCACATTCGCCGCGCGCAAAACGCCAAAACCCTCGGCGTAGGCAGCCATAAGGCCGTACTCGATTCCGTTGTGCACCATCTTGACAAAATGACCGGCGCCGTTCGGGCCGCAATGCAAGTAACCCTGTTCGGCAGTACTGTCCAGCTTCTCGCGTCCCGGCGTGCGCGGGATGTCACCCCTTCCGGGCGCCAGCGTCGAAAAGACCGGATCGAGATGCTTCACAACCTCCTTCTCGCCGCCGATCATCATGCAATAGCCGCGCTCCAGGCCCCACACGCCCCCGCTCGTCCCAACGTCCAGATACCGGATTTTCTTGGCGGCCAGTTCCTTGGCGCGCTGAATATCGTCCAGGTAATAGGAATTGCCGCCGTCGATCAGGATGTCTCCCGCATCGAGATTAGGCAGCAAGTCGGCGATTGTTTTGTCCACCACCGCGGCCGGAACCATCAGCCATATTGCCCGCGGCTTCGAGAGCTTGGTGGCAAATTCCCGGAGGGATGAACTTCCCTGAGCTTTTTCTTCCACCAGTTCATTCACTGCCTTCGAAGACATGTCGAAGACCACGCATTGATGGCCTCCTCTGAGGAGGCGCCTCACCATGTTTGCGCCCATTCGTCCAAGACCCACCATTCCCAGTTGCATAGATCGCTTCCTCTCCGAGTCGCCAGTCTCGTGCTTTCCTCAACTCGCTTCTTACTCATGCTCGCACACAGCCGCTTGATGGCAGAAGGCCCTTTTGCACTTCAGGGGAAACAGAGCCGCGGCTTCAACACCGCTCGTATTCTCTCGACCTGCCGACCTCACGATGTGGGTAGGATGCGGCGGAGCGTCTCCAGGTCGCATGATTCCTGCGATTCTGCGCAAACCCTCGCGTCCGTCAGGCTGCAGGCTTTGCCCGCGACCTGCAATTTCATTTCCTATAGGATCTCCGGATTTGCCCTGGAGAGACTGCCGTGCGAAGGCGCCACGCGATGCGCTGGCGCCAAGAAAAACGGCGAACGGCCGGTAAGTATCCCCCGGCAGAGCCGGGGGCCTTATTTGTGTGAGCCGCTCAAAGCGGCTGTTGGGGGTCGCTGACGCGGCCCCAGTTTGATTGCGCCGCCTGAAGGCGGCCGGTCAGTTCCAAATCTGCATCTGGTCGATGCGCTTGTCTTCGTCTTCCTGGTTGCGGATGTAGTCCCGGATCGCCTTTTCGTCCC
>JASHOQ010000006.1 GCA_030041045.1 Acidobacteriaceae bacterium
CGCCGGCACGCAGGGCTATGTCGACGATCTGAAGGTGGAAGACATCCGCGCCTTTGAAGACGGCCTGCACAAGTTCTTTGAAACCGCGCAATCGGCGCTGATGGACGAATTGACCAAGAAAAAGCAGCTCGACGACGACCTGCGTACCAAGCTGCACGCGGCCATGAAGGAGTACAAGGAGAACTTCGTGGCGGAGCATGCTGCTGTAGCCACTAGCTCCTAGCTTCTAGCCGCTAGCTAGGCAAAGCGGGAACGAACGGCATTGACTCCACGAACCCGAAATGCGCTCGGGGAGCGGCAATTGCAAGACGCACACGGCCAAAAGCGGCAGGATGAGCTAAAGGCTAGGAGCTAGAAGCTAGGAGCTAACGAAAGACAGCATGGCCAACGTACTCGATCTCCGCCGCCGCATCCGCAGCGTGAAAAACACGCGACAGATCACCAAGGCCATGAAGATGGTCTCGGCGGCCAAGCTGCGCCGCGCGCAGGAGCGCGCCCTGGCCGCGCGCCCCTACGCACGCATGATCGTGAGTGTTCTCCAGTCGCTCATCCGCCGCGTGGACCTCTACGACGAAAAGACCGGCAACCTCGCCCATCCGCTCTTTCTCACGCGGCCGGAAAAGCGCGTGCTCCTGGTCGTCATCAGCGGCGACAAGGGTTTTGCCGGGGCTTTCAACGCCAACATTCTTAAGACGGCGTACCAGTTCATCCAGGGCAATCCCGGCAAGGAGATCGACATTGAGGCCGTGGGCCGCAAGGGCCGCGATCAGTTGCGCCGCCGTTATCCCACCGCGGTTTACTCTGAGCAGACCGAGGAGAACGGCAATAAGCATCAGGTGAGGCAGGCGCGCAAAGGAAAAGTGGAGCTCACCGGCGACCACCCCGGCATGCTGCTCAATCTGCAGACCGATCGCGTGATGGAGCTCGCCCACTCCATCATCAACCGCTACGTGCACGAGGAGATCGACGCGGCCTACATCGTTTACAACGAGTTCAAATCGGTGATCGCGCAGCGCCTGGTGGTGGAAAAGCTGCTTCCGCTGCTCAAGATCGGCAGCCCGCAGATCACGGGCGCAGTGGAGCCCACGGCGGAAGAAAAGGAGCGCGCCGCCGAGGCCGCGCTCTCGGCCGGCATCGAGCTCGAAGCGCCGGACATGCACGAGGCCGAGGAAGAAGCGAAGAAATTCGGCACCGCCAACGTCGACTACATCTACGAGCAGCCCGCCGAGCAGCTCTTCGCCGGCCTGCTCCCGCAGTACATCTTCGCCGTGCTCTATCACGCCATGACCGAATCGGTCGCCGCCGAGCACGCGGCGCGCATGACGGCGATGGACTCGGCCACCAACAACGCCTCGGAGATGATCGACTCGCTCACGCTGCATATGAACCGCGTGCGCCAGGCCGCCATCACCAAGGAGATTATCGAGATTGTTTCCGGCGCCGCCGCTTTGTAGCGCGGCGGGAGGGAGCAGGGGCCTTCAGGCCCCTGAATGAGGAAAGAAATTCGACACGGGGCTTTAGCCCCGGCAAGCTCCCGAAGGGAGCGCGAGAAGATAGCCCAGGACAAGCCCTTGTTCGCCGCGGCGAACAAGGGCGCAGTCCTGGGAAAGGAATCCAACCCGACCTGCAAGCCCCGTAGGGACGGCGAAATTCGGCTTTTGCAAAGGGCTGCGTTTATTCGTACCGATGCAATCAGGTTTTGTAACAAGGGCACGGCTTCAGCCGGGCCAAAACAGGACGAACAACGATCTCGGGGCTTTAGCCCCTGCAAGAAAAAGGAGGATCACGGCAATCGGCAAACGGGACGACTGATCCCTGACCCCTGAAACCTGATCCCTGAGGCACAAACCATGGCAGACAACATCGGCAAAGTAATTCAGGTCTCCGGCCCGGCCGTAGACGTGCAATTTGAAGAGGCGACCATGCCGCCCATCTATGAGGCGCTGCGCGTGGTCAGCGACGGCTTCACCGTCCCCGTGCCCATCAACGTAATCCTCGAGGTGCAGCAGCACCTGGGCGAGGGGCGCGTGCGCACCGTAGCCATGGAAGCCACGGACGGCATGGTGCGCGGCATGAAGGCCATCGATCTCGGCGGGCCGATCCGCGTGCCCGTGGGCAAAGAGACACTGGGCCGCGTGATCAACGTCATCGGCGAGCCGGTGGACGAGCTCGGCCCCGTGGGCGAGAAATCGCGCAACCCCATCCATCGCCCCGCGCCGTTATTTGACGAACAATCGACGCATGAGGAGATGTTCGAAACCGGCATCAAGGTCGTCGATCTCATCCAGCCGTTTTTGAAGGGCGGCAAGATCGGCCTGTTCGGCGGCGCCGGCGTGGGCAAGACCGTCATCATCCAGGAGCTCATCAACAACGTGGCCCAGCAGCATGGCGGCTACTCGGTATTCGGCGGCGTGGGCGAGCGCACCCGCGAGGGCAACGACCTGTGGCTGGAGATGACTGAGAGCGGCGTCATCAAGCCGGGCAAGTGGCAGGAGTCGAAGTGCGCCCTGGTTTACGGGCAGATGACCGAGCCGCCGGGCGCGCGGCTGCGCGTGGCTCTGACCGCACTCACCGTGGCCGAGTATTTCCGCGACCAGGAGGGCGCAGACACGCTGCTCTTCATCGACAACATCTTCCGCTTCACCCAGGCCGGCTCTGAGGTTTCGACGCTGCTGGGCCGCATGCCCTCGGCCGTGGGCTATCAGCCCAACCTGGCCACGGAGATGGGCGAGCTGCAGGAGCGCATCACGTCGACGAGCAAAGGGTCCGTCACATCGGTGCAAGCCGTCTACGTGCCCGCCGACGATTTGACCGACCCCGCGCCGGCCACTACGTTCGCGCACCTGGACGCAACCACGGTTTTGAGCCGGCCGCTGAGCGAGCTCGGCATCTACCCCGCGGTCGATCCGCTCGCGTCCACTTCGCGCATCCTCACCGCGCGCACCGTAGGCCAGGACCATTACGATGTGGCCCAGGGGGTAAAAAGAATTCTGCAGCGGTACAAGGATCTGCAGGACATCATCGCCATCCTGGGCATCGACGAGCTCTCCGATGAAGACAAGCTCACCGTGGCGCGCGCGCGAAAAGTGCAAAAGTTCCTCTCGCAGCCCTTCCACGTGGCCGAGCAGTTCACCGGCATTCACGGCAAGTACGTGAAGATTGCCGATACGGTGCGCGGCTTCAAGGAGCTCATCGAAGGCAAGTACGACGACGTGCCTGAGCAGGCCTTTTACATGCAGGGCGGCATTGAAGACGTGCTCGCCAAGGCCGAGCAGTTGAAGACGAATGCGTAAGGCAGGGATCAGGTTTCAGGGGTCAGGGGTCAGAATGGCGGCCGCGCCACAGAATCGGTTTTAACTGATCCCTGACCCCTCCGAAAGGCTTTTATGACTGAAGAGACCAACCAACTCCGCATCCGCCTCGTCACTCCCGAGCGCACGCTCTTTGAGGCTGCGGCTACGGCGGTGGAGCTGCCGTCGAAGTCCGGCGACATGGAAGTGCTCTACGGCCACGCGCCGCTGATGGCCGAGCTGGGCGCGGGCGACGTGCGCATCCACCAGGGCGTTGGCCTGGAGCAGCACAGCCCTGACACCACGCGCTACAACGTGAGCTGGGGCTTTGTGGAAGTGCTGCCCGACCGCGTGACCATCCTCGCCAGCGATGCGCTCAAGCCCGAAGAGATCGACGTGGCCCGCGCCGAGCAGCAGCGCGCGACGGGTGAGAAGCTGTGGAACGAGGCCGGCGACAGCGAAGACGCCTACACCGAAGCTCTGCGCGTGATTTCAGAAGCCGAAGCCAAGATTGCCTCGGCCAGCGAACAGAGCTGAACACTGGCGTGAAAGTCAGGAGCCGAGGGCTCTGCAGGTGTTAGCGGAGTCCCTTTACTTGCTCCGAAGTTTCCTGACGCGCTTCTCAAATTCAGTGCGGGAGATTTTTCCATCTCGCAGGAGCCTCCGGTTCAGAAGAATCGCTACCTGTCGAATCACAGGAGTGAATCGTCGCAACACCCAACGCAGAAATGGGTGATTCTTGCGAAACCAATCCCGCCCGAGCTTTGTGCTCCAGTCGTCGGCAATGTCTTCGCTCTCACGAAACTCCGGCCGCACGGTCGCGTCGATGTGGTGCCCTACCTCGTGAAAGAGAACCTTGCCCAATTCCGATTCGCGAAAATACGCCAGATAAAGTAGCAAACGCCATACTCCCCTCTTGTAAAAACTCAGCGTGTTGTCCACATAAATCTCGATCCACGCCGGCTTTCCATGCCACGCCTGGTGGTAAAGCCCGCGTGCCGTGCGGATCCTCACTTTCTTGCCTCTCGACTTGGTCATTTTCCTGCGCAGCTTGCGCGGCAGCTCGCCTGCGCTCGTGAGGACAACCCGGCTCAATCCGTGCAAATATCTGGACGGCACTGAAGCGATCAGTTTTTCCGTAAGGGCTTTGACGTTGAAGGGAGGAGTATATCCGGCGTAATTCTCGATCACCTCGGGATGAGCTTCGGGAGCGGCGGTCCAATCGCCGGGCATTTCCTTTTCGATGGAATCCATAGCGGCGCCACTGAGAAGCCTCATTCTACAGCGGCTCCTCAGCGGCAAACAGTCTGTGCGGCACTTTGGGCAATCGGAATCAGCCTGCGCACAAAAAAATTAGGCGCTCCCTTCCCCGCTTTGCGCACGGAAGAAGGAAAGCGCCCTGCTGAAGCCCAGCATTGCGGAGACCTGCCCTGCCCTTTGCGCCTCAACCGGCGCACAGGCAATGAGAACCCTCTTTAGCTGCTGTTCGAGCCCCGGTTGCCCGTCTGTTGCTGTTGCGTACCCGGGGCGCCGGGTCCGCTGAATGAAGCACCCTCCTGGTTGGTAATGCGGTTGGTGCCAGGAACGACATTCGCCCGCTGCGTCTGATTTGCGTTCGTCTGCGGCGACAGCGACTGGCCCTCAGCTGTCTGCTCCGCGCCCGTGGTTCCCGAATTCGAAATCGTTGGCTCCATTGCAAAGGGTCCTCCTCGGCCCCAATTGCCCTGACGCATGCCGCGATTGTGCCATCATCCCGCGGCCTGCAACGGGAACCCGCGTTTCTTTCCGCTCGACGCCAGCCGATCCCGGAAAGCCGCCCCGCCCGCTCCCGAATCGGATGCCGCTGTGCACGATTCCCGCACCCCTTCATCGCCCTTCGCCCGTGCAATCCGGCATTGGAAATCTCTCATGAATCTTCCAGCGCGCCCTCCGAATGCTTTCGCGTCTCTACCGGCCCTCTCAAACCCATTGTGTTAGCATCGGCTCTTCAAGCAGGCTCCCTGGGCGGTTAGGGGCCGGCGCATCTTTCGTCCGTGGAATCCGAGGTCCGGCGTGGCGCGTTCGCGGTTGCTCTTCGGCTTTGCGGTCTTCCTCGCGGCCTTTCTTCTCTTCCTCGTCGAGCCCATTGCCGCCAAGCAGTTGCTTCCCTCTCTCGGCGGCTCGGCCGCAGTCTGGCTCACCTGCCTGGTCTTTTTTCAAACCGCGCTGCTGCTTGCGTATCTTTATGCGCACTGGCTTGCGCGCCGTCCAGGTTCAAGTCCCGGCTGGGCGCTGCATTTTTTCCTGCTCGCTGCGGCGCTTGCCCTCGCCGCGTTCTGGGCCTTCGGCGGCATCGATCTCGGTTCCGGCCCCGATCATCCCTTTCTCACCATCATGTTCGCGCTCAGCCTGTGGATCGGCCTTCCCTTCCTTGCCCTCGGATCGACCTCTCCGCTGCTCCAGGTCTGGTGGTCGCGGCTGCAGTTATCGCGCCTCGGCGGCTCCGGCATTCCTTATCGCCTCTTCGCGCTCTCCAATCTGGCCTCGCTGCTTGCGCTCGCCGCTTATCCCACACTCATTGAGCCGCGGTTCACCCTGCATGCGCAGCGCGCCGCCTGGTTTTGCATGTTCGCCGTCTACGCGGTGCTGGCCGCGCTGCTAGCCCTTCGCGGGCGTTCAGCCGCCGCCGGCGCCGCGCCTCAGGCTGAAACCGAAACCGCGCAGCCGCCCGCGCCGCGCCTGCACCGTTGGCTCTGGCTTCTGCTGCCCATGGGCGCCTCGATGCAATTGTGTGCGGTCACCGGCTACATCACCGCCAACATCGCGCCCATTCCGCTGCTCTGGATTCTCCCCCTCGGGGTGTACCTCATCACCCTGATCCTCGCCTTTGAGTTCCCGCGCATCCTGCCGCGCGGCATCGTCACCCGCTTTCTCGCCGTGCTGCTGGGCGGTCTGGCTTACATGCTTTCCCACGCCGACGCCTCAGCGCCTCTCCGCATCGACCTCGCCTTCTTTCTCTGCGAGCTGTTCTTCGCCTGCCTCTTCCTGCACGCCGAGGCCTACGCCCTCAAGCCCGCGCGCGCCTCCGAGTCCACCGTTTTTTATCTGCTCTTTGCCGCCGGAGGAGCCCTGGGCTCTTTTCTCATCGCCATCGCCTGCCCGCTCGTCTTCCGCTTCAATTACGACATCGTCCTCACTGCGCTCATTACGGCGCTGCTGGCGCTCGCGGCCACCTGGCGCTGGAACTGGGGACAGCGGCTTTTGTGGTCGGCGGGCAGCATTCTGCTCCTGGTTCTCGTCTTCTGGGTGCACATGGCTTCCATGCGCCAGACTCTTGTGGCGGTGCGCAATTTTTACGGCGCGCTGCGCGTGCGCGAAGATCACTCTTACCCCGGCGCCACCGTGCGCACCCTCACCAACGGCTCCATCAAGCACGGCACGCAGATCTTTGCGAGCGACGAGCTGCGCCACACGCCCACGACTTACTACGCTCTCGATTCCGGCATCGGCCTCGCCCTGCGCTTCTGCTGCCCGGGCCCGGAGAGTTCTGGCCCAAACGGATCTGCCGGCCAATCCATCAGGCCGCGGACGATCGGCGTCATCGGCCTGGGTGCGGGCACCATCGCCGCCTACGGCCGGCCGGGAGACCGCATCCGCTTTTACGACATCAACCCCGCGGTCGTACCCATCGCCCGCAACGTCTTCACCTATATCCGCGAATCCGGCGCGCAGGTCTCGATCGTTGTGGGCGACGCGCGCACCACCCTCGAACGCGAACCGCCGCAGCACTTCGATGTTCTCGCCGTCGACGCATTTTCCGGGGACGCCATCCCTCTCCATCTTCTGACAACGCAGGCGCTCGCGCTCTATCGGCGCCATCTCGCGCCCGGCGGCATTATCGCCATCCACATCTCCAACGGCCACGTCGACCTCGAGCCCGCCATCGCCCTGCTCGCCCAATCTGCCGGCATGCAGGCCATGCGCTTTTCGAATCTGGCCAACGACGACCGCGGGGAGTTCTCCTCCTACTGGATGCTCCTGAGCGACAATGCCGCCTTCTTTGCGCAGCCGGAGATCGCGGCCGCCGGCAAACCCTCCGTATTCAAGCCGGGGCTGCGCCTGTGGACTGACGACTACTCGAGCCTTTTGCCGCTGCTGCGCTGGCGAGCCGCGCGGGCCCGTTTGCCTTCTCGTTACTTGCAGCCAGTGCGTCCCGCCCGATAAAGTGACTGCGGTACCAACATTGCGGCCCAGCCGCGCTCTCCGGGGCGCCCCCGGGTTCTGTCCGCCATGCTTCCAAAGGATCTCTTATGCCTTCATCGCCCGTCTCCTCTCTCTCGCAGCAGGACATCGACTCAACGCTGCGCGAGAATCGCGTCTTTCCGCCGCCGCCCGAGTTCAGCGCCAAGGCGCACATCAAGAGCCTGGAAGAATACGAGACGCTTTACAAGCAATCGATCGAAGACCCGGAAAAATTCTGGGCAGGCGCGGCCAAAGAACTGCACTGGTTCGAGCCGTGGACGAAAGTCCTCGAGTGGAACCTTCCCTGGGCCAAGTGGTTCGTCGGCGGCAAGCTCAACCTTTGCTACAACTGCGTGGACCGCCACGTCGATCCTAGCGTTGGCGGCGCGCGCGCCGAGAAGACGGCGCTCATCTGGGAGGGCGAGCCGGGCGAGATTCGCCGCCTTACTTACGCGGATTTACACGCCGCGGTGCAGAAGTTCGCCAATGCGCTCAAATCGCTCGGCATCAAAAAAGGCGACCGCGTGGCCATTTACATGGGCATGACGCCGGAGCTCGCTATCGCCCTCTTGGCCTGCGCGCGCATCGGCGCCATTCACTCCGTCATCTTCGGCGGGTTCGCCGCCAACGCCATCGCCGACCGCGTCAACGATTCCGGCTGCGTGGCCATCGTCACCCAGGACACGAGCTACCGCCGCGGCAACGAGGTCCAGCTCAAGCGCACCGTGGATGAAGCGCTTGCCGCCTGCCCCACGGTCGAGCACGTTGTGGTCTATCGCCGCACCGGCTCGCTCGTCAACATGGTCGCAGGCCGCGATCACTGGTGGCACGATCTGGTGGCCAAAGCCGCGCCCACGTGCCCCGCCGAGCCCATGGACTCCGAAGATGAGCTCTACATCCTCTACACTTCCGGCACCACGGGCAAGCCCAAGGGACTGGTGCACACCACCGGCGGCTACGCCGTGCAGACCTACCTGACGTCGAAATATGTTTTCGATTTGCGCGACGACGACATCTACTGGTGCACGGCCGATATCGGCTGGGTCACCGGCCATTCCTATGTGGTGTACGGGCCGCTGCAGAACGGCGCCACCGTGCTCATGTACGAAGGCGCGCCCAACTGGCCTGATTTTTCCCGCTTCTGGAAGATCGTCGACGACCATCGCGTCACCGTTTTCTATACCGCGCCCACGGCCATCCGCGCCTTCATCAAATGGGGCGACGCGTTCGTCTCTAAATACAAGCTCGATTCGCTGCGCCTGCTCGGCACCGTGGGCGAGCCCATCAACCCCGAGGCGTGGATGTGGTACCGCGAGAAGATCGGCCGCAACCGCTGCCCCATCGTCGACACCTGGTGGCAGACGGAAACCGGCGCCATCATGATCTCGCCCATCCCCGGCGCCATCGCCACCAAGCCCGGCTCGGCCACGCGGCCGTTCTTCGGCATCCAGCCGGATGTGGTCACGCGTCCCGATTCTCAGGGCAACTTCCACACAGTCCCCGCCGGCTCAGGCGGGCTGCTGGTGATTCGCAAGCCGTGGCCTTCGATGGCCCGCACGGTCTACGGCGATCCGGAGCGCTACACGAAGACCTACTGGTCCGATGTGCCCGGCTGCTACTTCACCGGCGACGGCGCGCGCCAGGATGCCGACGGCTACTTCTGGCTCATGGGCCGCGTGGACGATGTGATCAACGTGAGCGGCCATCGCCTGGGCACCATGGAGGTGGAGTCTGCGCTGGTGGCGCACCCCAAGGTCGCCGAAGCCGCCGTCGTCGGCCGCCCCGACGAGCTCAAGGGCCAGGCCATCGCCGCCTTCGTTACCCTGGAAAGCGGCAATCCGCCTTCCAACGAATTGAAAGACGAGCTGCGCAAATGGGTCGCGAAGGAGATCGGCTCGCTGGCTCGCCCTGACGACATAAGATTTACCGACGCGCTGCCCAAAACCCGCTCCGGCAAAATCATGCGCCGTTTGCTGCGCGAGCTGGCCACGCACGGTGAAGTGAAGGGCGATGTGACCACGCTCGAAGATTTCACCGTGATCGCCAAGCTGCGCGAAGCGGAAGAAGGCTAAAGCATTTTCTGAGTAGCTATATCCCGAAGACGGAAAGCAGAGTCGGCGCGACCAACAGGGAGCGGCGACCTTGCGAAGGAACGAAGAGGACACAGTAACTCAGAAAATGCCGTAGGTTGTAT
>JASHOQ010000102.1 GCA_030041045.1 Acidobacteriaceae bacterium
ATCCGATCTCTCCGCCAGCCTCGAAGCCAGCATGCGCGCCTCGGCCGAGGGAATGAACCCCACCAGCACCGATTTCGCCGGCTTCGAGATCACCGCGCTCATGCTGGGCATGCGCCCCGTGGGCGCCCTGGCTTGGCACCCCGAACCGCTCTCGCGCGAGGTGGCTGCCGCCGTCAGCGCGCAGGTCTCGGCGGCCATCGCGCGCACCGTGGCCATGGAAAACTCCGCCCGCATGGAAGCCGCGCGTGAGGCTGAGCGCCTGCGCGCTGCGCTCATCGACTCGCTCACCCACGAACTGCGCACGCCCCTCACCGCCATCCGCGCCGCCGCCACCACGCTGCTTGAAACCCACTCGCTCGACGAGCCCGGACGCCGCGATCTCTCTTCCCTTATCGACGAGGAGGCCGCGCGCCTCGATCTGCTCATCGGCGAAGCCGTGGAGATGGCCGAGATCGACGCCCACGTGGTCGAGGTGCATCTGGCGCCGCACGCGCCCCGCGCGCTGCTCGACCAGGCGGTCGAGGAGTCGCGCAAAATCCTCGGCGCGCACAAGGTGGTCATCCAAGCCGGCTCCGAGCAAGCCGGCGACCACACTGCCTGGTTCGACGCCCACCTGCTCGGCCGCGTGCTGCGCCATCTGCTGGAGAACGCCGCCGCCTACACGCCCCCGGCCACACGCATCACCCTGGGCACGCGCCCTGTGGGCAACCGTCTCGAATTTACGGTGGCAGATTCGGGCCCCGGCATTGAGGCCGTCGACCTGCCCCTCATCTTCGAAAAGTTTTATCGCGGCAAACGCGGCGCGCGCGTGCGCAAGGGCAGCGGCATGGGCCTGGCCATCACCCGCGCCATCCTCACCGTGCACGGCGGCGGCATTGAGGCCGAAAACCTTCCCGGCGGCGGCGCGCGCTTCCGCTTCTGGGTGCCTCTCGTCGAAAAGGACCCCGCCGGCAAGGCCTCGTAATTGCAAGCGCCTTCGCCCCCGTATTGCGCTTCAGCCCTTCCAGTTTCCGGAGAAATACCCCTGAATTTGCGCGATGCCCTCCGGCGGTTGGGTGCCGTCTAGAATCGCGGCGATCAGATAGTCGTACATCACCTGCAAGACGTAATCGATCCAGCTCGCACCATTCTGAATGTTCAGATAATTGGCGTACACGCCGTTGCGTATATCGCTGAGCCGTTGCTCGATCGCCTGTTGGTTCTTGCTCAGCTCGCTCACCATCGAGCTGAGCTTATCGATCGCCTTCAGAATGTCCGCGTTTGTCGGCTGCGGAGGCGGAGGCGTCGCCCACGGGTGGACCACCTGAACGGAGGTGAAGTTTGGCATCGGTGCGGAGCGGATGTTTGCATACTGGCCCGCCTTGCGAGTCCTTCTGGCTTTCGGCATTTCTCGTCTCCTTCTGCTTGCGGGTGGCGGCTCGGCGCGATTGAGTGCCGACATTGTAGCCCGGAACCGATCGGGATTTGCCATCTTGAAGCGGCGCGTGCCCCGGAGCTCTTTCTAAGCCGAGGGCCCCGGCCGCGCGAAGGGAGGCGGCAGCAGCCTTCAGGCCCGGACTCTGTCTTGTATCAGGGCGCGACTTCAGTCGTGCCCAAAGAGCCTCACTTGGAAATGGGGCTTTAGCCCTGTTAGATTGGCCCTGTTTCAATTCGCCGGAGTGCGTTGAACCCTCAACTCGGTTCCCCGACCCATTCGCACTCGATCTCCCGCCGCTCCTCCGCGCTCTGCGCTGCCCACTCCAGAATGCGCGACCCGCGCCACGCGTCGATCGCGGAGACCGGCGCGGGCGCCTTACCGAGCAGCGCATCGCGAATGCCCGCATAAAAGCGGCGGTAGTCGCCCGCAACCGCTTCCACCGGCCGGCTCACCGTGCCGCTGTCGATGCCTACGTGCAGCGTTCCCCATGCCGCATACGGCTCGCGTCCCCAAGCCCCCTGCGCCGAAAATGGATCGCCAATGCGTGTGATCTTAGCGAGCGCCGCCTCCTGCGGGTCAACGCCATACTTCCAGTAGTTGCCCTGCGTGCCGCGCAGATGAAACCGCGGCGCCGCCGGCAGCGACAGGCTGTTCGCGCCCAGCGTGGCCTCAAAACCTGCGTAGCGCAGCCGCACGGTGAAGGCGTCGTTTGCCTGCGCGCCCGCGCGCTCGCGCGTCGCTTCCGCGCTCACCGCTTCCGGCTTGCCGAAAAGTTTCAGCGCTTGGTCGGCGAGGTGCGTGCCCAGGTCCAACAGCAGTCCGCCGCCCGCCGCGGGATCGTTCTTCCACACGCGATCGGTGGGCATCGTCGGCCGCCAGCGGTCCATGCGCGACTCGAAGGCAACCAGCCGCCCCACGGCCTGCTCGCGCAGCAGCTTCTCCACGGTGAGAAAGTCCCCGTCCCAGCGCCGGTTGTGAAAGGGCGCCAGCAGCAGGTTCTTTTCGCGTGCGAGAGCCATCAACTCGGCGATTTCGACCGAGGTCACCGTCATCGGCTTGTCGACAATCACGTTTTTGCCCGCTTGCAGGGCTCTTCGCGCCAGCTCGAAGTGCGTGCCGTTGGGCGTGGACACCACGATCAGCGTGAGCGACGCATCGGCCAGCAGCTCCTCGAGCGTGCGATAGGTGGCGATGCCGGGATAGCGCTCGGCGGCTTTGTTCGTTGTGCGCTCCAGCACCGCGGCCAGCTCCAGGCCCTCGACGGAGGAGATGAGCGGCGCATGAAACACGCGCCCGCCCAGCCCGAAGCCGATTAATCCAACGCGAATCACAAGACTCTCCAAAACAACCAAGGGAGACGGCAAGCGCTGCGATGAGGTGCAAACTCCGCGACTCAGGAGTCAATCTTGACAAACGTGAAACTGCCGGGCAGCGCCGCTTCGACAGCACTCGCAATGCGCGGAGCTCCCGCAATCACTTGGCTGAGCCTGTTGCCGCTCAGAACCACCAGCGCCAGCTTCAATCCGGCGAGATTTTGCTGATAGTTCAATTTCTGGTCTGCGGTGATCATTACTTCGAAACCCGCTTTTTCGGCTGCTGCAAGCAGGGCTCCGTTGGAAAGCCCCGCCCATCCTTGGAAAGCTGTCGTAACCACCGCGTGACCGGGCAAAAGGAATCGCAGTCTTTGGGGGAGGTTTTCGTCAAGCAAAACTCGCTTGGGCATCTCAGGAGTGCTGCGCAGCGCTCCGCGCAAGAAAGTCCAGAAACTCGGCGATCTGTTCCGGCCTCACAGTCGGAAACTCTTCCACAAGCTCGGCCGCGCTCAACTCTCCCAAATTACGCAAAATCGCGCCCACCGGCACGCGCGTTCCCCGAAAGACCCAGGCGCCGCCCTGCGTGTCAGGCTTGCTTTCGAGCACCGGACACAGAGACCAATCGATAACCGTTTGCGTTGTCGCCACGCGCGCTTTCCCCTTTGCATAATCGTAGCCGAGTTCCGCGCCAACTCCAAACGATGGGTGAGCCCTCGTCCTCACCCCTCCAGCTTGAACCGCGTCTCCGCCAGCCGGTAGAGCCTGCGCCACACCAGCCGGTTCATGGTCACCACCATCAGCGAAATGAAAATCGTGGCCAGCAGCAGCATGGAGAAGCGCCCGCTGTCGGTGGCCGCGTCAATCTGCGCGCCCAGCCCGATCACCTCCAGCGTCCGGTCCTTCACATGCGAGTACTCGGCCATCACCGACGCGTTCCACGCGCCGCCCGAGGCCGTCACCATCCCGGTAATGAGGTAGGGAAAGATGCCGGGCAGGATCAGCCGCGTCCAGCGCTGCCAGCGCGTGAAGCGGTAGAGCGAAGCCACTTCGCGCAGGTCCGACGGAATCGACATGGCGCCCGCGATCACGTTGAACAGGATGTACCATTGCGTGCCCAATAACATGAGCGCAATGGAGCCGATGCCCAGCCCGCCGCCCAGCCGCACCAGCGCAATCAGCAGCACGGGAAAAAATGCGGTCGCGGGAACCGAGGCCAGAATCTGCGCCAGCGGCTGCACTACGCGCGCCAGCCGTGGGTTGAGTCCGATGGCCACGCCCACGGGCACCGTCCACGCGGCCGAAATCAGCAGCGCCGCGTTCACGCGCAAGAACGTGGCCGCCGCGCCTTCGAGCAGCAGCTTCAGATCCGGCCACGTGATCGAGCTCAGCATGTAGATGGCCTGCGCCGCTGCCCAAACCACCGCCACCGTGACCGCCGCGATTAGCGCCCAGTAGCCAGGGGAATTCTTCGCCGGGCGCCCCGCATCGAGCGGCTGCACCACGCGGCACTCGCGTGTGCGCGAGAGGCGCCGGTAAATCGGCTCCTCGATCTGCCCCGCCAGCCGCCCCGGCACGGTGCTGAACAGCGTCGACTTGCGCAGCAACTCGAGAATCGGCGACTTCACCCGGTCCGCTGACTCCACCTGTTCGAATTTGAACTTGTCGCTCCACGCAATCAGCGGCCGCCACACCAGCTGATCCGTGGCCACCACGATCAGGACGACGGCGCCGATGCCGGCCACGAGGGCGCGCACGTCGCCCGAGTAGGTAGCCTCCTGGATGTAGCTGCCTAGCCCCGGAAGCTGGAAGTTGCGGTTGCCCATGGTAAAGGTCTCGCAGAAGATCAGCGCGAACCATCCCCCGGCCACGCTCACAATCGAGTTCCACACCAGCCCGATGGTGGAGAACGGCAGCTCCAGTTGCCAGAACCGCTGCCACGCCGAGTAGCGATAGATGCGCGAGGCTTCCACCATCTCCCGTGGAATGGTTTTGAGCGACGTATAGAAACTGAACGCCAGGTTCCACACCTGCCCGGTGAAGATGAGAAAGATCACGCCCATCTCAATGCCGAGCTGGTGGCCGGGAATGAGCGAGACCATGGCCAGCACCACGGGGGGCAGAAAGCTGAGCACGGGAATCGACTGCAGAATGTCCAGCACGGCCACCATCCACGGCTCCAGGCGCGCGTTGTACGCGGCAATATAGCCGTAGGTGACGGCGAAAACCAGGCTGAGCATATAGGCGAGAACCATGCGCACAATGGAGTAGCTGGCGTAGAGCGGCAGCACGCGGATGGAGCTCGAAATGGGCACCACCGGGACGGGCTTGCCCAGCCAGTAGACGCCCGTCTTCACGATGGTGAAGAAGACCGCCAGGCCGCACGCGGCCACGCCCACGTCGATGAAGAACGGCCAGGTGCGGGCAGGCACCAGCGAGCGCGCGAACCCGTACTGCAGCTTCACGGCGCTTCCTCGGCGGGAGCCACCGCTTCTTCCTGCGCATCCGGCAGCACAAAGCGCCTGCGGCCGGCGTCGAAGTCGAAGATCTCCGCGTAACGTCCCCACGCAATCGCCGTTTCCATCTGCTTCTGCGTCTCCTCCTCGCTGAACTGCTCGTCCAGCAGGTCGAGAAAGAATTCCTCCGGCACGGTGTGGTCGCTCTTGGTCTCGAGCGCGCGCCGGATCTGCCGCAACAGAAGCACGCCTTTCACCGCCGCATCGCGGAACAGCTCCTTCTGCCGCAAGATTTCCGAATTCGCAAACTCCGTTCCCGTCGGCGTGATGGCCGCATCGCCCTCTTCCACGGTGAGGAAACCCAGCACTTGCGCCGCGTCCACAATCGGCAGCAGGTCGTCGATTTCGAAGGCCAGGTCCTCGGCCAGCCGGTAAATGTCGTCGCGCCCGCCCTTGTCCAGCAGCAGCTCCAGCAAACCGGCCACGCCGCCGGGCCGGGCATGGGGCAGCATCTGGTACTTCATCTGTCGCTGGTCGCGCACCCGCGGCGTGGGGTGCTGGTGATCGGGCGCTTCGTCGGGCGAAACATCGGGCCGCGTGAGCACCTTGTAGATGTAATCCACAAGCTGCGTGAACCCTTCGGACTTGCGCTCGCGCGGCTGCGGCAGCTGCACCCGGAAATCGGTGCGGATGTGCCCCGGATTCCGTCCCAGCACCACGATGCGGTCGGCCAGCAGCACCGCCTCCTCGATGTTGTGCGTCACCAGGAAGACCGCCTTCGTGGGCATGGTCTTTTTCGACCACAGCTCCAGCAGCTCGCTGCGCAGGTTCTCGGCCGTCAGCACGTCCAGCGCGGAAAACGGCTCGTCCATGAACAGCACCTCCGGCTCAACCACCAGCGCCCGCGCAAAGCCCACGCGCTGCCGCATGCCTCCCGAGAGCTCCTTGGGATAAGCGCCCTCAAACCCATCCAATCCCACCGTATCGATCATCTTCATGCTGCGCGTGCGCCGCTCCTCCGGCTCCACGCCCCGCGCCTGCAGCGGCGCCTCCACGTTCTGGAGCACCGTCAGCCACGGAAACAGGGCAAAGCTCTGGAAGACGATGGAGACGTTGATCTCAGCCTCTGCAATCGGCTTCCCGTGCCAGTACACCTGGCCCGCGGACGGCCGCGAAAGCCCCGTGAGCATGCGCAGCATGGTCGACTTGCCCGACCCCGACGGCCCCAGCAGCGCCAGAATCTCTCCCGGCACAATGCTCAGATCGGTGGCGGAAATCACCTGGATGCGGTTTTCGCTCGGCTGCGCGTAGTATTTCTCGATGCCTTCGGCGCGGATAATCGCCTCCGCAACCGGATTCTGGGCCGAAACCGCCCCGGCTGCCTCCGTCGCCGCCCGATCCGCAGCCCCGTTTTGGATTGCCGGCTCCTGCATGCGTCCTCTTCCGCTCCCCTCCGCCGCCGTCGCCCGCGGTCGCGCCCGCCGCGGTCGCCGCACCGGGCATCCATCCGCACCCGGCTCGCTTCTCACTCATTTGCCGGGCTCTGAATTTTGCGTTTCCTCGAGAGAGACTTATTGAATCTGCCGTTCGTCCCTCGGATTGTAGTGGGTACGTCTTGCGCCCAAATGAATTCGTGTCCTCTGAGCTCCCGCGCCCGCGCCAACCCTCCACCGGCCGCCCCTGTCGCACGCGATGTGCATTACCAGCGGGAAGTCCCTCCCATTTGGGTGGTTAGGAGATTTTCCCCTGCCGAGGGTATCATTGCATCAAGGCGAAAAGCCAGTGAATCGGCGCGCCCCGCCCGCCGTGGACGGCGTCCGGCTAAGCACCCAATCATTTCCCTTCAGCACCCAGAGGAGTATGCCCGAAACCACACATAAACCAAAAGTTCTGGTCGCGGACGATGAGCGCGTCATTGCCGATACCCTGGCCATGATCCTCAACCAGAGCGGCTTTGAAGCACGCGCCGTGTATTCAGGAGAGAAAGCACTCGAACTGGCTCCTACGTTCAAGCCCGATATGCTCATCTCCGATGTCATCATGGCCGATTTGAACGGGATTGACGCGGCCGTACGCATCCGTTCTTTGTTGCCTTCGATCAAGATCCTGCTCTTTTCCGGTCAGGCTGCCACCGCCGATCTGCTCGAGAAGGCGCGTGCGCAGGGTTACGAATTCGAAATCCTGGCCAAGCCTGTCCATCCCCAGGATCTGCTCAGCCGCCTGCGCTAGCCCGTCAGGCATCCACGGCCCTGCCCTCCAGCCGTCGCGGCCGCACACCTTTCTACGCGCGCCGCTCAATCGACTCTTGCCCTCGCACTCCCCGACCGGCGAAAGTAAACACACAATGCTGCACGCCCTCCGCTCCACCCGCATTTGCGCGCCCGGCGGCCTGCGCCCCGGCACGCTCCTCTTCGAGGGCGACAAAATCCTCGATCTCCGGGGCTGGGATGACGTCCCTCCGGGCGCGGCCCTGCGCGATCTCAGCCACCTGGTCTTGCTCCCCGGCCTGGTCGACACCCATGTCCACATCAACGAGCCCGGCCGAACGGAATGGGAAGGCTTCGAAACCTCCACGCAGGCCGCAGCCTCGGGCGGCGTGACCACCCTCGTTGATATGCCCCTCAACTGCGTGCCGGAAACCATCAACGCTGAGGCCCTCGAGGCCAAGCGCACGGCTGCTCAGGGAAATGCCTGGGTCGATTGGGCCGGGTGGGGAGGCGTCGTTCGGGGAAACGCCGATTCCCTCCCCGGCCTCGTCCGCGCCGGCGTTCCCGGCTTCAAATGCTTCCTCATTGATTCCGGCGTCCCCGGCTTCGCCTGGGTCGACGAGACCGATCTGCGCCTTGCCCTGCCGCATCTGCGCGCCGCCGGCCTGCCGCTGCTGGCCCACGCGGAGGTCGCCGGCCCGGTAAATGAGGCCACTGCGGGGCTCAACGCCGCCGGAGCCGACTGGCGCAAGCACTCGACGCACCTCGCCTCGCGTCCCGAAGCCGCCGAGCTCGGCGCCATCGCGCTCCTGCTTCGCCTGGCCGAAGAATTCTCCACGCCGGTCCACATCGTTCACCTCTCCACGGCGCGGGCTCTCCCCCTTCTCGCTGCGGCCCGCGACCGCGGCGTCCCCGTCACCGTGGAAACCTGCGCCCACTATCTCTGGTTCGCCTCGGAAGAGATCCCCGACGGCGCCACTAAATACAAATGCGCCCCTCCCATCCGTGACGCGCAAAACCGCGAAGAGCTCTGGCGCGGACTCTCGTCCGGTCTCATCGATATGATCGCCACAGACCACTCGCCCTGCCCACCCGCCATGAAGCACATGGACTCAAGCCGTCCCGAATTCGGCCGCTTCGACAAGGCCTGGGGCGGCATTGCTTCGCTCGGCCTCGCGCTCTCCGCCATCTGGACCGGCATGCATCGGCGCGGCCTCGCCATCGACAAAATCGGCGATTGGATGGCCGCCGCGCCCGCGCGTCTGGCCTCGCTCGCCGGCCGCAAGGGTGCGCTCGTCCCCGGTGCCGACGCTGACTTTGTCCTCTTCGATCCCGGCGCTGAGTTCACCGTCACCCCGTCCGATCTGCGCTTCCGCCACACGCTCTCGCCCTACCTCGGCGCGCATCTGCGCGGCCGCGTGCTTGAGACCTGGTTGCGCGGCCGTCCCGTCTTCGTCAATGGCGCCGTTGTCGGCCCGCCGCGCGGCCTGGAGCAGTCACGCTCACGATCAAGTGTCGTCTCGGTGCGCCCATGAACTGGAAGTCGCCCGATCAGGACTTCGCCGCCCGCGCGCGCCGCGTCCTCGCCGAATGCCGCGCCCTCGCCCAAATGACCGAGGAGCCCGGCCGCATCACGCGCCGCTTCCTCACTCCGCCCGTCCACGACGTGCACGCGCATCTCTCGGCCCGCATGCAAGCCCTCGGCATGACCGTGCGCGTCGATGCCATCGGCAATCTGCGCGGCCTCTGGCAGCCATCGGGACCTCAGGCGAAACGCCTGTTGATCGGCTCCCATATTGATACCGTCCCCCATGCCGGCGCCTTCGACGGCGTCCTCGGCGTCGTCCTGGCCCTGGAACTTGTGGATATTGCCCTCGTGGAAATCGCTCTCCTCCAAAACGAAAAAGCGCGCGACCGCCTCGCCCTCGAGGTCGTTGCTTTCAGTGAAGAGGAAGGCGTCCGCTACGCCACGCCTTTTCTCGGCAGCCGCGCCCTTGCCGGCTCCTTCGATCCGGCTCTCCTGGCCGCGAAAGACGCAGACGGCGTGCGCATGGACGCGGCCATCCGCGCCTTCGGCCTCGATCCCGAAAAAATCGGCGAAGCCGCGCTCGATCCGAAAACAGGCGACCCTGGCGTGCTCGGCTTTCTTGAGATGCACATCGAGCAGGGCCCCGTGCTCGAGGCCGAAAACCTTCAGCTCGCGGTCGTCGACGGCATCGTCGGCCAGACGCGCCTCGAGTTCCGCTTCACCGGGCAGGCCAATCACGCCGGCACCACGCCCATGCATCTGCGCCACGATGCGCTGGCCGCCGCGGCCGAGTGGATCGTCGCCGTTGAATCCATCGCCCGCTCTGAAGCCGGGCTCGTGGCCACCGTCGGCAAGCTCGATTTGCAGCCCAATGCGGCCAACGTCATCCCCGGACAGGTGGAGCTGAGCCTCGACCTGCGCCACATGAGCGATCTCACCCGCGGCCATTGGGTGCGTTACCTCATCCATGCGGCGCAATCGGCTGCCCACAAACGCGGCGCGGAAGTAGAGTGGCAGCAGAAACTGGATCAGCCTGCGGTGGAAATGGACCCGGGGCTCACGATGCAGTTGGCTGAGGCGCTCCATGCCTGCGGCATCCCCGCTAGGCGCATGCCCAGCGGCGCCGGCCACGACGCCATGGTGATGGCCGCGCGCTTCCCCGCGGCCATGCTTTTTCTGCGCAGTCCCGGCGGCATCAGCCACCATCCCGATGAGTCCGTGCGCGAGCAGGACGTGGAGGCCGCGCTGCGCGTGGGCGCCAAATTTCTCGCGCGCCTCGCCGCCACGGTCAGCTAAAATCGACCCACGGCTTGCGCGTCCGCCAAAAACCTTCGGTGCCCCATCCAATTCAGCGCGGCGTGCAGCCGCGGCGAAATGGGTGGGAGACCGAGACGCCCGTGCTCCATCCATTTCGTCCGCCCGGGCGGACGCAATGGGTGGGAGAGAACCATCCGTATCACCGCTCGGAAAAAATTGCTCGAGGGTCCTCCGTGCACCACCTGGGACAAACGCGAAGCAGCCTGAAACCCGATCACCTGCTGCAGACGCCGGACACGTTCGTCCGCACGCCGCTGCCCGGCGCCGAGGGCGTCGAGTGCATCGTCCACGCCGCGCCGCAGCTGGGCGCGCGCTTTACCGAAATGACCGCCGAGTTCACCGCCGGCGGCGCGCTCCCGTCCACGCGGGCACAGCGTTTTCTCTACGTGCTCGAGGGCAAACTGGAGTTGCGGGTTGGCCGCAAATCCCACGCTTTACCGCCCGGAGGCTTCGCTTTTTTACCCCACACCGCGCCCCACGCCGTGCGCGCTTCCAAGGCCTCGCGCGTCGTCGTCATCGAGAAGCCCTACCAGAGCCAGCCCGGCGCCGCGCGCCCTGAGATCATCCTCGGCAAGGAGTCGAAGATCGAGGGCACGCCGCTGATGGGCGATGAAGCCCTGATGGTGCGCACGCTCATGCCCGACTCGCCCTCCTACGACTTCGCCGTGAACACCATGACCTACGCTCCCGGCGCCGCGCTCAGCCAGGTGGAAATTCACGTAATGGAGCACGGCCTGCTCATGCTCGAGGGCGGCGGCATCTATCGCCTCGGCGACTGCTGGTATCCCGTCGAGGCCGGCGACTTCATCTGGATGCGCGCCTATTGCCCGCAGTGGTTTGGCGCCATCGGCAAGAAGCCCGCAAAATACCTCATCTACAAAGACTGGCGCCGCCATCCCCTTGAAGTACGCTCCAATCTGGAAGGGCACAGCGCATGACCACAGCCGCGCCGCTTTCCCGCTCGCTCAGTATCGACCGCCTCATCGGCGAGCTCAACGCCCTCGCGCAGATCTCTGAGGCCGACCCTCCCATCGTCACCCGCGTCGTCTTCGGTGAAGCCGACCTGCGCGCCCGCGCCCACGTGCGCAGCCTGTGCGAGCAAGCCGGCCTCACCGTCACCGTCGACGCCGTCGGCAACACCTTCGCGCGCTGGCATGGCTCCGACCGCACGCTCGCGCCCATCGCTACCGGCTCGCACATCGATGCCATTCCCAACGCCGGCCTCTACGACGGTTGCGTGGGCGTGCTCGGCGGACTCGAGGCCATCCGCGTCCTCAAGCAGCTCGGCTTCACGCCGCGCCGGTCAATAGAGCTCGTGATCTTCACTGCGGAAGAACCCACGCGCTTCGGCATCGGCTGCCTGGGCAGCCGCATGATGGCCGGCGTGCTTAAGCCCGCGCAGGCGCTCGCGCTTCGCGATAAAGACGGCCGCGGCCTGGAAGAGCTGCGCGCACAGGCCGGCTTTTCCGGCCCCCTCGAATCCGTCCTCCAGCCCAAAGGCCGCTTCCATCAATTCATTGAGCTGCACATTGAGCAGGGCCCCATCCTTGAAGCTGAAGGCCTCGATCTCGGCCTGGTCACGCACATCGCCGCCCCGGCCAGCCAGCGCATCGTCATCGAAGGCGAAGGCGGCCACGCCGGCGGCCGGCTCATGCCTGGACGCAAAGACGCCCTTGCCGCCGCCGCCGAGCTCATCCTTGCCCTTGAGTCCGCGGCAAAATCCACCGGCGCCATTGACACCGTGGGCACCGTCGGCGTTTGCGAGGTCTTTCCCGGCGCCGTCAACAGCATCCCCTCGCGCGTGTTGATCACCACCGACGTGCGCGACATCGACCGCGCGCGTCGCGACGGTGTTTTACTGGCTTTGGACGAGGCGATCAACGGGGTAGGCCGGCGCCGCGGCGTCGCCATCTCGACCGAGCTCATCAACGCCGACCCGCCCACCACCTGCGACGCAGCTATCCTCGACGCGCTCGAAGCTTCGGCCAAAGCAGCCGGCAAGACCTACAAGCGCATGGTCGCCCGCGCCTATCACGATTCTTCCTTCGTCGCCTGCTTCGCGCCCACGGCCATGCTCTTCATCCCCTGCCGTGGCGGCGTGAGCCATCGCCCCGACGAGTACGCCTCGCCCGAGGCCATCGGTGCCGGCGTCCACGTGCTCGCGCGCACCCTGGCCGAGCTGGCCGCGTAACTGACGCACAATTTGGGGTGCCCCATCCTTGCGACGTCTTTGTTTTTGTCGCAAGGGTGGGAGAGCAGGCATCTCACAACGAGATGGGTGCCCCTGGTCTCGCTTCTGAGACCAGGGAAACCTCGGACCCAATTAAGCACTGTCATCCTGAGCAAAGGTCGTTCGCCAAAGCGAACGATCGAAGTCGAAGGACCTGCTTCTGTCCTCACCTGGGGGTGCCCCATCCTAAACACGCTTTCTGTGTTTAGGGTGGGGTAAAGTAAGCTTCCAATCTCCTCCACTGCGATGTATCCTATGCCTCAACCTGAGCGCGATCTCCGGCTCTTTCTTCGATGAGCACCGCGGCCACAACCCGCTCCCAGACCCGCATCGTCGGCGCACCCGTTCCCCGCAAGGAGGGAATCGACAAGCTCGTGGGCCGCGCGCAGTACGTTGACGACCTCACCCGCGAAGGCATGTTCTACGGCGCCACCGTGCGCAGCACCATCCCCCGCGGCCTCATTCGCTCCATCGCCTTCGATCCCCATATCGCATGGTGCGACTTCACCATCGTCACTGCGAAAGACATCCCCGGCAAGAATCACATCCAGCTCATCGTCGCCGACCAGCCCTGCCTCGCTGAAACCCAGGTCAACCACTGCGACGAGCCCATCCTGCTGCTCGCGCACCCCGATAAACACAAGCTCCTCGCAGCCGTCGCCGCCGTGCACATCGAGTACGACCCCCTCCCCGCCGTGTTTTCCATCGAAGAGAGCGAGTCCCAAAAGGAAATCATCCTCGGCGAAGACAACCTCATCAAAAGCTTTCTGCTCGAAAAAGGCGACGTCGATTCCGCTTGGGCGCGCGCTGCGCACATCGTCGAAGGCGAGTACCGCACCGGCCCGCAGGAGCACCTTTACATTGAAAACAACGGCATGATCGCCGAGTGGAGCGCCGAAGACGGCATCACCGTGTGGGGCTCGCTGCAGTGCCCGTATTACGTGCACAAAACCCTGCGCGCGGTCTTCGACTTGCCCGACGAAAAAGTGCGCGTCATCCAGACTGAGACCGGCGGCGCCTTCGGCGGCAAAGAGGATTACCCCTCCGTGCTCGCCTCGCATGCGGGCCTGCTGGCCATGAAGAGCGGCCACGCGGTGAAGATGGTTTACGACCGCATGGAAGATCTCGCCGCCACCACCAAGCGCCATCCCTCGCGCATCCGCCATCGCACCGCGCTCGACGCGGACGGCAAGCTGCTCGCCATGGAGATCGATCTTGCCACCGACGGCGGCGCCTACTCCACGCTTTCGGCCACCGTGCTTTCGCGCGCCACCCTCCACGCCTGCGGCCCTTACGTCTGCCCCAACATCCGCTTGCGCTCGCGTGCCTGGGCCACCAATCACGTTCCCTACGGCGCCTTTCGCGGCTTCGGCGCGCCCCAGGCCATCTTTGCCATGGAGCGCCACATGGACGCGATCGCCGCGGCCCTCCACATCGATCCCCCCATCGACCCCGTTGAACTGCGCCGCCGCAACTTTCTTCACCAGGGCGACCGCAATGCAACCGACCAGTTGATGCGTGAGCCCGTAATCCTCGATCAGCTCCTCGATCGCGCCCTCGCCGAAAGCGATTACCACGCCAAACGCGCCCGCTACGCACGCGAAAATCTGGCCAGCCCCGTCAAGCGCGGCATGGGAATCGCCGCGTTTTATCACGGTTCCGGCTTCACCGGCTCCGGCGAGCTCTATCTGAACTCGCTTGCCGGCGTCGACGTCACCCCCGACGAAAAAGTCCGCGTGCTGGTCTCGAACACCGAGTTCGGCCAGGGCACCAACACCATCCTCACCCAGATCGCCGCTGAAGCGCTCGGCCTCGAATTCAGCGATGTGACCATGGTCCCGCCCGACACCGCGCACATTCCCAACAGCGGCCCCACCGTGGCCTCGCGCACAGGGATGGTGGTGGGCCGGATCATTGAGCGCGCCTGCCTGCAACTGCTCGCGCTGCTGCGCGAGAGCGCGGGCCTCCAAGAAAAATCCACGCGCGAGCAATTCTTCGCGGCCTGCCGTCGCTTTCGCGCCGCCCACGGCAAGGTCGAATCCCTTTGTTATTACGAAGCGCCGCCCGGCATCCACTGGGACGACGCCACCTATCACGGCGAAGCCTACGGCGCCTACGCGTGGGCCGTCTACGTAGCCCAGGTGGCCGTGGACACCGTCACGTACTCCGCGGAAGTGGAAGATTTCTGGGCCGTGCAGGAAGTGGGTCGCGTTCTGCATCCCGTGCTGGCCACGGGACAAATCGAAGGCGGCGTGGCCCAGGCCATCGGCTACGCGCTCTACGAAAAAGTCGTCCTCGAGAACGGCCGCATGGCCAACAACCAGATGACCAATTACATCATGCCCACGGCAGAAGACGTGCCGCCCATCCACGTCGTCTTTGAAGAGATTCCCTTCCGCTACGGCGGCTACGGCGCCAAGGGCATCGGCGAGCTGCCCCACGACGGTCCCGCGCCCGCCATCCTCAACGCCATTCGCGACGCCACGGGCGTGCCCTTCAACGCCATTCCGCTTCTGCCGGAAGATCTCTTCGCCACGCTCGCTGCGCGCGAGCATCCCGAAAATCTTTGGGAGCCGGTCGCGTCATGAGCACGCGGTGGGACTCTATCCGATTCACCGTCAATGGCCAACCCCGCACCGTCCACGCGCCGCCCATGAAGCGCCTGCTCGACGTGCTGCGCGAAGACCTGCATCTGACCGGAACCAAGGAGGGCTGCGGCGAGGGCGAGTGCGGCTCCTGCTCCGTGCGCATGAACGGCGAGCTGGTGAACAGTTGCCTGGTTCCCGTGCTGCAGGCCGAAGGCGCACAGATTCAAACCGTGGAAGGCCTCGCGCCCGATCTCGATTCCGGCGGCGCTTTGCATCCGCTGCAGGAGGCATTCCTGCACTGCGGCGGCGCGCAATGCGGCATCTGCACGCCCGGCATGCTGATGGCCGCCGCGCAGCTCATCGAGCGCCATCCCCATCCTTCGCAGGCCGAGATTCGCGAAGGCCTCGCCGGCAATCTCTGCCGCTGCACCGGCTTTGCGCGCATCTTCGCGTCCGTCGTCGCCGCGGCCACGCACGCCGCTCCGGAGCAGGAGCCCGATGCGCGGTGATCCTGAGGCGCACGAGCTCATCGCTCCCGGCAACCTGGCTGCGGTGCTTCAACTTCTTGCCGCGGAGCCCGGCGCGTGGACGCCCATCGCCGGCGGCACGGAGCTGATGGTGGCCCACGCCGCCGGCCGCCTCACCGCACGCAAGCTCGTCAGCCTCTGGGAGATTCCGGATCTGCGCTTCATCCGTGTGGACGAAGGAACAATCGCCATCGGCGCGGGCGTTCCCTTTATCGATCTGCGCCGCAATGCGGCCATCGCCGCCCAGCTGCCTCTGCTCGCCCGGGCCGCAAGCTGGCTCGGCTCCATCGCCAACCAGAGCCGCGCCACGCTGGGCGGCAATCTCGTCAACGGCTCGCCGGCGGCGGACTCCTCGCCCGCGCTGCTCGCTTATGACGCTCAGGTCGAGCTCATCTCCGCGCGCGGCCGCCGCACCCTTCCTTACGAAAAATTTCACACCGGCTACAAGCGCACCGCGCTCGCGCCCGACGAGCTGCTCCTCGCCGTCCATCTGCCGCGCCGCTTCGCGCGCCATCGCCAATATCTGCGCAAAGTGGGCACGCGCCGGGCGATGGCGATTGCGAAGGTCGCGCTCGCTGGAACCGCCCTCGTCGAGGAAAATGTCGTCCGCGAGCTTCGCCTCGGCGCAGCCAGTGTTGCGCCTTATCCCACGCGGCTCTATCGCACGGAAGAAGCCATCCTCGGCAACTCCATCACGGAAGAAACCATCCGCACCGCGCGGCGCGCGCTTCTCGCCGAGATCGCGCCCATCGACGACATCCGCTCCGTCGCCGAGTACCGCCGCCGCGTGGCCGCGAACCTGGTGGAGGAGTTTCTGCGCGAGCTTATGCATTCCGCGGCTCCAGTTGACGCTCCGCTCATGAACGCCGCGCTCGCCGCATGGAATTCAGCCGATGAGTCGACTGCCCTTACGCAAATGCTCGCTTGCTGCGGCGCCCGCCGATGGGCCAGCGCTATGGTGGCAATGCGCCCTGTCCAAGACCAGGAAGCACTGCTCGCCGTCGCCGACCGCATTTGGGCCGCAATGGAAGAGCCCGACTGGCGCGAAGCCTTCGCCTGCCATCCAAGAATTGGCGAGAGGAAGGCCGCGCACGCAAGCGCGCCACCTTCCGCCCAAAAATCCGCGCAATGGTCCAGGCAGGAGCAGTCCGGCGCCGCGCAGGCTGAAGCGCGCGTGCTTGAAGAGCTCGCCCGCGGCAACGCGCAATACGAAGAGCGCTTCGGCTTCACTTACATCGTCTGCGCCACGGGCAAGAGCGCGGAGGAAATGCTCGACCTCCTCAATCGCCGCCTGGGAAGCGACCGAGCGACTGAACTACGCGAAGCCGCCGAGCAGCAGCGCCAGATCACCGAAATCCGTCTGCGAAAATGGATGGCAGCATGAGCAAAATCACCACCCACGTTCTCGACGCCATCAAGGGCAAGCCGGCCGCGGGCATTCCTGTGCGCCTGGAGCGGTTCGAGAAGGATCGCCGTGAAATCGGCCGCTGGGCTCCCGTCTCGGCCGCAGAGACTGACGCCGACGGCCGCTGCGGCAACCTGGCGCCGCACGCGCCCGCGGGCGCCTACCGTCTGACTTTCTCGACCGCTGCCTACGTGAAGCGCAACAGCCGCACCACCATCTATCCGGAAATCTCCATCGAGTTCGAGTGCGACGGCGAGGCGCACTATCATCTCCCGCTGCTCTTCGCGGACAATAGCTACACTACCTACCGCGGGAGCTGAACCAGAAGCAGACCATGGCCCGACTCGGCTCAAACCGCTACGGAAAATCGCGCGTGCGCCTCTCGCGCATCACGCGCCGCAAAAACCCTGACTCGACCGATCGCCACGAATTCAATGAGTGGACCGTGGGCGTGCTTCTCGAGGGCGGCTTCGACGCGAGCTTCACTGCCGCGGACAACAGCCAGGTGCTGCCCACTGACACCATGAAGAACACCGTCTACTCGCTCGCCCGCGACTCCCGCGCGGCGACGATCGAGGAATTCGCCATCGAGCTCGGCGATTATCTGCTCGCCAACCACGCGCACATTTCCCGCGTGAGCGTCGAGATCGACGAAAAATCCTGGGAGCGCCTGGCCATCGACGGCGCGCCCGAACCGGCGACTTTCAGGATGGGCGGCCCTGAACTGCAGACCGTCCGCGTCGTGCGCCCGCGCGAAGCCGCGTGGCAAATCACCTCCGGCATCGACGGCCTGACCATTCTCAAGACCACCAAATCCGCCTTCACCGGCTACATCCGCGACCGGCTCACCACGCTCAAGCCCGCCACCGACCGCATCCTGGGAACGCGCGCTACCGTTAACTGGGACTACGCCGAACCCAATCCCGATTTTGCCGCCGTCCGCGCCCGCATCCTCGCTGCGCTGCTCAAGGAGTTCGCCGGCCACATGAGCATGAGCGTGCAGCACACGCTTTTCGATATGGGCAAAGCCGCGCTCCAGGCCGCGCCGGAGATCGCGCGCATCCATCTCACCATGCCCAACCTGCATTACCTGCTTGCAGACCTGAGCCCCTTCGGGCAAGATAATCCGAACCACATCTTCGTGCCCATCGACGAGCCGCATGGCTTCATCGAGGCCACTATCGAGCGTTGAACCGGGAAGGTTCATCCGAAAAAGTTGACCCGGAAAATCTCTTCGCAGGCGGAAGGCGGACGAGTGAGCAGCCAGACCAGCTCGGAAGGCGAAGTGTACACGCAGGCCGCTGCGAGCGAACAATTCGCCCTTCACACCGGCGTGCTCGGTCCTCTGGAAACGCTGGCGCAGTCGGTTTCGGCCATCGCGCCCTCCACCACCCCTTCGCTCACCATTCCGCTTGTCTTCGCGCTCGCCGGCGGCGCCACCTGGTTCGTCTATCTGCTCGCCACCGTGGCCATGCTGCTGGTGGGTTTCTGCGTCAGCCGCTTTGCCCGCCTCTCCGCTTCGCCCGGCTCGTTGTATACCTACACAGCAAGCACGCTGCCGCCCGTATTCGGCGCCATCTCCGCGTGGGGTCTGCTGCTCGCCTATCTCGCCACCGGCGGCTCGGTGGCCGGCGGCGCGCTCTACTATTCCCGCGTGCTTGCGCAGCAGTTCCTGCACTGGTCGCCCCCCGCGGTTCCCGTGCTCGCCCTGGTCTGCGCCGTCGCCGGCGCCATCGCCTGGCGCGACGTCAAACTCTCCGCGGAAACCATGCTCTGGATTGAAGCCCTTTCCGTGAGTCTCATCGTCATCGTGCTCGTAGTCCTGCCCGTCCGGCTCGGCTTCCATCTCGACGCCGCGCAATTCCGCCTCCGCGGCATCTCGTTTTCCGGTCTTGGTCCCGCGCTGGTGCTCGCCATCTTCAGCTTCGTCGGCTTTGAGAGCGCCACCACCCTCGGCGGCGAAGCCCGCGATCCCTTGCGCACCATCCCCCGCGCGGTGCTGCAATGCGCTTTCTTTACGGGAGTCTTCTTCATCCTCTGCTCGTACTCTGAGGTGCTGGGCTTCCGCGGCCAGCCGAGCGAATTGAGCAGCTCCACCAGTCCGCTGCACCTGCTTGCGGCAAAAGCCGGCGTGGCCCCTCTGGGAATCGCCATCGACTTCGGCGCCGCCATCAGCATGTTTGCCTGCGTGCTCGCCTGCACTACGGCCGCGGCCCGCGTGCTCATGCGCATGGCCCGCGGCGCGCTGCTGCCCTCCGTGCTCGAACGCACCAGTCCCACGCATGGCACGCCGGGCGCCGCCATTGCGCTTTCCGCCGCGCTCATCTTTCTCGGCACCTGCGCTCTCCACTGGCGCGGCGTCTCCGGCGCTGAGATGTACGATCTCTTCGGCTCGCTCTCGGTCTTCGGCTTTCTCACCGCCTATGCGCTGGTCGCGCTCGCGCTGCCCTTTGCCCGCCGCGCCCTCGGCCAGCACTCGCTTGCTGTCGCCGCCCTCAGCATTCTCGCTGTCTTTACCACGCTCCTCATCGCCCTCTTCGATCTGCGCTCCGCCGCCGATCCCGTCCACGCCCGCATTCCTCTTATTTATCTTGGCTACATCGCGCTCGCCATCGCGTGGTACCTGGTGCGCAGAAAGGCTGTTCCTCGGCGGACGCCGTGACTCCTCGGAGCTTTGCAATGGAGGATCTCACGTCGGCTCTTGTGTCAGGGCATGAGTTCAGTCGTGCCGACGGTCGCCGGAAAAATTTGACGCGGCTTTACGGGCTGCGGAAAACTTCTTTGAGCGGAGGTTCGCGGGGAACGCGATGCAACAGGGGCTGAAGCCCGCGTTCATTTTGCGTCCTTTATGGCCCGGCTGAAGCCGTGCCCTTGTTACAAAGCCCTTTCGGCAGAGCTTTTCAGCAGCCTGTCTAGAGCGGTTCCACAGTACGTGTAGCCATACTTCACAGTTGCGGAAGGTGGCTTTTTCTTGGTGAAAAAGCCACTTAGCATCTGCGGCTTCGGGATACAGCAACTGTGAAACCGCTGTAGCCCCTGAAGGTTGTCATTCCGGCTCTCGAACAACACTTGTCTACGCCCCTTGGTCCTTCTCCGGTTGCACCAGCAGCATCATCACCAGCGCCACGACGGCAAAATTCCGCGCCGCGGTCTGCTGGCCGTTCCACACGGGCGATTGCCACATCAGAAACCACTCGCCACCCACGGCCAGAAACGCCACCAGCCAAAGCAGAAGCGAGAGCGCCAGCGCGCCCGCGGCAAACCGGATGGCCGCGCGAAACTCCGCCGCCGGCGCGCGCCTTGCTCGCAGCATCCTCGCTGCGGCCCACCACAGCCACGCCGAGACCGCGACTTCCCAGGCGATGATGAAGGCGAAGAACGCCACATGCAGCCACGGCGCATGAATCGCCCGCCACAAGTTGCGGCTGCCGGGAGCGATGGTGTCCATGGTCAGCACATGGCGGACGAACTCATAGTTCACGCCGGGATCGGCGAGGTTGTTGAGTACGATCAGCGAATAGAAAAACGCCACGCCCGCCACCAGGGCAATCTTGGCCGTCCGCGGAATCATGGCTTCGACTCTACGCTTCTGAGCGGTTTCAGGGCGAATGCAGCCGTTTCCCGCTCCGTGCAGGCTGGCTTTTTCTTGAGAAAAAAGCCACTTTATCCATTCGGCTTCCGGACCCGGCAATTCTGAAACCGCTGGGTGCCCGGTCGCGGCCGCGCCATCTTTGGCCGGCGCCCTGTGCATAAGCGTGTGGAAAAGGCGTGGAAATCTTGCATCCGTTCTGCTCGCGCATCGTCGCCATGGTTCTCAGCGGCGCGCACGCCCCCGCACCTAGGCGCGGGGCCAAAGCCCGCGTTTTCGCGGTTTCGCCGGCCCCGGGCGCCCGCCCCGGGTGCGCAACGAAAGGTTGAAAAATCTTATGAGAATTTTATGAGGATTGAGCTACTCTACCGCTACCCCGTAGCGCGAACTGGTTTCGATCAGGAGACGAGCAAGACTCACAAAATTCCAACATCCGCTTCTTCGGCCTCTGCCGCTCTGATTCACGGAACCCTTCTGTCCACCTTTTGTCGCGCCGTCTCAAAAAGCTGTGGGGAAAGCTCCATTCCGAGGTCAATCCTTTGAGGCACGCGATGCAGAAGCTCCACTCCCCTTTTCCCCGGCTGCTTGTTCTTGTGGCCTTTGCGCTGTGCACCTTCGCGCCCTGTAGTCGATCCCTTCTCGGCCAGCAAACCCTGGGCGGTATTACCGGAGCGGTCACCGATTCTTCCGGCGGTGCGATTCCCAATGCCACCGTGACCGTCGTCGATGAGCAGACCTCGCTCACGCGCGCCACCACCACCAACGGATCGGGTGTGTACACGCTCGTCGATTTGCCCATCGGCGCCTACACGCTCACCTTTACCGCGCCCAACTTCGAAGCGCAGAAGACTCCGCACATCACCGTGCAGGCCGAGCGCACGGCCACGGTGAATGCCTCGCTCAAAGTCGGCCAGACCTCCACCACCGTCGAAGTGCAAGCCACGCCGCTGATCAACGCCGCGGACACCACCAACGGCTACGTAATGGAATCAAGCCAGATCGCGGCCACGCCCCTGCCCACCGGCAGCTTCACCGGTCTGGCCATCGAGTCGCCGGGCGTCGACGCCGAGCTCTCCGGAGGCACCGGCGCCAACTCCGGGCTGGGCAACGCGCCCATCTGGGCCAACGGCCAGCGCGACACCTCCAACAGCTTCCTGCTGAACGGCGTTGACGCCACCAACCTCTTCAACGGCAAGAGCACCAGCCAGGTGGACTCGGCCCGCGTCATCAACTCCACCGGCGTGCAGACTCTGCCCGGCGGCGCCGGCGGCGTCATCATGTCCGCGGCCTCCGTGTATCTCTCCATCGGCAACGCCATCCCCACGCCCGCGCCGGAGACGCTCGAGGAGGTCCGCGTCAACGCCTCCATGTACGACGCGCAGCAGGGATCCACTTCCGGCGCGCATATTGACATGAGTACCAAGTCCGGAACCAACCAGATGCACGGCGCGCTCTACTTCCGCCACGGCACCAACTGGATCAACGCCGCGCCCTTCTTCTTCAACCAGGACCCCGACGTGCCCGCCAGCGACAAGGTGCCGCAACTGCACCGCGAGGAGTTCGGCGGCACCTTCGGCGGCCCGCTCATCAAGGACAAGCTCTTCGGCTTCGCCGGCTTCCAATACCTGCACGTCTCCGACGCCGAGCTCGGCGACTCTTTCCTCGATGTGCCCATCGGCCTCACTGACAGCAACCGCAACTCGAGCGGGCTGGCCGCGCTCGCCAACAGCTCCTTCGGCACGGATCTGAGCGGCGGCAACATCGATCCCCTCGCCCTCATCCTCTTCAACTCACCCGCGCTGCCCGGCGAGCCCGGCCAATGGCTCATCCCCAACGACTCGCTGTTCCCCACAGCCAACCCCCTGCCCACAGCCGCCCACCTCGACAACGCCTTCATCCCGGGAACCGGCTACTTCAAAACCAGCCAGGGGGTCGCCGACCTCGACTGGAACCCGGTCACCAAGGACACGGTAAGCCTGAAGTACTTCTACCAGCACGATCCCACCATCGCCCCCTACACCTATTCGAGCGTTCCCGGCTTTACCGAGCACCTTGACTCCGGCGCGCAGGAGTTTTCCATCATCAACACCCTTCTGCTCAAAAACAGCCTGAGCACCACGCAGACCCTCGGCGTGCTGCGCGAGAAAAACTGGGCTGACAACACTCAGGCCTTCGGCCCCAGCGCCATCCCCGGCGGCGCTTACGGCACCGGCTCCATCAACGTCTTCGGGTCGAACTATTTCCCCGGCATCTCCATCGTCAACGTCTTCGGCAACGTGCAGTCCAACAATTTCCCCGGCATCAGTCCCGTCTTTCTCAACATCGGACCCAATGCCGAGTCGCAATCGAGCAACACCGGCGTCTTCCAGAATCGCCTCTCGCCCTCCGGCAACGCCATCTGGCTGCTGGGCAAGCACACCGTCAACTTCGGCGGCAGCTACGCTTACACGCAGCTCAACACCATCGACAAGCGCACGGGCATCGGCACCGTCACCTCCGATGACTTCAGCGAGTTCGTGCAGGGCTATGATGTGCCGGGCAGCTCAGACACTGAGTTCTATGTGACTTCGTTCCTGCAGGGCAACGCCAGCCGCTACTACCGCGCCAATCAGCTCGGCATGTACATCGAAGACAAGTACCAGGTCACCCCCAACCTCTCGCTGACCGGCGGCATCCGCTACGACTGGGACGGCGGCCTCACGGAAAAATATGGCCGCATCTTCAACTTCAACCCCTCCCTTTACAACTACGACGCCGGTTCCGACACCATTACCAACTCCGGCCTCATCATTGCCGGCAACAACGCCAACGGCACCAAGGGCGTGAGTAACACCACGCTCACCGGCCGGCAGTGGGGCATCGGTCCCCGCGTGGGCGCGGCCTGGTCGCCGGCGCGCGATCACAACTCCCTCGTCATCCGCACCGGCGCCGGCATCTACTATGATCGCGGCGAGCTCTACACCTACTTCTCTCCCGGCTACGCCATCGGCACGGTCACCGGCGGTCCCTTCGGCGTCAACCAGCAGTTGCCCTTCGTCAACGACTCCACCTGCCCATCCGCGTCGCTGTTCCTCTATGAGGGCTACCTGGCTACCTGCGGCGGCGGCGGCGAACCAAGCAATGCTGCCGAGGGCAACATCGAGAACCCCTACGGCACCAGCCTCGAGTACTCCGCTCCCACCAGCCCCAAAGCCTCCGATCTCAGCACCTTTCTGCCCAACGTCTGCAGCATCGTGAACACCGGAAATCCCGGCGCCTATTGCCCCACGACGCCGAACAACGCCATCATTAACAACGGCCAGCCCATTTCGCTCGGCGTCTACGACCGCGCCAACAAGCTGCCCTACACCATCAATTACACTCTCGACATCCAGTGGCAGCCGCGCAACGACTTCGCCTTCGAGATCGGCTATGTGGGCAACGTGGGCCGTCACCAGGTCATTCCTGTGCCCTTCAACCAGCCCAACATTGCTTCGCCCACCAATGTGCTCCTCTCCCAGACCCCATGCCCGCAAAGCTACAGCTACGGTTACAACGTAAACTTTGGTCCGTTGCCCACTGGCAGCTGCTTCGGTTCGCAGGCCTCCTACCTGTTGAATTACGAAGGCGGCAACGTCGACCTGCGCGTGCCTTACATCGGCTACGCCGCCGAGTCCATCGACTATCGCGCCGCCGGCGTGGATGAGTACAACGCCTTGCAGGCCCACGCGGAAAAGCGCATGAGCCACAACTTCCAGATCGGCGCTTCCTACACCTGGTCCCACGCCCTCGACGAACAGAGCGGCCTGGGCCTCTTCTACAACGGCAACAATCCTCTCAATCTGCGCAGCGGCTACGGCTCCTCCGACTTCGACCGCACCCACGTGATCAACTTCGATTACACCTTCAACCTTCCCGCCTACGCGCCCGCAGGCCGGCTCGCAGGCAAAATCATTGACGGATGGTCGCTCACCGGCCTCACCGTGCTGCAAAGCGGCCAGCCTTACTCGATCATCGACTTCTCCGGCGCCATCGGCAGCATCTTCTACTCCACTGCCGACGGCATCACCAACCCCATCGTTCCCCTCGCCCCTGGCTGCTCGCCGCGCAGCGCGCTCACCGGGCGGTCGGGCGCGTTCTACAATCCCACCCAGCCGGATAACGGAGGCGCTCTCAACGCCACCTGCTTCACCCTGCCTCTTCTTCCCGCCGGCGGCCTGGGCGGCGCCATTCCTCCCGACGATCCCTACGAGACCACCTTCACCACCGGCCAGCGCAATATCTTTCGCCAGGCCTTTCAGAAGCGCGCCGATATTTCCGTCGTCAAGGAGACCGCCTTCGACAACGAGCGCTACAACCTCAAGTACACCTTCGACGTGTATAACGTGACCAATACCTCAAGCTTCGACATTCCCGGCAACGAGGTTTCGCAGAACGCTTACTACAACAACCTCGCGCCCGCCGATCCGGGGCTTGCCAGCCCCTTGCCTACCGGGTGCGGCACCAACAACGCCGGCCCCGGCGCAGGCGGCATCTACTACTGTGCCGGCGGACTCGGCCTGGTCGGCCACACCATCGGCGCGCCACGCCAGATCCAGATGTCCCTGCACCTCGACTTCTGACCCGCCCCCGCTCACTGGGCCCAACAAGAAGGGCATCCGTCCCCGCGGATGCCTTTCGTCTGTCAGTCTCAACCTCCGGAATGGCGGAAAAGAGCGCGGATTCATCCGTGCAGAGTCAGCATCGTGTACCTGCCGCTCTTTCCGGGCTCAGCCCCAAGTGTTGGTTTGCTTACGACGCCGGAGGTTCAGTGTCTCCATGAAAACCGGCGACTCCTCCAGGCGCACGATGCAAAGCATCCCGGAGGGATGCTCCGAGAATAGCCCAGGATGGAGTCCGCCGCGGCGGACGAAATCCTGGGGAGGCGCAACCGCGAGTCTCCAGCCCCGTGGGGGCGATGGAATCGAAGCTCGAATATCGGTCCTTCAGCCTCACACGCGGTCAACTCCACCGCGGCAATCTGCACCGCACACCTCACTTCGTCAGCGTCACCGTCAGCGTCTTCACCTTGGCGCGCTCGAACGCTCGCTGCAGCTGCTCTGATGTGGCGAAGAACTTGCGCTCCAGGTGCCGCGCCGGAACCATGAATTCCAGTTCCTTCTCCGTAAACGGCCACGGCGCCAGGCGGAAATGCCGTGCCGCCAGCGGCGTAACGTGCACCTCGCGCGAGGTGCCGTCGCTGAGCGGCAGCGGGTGCAGCAGCTGCGCCGGCCGGTTGAAGGCCACGCACGCCAGCAGCGAAAGATTGTCGCACGCCTGCAGCAGCCGGAAGTGCTCCACGATGCGCTCGCCCGATTTTTCTTCCCAGCTCAGCGAGCGGTCGCCGGCAATGCGCGCGTCCAGCTCGCTCTGGAAGCGGCGCTGCCGCACCAGGAACGAGTCCAGCAGCAGCAGGTTCCGGCGCGTAATTTTCGAGGGATCGGCATGATCGGTAAGCAGGCTGTAGGTGTGCATGGAAACCAGCAGCCCCGCGTAGGTGTCCTGCTCGGCAATAATCTTCACCGCGCGCTCGCGCACCTCAAGGTACTCTTCCAGTTCCAGCTCCTCGAAGGCCATGTATTTGCCCACCAGGTCGGTGGAAAAAGCCGACGGCCTTCCCTCGCGCGTCACCACCGGGCGCGCGTCGCGTTCCAGCCAGCCATCGTCGTGGTGCGTGATCGCGTGCAGTACGCGCGCCCGCGGCTCCGGCTTGCGAAACTGTGTATTCCCCCATGCCTCGGCCATGGCGCCGGCCAGCCGCGCGTGATCCACGTGCGTGATCAGCCACCACCCCGATTCGGACTCCATCCGTATCATTGCCTCTCGCTGCTCCCGTGCCCGCGCCCGCGGCAACTCGTCTCCGTCACCGCGTTCGCGCTTCTCCACTCATATTGCCGCAAGCAAGAATGCGCGTCCCGGTGCGGTCGTCGACCCAACCGGCGCAAACCCGCGCCCGGTTGCGATATTCCGTAAATCATCGCATACCCCACGCCCGCCTGCAGTGATGCCGGGGACGGCGCCGCCCACCTCTAGAATCGATCTATGGCCAACCCTCCCGCCATTTCTTCCTCGATCCGCGCCCTGCGCGCGGCGCTCGCGGCCGGTGCTGCGCAACCCGTCCAGCTCGCCGGCGAAGCCCTCGCCCGCTCCAACGGTAATCCAGGCCGCAACACCTACCTCTGGCAAGATCCCGCCTGGACGCTTGCCGAAGCCGAGCGCGCCGCAGCCATGCCACGCGGCCCCAAAACGGACATGGGCGGGGCCTTCGGCGATGGCCGCGCCGCCCTCTGGGGTTTGCCCGTCTCCGTGAAGGACTGCTTCGATCTCGCCGGCGTGCCCACCACCTGTGGCGTGCGTTTTTACCGCGACTTGAACGGTGCTGCCGCGCGCGATTCCTGGCTCGTAGCCGCGTTGCGCGCCTCCGGCGCTGTCCTCACCGGCAAAACGCATCTGCACGCACTCGCCTGGGGCATCACTGGCGAGAATCCCGAATTCGGCGACTGCATTCAACCCTGCCGCCCCGGTGCGCTCACCGGCGGTTCCTCGAGCGGCGCCGTGGCCAGCGTTCTCGAGGGCTCTGCCGTCGCCGCCATCGGCACAGACACCGGCGGCTCCATCCGCGCGCCTGCCTCGCTCAGCGGCCTGGCCGGTTACCGCGCCACGCTGGGCCGCGGCGACTGGCGCGGCGGCGCGCATCTGGCCGCATCCTTTGACACCTTTGGCTGGATCTTTCGCTCGCTCGAAGACGCACCGCTTCTCGCCGCGCCCTTCGCGCCCGCATCGCCCGCGCCCGTGCGCGCCTTCACGCGCTTCGCCTTTGTCCCTGAAACTTTCCTTGACGATTGCGAGCCCGCCATCCTCGCGAGCTACCACGCTTTCCTGCGCGACCTCGAATCGCTCGGCCTCGCCGCGCACAGGCTCGATGTCTCCGGGTGGTCTGACGCGCGCGACATCTTCGCGCCCCTTCAGGCCTCAGAAGCGGCGCAGATTCACGCCGGCCATTTCCACCAATTCGAGCCCGCCATCCGCGACCGGCTCAACTGGGGCGCGTCCCTCAAGCCGGACGAAGTTGCCGTGCTGCGCCGCCGCCACGCCGATTTCCGTGCACATATGGACGAGATTTTTCGGGCGCACGAGCTCATCGTCCTTCCCTGCGCGCCCGTCGCGCGCCTTGAGGCCGGCGCCGACCACGCGCAAACCCGTCCGCGCCTGCTGCGTTACACCGCGCCCTTCAGCCTCTCCGGCACGCCCGCCGTCGCGGTTCCCTGCCCTGCAGGCGGCGTGCAGATTTCCTCCGCGCGCGAATCCGACGAATCCCTCCTCGCCCTCGCCGCTCTGATTGGAAAACACCGCAGAGAGCATCTCTGATTCCTGATTCCTGATTCCTGATTCCTGATCCCTGATCCCTGACCCCTGACCCCTGATCCCTGATCCCTTTTCCCTTTTCCCTTTTCCCTGTTCCCTGTTCCCTACTCCCTACTCCCTACTCCCCAATGTCCTCGTTCCACACCGCCGGATTCTCGGCAATGTACTTCGCCAGCAGCTCGCGGCAATCGGCATCGTCCAAATCGATCACCTCCACGCCGTTGGCGCGCAGCCACTCCACGCCGCCCGCAAAGTTGCGGCTCTCGCCCACCACCACCATCCCGATGCGGAACTGCCGCACCAGCCCGCTGCAATACCAGCACGGCGCCAGCGTGGTCACCATCACCTTGTCGCCATAACTGCGCTGCCGCCCCGCGCGCCGGAACGCATCCGTCTCCGCGTGCAGGCTGGGGTCGCCCTGCTGCACGCGCCGGTTGTGCCCGCAACTCAACAGCTCGCCCGCGCGCGTATACAGCGCCGCGCCGATGGGAATGCCGCCCTCCACCAGTCCCATCCGCGCTTCCTTGAGCGCCACCGCCAGCATCTTCCTGTACGGCTCCAGATCGTTCACTTGCGTTCCCTCCAAAGAATCGTCGCGCGCCGCGAACGCCCGCCATGCGCCTCGCTCGCTACGCGGAAATCGTCAATCCTCGTCCCCGCGTCAACCCTCGTCCCTGCGTCAGTCCTCATCCCCGCTCTGCGGCATCTCTGCCGGCCTTCGCTCGAGATCGATCGCCGGACGGCTCGCCTTGCGCAGAATCTCATTGACCGCCGGCAGTTGTTTCGCCTTGAAATCCTCCCACCCCGGCAGCACTTCTTTGGCTTCGCTCTCCACATGCGTGGCCGCCGCAAGCTGCGCCGCCGTGGGCGCAGCGTCGGCCTGTTGCAGCTCGCCATAAAGCTGAGTCGCTTCTTCGGTCACATGGTCGATTCCCGGCTTGGCTCCCTTCGATTCCTCTCGCTCGAGCAGCGTCTTCAGCGCATCGCGGAACGGCGCCAGCTGCGCCGCAATCGCCGCGTTTGCCGGCGCCGCCATCTGCTCGCTCACCGAGTGGCCGGCGAGATCGGCCAGCGCCAGTGCATCGAGCGACGCCGCCATCGCCGCCTGCGCCGCATGCAGCGCCTCAAGATCGGCCATCGTCGCATGCACGCGTGGGTCCATCTTGATTGTCAGCGGTTCGGTCGCGCTCTCGCCGCCCACCGTCAGCCGCACCGTGTACGCGCTCGGAACGGCGAGCGGTCCCTCGGGTTCGAGCGGCGTCCGCCCTGGCACCGCGGAGATGGGGTAGTCGTAATGCGTGGCCATGGGCGCAGTCGCGTGCAGGTCCCACACCACACGGTGCATCCCCGCCGTCGCCGGAAGCGGGCCTTCAACCAGTGGCCACATCGGCGGAATCAGATTTGTGCGCAACTCCTCCGCGTCCGGCCTCGTTTTGTCCTCGCTCGAGTAACGCCGCACCACGTTGCCTTGCGCATCCACAATCTCCAGCGCTACCGGACCATGCGCGTCCTGCGCCAGGTAGTAGTCCAGAATCGCTCCATCCGGCGGATTCTCCCCCGCCGGCTCGTCGCCCGGCAGCGGCGTATCCGTGTTGGTATCGCGGCGCACGCGCCACGCCGCGGCCGGCGCAAACAGCAACGGCGTCTTTGTGCCTGCATCCGCGGCCAGCTCCCTCAGCGGCTCCACGTCGTCGAGAATCCAGAAAGACCGCCCGTGCGTAGCCACGATCAGGTCGTCGTCCTTCACGGTGAGGTCGCGCATCGAAGTGTGCGGCAGGTTGTACTCGAGCGGCCGCCAGTGCGCTCCATCGTCGAACGACACCCAAACCGCGCGCTCCGTGGCCGCGTACAGCAAGCCCGGCTGCACCGGATCGGCGCGCACCGCGTTCACCGGCGCATCGTCGGGCAGACCCGTGCTGATCGCGTCCCAAGTCTTGCCGCCATCGTGCGTGCAGAACGCGTACGCGTGCAGGTCGTCCACGCGCAGCCGGCTCACGGAAACATAGGCCGTATCGTCGTCAAACCGCGATGCGTCGATCTGCGTTATCTTGCTCCACAGCGCAACCCCCGGCGGCGTGATGTTCGTCCAGTTCTTTCCCCCGTCGCGCGTAATCCACACCAGCCCGTCGTCGGTCCCTGCCCAGATGGTCTGCGTCGTCTTATACGAGGCCGCAACCGCGTAGATCACGCCTCGCCGTTCGGCAAGCTGCTCCGGCTTGAGCGCAGGCAGGTTCGCAAGTTGCGGCGTCGTCTCCCGGCTCAGGTCCGGGCTGATCGTCTCCCACGTCTCGCCGCCGTCCGTCGTCTTGAAGAGATGATTCCCCGCGTAGTACATGGTGTGCGGTTCGACCGGAGAAAACAGCACGGGCTCGGTGCGGTCGCCGCGAAACTGCTCCTGTTTCATCGGCAGCGGCGTCACATTCTGCACTTGCCCGGTCGACATATCGTAGCGCGATACTTCCATTCGACCCGCTCCGTACACGATGTCCGGGTTCAGCGGATCGGGCGCCGCATAGCCATACTCGATGATCCCCACCGGGTGCCACTCGCGAAATGTGATCTCGCCGTCGTTGCCGCGCGTCGACGTGCACACCGATCCGCTCTCCTGCTGCCCCGCGCACACCATATAGGGAAATCCATACGTCGCCGCCACGTGATAAAGCTGCGCCGTCGGCTGGTTGTACCACGAGCTCCAGCTCGCGCCGCCGTTCACGCTCACCAGCGCGCCCTGGTCGCTCACCAGCAGGAGAATTTTGGAATCCCGCGGATTGATCCACAGATTCTGGTAGTCGTCGCCGCCCGGCGCGCCCCGCAAACTGATCCACGTCTTGCCGCCGTCCTCGCTGCGGCAGGTCACAATGCTGGTCGAGTACACCACGTCGGCGTTCTCCGGATCGACCACCGGCACCGGCAGATCCCCGCCGCCTATCTTCATTGCCGGCCGCGGATCGCTGGTAATCTTCATCCAGCTCGCACCCGCATCGTCGCTGCGGTACACGCCCATCCCCTTGTCGGTCGCGTAGCCGCTCTCCTCGGTCGTTGAAGCGGTCGCGTAGAGCCGGTTGGAATCGCTCGGCGCAATGGCCACATTGATCTGCACCAGGTTCTGCGGAAGCCCGTTCTTCAACTGCGTCCACGTCGTTCCGCCATCGGTCGACTTGAACAACCCGCCGTTGGTTCCTGCATAATCGTTCTCGTCTTCCCACGGCCCCAGCGTCTCCTCCCACAGGCAGGCGTACACCACTTGCGGATTCTTGGGATCGATCGTCACATCGGATCCGCCGGTGCGGTCATCCTTGTACAAGACTTTCTCCCACGTCTTGCCGCCATCCTCTGAGCGAAAGATGCCGCGCTCCGCATTCGGTCCATACGGATGCCCCAACACCGCCGCAAACACGCGATCCGGATTCGTGGGATCCACGGCCAGCGCCGGAATCTGCTCGCTGTCCCGCAGTCCCAGGTGCGTCCACGTCTTGCCCGCATCGTCGGAGCGGTAAATCCCGTCGCCCACCGAAAGATCGGGCCGGTGCAGTCCCTCGCCGCTGGCTACGTAGACTCGGTTGTCGTTCGAGGGCGCCACGGCAATCGCGCCGATCGACTGCGTGTCTTCGCCATCGAAGATCGGCGTCCACGTGCGCCCGTAGTCGTTCGATTTCCAAACCCCGCCGTCCACCTGGCCCACATAAAACACATTGGGCTCATCGGCCACGCCCGTGGCTGCGCGCGTCCTCCCGCCGCGGAACGGCCCGATCATGCGCCAGTGCAGCGCAGGCATCGGCCCTTGAGCGGCGTCTTCTGCGGCGCGGCAGGCCGCGCCCGGCAACAGCGCCAAGGCCGGCAATGATCCAAGCAGGAGAAAAAGCGATGCACCGCGTGATCCCGTCATCTCATTTGACCTCGCATGTTTTGGTTGTGCTTTAGGGCGCGTGCGTGCATAGCGGGCGCGTCCGGTTCAGCGGCGGTGTACAATATTGTATCGTCGTGCTGGCCGCTCTTCCCCCGCAATTCTTGCATAAGGGTGATCGTCTCATGGGTCGCAAGGCTTTCATGGTCCCTCCGTCGCCTGTCCCTGAACGTTGCCGGTCGAATGCGCCGCTCCGCCCCGCAAGCCTTCTCCCGCCCCTCTTTCTTTTGGTCTTCGCCCTCCCGCTCCCGCACGCGCAGAATGCAAACGGCGCGCTCCGCGGAGAGGTCCAGGACGCGAGTTCTGCGCGCGTGGTGGGCGCCCGCGTGGTTGTGGAATCCACCGGATCTTCCGTCGCCCGCCAAGCCACCACCAACGAGCAAGGGGAATTTCGCGTTGAAGGCCTGCTCCCCGGCCCCTACCGGGTCACCGTCACCGCCATCGGCTTTACCCAGGCAACCGCCAGCGTCAATGTCGCGGTCAGCATGGTGCGCGATATCGCGGTAACCCTGAATCCGGCAAGCGCGCGAGAAACCGTCAACGTGCGCGGCAACTCATCTTCCATCACCTCGGGAACCATCGACACAGCCAGTGCGGTGCATGGCGGCGTAGTCGGCAGCCAGGATCTCGAGACCCTTCCCCTCCCCGCGCGCAGTTTCGCCAACATCGCTTATCTCGTTCCTGGAACCGAGCCCGTGGAACCTTCCGACCCCACCAAGGCGCGCATCACCGCCGTCTCTACCGGAGGAAGCTCCGGCTTGAACAACGAGCTGTCGGTCGACGGCCTCGATGACTCCGACGACTGGATCGGCGGCTTCCTGCAGAATTTCTCGCCCGACGCCATCCAGGAGTTTGCCGTACGCACTTCCAATGAAGACGCCGACACGGGCTGGACCACGGCCGGATCGGTCGTGATCACCACCCGGCGCGGCGCCAACCAGTGGCACGGAGAGGGCGCACTCTACGAGCGCGCCGCGGCGCTCAACGCGCGTTTCCCCATCGAAAATCCGGCGCAAACCTGCACCGGCGGCGTGTGCGTAAACAATCCCAAGCAGCCCTTCTCACGCCAGAACTATGTTGCCACCCTCGGCGGCCCCGTCGTACAAAACAAAGTCTGGTTTTTTACCTCCTTCGAGAATGTGCATGAAGACGCCAGCATCGCCTATAGTCCGGCGAGCACTACGCAATTCGATGCCCTGGCGCAGCTGGCCGCCGATGGCCTCATCTCCGGTGTGGCTTCCATTGCCGTTCCCCCCACCGTCCCCATTCCCTTTCGCGATTACGATAGCTTGCTGCGTTTCGACTGGGATCAGTCTCCAAAGTCGCTGTGGTTCCTGCGCACGTCGCAGGACGGCTATATCACCCATAACGCGCTGGTGGAGCAGGGTACCCTGCCCTCTACCGGTCTGCTCACGCACAACAATTATTGGAACCTGGTTCTCAGCAACGCCTACAGCTTCAGCCCCGCCTGGGTGGGCAATCTTGTTCTCGGAGCCAGTCTGCTGCACCTCACCCAGACGCGCAACTCCGATCTGGGCTTCGCGCTGGCGTTTCCCTTCAGCTCCACCGCGCTCACCATCTCCGGTTTCGAAACCTTTGGCGACAACCAGTTCGCCACTCCCATCACCCTCTTCCCCGACCTGCGCAATCAGGACAAATACCAGTTTCGCTACGACCTGAGCCACGTCGCCGGAATGCATTCCCTCAAGTGGGGCGTCGACTTCATTCACGAGCCCGTGCTCAGCGGCGCCTTTGCTTCCACGGCAGAGACACTTGCCAAGTATGTCAACGACCCCGCCTATTACGTGCTGGACCCCGGCGTCTTCGGAACCTTCACCCCGCAGTGCGTCAACTTCACTGCTTCTGACGGCTCAACCTGCACCTACACGCCCGCCGGCGACGGCAGCTTCTCCCAGAACGTGCAACGGATCGCGTTGTACGGTGAGGACTCCTGGCGCGTCTCCCGCCATCTCACTGCCGATTACGGCCTCCGTTATCAAACCACCTTCGGGCTCTTCGAGGGCGAGGGCCGCACGCAACTGGAAGACAGCGCCTACATCACCCTCAAAGCGCTTCAGATTCCCATCGTGCCCTCGGTTCCGCATGATTACCGCAAGCAGATCGCCCCGCGCCTTGGCTTCGCATATTCGCCCGGCAGCAGCCAGACCACCGTCTTTCGCGCCGGATTCGGCCTCTTCTACGACGATCTTGCGCAAAACGGATGGGCCACTGCGTTCCAGGGCATCAACAGCACCAACGCCGTCACCGGCGCGTGCAGCCTGACGGGAGGCCCGGGCGCCTACGCGCTCTCCGGTCCCGGCTGCCTCCAGGGCGGCGCCGCAAGCACCGGCAATCTCCTCGGCTCCAATTACAAAACCCCCTACGCCATTCACATCACCGGCGGCGTGCAGCATGCTTTCAACCCGCACTGGCTGGCGAGCGCCGACTATACCCATGAGCAGGGAAACCACGGCTACCGCGCCTTCCCTTACACCAGCGGCGAGGACGTCTTCACTCCCCTCATTTCCGCTTCCGACCCCAACTACGCCGCCGATCAAACCAGCGTGGTGCCCAATGTCAATGTGTTCCAGTCCGACAATCGCTCCAGCTACAACGCCCTGATGCTGCATCTGCAAGGCAATGCGCGCCACTTCAGCCTGGTTGCCAACTACCAGCTCTCCAAGGCGCAGACCTGGGGCTGCCTGCTCGGCGAGCTCTTTGACTATGTCGATGGCGTCTGCATAAATCCCAACACCGGCCTGCTCGATGCCTTCGGGCCCGGCGATTACGGTCCCTCCGGCGAAGACGTGCGCGATCGATTCGTGCTCGCCGGAATTCTGCGCGTCCGCGGCGGTTTTGAGTTGAGCACCGTCAATCAGTTCGAAACCGCGCGCCCCATCACCATCACCAACCAGAACAACACCGGCCGCATCTGGGTTCAGTTGAACAACGGCCCCGCAGCCTACACCAGCCTGGACGAGTTTCGCGGCACGCCTTACATGCAGACTGACCTGCGCGCCGCGCGCCCCTTCAACATCGGCGAGCGCTGGCAGATCTATCCCTTCGCCGAGTTCTTCAACCTCTTCAACCGCAACAACCCGGGCGCCAATTACGCGGTCAATGTAGTCCAGCTTCCGGTTCCGGCGTCTCAGATGTCGCCCAATGCAAACGGCCAAAGCGTCGTCAGCAATGTTTGCCCGGGTGGAAGTCCCAACAGTTGCACACTCGCAAACTCCGTGCCGCTGACCAGCCTGAAGCAACTGGAGATCCCCGAAGGCGCTTTGGGAGATTTCTTCGGCCCCGGCACAACCGTCGGCATTCCCTTCGCCGCCCAACTCGGCATTCGCGCCACATTCTAGAATGGGCACAGTCAACGCAGCGATGACCACGACCCTCCGCCTTCCTTTTCGCGCCCCGCATCGCGCTGTCTGTTCTCTCGCGCTCCTTCTCGCCGCGATCGCGCCTCTTGGCGTCCCCGCGCAGCCAGATTCGTCACAGCAGGATTCGCCGCAGCAAATCTCGCCGCAGCTCTTCAACGGCTTGCACTGGCGTCTCGTCGGCCCCTTTCGCGCCGGCCGCGCCGTGGCTGTGAGCGGTGTGCCGGGCAGTGGCGCCACCTTCTATTTCGGGGCCGTCGACGGCGGCGTGTGGAAGACTTCCGACGCCGGCACTTTGTGGCAGCCGCTCTTTGACGCCCAGCCCGTCGCCTCCATCGGCGCGCTCGCCGTGGCTCCCTCCGACCCGCGCGTGCTCTACGCCGGCACGGGCGAGTCCGACATCCGCTCCGATCTCGCGACCGGCAACGGCGTCTACCGCAGCGACGACGGTGGCCAAACCTGGACACCCATCGGCCTCGACGACTCGCGCCAGATCAGCCGCATCCTCGTCGATCCCACTGACGCGCGCACCGTCTACGTGGGCGTGCTCGGCCACGCCTACGGTCCCAATGACACGCGCGGCGTCTATAAGTCGACGGATGCGGGCGCCCACTGGGAGCGCGTGCTCGATAAAGGCCCCGACGTTGGCATCGCTGACATCACCATGGCGCAAAGCGCGCCGCAAATTCTCTTCGCCGCCACGTGGAACGCCCATCGCCCGCCGTGGAGCACCTACGCGCCCCTCGAAGGCCCGGGCAACGCGCTCTACCGCTCCACTGACGCCGGCGCGCACTGGACGCAGATCTCCGGCCACGGCCTGCCCGACTGCACCTGGGGCCGCACCGGCATCGCCGTCGGCGCCGAGGGCCGCCGCGTTTACTTGACCATCGATTGCCCCGCGCATGCCGGCCTCTACCGCTCTGACGATGGCGGCGACACCTGGACGCTGATGAGCGCCGACGCGCGCCTCACCAGCCGCGCCTGGTACTTCAGCTCGCTGGCCATCGATCCCACCGATCCCGATGTGCTCTACATTCCCAACGTCGCGCTTTATCGCACCAGCGACGGCGGCAAATCCATCGAGATCGTCCGCGGCGCGCCCGGCGGCGACGACTATCACCAGGTCTGGGTCGATCCCAAAAATCCCGCGCACCTCGCTCTCGCCGTCGATCAGGGCGTCTCCATCAGCCTCGACCGCGGCGCGACGTGGTCCACCTGGTACAACCAGCCCACCGCGCAGCTCTATCACGTCACCACCGATCACAGCTTCCCGTATTCCATTTACGGCGCGCAGCAGGACTCGGGCGCCATCGCCGTGCACAGCCGCTCCGATCACGGCCACGTCGATACGCGCGACTGGTTCATCCCCGGCGGCAGCGAGAGCGGCTACATCGCCATCGATCCCAAAGATGAAAACATCATTTATCTCACTGAGGCCTACGGCCGCGTTTCGCGCTTCGACCGCCGCACTTCTTTCTCGCAAAATGTCTCTCCCTGGCCGATCTTGAGCCTCACCACGCCCATCGACAAACGCCGCTATCGCGACCCCTGGACCCCCGTGCTCGTCTTCTCGCCCGCCGACAAAACCTCGCTTTACCTGGGCACGCAATTCGTCATGAAGACCGTGGACGGCGGCCTGCACTGGACCGCGATCAGCCCCGACCTCACCGGCGCGACCAGCAAAGAGGGAGCGGAGAAAGACGGAGACAAATCGCCGCCCACCGTCGAGAATGCCGAGCAGCACGGCTACGGCGTCGTCTACACCATCGCGCCTTCGCCGCTGAACGCCGAGGAAATCTGGGCCGGCTCCGATACCGGCCTCATCCATCTCACCCGCGACGGCGGCCGGACTTGGACCAACGTCACCCCGCCCGGCCTCGCGCCGTGGAGCAAAATCGCGCTCATCGAAGCCTCGCACTTCGATCCCGCCACGGCCTACGCCGCCGTCGACCGCCATCGCCTCGACGACCTCGCTCCTTATCTCTACATCACCCGCGACTACGGCAAAACCTGGAAGCTCTCCGTGGACGGCATCGCGCCCACGCACTTTCTCAACGCCGTCCGCGAAGACACCGTCAACCGCAACCTTCTTTTCGCCGGCACCGAATTCGGCGTTTCCGTCTCCTTCGACGCCGGCGCTCACTGGCAGCCTCTCAAGCTCAACCTGCCCGTCTCCTCCATTCGCGATCTGAACATCAACGGCGACGATCTCATCATCGCCACGCATGGCCGCTCCTTCTGGGTCCTCGATGATATCGCCCCGCTGCGCCAAATCGCGTCTGACGCTGCGTCCATCGCCGCCGCGCGCGCTTATCTCTACGCGCCGCCTCCCGCCATCCGCGTCGACAACGACACTTTCCTCGGCACGCCTCTACCGCCAGAGGAGCCGCAGGCCGACAACCCTCCTAACGGCGCCATCGTCGATTACTATCTTCCGTCAAACGCTCAGGAGATCACGCTGCAGATACTCGACCCGCAGGGCCGCGTCCTGCGCCATTTCGCGAGCGACACCAGGGCCGCGCCCAAACGCCCGCTCCTGCCCATCGCCGAGCGCTGGTTCCCCAAGCCGCAGACCCTCTCCACCACTCCCGGCGAGCATCGCTTCATTTGGGATCTCGCCTCCGGCAGCGCCGGCGCGCGCATTGAAGACGAGGACAACGAATCCGCCGCCCCTCCCGGTCCGCGCGTGCCGCCCGGCAATTACACCCTGCGCCTTACCGTCGACGGCGCCGAGCTCGAACGTCCCCTGCGCGTGGTGATGGATCCGCGCGTCACCGCCACGCCCCAGGAACTCGCGCAGCAATTCGCGCTCGCCCAATCCGTCTACGCGCAAACCCTCCTCAGCCGCAAAGCCATGGCCGAGCTCGAGAGCGTCGAAAGCCAGCTTGCGAAGCTCGCCGCAAGCGCTCCGTCACCCGATCTTGCGAGCGTTCTCGCCGGCGCTCACAAGCAACTTGACCAGATCAAGGGCAGCGAGGATGCGGACTCCAATGAAAGCTCGGAAGAAAAGCAACCCGGACTCGCGCAGGCCAACGCCGGACTGGCTTCCGTTCTCCGCGTCGTCGAGAGCGGCCATCGCCCGGCTCCGGCGCAGGCGCTCGCGCTTCTCGACCAGATGACCCACGCCGCCCGCGAGGCCATCGCCGCCTGGCAACGCTTCAAATCCGTTGATCTCGCGCAGGTGAACGCCGCGCTCGTGCGCGCCGGCCGCCAGCCCATCCAGATCGCCGCCATCGAAGAGCAGGTCCACTCCGCCATGACGCGTTGAACCACATTCGGCAATGTGTCTTGAGAGGCGGTTGAACAATTCTATCGAAGGTGGCTTTGTAACCAGGGCACGGCTTCAGCCGGGCCATCAAGTGCGCAAAATGAGGGCGGGCTTCAGCCCCGGGGAGGGAGCAGTGGCCTTCAGGCCACTGACGCCTCGCACATGAGTGCGAATCGCGCCTTTAGGCCCGGAAATTGAGTCTCATGCAGTCAATCCCCGCGCCGCACCGTGACCTCATACCACGTCGTCGCCGTCTGCCCCAGCGGAAACTTCCATCCCGCGGCGCTGCGCACACCTTCGACCGGCGCGCCCAGCGGCTGTCCCGCGCCGTCGATGGCCTGCAGCTCCACCGCTCGCGCCGGCGCAAGATGCCGGAGCTCGAGCGTTCCGCGCACCGGCTCGATCAGCGTCGGCGACTCGCCCCAGTTGGTCACCGCCGTTCCCGCGGAGTTCCACCGCTGCCCTGTGTTCTCCACACGCCCGCCGGCCACAAGCAACATCTTCCCGGCGCGCGCAATCGGCTCTGCATCGAGCGAGCTGAGCTGCATGGTGCAAAAATCGTTGTCGACCTCCGCGGCCAGATTCGCGTCCGCCGCCGCTGTGTGCGCCTTCACGAAACCGATCAGCGCCTGCGTCCGCGGCGCATCCACCGTCACCATCCCCGTCCCCGGCGCGCCGTGGTACCACGCAAGCTCGCCCGTGTCGGAGCGGATCGGATCGCCCGCCTGCGCGGCTGCAAACGCCTGCGTCGCCGGCCCTCCAAACGAGCCGATGCGCATCTCCTCCTCGAGCGGAAGCTCAGCCGGAAATCCCGGCGTAAAGTATGGGCGCTCCGTCTTCTCTGGCAGCAGCATGCTCGCATACGCCTGCTCCGCTGTATATGTGCGCGCCAGCGTCCGCGCCGCGCTCTTCACGTCGCCGCGCAGAAAAAGCAACGCGCCCGCCGCCAGCTCCGGCATCTTCAACGGGTCGAGCGAAATGTCGAACGGGTCGCCCACGTACGGCTTCCAACTCGGGTCCTCTTTGGGCTCGAACGTGTACCACAAGATCGCGTCCCAATCCTCGAACGCTCCGTATGCGGCCAGGATCGGTATGCCCTCGCCCGCATAATCGTTGGGAAACGGCTCATTCACTTCGCTTACCGTGTACGGCTTGTCCTTGATCGCCGACCGCGAAAGCTCCTCCACCGTCGAATTGAAGGGATCGTCCACCATCGGCGACTTGCGCACGTACTCCTCCGGGTGCTCCCAGTATGTATGCCCGTCGATCACCTCCGCACCGCTCTCCATTTCCGCTTTCAAAATCGGGTACCCGCTGCTCGAATGGCTGTGATCCGCCGTATCCATCACCAGCGATTCCAGTCCCAGCGTCTGCTTCAAATACGCCTGCATCTCGCGGAAATAATCGCGTTGCAGATCGTTGTAGAACTCGGCCTCGGCCTCGAAGCGCTCCGGCGGCGCGCTCGCCGCCTGCCCGCGCCAGATCATCAGCGGCGCCTGCGCCTGCTCTTGAGCCCCCGCCATCTGCTTGAGCGCCGCAATCTGTTCCGCGCTGCGGTGCGCGGCGAGCCACTGGTTGTACATCCCCTCGAGCTCGCTCGCGTGGAACGGCGAAGGCGGCCGGTAGCCGATGTCGATCGCATTCTCATTGTTGATCTCCACCAGCGCCACGCCGGGATCGTGCGTGTACTCGACGCCCGAGTAAGGATTGCGATGCTCGAGCAGCTCCTGCGCGTACTCCTTCTCGAGCTCGATCAGGCGCCGGTCGAAGAGCGAAGTTCCTTTCGCGCCCTGGTGCAGCTGGCTTGCATCCTTCACGCCGTCGCCCGCCTTGAAACCCCGGCCCACCAGCAGATTGAAATCGATATAGATTCCGCGCTTCTCCAGCTGCCAGATGAAATAGTCCTCGCGATCGACCTGTTCCGCATCGAGCGCGCGTGTGTCGTCGCGGCCCGCGGCGATAAGCCCGCGCGGCGCTTCGAGATCGAGAAACTGAAAGCGCACGCAGTTCACGCCGAAGCGCGCCAGCGTTGCCGCCCACAAGGGCGCATCGTCTTTCGACGGAATCTGCCGCGAGCCCTTGCTCCAGTCGGTAATATTCACGCCCCACAGGCGGATGCGTTCGCCGTCACTCGTGGCCAGGTGCCCGTCTTTCACGCCAATGAATCCGTGCTTGCCCGCCGGCGCATCGAGCAGAAACGAGACATCGACGGGCGAGTGCGCTTCCATCGCCCGCCGGTGATCGAGCGTGAACGGCGCCATGCCCGCCGCGCTCTGCGCCTGCGCACACATCGCAGCCGGACCAGGCGCGAAAGCGAGCAGGAAAGAAAAAATCAGGCGTGCGCGCATTGCGTGTTCACCTCGCATCCTGAGCGGCCGAAACACCACGGGAACGCCTCGGCACATGCTTCTTCGGGAACCTTGCCACTATAGGCCATCGCACCCACGCTCGAATCCAACCAAAGTCGGATTGCAGGACGCACCTGCCGTGTTCGAATGCAAAGGCAGCGCAATGCGCGGCGGCGCCGGCTTTCCCGGCTCATGGCCGCCCTGCCTGCGTGGGAGCCGGAATGCATTCCGCGAATCAAGATCTCATGCCGCGCATCACCCGGCGCGAGCTGCTGGCTGCAGCCGCGCCCGGAGCAGCCGTTTTAGGCGCCGCTGCGCTCGGCGCTGCGCCCTATCTCGATGCGCTCGCTCCCGCGCAGCCCCAAAACGCGCCTTCGCCGCGCCTCACGCAGAGCTTCGATTTCGATTGGAAGTTTCAAATCGGCGACCCCTCCGGCGCCGAGCAGCCGGACTTCTCTGATTTCGCCTGGCGCTCCCTCGACCTTCCCCACGACTGGAGCATTGAAGGCCCCGCCGACGAGCATGCACCCTCCGCCGGTCCCGGCGGCTACATGCCCACCGGCATCGCTTGGTATCGCAAGCGCTTCAACGCACCCGAAGCGTGGCGCGGAAAAACCGTCACCCTCGTCTTCGACGGCGTCTATCACAACTCGAGCGTCTGGCTCAACGGCCATCTCCTCGGCACCCGTCCCTACGGTTTCGTACCTTTTTTCTACGAGCTCGCCGATTTTCTGCGGCCGGGCGCGGAAAACCTGATCGCCGTGCGCGTCGACAACTCTGACCAGACCAACTGCCGCTGGTACTCGGGCTCCGGCATCTACCGTCACACCTGGGTGCACGTGCTTGATCCGCTGCACATCGCGCAATGGGGAACCACGGTCCGCTGTTCGCTGGAAAAAGATTCCGCCCTTCCCGTCTCGGCGAAGATCGAAGTGCGCACGAAGATCGTCAACACGCACAGCAGCGCTGCTTCCTGCTCCCTCTTGACGGCAATTCTTTCGGCAGACGGCGCCGTCGCGGCCACGCTTCAATCCGCGCAAACCGTCGCCGCCGGCGCCACGGCCGAGTGCGTGCAGCAGCTCTCGGTCAGCTCGCCACGCCTCTGGTCGCTCACCGATCCGCATCTTTACACCGTCCGCAGCACGCTGCTTAAATCCGGCGCAGAAGTCGATCGCTGCGACACGCCCTTCGGCATCCGCGAAGCCCTCTTCGACGCCGAGCGCGGCTTCCTGCTCAACGGCGAGCGCGTGAAGATAAACGGCGTCTGCGTGCATCCTGAGGCCGGCTGCATGGGCGCCGCCGTTCCTGAGCGCGTGTGGGAGCGCCGGCTCGCCATCCTCAAAGAAATGGGCTGCAACGCCATCCGCACCAGCCACAACCCCTTCGCCCAGGAGTTCCTCGACCTCTGCGACCGCATGGGCTTCCTCGTCATGGCTGAGGCCTTCGACGAGTGGCGCGTGCCCAAAGGACAGATCCGCCACGGCTACAGCAAGTATTTCAACGAGTGGCACGAGCGCGACCTCATGAACTTTCTCGCCCGCGACCGCAATCATCCTTCCATCGTCATCTGGAGCGCCGGCAACGAAATCGGCGACCAATCCGCACCCGAGGGCGTAGACACTCTGCGCGAGCTGATGGCCATCTTCCATCGCGAAGATCCTTCGCGTCCCGTCACTGCGGCCTGCGACCGCATCGCCTCCGAGCCGCCTTCCAACACCGTCCGCCCCGAGTTTCTCGCCACGCTCGACGTCGTCGGCTACAACTACGTCGACCGCTGGCGCGACCGTGCGGATATGTATTACAGCATCGATCACGCACAGCATCCGGAGCGGCGCGTCATCGGCACCGAGAGCGTGGGCATCGGCGGCATTCGCGGCGACTACCGCTATCTCTTCCCGCAGCCTGGCATGCCGTCGCGCTTCTTTCTTTACCAGCAGAATCGCGAGCTCGACGCCGAAGAGCTCTGGCAGTTCGTCCGCACCTACGATTATGTTGCCGGCGACTTCATGTGGACTGGCATCGACTACCTCGGTGAAGCCTTCTGGCCCGTGCGCATCACACCCTCGGGCGTCCTGGACACCTGCGCCTTCAAAAAAGACGGCTTCTACTTTTATCAAAGCCAGTGGACGGCCTCGCCCATGATCCATCTCCTTCCCCACTGGAACTGGAAAGGCAAGGAGGGCCAGCCGATTCCCGTCACCTGCTTCACCAACTGCGATACCGTGGAGCTCTTCCTCAACCGCAAATCGCTGGGCGTGAAAGGCTACGAGTTCCCGCGCCAGGGCATGGAGCACATCTACGGCGACTATCCGCCGCGCGCGCGCGTCCTGCGCACCACCTCCGATCTGCATCTCACCTGGGACGTGCTCTACGAGCCGGGAACGCTCAAAGCCGTGGGCGTGAAAGACTCAACCGTCGCCGTGACAATCGAAGTCTCCACCACCGGCGAGCCCGCGGCCATCGCCCTCTCCACGGATCGCAGTGAGTTGGCCGCCGATCGCCGCGACGTGGCGCATCTCGTGATCGAGATTCACGACGATCAAGGCCGGCTGGTGCCGACGGCAGCGAATAAGATCGCGTTCACCGTCGAGGGCGAGGGAAAACTGATTGGCGTCGACAACGGCGACCCGTTCAGTCATGAAGATTTCAAGGCCAGTCGTCGCCGCGCGTTCAACGGACTCTGTCTCGCCATCGTGCAATCCACAGGCAATCCCGGCGCCATCAAAATTACCGCATCTTCCGCCGGTCTCGCCCCTGCGTCCGTCTCTCTCATCACCTCAACCTGACCCATCCATTATGGAAAATGGGCTCAGTCCCCGGAGGGAGCAGTGGCCTTCGGGCCACTGGATTCTCGCGCATGATTTCGAATCGGGCGTTCACAGGCTGCTGAAATACTCACCCCAAGGAGGCCATGTAACAAGGGCACGGCTTCAGCCGGGACAGACGAGGCGAGCCGGCTTTGTAACAAGGGCACGGCTTTAGCCGGGCCATAAAAGGGCGTAAGAGGAGAACGGGGCTTCAGCCCCTGCTGCCTCGCGTTCTTCGCAAATCCCCACTCAAACAAGTCTTTCGCCAACCCCTTCAGGCCCGGATCACCGCGCCTCGCGCGGCAAATGCACCAACCCGCGCTTGAGCGCGGCCACCACCGCCTGCGTGCGGTCTTCCACCTGCAGCCGCATCAGGATCACGCTCACGTGGCACTTCACTGTCGCTTCGGTAATGCCCAGCAGCGCCGCAATGCGCTTGTTGCTTTCGCCCTGCGCCAGCAGCTCCAGCACCTCGCGCTCGCGCGCGCTGAATTCCGAGTCCGGCGTGCGCGCGGCCAGCGCCCGCGAGACTGGCGAGGGCAGAAACCGTCCTCCCGCCAGAACGCGCCGCAGGGCGTCCACCAGCACCTCGTGCGGCATGCCCTTGATCACATACGCGCGCGCACCCGCTTCCAGCGCCTGGTAAATGTCCTCGTCGCCCTCATACGTGGTCAGCACCACGAACAGCGCCTGCGGATGGCGCATCCTGATTCTACGAATGGTTTCCACGCCGCTGATGCCGGGCAGGCGAAGATCCATCAGCGTGATGTCCGGCCGGTGCCGTTCGAACAGCTCGATCGCGCTCTCGCCCGTCCCGGTTTCCGCCACGGCCACCATGTCGGCGCAGGCGTTGATGATGGCAGCCACGCCCACGCGCATGATCGGGTGGTCGTCCACCACCAGCACCCGAATGCGATCACCTACGCGTTCGTTGACGCGATGATCGATGCGTTCATTGCTGCGTTCATTGTTGCGTTCGTTGCTGCGTTCGCCGTCCTTCATCGTCTTATACACTCATCCATTACGCGCCCATCATGGCGCCCTCGGCCACTGATACCTTGCGCGGAATCTGGATCTGCACCTCGGTCCCCTTGCCCTGCGCGCTTTCGAGGTGAAATCTCCCCCCCACTTGCTGCACCCGCTCGCGCATGCCCACCAGGCCGTAGTGATGTTCGGTATGCGTCTCGATCGCCGTGGGGTCGAACCCGCAGCCGTCGTCGCGCACTTCCAGGGTCAGGTCGTTCCGCGCAAATGCAGCGCGAATCTCGATCCTCTCCGGTCTGGCGTGCAGAACCGCATTGTACAACGCTTCGCGCACCATCATCAGCAGCTCGTGCGTGGCAAACTGGTTCAGCACAAAGGGCCGCCCGCTGAGCTCGCAGCTGATGGGAATGCGGTACTCCTTCGCAATTTGTTCCGCCATGCCTTTGAGCGCCGCGCCGAACGAGTTCTCCGCGGCCTTGTTGCGGCGCAGGTTCCACACCGCTTCCCGCGCCTCGTCGATGGTGCTGCGCAGTTGCGTCCGCGCATGCTCAATCAGGTTCTGCGTGAGCTGGTCTTCGTGCTTGAGCAGGCTGGCCAGCGCCTCAATCAAAGCGGAAACGCTGGCGCAGCCCTGGATCACGGTGTCGTGCATCTCCCGCGCCAGCCGCCCGCGCTCGTCGAGCACCGCCTCGAACCGCATCTTGATCTGCCACAGCCGAAAGCGGTAAATGCCCAGAATCAGCGCGGCGAGAAGCAGCACGCACACGGCAATGAACCACGGCGTGCGGTAGAACACCGGCCGCTGCACGATCTCAAGCGCGGCCAGCGAGGCTTCGCTGCTGGCCAGTGCGCTGCTGCCTTCGAATGCGGCCACCTCAAAGGTGAACTTCCCCGGCGGCAAGTTGGTGTACGAGGCCACGCGCCGCGTCGCCGCATCGATCCAACCCGCGTCGAACCCGCGCAGCCGGTAGCGGAAGCGCACCTCGTCCTGCGAGCGCAGCAGGATCGGAGCGTACGCAATCTCCAGCCGGCTGTTGCCCGGGTTCAGCACCACCGGCCCGTCCCCGGCCACCGCGCGCCCGTTCACCAGCACCTCGTCGATGGCCACCGGCGGCGCGGCCGGTTTCGGCGCGGGTGCATTGAGAATATGCACCGGCCCGCGGTTGGTGGGGAACCACACCTCGCCGCGTGCGTCGATGCAGCCCGAAGGCTGCCGCCCTCCGTAAATCTGCGCCGCGCTCACTTCGCTGGAGATGCCGTAAAACGTCAGCGAAACCCGCTGCCCCGCATGATCGGCAGCAATTTGATCGGCCTCGGCATTCAGGTCGCGCCGGTTCAGCAGCGAAATTCCATTCGGCCCGCTGATCCAGAATCCGCCGCGCGCGTCTTCGATCACCTGGTAGATGCTGTTGCTGGCCAGTCCCTGGTCGGTGGTCAGATGGCTCAAGCGGCCCTCCTTCCAGCGGTAGAGGCCGTCGTCGCGCGTGCCGAACCACAACCCTCCGTCCGCATCCTCCAGGATGCTCCACACCTTGCGCTGGCTCAGCCCCTCGGTGGCCGCGTCGTGCACAAACGCGCCCGCGTGGAGGCGGTTCAGCCCGCGGTCGGTCCCGATCCAGATGTCGCCGTTGCGGTCTTCGAGCAGCGCCCGCGTGCTGAAGTAGGAAAGGCCGTCGCGCTCGCGATAGTCCGTGAATCCCCGCTGCTCGCTCCAGTGGCTTACGCCCTCGTCGGTCGCAATCCACATGCTTCCGTCGCGGCTCTCGAGAATGGCGCGGATGAAGTTGTTCACCAGCCCATCCTTTGTCGTCATCCACAGCTTCTTTTGGACCCCGCCCTCGTTATCGAGGCGGATGATGCCGTCGCCGTCGGTGCCAATCCACAACGCACCCGCGCGGTCGCGGAAGACATTGCGCACCGGCACGTTGCCCATTCCCGGAAATGTGAAAGCCCTAATCGTCCCGTCGATGGCTCCGTCGCGCATGCGGAACACGTCGGTTGAAACCACCCAGATGCTTCCGTCGCGGTCCGCGTAGATGGTGCCGAAGTCCGAATCCACATTTTTCGGCAGCGGCACAATGCGCACCGGCGTCCGCGTCAGCCGCAACATGCCCGTCTGCGTCCCCACCCAGATATTCTGCTCGTCGTCTTCAAACACGTTGAGCACGGTGTTGCTGGGCAGCTCGTCCTCGGCAGACATAATAGTCGTCTCCCGACCTCGGATCATGCGCAGCCCGCCGCCGATCATCCCGATCCACAAACTCCCGTCGCTGGTCTGCCGCAGCACGCGCACCGTGCCCTGGATTCCGGCCACGCGCTCGAACTCCTGCGCTCCCGGCCGCAATTTCTCCAGGCCCGAGACCGTCCCCACCCACACCGTCCCGTCCGCCGTTTCCAGGATCGATTTGACGCGGTTCTGGCTGCTCACCCCCGGCAGCCGGTATTCGCGCGACGCGCCATGATCGAAGCGCAGCAGCCGCGAGCCGCCCACCCACAACCCTCCGCGATGGTCTTCGGCAATCGCATGCACGGCGAGCGCAGGCACACCGTTCACGCCGTCCACGCGCACAAAGCGCCCATCGGCAAAGTGCAGCAGCCCGTTGTCGGTGCCCACCCAGATGGTTCCCGCGCCATCCTGAAAGAGCGCGCGCACAAACCCGTCGCTCAGCCCATCCTTGGCTCCGTAGGATTGAAACCTTCCCTCCGCGTAGCGCGTCAGCCCGCCGCCCTCGGTGCCGATCCACAGGCTTCCGTCGCGCGAAACCATCAGCGCAAAAACGCTGTTCTCCTTGAGCTCGGGTGTATTCTCGCTGTCGAAGACCGTCAGCCGCGCGCCGTCGAAGCGCAGCAGCCCGCCCGTGGTTCCAATCCACAAGTAGTGATCGGGAGTCTGCGCAAAGGTCTGCACCGTCTGCTCGGGCAGCCCGTTCTGTGTTTGCCACACCTTGCGCGTAAAACCAGCGGGAGGAATTTCCGAGGCCTTCGCGCACGCCGCCGCGCTCCCCACGAGCAGCGCAAATGCCCCACCACGCAGCAACAGGCCCTTCATGGCTGGCCCTCACCCGGCAGCACGTCTTCCGGCTCCGGCCTGCGGTTCATCTGCCGGTACAATTGCGCCACGCGGTCCTTGGCCGCGCGCACCTCCTGGTAAAGGTCCGTCTGCTTGCGCGCTTCCTCGTCCAGGTTGAGCGCGCGGCAAACCCGCGCCAGCCGGTAATGCGCCTGCGCATTCATCGGGTCAGACGCGGCCGCCATGCGCAGGTACTTCACCGCCTCCTGCGGTTGGTCCTGGTCGGCCAGCGCCGTACCCAGCCCCAGCTGTGCTTGGCCATCGCCGGGATCCATCGCATAGGCGCGCCGGTAATGCTTGAGCGCCTCGGCAAAATTTCCTTGCAGTGCGGCAATGCGCCCATACGTGCACTCAATGCGCGCGTTGTCGCCTTCGCCCTTCACCGCCGCATCCAGCTCCGCGCGCGCCGCCGCCTGCGCGGCCGCGTCATTCGCGCCTTCCAGAATCGCCTCCGCCAGCTCCAGGTGCACGCCCGGCAGCCGCGGATCCTCATCGAGCGCCTTGCGGTAGTGCTCGATCGCGCCGTTCAAATCCCCGGCATTGATCAGCTTCTCCGCAATCAACTGCTGCATCCGCGCCGAGTCCGGCGCCAGCAGCGCCAGCTTGTTCATGGTGTCGTCGGCCATCTCGGAGTAAATTCGCTGCGCAAAAAACAGCAGGTCCGCGTTCTCCGGAGCCAGCGCGACGAGTTCGTGCACCACCGGCAGCGTGCGGTCCAGGTCGCCCGCCTGGTAATAGAGATCGGCCAGCTCCACGCCCACCTGCACACGCAGTTGCGCGTCTTTCATCGCGGCAAACGCCGTTTCCAGGTCGGCTGCCGCGTCCTGCGCGCCCGCGCGCTTTTCGCAGATGGCGATCAGCCCCTTCGCATTCTCGAGCGTGGGTGCGGTCGCAAGCGCACTCTTGAGCTCCGGCATGGCTGCGCCGCAGTCGCCATGGAAAAATGCGATGGCGCCCAGGTTGGCGTGCGCCTCGGCATTTTTCGGATCGATCTTGAGCGCATCGCGGAACGCCTCCGTCGCCGCCGCCGAATCCTTCGCCTTCAGCGCCGCCTGCCCGCGTTCGAGATCGCCCTTGAGCTCCGCATTCGCCGTACCCGTTTGCGCACCGGCGCCCTGCAGCAAAGCAAGCGCGAGAAGCAGCAAAGGAAGAAGCGCCTTGCCGCGCGCAGACCGCGGTTCGCGAGGAGGATACATAGGATATGCCTGCTCCCCCGATTGTATGCCGCAATTCGTCGCGCACACGCCCGCGCACACAACAAAGCCGGATGGCCGCCCTGCGCGAGGCGCCCCACCCGGCTCATGCCGTTCCGGAGGAAGAATCCGCGGAATATTTAAAACGTCAGCCGCCCTCCCAGTTGAATATTGCGTTCAGCGCCGTTGACGGTGCTCGTAATCTGCGCTTCGCCTGCCCCCGCCGAGCTGTCCGGCTGCGAGAAGTTGGGATGATTGAACGCGTCGAACATATCGGCGCGGATTTCGAAGCGAATCCCTTCGGCGAAGAGAAACGCTTTACCCAGGCTCAAATCCAGGTCGCGCCAGTTGGGCCCGATCAGCGTGTTGCGGTGCTCATCGCCGAATGTGCCCGGGGTGGGCGGAGTGAAAGCAGCGGTGTTGTACCACTCGTTCACCCCCGGATTTGAAACCGATGCGCTCCCCACGACATTGGGAAGCCACGAGTAGCCGCAGCCGCACTGGTTGGCGCCGGACCCGCTCTCGTCCTGGCCATTCACCGATGTCGTCTCCGTGAACGGAATTCCGCTGTGAATCTGAAAGATTCCGCTGGCCCTCCAGCCGCCCAGCGCTTCGTCGGCCGCGCCGTGCATCGAGAAATGCCGGCCCGCGCCGAACGGCAGTTCGTAGGAAAGGTCCCCGGTGATCGAGTTGGCCATATCGAGCTTGGAGAGCCCGTAATTCCCGGGGACGTCAAAGGCGTTCTGCCATACGTCGGCAGTGGCGTTGTTGCCCGAGCCCGTGCCCGTATCCAGCTCCTTTGACCAGGAGTAGTTAAACAATCCATACAAGCCGAATGACGCGCGCTTTTCCACCCGCAACTGCAGAGCGTCATAGTTCGAATATCCGTCGACCAGCGCCGCGGAGATGGAGCAAAACAGCGGATACTCGCTGATACCGGAGTAGCAGTCTGTATACTGCGTCATCTTGCTCGCAGGGTTCTGGTCGATATCGCGCGTGAATCCCAGGTGCGTTCCCTTGGTGTGCACGTAGCTCGCGTCCACGAGCGATTGAAAGGGGAACTCGTGCTGGACCGAGAGAAGGAATTCCTGATAGTAGGTGCTCTGCCGATGCACCGGGTAATAGGAGACGTCGTCGTAGTTGTACTGGTAGTCCGTCAGGCTGGAAAGAGTTGGGTACGCAACCGCACCCGGACCCGGACCGTCCTGCAGTAGGAATGCCGGCGAAGAGCCGTACCCTTCGCTTCCGTGCGGATTCAGTCCGATACCGAGAGCGGCCGTGTAGGGATCGACCGACCACGGCTGATCGCTGATGCCGTAGCTCCCGCGGAACGCCCACTTCGGTATCGGCGCCCATGAGAATCCCACCCTCGGCACCCACTGGTTGCCGCCGTCCTGGATGTGCGTGCGCCCGCCCTGGCCGCCGTAGGTCATGGCGCCCAGCGTGTTCGGAGGCGCGTACTGCCCGGTGTTGAGGACCGTGGGGCTGAAGGTTCCCCACAGATTGTTCACCACGCCCCATCCGCCCTGGTACTGGTAGCGCAGACCCAGGTTGAGCGTCAATTTTGCGTTCAGCTTGTAATCGTCCTGCACAAACGCGCCCATGTTCCACATGCGCGCTCCCGTCTCCGTGTAGTCGTAAACGTACCAGCCATACACTTCGCCCAGCAGGAAGTCGGCGTAAGGCTGGCCGCTGGCCACGCCGTCGAAAACGAAATTCCCTGAGCTGATATCGCCCCAGTTGGTGTAGTTCTGGTAGCTCTTGTCGAATTCGCCTCCCATCTTGATCGTGTGCCTGCCCTTGATCAGCGTAAAAATGTCCGACTCCACGATCGCGCCATCGGCCAGCAACGCGTGCACCCCGCCGTTGATGCCGACGCCCCCGATGGCATCGCTGCTGTTGACCGTAACCGTGGGAAAAATATTCGCCGGCGCATCCGTTCCGTACGTCGGCTCCAGGCCGATCGTGGTCGGATAGCCCTTGTTGTAGGTCGGCGGAATATATTTGTCGAATTCGCGCACGCCGCCGATGCGGGCTTCATTCACCATCGTCGGGCTGATCGTCCAAACATCGCTGATCTGCGCATCCATGTTGTAGTTGTTGCCCAGGGTGCAATCGAAACCCAGCGAGCAGAAGGCGTCTACGTTATAAGTGAGCGGGCCGATGGGAAAATACAGATACGATCCCGAGATGCGATTCTTCGCGCTGGCATCGTAATCCACTTTGCCCACGTACCAGGTTGAAGTCGTCGGCGTGGTCTGTATCACCCGGTAGTTATTCACATAAGCATTGGCGCCCACCAGGTTGGGCGCAGGGAAATACTTCTGGATTGCCAGCGCCACCGGATCCATGGCCGTACTGATGCAGTTGTTCGGGTAAGGCGTTCCCGTGCTGGGATTGTTGATGGTCACCGGAAAGCAGCCAGCCGTCATATTGGTGGTCCCGTTCTGGCCCGTGGTGGGAACTGTGGTGGTATACACCCCCGACGATGTTTCTGGATTCCTCTGGTAAGCAAAGAAGCCGAACAGTTTTTTCCGCAGCACCGGCCCGCCGATGCTGCCGCCGAACTCATTCCAGTGCAGGGGCGCAATCGGTCCCGGCGCAGGATTGAAATAGTTCCTGGCGTTGTAATCGTTGTTCTGGTTGAACTCAAACAGCGAGCCGTGGAACCGGTTGGTGCCGCTCTTGATGGTCACGTTGAACGCAGCCACACCGTTGCCGTACTGCGCCCCGAAGTTGCTCGTCTCCACGTTCACGGCCTGGATGGCGTCGATGGGCGGATAATTGTCGCTCGCATTGGCGTCGCGCGGCTCCTGCGCCAGCGCGCCCTCGATCAAAAACGTACCTGAATAGCCCTCCGTCCCATTCACGCCGATCCCCTGCCCGGAGGCATCCTGCCCGCCGCCTCCGTTCACGCCCGGCAGCTCGTTGGTCAGCTCGTTGTACCACACCCCGCCCACCACCGGCGCATCCTGAACGGCTTTCGTGTCCAGGTCCAGATGCTGCGCTGAGTCCTCGGTCTGGAGCAGCGGCACATCGCCCGTCACCACCACCTGCTGGTTGGCAGTGCCCACCTGCATCACCGCGTCCACGGCCACTGTGGCCACCTGCAGGGTGATCCCGCTGCGCACCTCGTCGCGGAACCCGCTCATGCTGAAGGTAATCGTGTACGGGCCGGTGGGCAGCGAAGGCACATCGTATAGCCCCACGCCGTTGGTTCCTGTCTTCGTGGTTACGCCGGTCGCCGTATTCACCAGCGTCACGCTCGCGCCGGAGATCACCGCGCCGCTTGCGTCCGTCACCTGTCCTTTGATTTCTCCTGAGTTTGTGTTCTGGCTGAATGCAGCCTGGCCGGCCCCCATGCCGAGAATCGCCAGGACAAAAGCAAACCTTTTCATTGAACTCGAGCTCAACCGCATTTCCGATCGACCTCCCCCCAAAATTCAACACGTCTGCGAAGGGTATGCCCTCAAAAAGGCACATGCATCCGACAAAAGTCGGATTGCCCCTCCAGATTTACTCCGCTCCACTTAACCGATTGTTGCTGCTGGCTTTGAGCCATTCCCAACCAGGTTCGCGCGCCCCGCGTTGTCCGCGATCCCTGGCGTGGTTACGGCTGCAGATCGGCTGCCGCTTCGCTCCCAGCACGCGTCTGTCCTCGAGCACTCGCGGCTAGCCGGTCACCGGATGCGTCTTTCGCCCAATCCGTCTTTCGTCGGATGCGGCCCTCCCGCCTTCTGCGTATGCTCACTTGCGCAGGGAAACTCTCCTTGCAAGCCTCTTGAAACTGCGCACCCGCGTCTCCGTTTTCGCCCTAGGCCTCGTTCTCGCCGCATTCGCCTGCGCGCAGCAGCCGGCTGAGCCCGTCGATCCCAGCCCCCTCAACGGCGAAACCTACTACCTCATCAACCAGCTTTCCGGCCTGCAGGTTGATCTCGACGGCGGCGCGTCTGCCGCAGCCGGCGCCGCAGCCGTCATCGCCACGCGCAGCTTCACCAGCCTCACCCAGCGCTGGGCGCTCACGCATCTGCCCGGCGGCGACTGGGCCGTCAGCAATCTCTCCACCGGCCTTTGCCTCGACGCCGCTGCCAGCGGCGCCACCACCGCGACCGTCCAGAACGCCTGCGCGCTCTCCACTTCTACGCAGCAGTGGACGCTCACCGCCGCAACCAACGGTTACGCCACGCTCGCCAACGCAGGCACCGGCCTCGTGCTCGACGTCTCCGGCGGCTCATCGTCCTCCGGGTCGGTTCTCGTGCAGACCGCGCTCGGCGCCTCGCCCACACAGAGCCAGTTGTGGCTGCTGCGTCCCGTCTTTTTCCGCGGCGTGGACACGGCCCTTCTCGAAAAGCAGGAGGCCGACCGCGTTGCCGCCAACACGCCCTGGTGGCAGGACGCCGGCACGGCAGGCGATCTTCTCGACCTTTTGAAAAACCACGGCGTCAATCTCGTCCGTATCCGACCCACATCCGCGCCGCCCTACCAGACCTTCACCCTCAACGGAACCAGCGCCGTCCCGGCAACCTGCACCGGCAACGGCTGCTACGCCGAAGTGGAGGATGCCGACCTCAATGAGGCCAAGCGCGCCAGGCAACTCGGCCTCTCGGTCGAGCTGACCCTCTTCTTCGACGGCAGCTCGTCCTCTTCCATCCCCGGCGCTTGGTCCCAGGACAATCTCACCCAGCTCGAGTCCGATGTCTACGCCTACGTCAAATCTGAGATCGAAAGCTACCGCTCCGCCGGCGTTATGCCCGACCTGGTCTCCATCGGCAACGAAGTCGATACCGGCCTCTTCGGCTCGCTCGCCTCGCCCGGCACCAGCTTCTCCAGCTTCGCCGCCGTCGAACAACAGGCCATGCAGGCCGTGCTCGACGCCGCTTCCGACACCTCGATCGGCCCCGCCATCCCTCCGCCGCTGCGCTGCATTCACATCACTCCGGCCTGGAACCTGAGCAGCTTTTTCTCTGAAGCCGCCAGCAACAACATCCCCTTCGACGCTATCTGCCAGAGCTACTATCCCTTCTTCCACGGCCCGCTCACCGCCGCGCAGGCCGCAGCCTCCAACCCCAGCAATCAACCCGTCGAGCAGACCGTCCTCACCAATGCAGCCTCGTCCCTCGGCGTGCCCATCTTCGTGATCGAAGCCGGCGAGCACTACGAAGACGGCTTCGATGCGAATGATCCCTGGTATCCCGCCACCGTCGCCGGCCAGCGCCAGTTCCTCATCGATCTCGACTCCGCGCTCGAGGGCCTTCCTAATCATCTCGGCATGGGGCTGGAGTACTGGGACGCCGAAGGCGTGAACACCCCAAGCACCGGCGGCGGATTCACCAACGGCGACGGCCAGCCCGACGCCACCTACACCTGGAACGGCCTCACTTTCTTTGACAATGCCGATACCTCCGGCTCGACCCAGACTTCCGCCGCAAATTATTCCGCCATTTTCGCCGGCGCAGACGCTCTCGGCGGCAAAATCGATCCCGCGCTCAGCTACACACTCGTCAACGTGGGCGCCGGTGAGTTGCTCGGCGCTTCCGGCGCCGTAGGCGCGTCCGCCACGCCTCTCGCCCTTGCCGTCGGCGACGGTGGCGCAACCCTGGGCCAGCAATGGTCCATCTTGAGCAACGGCGACGGCTATCTCCAGATCGCCAATCTCGACGTGGCCCAGGGCACGACCGCGCAGGTGCTCGACAACTCCGGCTCAAGCGCCTCCGGCAGCGCAGTCGTGCTCAATCCTGCGTCCTCCGGCGACGCCTCGCAGGAGTGGAACCTCGTCACCGCCGGCGGCGGCGCCTACACCCTCGTCAACAAGGCCAGCGGTCTGGTCCTGGCCGCATCCGGCGCGGGCCAAGTCCAGCAGCAATCGCCCGCGAGCACCAGCCTCGACTGGATCACACCCGCAAGCAACGCGCAACTCTGGCTCGTGGTGCCCATCCATATCACTGAAGGCGCAACCACCGTTCCGCCCATTCCGTCGTTCACCCTCGGCGCCGGCCAGAGCAGCCTCTCGCTCAACGCTGGCGCCAATGCGGGCGTCTCTCTCACCATCACGCCTTCCGGCGGTTACACGGGAACCGTCACCATGAGCTGCTCTTCCTCGCTCTCCGGCCTCACCTGTTCTTTCAACCCCTCGAGCTATACTTTGCCCGGCACAAATTCCACCCTCACTGGCACGGTCACCATCACCGCGCCCGCGACCGTGGCCGCACTGTCTCCGCGGGGCCGTGATCCCGCGCATGAACTCTCCCGCGCAGCCCTTTGTTTTTTTCCCGGCGCGCTCGGCCTCCTGTTCTCGGCTGCCATACGCAAGCGTTCCCTGCGCCGCCTGCGCAGCGGGCTGCCCCTCATCGTCCTCGCGCTGCTCGCAATCTGCGCTGGATTCGTCGCCTGCGGCGGCTCATCCGGCTCGGGCGGCAGCCCTCCGCCCCAGTCGGAAACCGGCACCGTGACCGTCACCGCCGCCGGCTCCTCCGGCAACGTCTCCCCATCAGTCGCCATCACCGTTACCGTCACCCAGTGAACCGAACCGGACACGAAGAAAGTCCGATCCTACTTCCGGCGGATTTGCTTTTTTCCCGGACTCGCTATCATCCCTCCTGTTCCGCCCGATGCGGACGACTTCGAGCGAATCATTTTATTCAAGGACTCTGCGTGGCGCACTCCGATTCATTGGGTCAATCTCCCCACGCCGCCGGCCATTCCCAAGCCCAGGAGGATTCCGCCGGCGGCCTCGCTCCCGCGCCCATTCGTATCCTGCTCGCCATGGCCGCCGAGCTCGACCGCATGGCCTGGAGCATCGTCATCAACCATCAGAAAGACATGGACCTCGTCGCCGCCACATCGTCGAGCCGCCAGCTCGTCCGTCTCCTCAAGCTCCACGCGCCCGACGTGGTTCTCCTCGACGAGGCCCTCCTCGACATTTGCCCTCCCGGCGCCCTGCTCGCCTGCGCCCGCAAAACCGCCAGCCGCTTCGTGCTGTTTGCCATGCACCAGCCCGATTATTCTCTCGAGCCCTCGCGCCTTCCCCCCATCCACTCCCGGCTCTTGAAGGGCGTCACTGCGCCGGAGCTCCTCCGCGCCGTGCGCGCCGTCGCCCGCCCGGACAGCGCCATTTCGCCGGCAGCTCCCCACCGCGCCGCCCAGTAGCCATCTCCCCGGAAAGACCCTCTGGCAACCATCTCTCCAGCGGCCGCCATCTAATCATCGTTCTTGTAGGAGCAGATGCTCGCGTTGTCGTCATGTATAGACTCTTGTCTTCCCCTTCGGACGGCGGCGCTTCGAGGTGGCCGGGAAAGCCGGGAATCACGATTAAGTAGATTATTTCTTCCTTGGTCTCTTCATCGTTTCAGGGGGTCGCGACAACGCATTGGGTTCCTCTACGGCAACTCCGCATGTGGGCGAGCAGCGTACGGGCGAGACTTCCGATCAGTTTCCAGACGCGCTTGCGGGCAAGCTTGACGGCCAGCGTGCCGGTGAGCCGTCATCCATGAACGGCAGCTCCCGCGCCGGCACCGAGTCTCTCCACCCCGTCTTTGCCGGCGGCAGCGAGATGGACCGCCGGATGCAGGCCACCAACTGGAGCCAGACCCTTCTTGGCGCCTCGGATTCCTGGTCGCCCGCCCTGCGCATGATGGCGAAGTTTCTCCTCGCCAATCGTTTTCCCCAGCTCCTCTGGTGGGGCCCGGAATTCTGTTCGCTCTACAACGACGCCTATATCCCCATCCTGGGAACCAAGCACCCCTGGGCCCTGGGCCGGCCTTTGCGCGAGGTATGGAAAGAAATCTGGCCTGTCCTCAAGCCGCTGGTTGAAACTCCGTTTCTCGGCGGTCCCGCCACTTGGATGGAAGACATTCCCCTCGAAATCAATCGACGCGGTTTTTTTGAAGAAACCCATTTCACCGTCGCCTACAGCCCCGTCCCCGACGAGACCGCGCCCAATGGCATCGGCGGCGTCCTCGCCACGGTGCACGAAATCACGGAAAAAGTACTGGGCGAGCGGCGCATCCATGCGCTGCGCGACCTGGGCGCCCGCTCGGCCAAGCCTCGCTCGGCTGAAGAAGCCGGCGCCATCGTCGCCCAGACGCTCTCCTCCTATCCCAAGGACGTTCCCTTTCTCCTCCTTTATCTGCTCGACGAAAAACAGCAATCGGCGCGCCTCGCCTGCTCTCTCGGCGCCGATCCCGGCGACCGCGCCTGTCCTGCTTTGTTTGATCTCGTTTCCCCTTGCGCGGAAATCTGGCCTCTCTCCGCCGCTCTTGCCGGCGGTGAAATGCAGCTCATCCAGGGAGTCCAGGCCCGTTTCGACCATCCTCCCGCCGGTCCCTGGTCCGATCCTCCGGACGCGGCCGCCGTCGTGCCCATCCGTTCCGGTCTCGCGCATCAGTTCGCGGGATTCATGATCGCCGGCGTGAGCGCGCGCATGCTCTTCGATGAGAACTACCGCGACTTTTTCAATCTGCTCTCCGCGCAGATTGCGGCCATGATTGCCAACGCGCGCGCCTACGAGCAGGAGCGCAAGCGCGCCGAGGCCCTGGCCGAACTCGACCGCGCCAAGACCACCTTTTTCTCCAACGTGAGCCACGAGCTGCGCACGCCGCTCACCCTGGTGCTCGGCCCCACCGAGTCGGCCTTGTCGTCGCCTGCGCGCGCCCTCTCGGGCTGCGATCTCGAATTGGTCTATCGCAACGAACTGCGCCTGCTCAAGCTCGTCAACACCCTGCTCGAGTTCTCCCGCATTGAGGCCGGCCGCGTGCACGCCGCTTACGAGCCCACAGACGTCTCTGCCCTCACCGCGGAGCTGGCCAGCGAATTCCGCTCCGCCATGGAGCAGACCGGCCTCCGTCTCATCCTCGGCTGCGAGCCGCTCCCGGAGCCCGTCTACGTCGATCGCGAAATGTGGGAAAAGATCGTCCTCAATCTCGTCTCCAACGCCTTCAAGTCCACCTTTGAAGGAGAAATTGAAGTTTCCCTGCGCGCCTGCGCCGCAGGCATTGAGCTCATCGTGCGCGATACCGGCACCGGCATCGCCCCCGAGGAAATCCCCCATCTCTTCGAGCGTTTTCATCGCATCGAGGGCGCGCGCCGGCGCACCCACGAAGGCACCGGCATCGGCCTCGCCCTCGTGCACGAGCTGGTCAAGCTGCACGCGGGCTCCATCGCCGTTGCCTCCCAACCCGGAGCCGGCTCTGCCTTCACCGTATCCATCCCCTTCGGAACTGCTCATCTGCCTGAGGAGAGCATCGCGGCTGGGCGCGAGCTTTCCTCCGCCGCCGCGGGCGCAACCCCCTACGTGGAAGAAGCCCTCAGTTGGCTCGAGAGCGGGGACGCATCTGCGCAAGCCGCCGGAGTTGTGCCTCCCCTCTATTTCGGGACGAGCCGTGCCCTCGATCCTGTCCCCGCGCACGCAGCCGTCTCCGGCCGCGTCCTCGTGGTCGATGACAATCGCGACATGCGCGAGTACGTGCGCCGCCTGCTGAGTACGCACTTTGCCGTGACTACGGCCGAGAATGGAAAAACCGCCCTGGAAAAAATCGCGAGCGACCCTCCCGACCTGGTGCTCACTGACATCATGATGCCGGAGATGGATGGCTTTGAGCTGCTCGCCGCGCTGCGCGCCGACCCGGCCGCCAACACCATCCCCGTCATTCTCATCTCCGCGCGCACCGGCGAAGAAGCCACCGTCGAAGGCCTGAGCGCCGGCGCCGACGATTACCTCGTGAAGCCCTTCACCGCGCACGAGCTCGCCGCTCGCGTGCAAACCCACCTGCAAATGGCACGGCGCCGCAGGGAAATCGAGGAGGCCCTGCGCAAAACGGAAAAAATGGCCGCGGCCGGCCAGCTTGCCGCCTCGCTCGCCCATGAAATCAACAATCCGCTCTCCTCCGTCACCAATGCCCTTTACCTGCTCAAGATCTCCCCCCTCGATAGTGACGCGAGCAGCCTTGTGGACACGGCCAGCAGCGAGCTCGCCCGCGTCTCCCGCATCGTCAAGCAAAGCCTCTCCTACTACCGGCTCGGCACCGTGGCCAGGGAATTCGATCTCTCCGCCATCGTCGAGGAATCGATGCAGATCTTCGAAGAGAAGAGCCGGCGCGCGGGCATTCGCCTGCTCCGGCGCGTCCATCCCGGCCTGCACGCGGTCGGCTTTCCCGACGAAGTGCGTCAGGTTGTCGACAACCTGCTGCTGAACGCCATTGAAGCCACTCCGGCGCAGGGCGTCATCTCCGTCTCCGTGCACCCGTCGCGCAAATGGAACCGCCGCCAGGCAGGCGTGCGCCTCACCATCGGCGACTCCGGCTGCGGCATTCCCGGCGAAAATGTCGCCCGCGTCTTCGAGCCGTTCTACACCACCAAGCCGGAAAAGGGCACCGGCCTCGGGCTCTGGGTGGTCCGCGGCATTGTCGCCAAGCATGACGGCCAGATTCAAGTGCGCAGCACGGAAAAGTCCGGCAGAAGCGGGACCGTCATCTCTATCTTCTGGCCTGCGGCCACGGCATTTTCGGAAGTGCAGTTGAACGGCAGCACGCACTCAAGTGGCTTTTCCCCTTAAGAAAAAGCCACCTTTCACGGCTCTCAAGAAGTCTGGGCGCGTTCCGAAAATGCTCTGGCGAATCGAACCGTGCCGCGCAGACGCGATCCGGCGCGCTCACATCGTCGGGAGGGTTGGCACCGAGCCATGCGCATTCTTATCGTCGACGACGAGCGCAACGTGACTGACACGCTGGCCCTCATTCTCAAGCATGCGGGCCACGATGTCCGCTGCGCGTACTCGAGCGCCGCTGCCCTCGCGCTCCTCGATTCCTTCGCTCCCGAGTGCGCCATCTGCGACTTGATTCTTGCCGGGGTCAACGGCGTCGATATGTGCGCATCTCTTGCCGCCGCGCGCCCCGACTGCCGCATTATTCTCTCTTCTGCGCAGTCGGAAGCCAGCCCGCTGGTGCAGGATGCCCGCGCCCGCGGATTCACCTGGGAGCTCCTCGTCAAGCCCCAGGACCCGGCCGAATTGCTCAAGAAGATGGCTTCGCTGGAATCCGCGCTGCGCTCTTCCGGCGCGTATGTATGCTGCGGCGCCTGAGCATGGAATCCCGCGCCCGCGTTACGGCTCCGCCTCCGCGTTGCCCGTCGCGGCTGTCGCCGTCGCCGGCTGCGCATTCCAGTCGGGAAGCTCCTCGTCCAGCAGATTCTTCACAAAATAGTCGAAGAGATTGCGATTGGTGTAGCGCGTCCAGGGTCCCCGTGTGCCGTGATCGGCCTCAGGCACCACCAGCAGGTCAAACGTCTTGTTGGCCTTGATCAGCCGGTCCGCCACCTGCAATGTCGACGACGGGTCGACGTTGTGATCCATCATGCCCATCACCAGCATCAGCTTGCCCTGGAGCCTCCACGCATTGTCCACGTTCGAGGACTCCGAATACTGCGGCCCCAGCGGCCAGCCCATCCACTGCTCGTTCCACCAGATCTTGTCCATGCGGTTGTCGTGGCAGCCGCTGTTCGAAACCGCCACTTTGTAAAACTCCGGATGAAACAAGAGCGCTCCCATCGCGCTCTGCCCGCCCGCTGAGGTGCCGAAGACACCCACGCGCGAGATGTCGTACCACGGGTACTTCGCCGCCGCGGCCTTGTGCCACAGAATGCGGTCGGGAAAACCGGCGTCTTTCAGGTTGTGCCAGGCCACGTCGTGAAATGCCTTGGAGCGGTTGTTCGTCCCCATCCCGTCCATCTGCACCACCACAAAGCCGAGCTCCGTCAGCGGCTCCACGCGCGCGGAAAACAACTTGGGCACAAACGATCCCTGCGGCCCCGCGTAGATGTCCTCGATCACCGGGTACTTTTTGTGCTCGTCGAAATGCGCCGGCCGGTAAATCACGCCCCAGATATCGGTCTTGCCGTCGCGCCCCTTCGCCGTGAACACTTCCGGCGGATGCCATCCCGCCGCCACCAGCTTCGAAATGTCCGTGTGCTCCAGTTCCATCAGCTCCTTGTTGTCTTCGGTGCGAAAGAGCGCCATCGTGGGCGCCATGTCGATCCGCGACCACGTGTCCACGTAATATTTCCCGTCCGAAGAGTATTCGAGATGATGATTCGCCTCCACCGGCGTCAGTGGCGTCAATCCCGTCCCGTCGAAGTTGATGCGGTAGCCGTGCACGAAGTACGGGTCTTCGCCGCCATTCATCCCGCTCGCCTCAAACCAGATTTGCCGCTTCTTCTCGTCCACGTAATTCACCGCGCGCACCACCCAGTCGCCTTGGGTGATCTGATTTACCACGCCTCCCGTTTTCCCGTCGATCAGGTAAAGGTGCTCCCATCCGTCGCGCTCTGACGCCCAGACGATCTCTTTTCCGTCATCCACGTCGTGGCGGTAAATTTTGCCCGTGTCGTACTGGTTCATGACCAGCGGCTCGTAGTTGATGAATGTATCGCTCTGCTCGGTGATCAGTGCGCGCGCGGCTCCCGTGTGCGCGTCCACTTCAATCACGCGGTACACCTGGTGCCCGCGCTGGTTGTACTCGAAGGTGAATCCCCGGCTGTCCTTCCACCACACCGGCGCGCTCAGCTCATAGGGATTGGGAAACAGGCTGTTCTCGACCGGCATCTCTCGTTTCGCCGCCACATCGAACAGCACCGGCTGCGGCAGCGCCAGCACGTCGCCGGGTTTGGGATACACCATTGTCGAAGATTCCGGCTGCAGTTGATCCGCAGGCGCTGCATCCACGTAATGAATCAGCCGCCGGTAGCCGAGCCGGATGCGGTACGCCACAAGATATTTCGAGTCCGGCGACCACGTGAGCGTATCCAGCGCATAATAATTGCCCTCCGAGCCGTCTGCGCTCAGCTCCATCTTCCCTTTCCCGTCCCCCTCTTTCTCATCCCCCGCTTTCCCATCTTTCGGCCGCACGTGCACGTTGTAATTCTCCACGTACGCCAGCCATTTCCCATCCGGCGAGGCCTTGGTCTTGTCGGCGCCATTCACTGCCTTCGGCGTATCGTCGTAATCGTCGTCGCCCTCGTACTCCTCCTCGCCCGGATGCAGCAATCCCTGGTTCGCGCAGGTGTACGCCTGCAGGTCGCAGTGCCAGCGCGATCCATTCCAAATGAATTCGAGCGCGCTCCGCGAGTCCTTGTAGCGGAAGCGCATGAACGGCAGCGTCGTGGCCTTCACACTTTCGCCGCTCGCCGCAGAAAGCGCGGCCGCAAGTTTCGCGTGATCGAAGGCCGGTTGCTTGGTCTGGGCCGCCGCATCCACCAGCTCGAACACGTGCCCGCCCTCCACGCTCTTGCGGTAGACGAACGTGTCTACATCCCCAGCGGCGCCCTCCTGCCACACCGGCTGCTCCGGCTGGTCGATCACCAGCTTGCTGTACTTCTCCTGGATATCCAGCGCGCGGTCAAAATCCGCCGCCATCAACTGCCCGTAAGCCGCGCTCGAAACCAGAACAAATCCGCAAACCCACGCCGCCCGCGCCCTTCGCTGTCTCATGCGTCTCCCTCTCGACTTTTCTGAATTGCCGCAAAACAAAAGACCGCCGCCCCCGCATCCTCCTCAGCCGGATGCGAGCCTGCGGCGGTCACCGAAAGAAATCCCGCTCTAGAATTGTAGCTGCGCGCGGAACTGGATATCCCGCGCCCCATTCGAGTTCAACCCCTCCGGATTGGTCTGCGTTCCGGGCGCAGCCGGGCTGTTCGTCACCGTCACGTACTGCGCCGGGTTGTTCGTGTTCCCTGAGTACCCGTCGATGATCGCCCACTCGGGATGGTTGAAGAGGTTGAGCATCTCCGCCTGCATCTCCAGATTCAGGTGCTCGAAGATCGGAAACACCTTGGTCACGGCAAAATCCGTGCTCACAAGCTGCGGGCCGTGAAGGTAAATAAACTGGCCCAGCTCGCCTGCCGTGGATTCAGGCCCAACGGTGCCGGACACAGGAGCTGAAGTGCCGTTGAACACATTCGGGTTCATCAGCAGCATTGGCTCCGAGGAGCTCGGTCCCTTGTAGTAGCCCACCGCGTTCTGCAGTTGCTTCACCGTCACTCCATCCCGCACCACGCCGGAGTCGCTCACGTCCGGCTGGTTGGCCCAATTGTCGTAGTAGTTGTAGGTGTTCGTCCCTCCCAGCAGCTTGAAGTTCCGCCCCGCCTGCCACTGGAAGATGGGTGAAATCGTCCATCCCTCCACTCCCTCTTTCGCCAGCCTGTTGCCCACGTGGAAGGGCAGGTTATAGATGGCGTAGGTGCGGAAGGCGTGCCGCTGATCGTAGGGTGAAGGCGCGCGGCTCAGCCTCCGGTCGCGCAGCGTGGTGAAGTTGTTGATGGCTTCGTCGGCCGTGTAGTAGTCGCCGATATAGCGGTTGGTGAATGCGTGGCTCCATGCGTAATTCGCCATCAGCATCAGGCCGTGACCCGCCTGGTGCTTCACCTGCGCCTGCAACCCGTTGTACGACTCGCTGCCCGGATCACTGAGCAGCATGATCGGCTCGCCTGTGGCATAGGGGTTGGCCTGAAATATGTTGATCGGGTAACTGGTCGCGGAAGTGTATCCATTATTGACGCAGGGAGTGAATGCACCGTTGCCGTTGCCCACCAGGCTGCAGAAGTAGGCTGAGTTGCTGAGGACCACATTCGCCAGCGCGCCCGCCTGGCCGGTAGATACCAGGCTGACGTTGGTGGGATTCGTGAACGCCGATCCTCCGGTCCCGAACGCCTGCTCCATCAGCGGCAGCGAGCCGGTCGCTCCTTCAAAATTGCACGGGGCGCTGGTGCTCTGTTGGCAATTGGGGTTGGCCTGTTCATAGCTTGACAGGTTCGATTGCGCAGTCTGGAACTCGTTCAGGAACCCGTTCCCGAAGATATTCACCTCGTTCAGGTCGTAGTTCATCCACATATGGATGGAGTGGTTGCCCACATAGTTCACTTCGACCACGGTGTTTCCCGGCACTTGTCGTTGCAAGCCGATGTACCAGTTCTCGATGTACGGCGAACGCAGGTTCGGATCTACCGTGGCGAACGCCTGATCGAGGAAGGTAAAGCCCGACTCCGGAACCGGGAAGCTGAAGCTGGTGGGAGACGCCGCCAGCGCCGGCGTCGATTGGCCCAGAATCAGAGAGCCGGCGGAAAAGTACCCGGCGGGTTGGGTCGATGCCGGCGGGTTGGGATCCAGCGACACAGCCTGCGTGTCTCCGGGATCCGTGTATTCGGTGGCCTGTTCGAAGGTCGTCCAACCCTCGTCGTAGTGTGTAACCGCCGCGCCGCCGCGGATCACCAGGTTCGACCCGCCTGCCAGCTTGCCCAGGAAACTGTCCCTGCCCAGGTTCGGGTTCCAGGCAAAACCCACGTTCGGCGAGGGTTGTTCGAGATCGGGCCCATAGGGAGCCGGCCGCAGGGATATCTGCGGATTGGCCACGCCGTTCAGCGTGCCCGGCTGGAAGAGCGCGCCCGAGGGACCCAGCAGGCTGGCGAACGTCGGATTGGTGTAGGTGTCGTTGGTATTGTGAATCGCCCCCGAGAACTGCCACCGGAAGCCGTAGTTCAAGGCCAGGTGCGGCGTTATGCGCCACGCATCCTGAAAGTAGAACCCGCCCACCTTCTGCGCCTCCGGCTGCTTGAAGACACCCAGCACTTCGTACTGGTGCGTGGCCGCGTTCACATAGTTGTAGCCGGAAATGTAGTTCACCCGGCCGGTAAGCGTGGCGTACAGGTCCTCGGCGTTCTGAGGATCCTCGTTGTTCGACTCGGCGAAATTCATGCCCGGGTAGTTGGTATCGTTAAACATATTGAGTGCCGGATCGTAGGTGCTCAGGCCCAGGTTGTAGGCGGGCGGATCGTCGACGCCGGTATCGAAGTCGGTAGAGGTGCGGAAGTCGCCGCCGAAAGTGAAGGTGTGCTTCCCCTTGCTCCAGGTCAACAGGTCGCTGACGTCGCGCACCGGGTTGTTGCGCGGCTCGGGCAGCATGTAGTTGGGAATCCACGGCGTCAGCGCATTGCCGCCGTTGGAGCTGTATCCGAAAATGCTGTTTACGAAATTCGGCGCCGCGATGATCAGGTTGTTTTCTGATGCAAACGGGTTGAACGAATGGCCGATGTTGAACTCCTCCTGCGTATTCAGCACCCCGGCGTTGAGCTGGTTTACGAGAGAGGGCGTAATCGACCACTCCAGGCCCGTCGACAGGGTCGAGTAACTCGATTGAAAGCTGCTGTTCGTGTTTGGGTCGCCCGGATACACCTGCTCGCCCGGATACGTGCGCCAATATAGGTCGTACACCGCGTGCCACTCGATGCTGTGGGTGATCTGGTAATCGAGCCGCAGCGTGGGGAAAATCTGGTCGGTGTTATACGGATACGTCCACACCAGCTCGTTTTGGTAAGGCAGATTCTGGGTTGGGATCACGGTCGCCTTTGTGGCCGCCTGGTTGATGAGCTGGAATTCGCTGGCCACGATCGGGTTTACCGTGGAGGGATACCCGTTTGCCGCCGCCACTTGCAATACGTTCGCCGTGCTCGTGGATTGAGCGCCCGTACTGGAATTGGTCACGGTGTAGGAGATTTCGCCCGCCTGCGCCGCCGCCGTGAGCAGGGGCGCGTACCCGGTCAGGTTGCCGGGAACGTACTCCTGCTCGTAATTGCCGAAGAAGAAGAGCCGATCCTTCCAGATGGGCCCGCCCAGGCTGCCGCCAAAGTCGCTCACGTGAAACTTGGGTTTGGGAATTCCCTGGGCGTTGTTCAGGTACGTGTTGGCGTCAAAGGCGCTGTTTTGCGTTTGCCAGAAAGCGTTCCCGTGATACCGGTTCGTGCCCTTCTTCACATCGAAGCGCAGGGTCACGGCGCCCTCCGCGCCCGCGTCCGCGGTCAGATCGTTGGTCGAAACCGTCACCTCATCGATGGCGCCGATGCGCAGCGGCGCGGCATCGAAGAAGCCCGTTGTCGAAGTGCGGTATCTCTGGAAGTTATCGTTCATCCCGTCGACGGTAATGTTCAGCGATGCGTTGGGCATGGCGTCGAAGGTCTCAAACCGCTGGTCGCCGCCGCTCTGCGCTCCAGCAACCAGTTGCGCAAAAGGCAGCGCGTCGCGCCCGTTCAGCGGCAGGTCCTGCACTGCGTCCGGATTGATCGTCGTCGCCAGCGTGTTAGTCGTCGTCTCCAGCGTCTCGCCCTGTCCTGAAACCTCCACCGTCTGCGTCGATTTGCCCACGCTCATGCGCACGTTCAGGTCGAGCGTGCGCCCGGTCACCACGGTCACGTCGTTGTACACCGCGTCGGCGAATCCTTTCGCGCCCGCCTTAAGCACGTATTGGCCCGGCATCAGGTTGGGAAACGCGTACGACCCTTCGGCGTTGGCCGTCGCCGTCCGGCTGAAGCCCGTCGAAGGCTGGCTGATGGTCAGGCTCGTTCCCGGCACCACCGCGCCCGTGGGATCAAACACCGTTCCCGTCAACCCGCCCGCGCCTGTCGCCTGGCCCCTCGCCATGCGCCCCGCCGACATTCCCAACACCAGCCCCAACAGCGTGGATAGGACGACCCAGCTCCTGCGTGTCATCTGACCTCCAATAGCGCTCAACCGCACTTGCCTGTTGTTGTCGAATGTTCCTGGAATCCAGCTTCGAAGCCCCGGCATCGGGAAGCAGGGCTCCGCTTGCAAACGAAGTGCACAAAAGCTTGTGAACGATTGTGTACAATACCGGATGCGAACGTCAAGAAAATTCTTTTCCTCGCCCGCCGTTTCCTGTGGGTTTCTCCTGCGAGGTTTGCGCCCGCGCCCGCTTTACCAGCTTCCCCGTTCGCCGAAGATGTCGATCACGTGCGCCAGCCGGTTGCAGCCGTTTTCCCAGTTGGCTTGCAATCCCCGCTCCACCCGCACCGCGTCGCCCGCCACAATGGCCGCGATGATCTCGTCGTGCTCGGCCACGGACAAGTGCAGGTCGTTGATGATGGAACTGGCATAAAGCCGCCAGTAGCGCTCCGCCTGCGGTTCGATGGATTTGTGCAGCGCCAGCAGCCGCGGCCCCGCGCCCGACTCGATGATGGAGCGGTGAAAGTTGCGGTCCAGATCGAAGATACCCGCCGCCCGCGAATCCTTGGCCGTAAGGATCTCCCGCAGCTGGTTGTTGAAGCCTTTGAGCCGTCCGGCCAGCTCCACCCGGCTGGCCTTGGGCAGCGCCGCCGTGCGCCGGCCGGCCAGCCCCTCCACGTGGCCGATGATGGAGTACAGTTCGCCCGCATCCTCTTTGGTCAGCGGGGCCACGATCATCCTCGATTTGCGCGCATTCTTGTGCTCGATCACGTAGCCCTCGCGCTGCAGCCAGTGCAGGGCGCTGCGCACCGGCGTCCGGCTCATGGAAAGGTGCCGCGCCAAGTCGGCCTCCACGATCCACGAGCCCGGCGAGAGCCGTCCGTGCACGATCAGTTCCCGGATTTCGAAAAACGCCTTGCGCAGGCTGTTGCCCTCGTGATCCCCCCGCGCGCGAGGGGCATGTTTGCTGCTGGTTGCGCGAACTGGCATGTGCCACGGCTCCCTGAAAAAGACATTTTCCCGGCAGTAGGCAGCCGCCGGTTTCCTGTCCCCATTTTGTATCGCATTTTTCATTTTAAGGGATAAAAAGGAGTATCCAAGATTGTAGACAATCGGTATAGTTCTATACGTATGCCCTCCATCCGGGTCATCGATTCTCACACCGCGGGCGAACCAACCCGAGTTGTCGTCTCCGGAGGGCCCAGGCTGGGAGGCGGCACGCTCGCCCAGCGATTGCAGCGGTTTGCCGCCGAGCACGACCACTTCCGCTCCGCCGTCGTCAATGAGCCGCGCGGGTCCGACGTGATGGTGGGTGCGCTCCTGCTCAAGCCGTCGGACGCGCGCTGCGCAGCCGGCGTCATCTTCTTCAACAACGTCGGCTATCTGGGCATGTGCGGCCACGGCGCCATCGGCGTGATGGCCACGCTCGCCCATCTCGGCCGCGTTGAGCCCGGCGAGCACCTCATCGAAACCCCGGTGGGCGTGGTGCGCGCCACGCTGCACGGCGGCGGCAAAGTCACAGTCGAAAACGTCGTCAGCTTCCGCTTGAGAAAAGGCGTGGTCGTCGACGTCCCCGGCTTCGGCCCCGTCACCGGCGAAATCGCCTGGGGCGGCAATTGGTTTTTCCTGGTCGAGCAGGCGCCCTTCGATCTCGCGCTTCCCCACCGCGACGCCCTCACCGATTACGCCTGGGCCATTCGCGGCGCGCTGCGCGCCCAGGGCATGACCGGCCCCGAGGGCCAGGAGATCGATCATATCGAGCTCTTCGCGCCCGCCGCTTCCTCCGGCACAGGAGGCCGCAACTTCGTCCTTTGCCCCGGCAAGGCCTATGACCGCTCCCCCTGCGGCACCGGCACCAGCGCCAAGCTCGCCTGCCTCGCCGCTGACGGCAAACTCGCGCCCGGCGAAACCTGGCGCCAGCAGGGCATTCTCGGCACTTCGTTTGAGGCCTCGTACCGCCTGCGCAACGGCTCGCCTCGCGAAGTGATTCCCTCCATCACCGGCTCCGCTTTCATCACTTCCGAAAGCCGTCTCATCCTGCAGCCCGGTGATCCCTTTCCCGCAGGCATTCCTTCATGAGCTCTACCGCCGACGTCATCATTCTCGGCGCCGGCATCGTGGGTGCGGCCTGCGCCCGCGCGTGCGCTTCCCGCGGCTTGAAAACCCTCGTCGTCGACTCCGGCTTCGTCGGCGGCGGTGCTACTGCCGCCGGCATGGGCCACATTGTTGCCATGGACGACTCGCCCGCGCAGCTCACGCTCACGCGTTACTCGCAGCAGCTCTGGCACGCGCTCGCCCCCGGACTTCCGCCGGAAGTCGAATTCGAGCAATGCGGCACCCTTTGGGTCGCGGCCGATGCCGAGGAAATGGAAGAAGTGCGCCGCAAGTGCGCTCTTTATGAGTCGTCCGGCATCCCCGCGGAAATTCTCGACGCGCACGCGCTCGCTCAGGCTGAGCCCCAGCTTGCGCGCCCGCTTGCGGGCGCTCTGCTCGTTCCTTCAGACGCGGTGCTCTACCCTCCCTCGGCCGCCGCCTTCCTCATGCGCACCGCCATGGAAGCCGGTGCGCGCCTGCTCGCTCCCCAACAAGTCCTCTCCGCCGCAAACGGCCGCGTCCGTCTCGCTTCCGGTGAAGAGCTCCACGCCGCGCGCATCGTCAATGCCTGCGGAGCCGACTCCGTTGCCCTCCTGCCCGAGCTGCCCATCCGCAAGCGCAAGGGCCATCTCGTCATCACCGACCGCTATCCCGGATTCCTCCATCACCAGCTCGTCGAGCTCGGCTATCTGCGCAGCGCCCACGCGGTGGCTGCGGATTCGGTCGCCTTCAACGTGCAGCCGCGCAAGACCGGCCAAATTCTTATCGGCTCCTCGCGCGAATTTGGCGCCGAGGACGCTTCCATCCACCACTCTCTGCTCGCCGCCATGGTCGCGCGCGCGCAGCAGTATCTTCCCCGGCTCGCCGATCTCGACGCCATTCGCGTCTGGACCGGCTTCCGTGCCGCCACGCCGGACAAGCTTCCCCTCATCGGAACCTGGCCCAAAGACGATTCCCTTTTTCTCGCCACCGGCCACGAAGGCCTGGGCATCACCACTTCGCTGGCCACGGCCAGGCTTCTCGTCGCCCTCCTGCTCAACGAAGAGCCGCCCATCCCCGCCGAGCCTTATCTGCCCGCGCGCTTCCTTTCCCGCAGCGCCCAGGAGAACCGCATCTTCGCGCACGCGCCGGAGCAGTCCCATGCCTGAGTCGGTCCGCTCCCTCGCGCTCACCGTCAACGGCGTGCCCATCGCCGTGCAGCCCGGAACCACCGTGGCCGCCGCGGTGCTCATGGCCGGCGCGCCTACGCGCATCTCTGTCACCGGCGAGCCGCGCGCCCCGCTCTGCGGCATGGGCATCTGCTTTGAGTGCCGCGTGACCATCGACGGCGTTCCTCACCAGCGCAGTTGCCAGATTCTCTGCCGCTCCGGCATGCAGGTGCGCACCGCGCCCTCGGAACCGGCCGCGAATCCTGCCCGCGAGTTCGCCCCATGAAGGAGAGCTTCGATCTCGTCGTGGCCGGCGCCGGCCCCGCGGGCATTGCTGCCGCCGTCACCGCGGCCGAAGCCGGCCTGCGCGTCGCTGTCGTCGACGACAATCCCGCGCCCGGTGGCCAGATCTGGCGCAGCGGCGCGCATCTTCCCCGCTCCGCGCAGCATTGGATCGCCCGTCTCCATCGCTCCTCCGCCGTTCCTCTCCTCGGCTGGCGCATCTTCGATTCGCCCGAGCCCAACCTGCTCTGCGCCGAGCCCTCGTCGTTTCCGCCGTCGTCGCCAAACGGTTCTTCCCTTCCACCCCATCGCCGCCACGCCGAGCTTCGCTTCAAAAAGCTGATCCTGGCCACCGGCGCGCGCGAGCGCTTCCTTCCCTTCCCGGGCTGGACGCTGCCCAACGTGATGGGCGCCGGCGCGCTCGATGCTTTGGTGCGCGGCGGCCTGCCCATCGCAGGCAAGCGCGTGGTCGTCGCCGGAACCGGTCCGCTGCTGCTCGCCGTTGCCGCCCATCTCGCGCGCCGCGGCGCAAAAATCGTCACCGTCTGCGAGCAGGCCTCGTTTGCGCAGCTCGCCCGCTTCGCCGCGCATCTTGCCCTCGAGCCCGCGAAACTCGCCCAGGGCGCCGGCTTCGCGCTCGCCTTGCGCTCCGCGCGCCTGCGCACCGGCTGCTGGCCCATTGCCGCGCACGGTACCGATCGCCTGCGCGCCGTCACCCTGCGCCAGGGCCACAATTTCTGGGACGTCGATTGCGATTATCTCGCCTGCGGCTTCCATCTCGTCCCCAACATCGAGCTGCCCGCGCTGCTCGCCTGCCGCATCGCCGGCGGATTCGTCTCCACAAACGGCCTGCTCGAGACTTCGGTTCCCGGCATCTACTGCGCCGGCGAGCCCACCGGCATCGGCGGCGTCGAGCTCGCTCTGCTTGAAGGCGAGATCGCCGCGCTCGCCGCATCCGCCCAGACGGCCAGGGCGCAGAAGGTTGCGCGCCGTCGCCGTCGCAAGCTCGCCTTTGTACGCGCCCTCGAGCGCGCCTGCACGCTCGATCCCCAACTGCGAACTCTTCCCGCGGAAGACACCTTCATCTGCCGCTGCGAAGATGTCCCCTACGCCGCCCTCTGCTCCCGCTCCAGCTGGCGCGAGGCCAAGCTGCACACCCGCTGCGGCATGGGTCCCTGTCAGGGCCGCATCTGCGGCACAGCCACAGAATTTCTCTTCGGATGGAATGCCGACTCCGTCCGCCCTCCCGTCTTTCCCGCTCTGGTTGCAAATCTCGCCGTGTCTCCAGCCCGGACTCATGATTTCAACGGCGCATCCGCGGCATCGCGTGCGGGTGTCGCCGCGCCCACGCACGCCTTCAAGGAGACTCGATGAACTGGTCCGGCGTCATGCCCGCCATCACCACTCCGTTCGACAAAAATCTATCCGTCGATCACGCTTTCCTCGCGCGCCACGTCCAGTGGCTGCTCTTGAACGGCTGCACCGGCATCATCGCCCTCGGCTCGCTCGGTGAAGCGGCCACGCTCACCTTCGCGGAAAAAGAAGCCGTCCTGCGCACCGTGCGTGCCGCGGCCCATACCGCGCCCGCCGTCGCCGCCGTCTCCGCGCTTTCAACCGCTGAAGCCGTCTCGCTCGCCCAAGCCGCCGAGCAGGCCGGCTGCGCGGGCCTCATGGTCCTGCCGCCCTACGTCTATCGCGGCGACTGGCGCGAGATGAAGGCCCACGTCGCCGCCATTTTCCGCGCCACGCCGCTGCCCTCGATGCTCTACAACAATCCCGTCTCCTACGGCACCGACTTTCTTCCCGATCAGATTGCTGAGCTTGCCGTCGAGCACGCCAACCTCGCCGCCGTCAAAGAATCGAGCACCGACGTTCGCCGCGTCACCGCCATCCGCGCGCTCCTGGGCGACCGCCTGCGCATCTTCGTTGGCGTCGATGACGCTATCGTCGAAGGCATCGCCGCCGGCGCCGTCGGCTGGGTCGCCGGCCTCGTCAACGCCTTCCCCCGCGAGTCCGTCGCCCTCTTTGAAGCCGCCGCATCCGGCCAAAACGACACCGCCGCCGCGCTCTACCGCTGGTTTCTCCCGCTTTTGCGCATGGATACCGTTCCCAAATTCATTCAACTCATCAAACTGGTCCAGCAGGAGACCGGTACGGGCAGCGCGCGTGTGCGCCCGCCGCGTCTTGAAGTCACCGGCGCCGAGCTCGAAGACACGCGCGCCAAGCTCGCACACGCTTTGGGCGCACGCCCTTCACCGCGCAGCACCGCATTTCCCGCCTGAGCCGGATGCATTCCTTCGCACACTCGCCGTCTGCATCTTTTTCGCGCTGCGCGCTCGCCGCCGTGTTCCTCTGCGCCGCGCTTCCCCTTTTCGCCCAGGATGAGGACGCCTCTGCGCAGGAATCCGCGCCCGCCGCCGCGCAATGGACGAGCGGCCACGTCATCGTCAACCCGGCCGTGCGCTTCGATCGCTCTGCGCCGCTGCCTGCGCTCTTCGCTCAATATCAACCGCCTCAACCGCCCCCGCACCATCCATCCGCCGGCAATGCGCAACCGGAAAAACCGCTCCCGCCCGTCGCCATCTCCGCGGCAGGCGCAGCCGTCGAGCAGACCACGCAGGGCACGCGACCGCCGGCCGCCATCGTCGCCGGCTTCGACGGCCTCGGCGCCGGCTTCACCGGGCCCCAGGGCACAGCCGAGTTTCGCAACCCCACCGACGACAGCCTCGCCGCCGGCCTCGACGAAATCGTGCAAGTCGTCAACTCGCGTCTCGCTATATACACCAAGCAGGGCGTGCGTTACTCATCCACCGGCAAGGTGCTCTTCGGTCCCGTCATCACCAACACGCTCTTCGCCGGCTTCGGCGGTCCCTGCGAAAAGCTCGTCAGCGGCGACGCCGTGGTCCGCTACGACCAACTGGCCAATCGCTGGCTCTTCGTTCTTCCCATCTTCCGCCGCCCGCCCGACCAACCCGATGCGCCTTACGCCATGTGCTACGCCTTGAGCACCGGCCCCGATCCTATGGGTTCGTACTTTCGCTACCAGTTCGATCGCCCGCTCTTTCCCGATTACCCGCGCCCCGCCGTCTGGCCTGACGGCTACTATCTGCCCACCAGCACCGGCGACACCGTGATCCAGAAGCACATCTGCGCCGCCGACCGCGCGAAAATGCTCGCCGGCCAGAACGCCACCGAGCAATGCTTCGTCATCGACGGCGTCAATTTTCTCAACAGCACCGATCTCGACGGCCGCCGCCTTCCGCCCGCGGGCATGCCCAACATCGTGATGGCCGCAGGCGGCACGCAGCTCCACGACATCTTCGAGGACGACGGCATCAACGCCTGGAAGTTCTCCGTCGACTGGGACGACCCCTCCAAGACGCACCTCACCGGCCCCGAAAAAATCGCCGTCGCGCCCTATCACTATCTCTGCAACGGCCAGCTCAGCAAGTGCGTCCCCCAGCCCGGCACCGACGTGCGCCTCGACTCGCAGGGCGACAAGCTGATGCAGCGGCTCGTCTATCGCAACTTCGGCCGCCATCAGGCGATCGTCGCCGCGCACTCCATCGACACGCGCGCCGGAGGCGGCGTGCGCTGGTATGAATTTCGCTTAGACAAAATCGGGACCCTGCGCCTCTTTGAGCAGGGCACCTACGCGCCCGGCGGCGATTATCGCTGGATGCCGAGCATCGCCATGGACTCCAAGGGAAATATCGCAATAGGATATTCTTTCGGCGGCAGCTCCAGCTTTCCCGGCCAGCGCTTCGCGGCGCGCCTCGCGGCCGATCCCAGGGGCCAGATGTCGCTCGCCGAAACCGTGATCGCCCAAGGCCAAGCCTCGCAAACCAATACCCTGCGCTGGGAAGACTTCACCACGCTTGCCATCGACCCGGCAGACGACTGCACCTTCTGGTATGTGGGCGATTACCTCAAAGCCGGCGCGGCGAACTACACTACGCGCATCGCCGGCCTGCGCCTGCCCGGCTGCTCCGGCCGCCGCAAGCGCTTCGGCCTTTTCTGACCACACGAAGCTACGTGCGCCTCGCAGCCTGGTTCTCGAGAAATAACTACTCTTCTGCCGGCCTCGCCTCCGTTGCAGGCGGCTCGCCCGTGGCCACAATCGGCGTCACCTTGTGCTCCATCAGCGTCTTGTTGAACGCCGGCACTTCTTTCTCCATCAGGTTCTTGTAGTCGCCTTCGGCCTTCGTCAATTGCTGCTCCAGTTGCCCCGTCAATTCCACCTCGGTGTCCGTCGGCTTGAAATCAGTCCCTCCGGCCACGTCGCCCGCGCCGGAGCCGATCTCGCCATTCAGCCACAGCAGGTTGTAATAAATCTTCCACGCGGAAACGTACGTCTTGTCGTCGCTCGCAGCCAGCGGCTTGGCGAGCATTTCGTACTCCACGTCCTGCATCTTCGCATCCATCGCATCGGCGTCCTGCTTCAGCTCTTTCTCCGCCTCGTCGCCGCTCAGCATTCCCTCCACGTCGGCAAGCTGCTTGCGCATCCATTCAATCTGGTTCACCATGTCCGACACTTTGTCCACGTCGTCCTGGATCCTCAGTTGCAGCTTCACGCTCGCTTCCAGGTCGCTCTCGCTCGCGGCAATCTTCGGGTCCATGAGAATTGTTACCGGCTCCGTGAGCGTTTTCCCATCCACGGTCAGCCGCGCCTCATACTTGCCCGGCGCCGCCATGGGCGTGGGAATCTGCTCCATACCCCAATGCGTCACCGGCCGCGAATCCTTTTCCCAGAACCGGTCCTCGTAAAAAATGTGCGGATCTTCGGGCGGCAGCGTGCGCAGCGCAATCTGCCGCGGCTCCTCGTAATGCATGTCCCACGCCACGCGGTTGATGCCCTCATGCCCGTCCGCGGTGAGCTTGCGCACCAGTTTGTGCGGCGCGTCGAAGATCTCCACTTTTACAGGATCCTTCGGCGCCGCCTTCAGCGCAAAATTCAGAAGCACATTCTCGCCGCGCGCCAACCGGTACGTCGCCCGCGGCGGAAAAAAGCGCACGTCTTCCGTCGTCGCCTGCTTCGCCATCTCCTCGAGCGGAGTAATGTCGTCCAGAATGTAAAGCCCGCGCCCGTAGGTTGAAACCACCAGGTCGTGGAAGCGCTTCTCGACCACCGTCCACGTCACCGGCGAGGGCGGCAGTCCCTTGTCGAAGTGCGTCCACGTCGCGCCCTCATCGAGCGAGTAGTAAAGCGTGTTCCCGGTCCCGGCAAACAGCAGGCTCTTCGAATTCGGATCCTGCGACACATTGCGCACATACGCGAGCGGCCCCTTGGGCAGATTCCCCGCAATGCCAGTCCACGTCTTGCCGTAATCCGTGGTCTTGAAGATGTAGGGGTCGCGATTGTCTACCAGATGCGCGTCCACTGAGACGTACGCCGTCCCCGCCTCGAAAAACGACGGCTCAATGCTGGTCACCGTGCCCAGCGCGGGAAATCCCGCAATATTCGCGCTCACATCGTTCCAGTGCGCGCCGCCGTCGCGCGTGTTCCACACCTTGCCGTCGTTGGTGCCCGCCCACAGCAATCCCTTCTCCACCGTCGACGGCGCAAGCGCAAACACTACCTCGCCGTAAAACTGCCCCAGGTTGTCGCCGATCAATCCCCCCGACGATTGGTTGTGTTCCGGATTATTGGTCGTCAAGTCCGGACTGATCACCGTCCAGCTCTGCCCCGCGTCGCTCGTCTTGAAAACCACCTGGCAGCCGTAGTACACCGTGTTGTGATCGAAGGGATCGATGGCCAGCGGCGGCGTCCAGTGGCAGCGGTATTTCGTCTCGTCCGGCGCCGAGTCCAGCGTGTGCAGCCACGGGCTCACGCTCCGCGCCTCCCGCGTCCGCGCATCCCAGCGCGTCACCTCGTCGGCGTAACAGGAGGCCCACACAATGTTCGGGTCCGTCGGATCGGGCAGTGTGAACCCGGATTCGCATCCGCCCATGCGATGGTCCCATCCCGCGTCGAGGTTGTAGCCCTCCGGCACGCTCGGGCCGCGCATGGTCGAGTTGTCCTGCATGTTGCTGTACACCTCGTACGGAATCTGGTCGTCCACCGCCACGTGATACATCTGCCCGATGGGCAGCGTCACGTTGTGAAATCCCCGCCCGCCCACGGTAGTAATCGCCAGCCCTCCGTCGAAAGCAATCGCAAACCGGTTCGCATCCTTGGGATCGATCCAGATATCGTGGTTGTCGCCTCCCCACTCCTTCATGGCGAAAGTCTCGCCGCCGTCGCGCGAAACAAGAAACGCGCTGTTTGAAACCAGCACCACGTTCTCGTCCGCCGGCGAAACCGCCAGGTGAATGTAATAGCCCGCGCGCCCGATCAGCGTGCGGTCCCAGCTCACCACGCGCCAGTCCGCGCCGCCGTCGTCTGAGCGCCACATCGAACCCTGGTCGCTTGTCTCGATCAGCGCGTACACGCGGTTCGAATCCGTGGGCGCCACGGCCACATCGATCTTGCCCAGCGGCGATTTCGGCAGTCCGTGCCCTTCGATGTGCGTCCACGTCGTCCCGCGGTCGTGGGAAACATAAACCCCGCTCCCCGGCCCGCCGCTGATCTCGCCCCACGTGTGCATCTCCACCTGCCACATACCGGCAAACAGCGTGCGCGGATTTTCAGAATCCATCCCCATCCCCGAGCAGCCCGTCTTCTCATCCACAAACAGCACCCGCTCCCACGTCTTGCCGCCATCTTCGGTGCGATACACGCCGCGCTCCGGCTGCGGCCCGCTCAACCGTCCCAGCGCGCACACATACACGCGGTCTTCGTCCGTCGGATCGATCGCCACGCGCCCGATTCTTCCCGTCGCATCCAGGCCCATGTGCTCCCAGGTTTTCCCGCCGTCGGTCGACTTGTACACGCCGTCGCCGGTCACATCGATGTCGCGAATGGCCCACGCCTCTCCCGTTCCCGCCCACACCACGTTGGGATCGCCGGACGCAACCGCCAGCGCGCCGATCGCCGCCACCGGTTCGTGATCGAAGATCGGCATCCATCTGTTCCCGCCATCGGTCGATTTCCAGACTCCACCCGAGGCTGCACCGGCGTAATACGTGCTCGCATCGCCCGGAATCCCTGCAACCGCCGACACACGGTTGCCCACCACCGGCCCCACGAAGCGGAAGCCGAACTCCTCGCCGCGCTCCCGTTCTCCGCGTTGCGCGCACGCCGTCGCGCTCACAGCAGCAGTCAATAAAGCCAGCACAACCGACCGGAGCAGCCAGGGCATTCTTGTCCGCATCACTCAACATCTCCAAAAGAGGATTCTTCAGGATCTCCAGAAGAGGATTCTTCAGGCCCGAAAATTGTACACCAAATAAAATGCAATTCAGGAGGGAGCAGGGGCCTTCAGGCCCCTGAAACGCCGGAGGATCGTCGGCGGGCTTTAGCCCCGGAATGGAGCCGCCTCAGGAAAAGCGAGGCTTCAGCGCCGCGAAATTGCGAGTTGGGACAGCGCTGGCGATCGAAGCCCGCTCGCTTCGATAGAAACCCGCGCGATCCGTCTTCTCCCGCCCGCCGTTGACCGCCTATTGTATGATCCTTTGTATACATTTTTGACTCGCACCCAGCCATGAAGCATCCACCGCATCTCCCCAACCTCGCGCGCCGCCGCTTTCTTTCGCGTTCCGTCCTCTCCGCGGCCGCGCTCGCCGTTCCACCCTCGCTCGCCGGGTTTGCGCAGACGCCCGTCGATGACATTCCCCGCAGTCCCAACGGCTCCGGCTTCGAATCCGTCAACTGGAAGCTCGCGCCGCTGCCCATGACCGACGTCCGCCTGCGTCCCGGCCCGCTGCTCAATGCGCTCGAGATCAACCGCCATTATCTGCACTCGCTCCCCAATGACCGCCTCCTCTTCAACTTCCGCGTGCAGGCCGGCTTGCCCGCGCCGGATAAGCCCTACGGCGGCTGGGAAGATCCCAAGTGCGAGCTGCGCGGCCACTTCACCGGCGGCCATTATCTCTCTGCTTGCGCGCTCACTTGCGCTTCGTCGGGCGACGCCGATCTCCTTGCCAAGGCCAACGCGCTCGTCGCCGCGCTCGCCCAGTGCCAGACCGCCGACGGCTATCTCAGTGCCTTTCCCCAGGAATTTTTCGAGCGCCTCAAAAACGGCCAGAAGGTCTGGGCGCCGTTCTACACCCTGCACAAAATCATGGCCGGCCATCTCGACATGTTCGTGCACGCAGGCAACGAGCAGGCCCTGGGCACCGCTGAAAAAATGGCCGCGTGGGTCGCCGCGTACCTCCAGCCCATCGGCCAGGAGCAATGGACGCACATGCAGAAGGTCGAGTTCGGCGGCATGAATGAGGTGCTCTATAACCTCTACGCAGTTACAGGCAAGGGAGAGTACCTTGCCCTCGGCCGCCGCTTCGACGACCAGAGCCTCTTCACGCCGCTCGCCGCGCACCAGGACGAGCTCGCCGGCCTGCACGCGAATACCAATATTCCCAAGGTCATCGGCGCGGCCCGCGCCTACGAGCTCACCGGCGAGCCCCGCTATCGCGAGATCGCCGAATATTTCTGGAGCCAGGTGACCACCGCGCACGCCTACGCGACCGGCGGCACCAGCAACGGCGAGCACTGGCAGGCTCCCGGCAAGCTGGCTGATCAGCTCGGCCCCGACGACGAAGAGTGCTGCTGCAGCTATAACATGATGAAGCTCACCCGCCATCTCCACGGCTGGAGCGGCGACCCGCGCTTTTTCGACTACTACGAGCGCGTCCTCTTCAACGCCCGCCTGGGCACGCAGGATAGCGAGGGAAGGCTCATGTATTTTCTCTCGCTCGCGCCCGGCCTGTGGAAGACCTTCGGCACCCTCGAAGATTCCTTCTGGTGCTGCACCGGAACCGGCGTCGAAGAATACTCGAAGACCACCGACTCCATCTACTGGCACGATGACCACGGCCTCTTCGTGAATCTCTTCGTCGCCTCTGAAGCCAATTGGAAAGACCGCGGCGTTCGCCTCGTCCAGGAGACGAGTTTCCCTGAAGAACAGCAGACCGCGCTCACCGTCCACGTCAACAGCCGCCAGCGCTTTCCTCTCTATGTCCGCGTCCCTTACTGGGCGGGCCGCGGCGTCACTGCTTCCGTCAACGGCAAGCCCGTCTCGGCGCACGCCGCGTCCGGATCTTATCTGCACATCGACCGCGAATGGGCCGACGGCGACCAGGTCCAGGTTCAGTTGCCCATGCACCTGCACACCGAACCTCTGCCCGGCGATGCCACGCTGCAGGCCGCGATGGTCGGCCCGCTGGTGCTCGCCGCGCGCTTGGGCTCTGACGGCCTCACGCCCGACATGATCTACGGCCACTACGGTCCGCATCCGCCTTCGCCCGCGCCCTCCGCGCTCGAAGTCTCCGGCAACGAAATCTCCGGCTGGCTCGCGTCCTCAAGCAGCGCGCCGCTCGCGTTTGAGGCCGCAACCGCATCCGGAAAAATTCCCGTCGCACCGCTCAACTCCTTCTTCAACGAGCGCTACGCCGTCTATTGGAAAGTAAGCCCGCGCACCGCCTGACCCCATGGCCAACGACCCGCATCCCTCCGAATTCCGCCGCGGCCTGGGTCTCTTCGACTCCGTCATGATCGTCACCGGCGTCATGATCGGCTCCGGCATCTTCATCGTCTCGGCGGAAATGTCGCGCCAGATCGGCAGCGCCGGCTGGTTGCTCGCCGCCTGGGCGCTCACCGGCATTCTCACCATCTGCGGCGCGCTCAGTTACGGCGAGCTCGCCGCCATGATGCCGCAGGCCGGCGGCATGTACGTTTACCTGCGCGAAGCTTTTTCCCCGCTCTGGGGCTTTCTCTATGGCTGGACGCTTTCGACCGTCATCCAGACGGGCACCATCGCCGCCGTCGCCGTCGCCTTCGCGCGCTTTACCGGCGTGCTCTTTCCCGCCATCTCCGAGTCGCGCTACTTCATTGCGCCCATCCACATCTCCACGCACTACGCCGTCTCGCTCTCCACCGCGCAGGCTCTCGCCATCGCCGTCATTGCCGCGCTCATGCTCACCAACATTCGCGGCCTCGAGTACGGGCGCCTGGTGCAGAATGTTTTTACCGTCGCCAAAATCGGCGCGCTGCTGGCGCTCATCGTGCTCGGCCTCACCGTCTGCGCCAACTCCGCCGCCATCCACGCAAACTTCATCCATCCCTTCGCCGCGCACGCCACCGTATCGCTCGCCGCAGGGCTCTCCGCCGCCACCGCCGCCGGCCTCTTCGTCGCCGTCTGCGTCTCCCAGACCGGCTCGCTCTTCTCCGCCGACTCCTGGCACGACATCACCTTCGTTGCCGGCGAAGTCCGCAATCCCCGCCGCAACCTCCCTCTCGCGCTCGTCATCGGCGCGAGCACGGTGATCGCTCTTTATCTGCTCGCCAACGTGGCCTATCTCTGCACCCTGCCCCTTCCGCAAATCCAGCACGCCACAGACGACCGCGTGGCAACCGCCGTCGTCCGCGCCGTCTTTCCCCGCTTCGGCGCCGGCTTGATGGCCGCCGCCATCATGGTCTCCACCATGGGTACCGTCAACGCGCTCACCCTCGCCGGCGCGCGCGCCTCCTTCGCCATGGCCAATGACGGCGTGTTCTTCCCCGCCGCCAAACGCCTCAACCGCGCGCGCGTACCCGGCTGGGCCTTGCTGTTGCAGGGCTGCTGGTCCATCGTGCTCGTCGTTCCCCGCACCTTCGATCCCGCAACCGGCGCCTACGGCAATCTCTACAGCAACCTTCTCGACTACGTCATCTCCTCCGCGCTCGTCTTTTACATCCTCACCATCGCCGGCGTCTTTCGTCTGCGCAAAACTCGCCCCCACGCCGAGCGCCCCTATCGCATCTGGGGCTTTCCCTTTGTCCCCGCGCTCTATCTCCTGGGCGCATCGGTTGTCCTCGTGGTGCTCTTCCTTTTTCGTCCGCAGACCACATGGCCCGGCTTCGTCATCATCGCACTCGGTGTTCCCGTCTACTTCGCCTTGCGCGCGCAGGCAAATGCAAAACGCGCCGCTGCCGCGCTCGCCGAACCCGAGTCCTGACCCCGAGCGCGCCATGCCCCACAACAATAGAATTGCTCCCGTGCCCGCAGCCCGCTGTGCCGCCGCACCACGCTCCGCATGACCCTGCTCGATCTCTGCTCCTACATCGGCCTCGGCGCCACCGGCGCCGTCACCCTCAACCTGTTCCTCGGCATGTTGATGGCGGTGCGTTACAGCCCCGTGCGCGCCTGGCCGCATTTGCGCATCAACGTTTTTCTTCTTCACCGGTGGACCGCGTACCTTGCCGTCGTTCTCACCGTCACCCATCCTCTGGTCCTGCTCTTCATCCCCGCGCCGCGCTTTCGCCTGCTTGATTTACTGTGGCCCACCCATTCTCCGCTCCAACCGAAAATCAATCTCGCCGGGGCCGGCGCAGCGTATTTGGTCCTGCTCGTCCTCATCACTTCGCTCCTGCGCACGCGCATCGGCCGCCCGCTCTGGCGCGCCATTCACTACTGCGTCTTTCCCGCAGCCGTCCTCGTCTTCCTGCACAGCATCCTCACCGATCCGCTGCTCAAAGACGGCCGTCCCGATCTGCTCGATGGCGGCAAAATCTTCGTCGAAATCTGCGCGCTCCTCAGTTTCGCCGCCGTGGCCGTGCGCTGGCGCCTGCGCGGCGCGGGCTTTCGCCCGCGTCTCCCCGCAGTCCGCTCGGCCAAGGCCTCAACCGGAACTTAGTCCCGGCTGCCGCGACTGACCATCCGGGCACCGAGGCGTTGCGCTTAAGGGCAAAGGGACCGTGAAACAAGTTTGCAGACTGCGCGCATCGCATCGCCGTCTATCCCGGCGGCAGCCGGCACAGCGCTCCGGGCGCCGTCCGCTGAAGCGAAGGCCCCCGAGAGCATTGGCTGCATAGGCGGGCCGCGAGGCGCGCGCGGCAATCCCGCAGCAATTTCCCGTAGTGGGTCAGTCTGAATTCACTTTGAGCGGGCACGCCATCACAAGCTGCTGGAAAAATCTATCGAAGCGGGCTTTGTGACAAGGACACGGCTTTAGCCGGGCCATAAAACGACGCCAAAATGAATGCGGGCTTCAGCCCCTGAGGGAAGGTTTTCTCAAACTGATCCACTACCCAATTTCCGATTCCTTTCAAGCGTGGGATACAATGGCGGCCATGATGCGGCGGGCATGGTTTGCATTTTTTCTTTGGTTTTCTTTTTGCTCCCTCGCCGCCGCAGCGCAGCCCGCCAACCCGAACTCCGCGAGAGCAATCTCCGCCGCTCTGCACGCAAGAAATTATTCTGCCGCGCTTGCGTTGCTCGCTCCGGCGCTGCGGCAGTCTCCCAACGATGCTCAGTTATGGACCTTCGCAGGTCTTGCTTATTCCGGCCAGGGACAAAAGACTGAAGCTCTCCAGTCATTCAAAAAGGCTCTCGGAATTTCACCCCAATACCTTCCCGCGCTCGAAGGCGCTGCGCAGCTGGAGTATCAATCCGGAGACAGCCAAGCGGAAGCGTTGCTTGAGCGCGTGGTCAAGCTGGTCCCCGGCGATACCACCGCGCACACCATGTTGGCGTCGCTGGCCTTTCAAAACCACAACTGCGCAGAGGCAGTAGCGCAATTCGACCAATCCGGCTCCGATTTTCAGTCCCAGCCGTTCGTGCTGCGCAGCTATGGAATCTGTCTTGCAAATCTGGAGCGCTACGCGCAGGCCCAGGAAATCTTTGTGCGCTTGTTGGCGCAGCCCGGAGACGATCCGCGCGATCTTGAGCGGCTGGCTGCCATCCAGCTCGCACTCAATCGACCGGCCGATGCGCTGCACACGCTTGCGCCGGCTCTCACCGGCCATCCTTCGGCTGTCGTGCTGGCAGAGGCGGCAGAGGCCTGTGAGCAGCAGAAAGACACTCCGCAAGCGGTCAGTCTGCTGCATCGCGCCATCGTCGAGAATCCAGCCGACACCGATCTCTATCTGCAATTCGCTGACGTCGCGCTGGTCCACCAGTCCTTTCAGGTTGGCGTGGATATGCTTTCCGCAGGTCTGAAGCAGGCGCCCGATTCCGCGGCGCTCTTCGTTGCGCGCGGAGTCCTGTACGTGCAATTGGCCGACTACGACCACGCGGAGTCGGACTTCGAGCAGGCCGACAAACTGGATCCGCAGCTTACCATCAGCGAGGCCGCCCGGGGAATGCTCGCCGAGCAGCAGAACGACCTGGATAAGGCGTTGGCTGTGGTGCGCGGCAAGCTGCGCAAAAGCCCCAACGATCCTCTGTTGCTTTTTGTCGAGGCCGATATTCTCGCCGAGCGAAATCCCGAAGTCGGAACTGCGGACTTTGACCAGGCGATGGCGGCGGCGCGCCAAGCCTCGGATCTGCAGCCGAAGACGACCGATGCTCTCGATCTTCTAGGCAAACTCGATCTCGAAGCCGATAACAATCAACGCGCCGTCGATGAGTCCCGCGAAGCCCTGCGCCGCAATCCCGGCGACCAGCCCGCACTCTATCATTTGATCGTCGGCTTGCGCCGGACGGGACAGAAAGAGGAACTGCCTGCGCTTCTGCAGCGGCTCGCCGTATTGCGCCAGAAAGCCACCCGCGAAGAAGCTGAGCACAACCGGTACAAGCTCATCGAAGAGTCGGACAATAACACCGCCGCCGGAAAATGAGCCTATCGCAGCCAGTCTGCGCAAGCCATTGCAGCGGCTCGCCCAAAGCAACGATGTGCCTCAAAGGGAAACTATGAAGATCACGCGCCGCTCCTTCGTTTCCTCTGCCGCCGGCGCGCTCTTGCTTCCATCGGAGTGGCTTGCCGCTGCGCAGCAGCAGGGCGTCGCCTCAAGAGGCGTTGCGCCCCAGGCTCGTCCGCCGGCGTCGGGCCGCCCGTTCAACGCACACTTTGCGAATGTGGCGCAGCAGGCCGGTTTGCGCATTCCCACCATTTACGGCGGCATCGATGCGAAGAAATACATCCTTGAAGCCAATGGCTGCGGATGCGCCTTCATCGACTACGACAATGATGGTTGGATCGACATCTTCCTTCTTTGCGGCACGCGCCTTGACTCGGCCCCGCCTGAAGCGACCAACCGTTTGTACAGGAACAATCGCGACGGCACCTTCACCGACGTGACCGACAAGGCCGGTCTGCACGCGGTGGGCTGGGCCAATGGCGTCTGCGTCGGCGACTACAACAACGACGGCTTCGAAGACATCTTCTGCACCTATTACGGAGAGAACCGTCTCTACCGGAACAACGGCAACGGCACGTTTACTGATGTGACGCGCGAGGCCGGCCTCCTGCGGGGGGAAACGCGATGGGGCGCCGGCTGCAGCTTCGTCGATTACAACCGCGACGGTCATCTCGATCTGTTCGTCTCCAATTACATCCGCTTCGATCTTGCCAGGGCGCCCGTTCCCGGCCAGGCTTCCACCTGCAACTGGAAAGGAATCCCCGTCAATTGCGGCCCGCGTGGTTTACCCCCCGGACGCCACCTGCTCTACCGCAACAACGGCGACGGCACCTTCACTGACGTGACCAAAGAGAGCGGCATCGCCGCGGCCACTGAAAGCTACGGCATGACCGTGGTGGCCGCCGACTTCGACGAGGACGGATGGACCGACATCTTCGTGGCCTGCGATTCGACGCCGAGCCTGTTGTTCATGAACAACCATGACGGCACCTTCCGCGAAGAGGGCGTGTTGCGCGGCGTAGCCTTGAGTGAAGATGGGATGGAGCAGGCCGGCATGGGCGTCGGCATCGGCGACTATCAGCCCGTCGGCCATCTCGATCTCTTCAAGACCCATTTCATGGGCGACACCGACGGCCTCTATCGCAATGACGGCACCGGCAGCTTCGACGATCGCACGCGCGCCGCCAAAATCGGCGTGGAAACCCGCTATGTAAGCTGGGGCACCGGATTTGCCGACTTCGACAACGACGGCCTCGCCGACATCCTCATCGTTACCGGCAACGTCTATCCGGAGGTTGAGCGCGTTCTGCCCGACAGTCCTTACAAAAGTCCGTGCATTCTTTTCCGCAATCTCGGCAACGGAACCTTCGAGGAGCTCGGCGCAGAGGCCGGACCGGGAATCGCTGAGCCTCATCCGGGACGAGGCTGCGCCTTCGGCGACTTCGATAACGATGGCGATGTCGATGTTCTGATTGTGAACATGAATGAGCCGCCGACGTTGCTCCGTAATGACCTATCCGGCCGCCAGAATTGGATCAAGATTTTTCTCGAGGGCGTAAAGTCCAATCGAAGCGCCATTGGAGCGCGCGTCCTGGTTCACTACGGAGGCAAGGTACAAGCCCAGGCAAGGGTGAGCCAGTCCAGTTACTACTCCTCGTGCGACCCGCGCTTGCACTTCGGCCTGGGCGAAGCAAAGACCGTCGATGTCGAAATCTTCTGGCCCAGCGGCCTTCGCGAGACCATCCGCGGCGTGCCCGCGAATCAACTCGTTACCGTCCGCGAGGGCGCGGGAATTGTGAAGAATCGCGGCTGGAGCCGCAGTTAGAACGGCGCCGCAACCATCGTGCCCTTGCCCCCTCCCCTGGTCGCAACTCCGCCTCCATTCTTCGGTGTAGATTCGCCTCCCACTTTTCGTAGTACATCTGACCTATTGCATGTTCTTTTTGCTCGGGACGAACATGGCCGGTGCGATCAATTCACACATTCACAAAGGGATTGAGGCCATGTTCATTCGCAACCAACCCCAGGATTTTGCTCCTTCCGGCAAACGCATACTCAATCTCCCGCACTTTCACCGGTAACCCATTCAGGAGGCGCTCTATGCGGGTAAGAAGAGGGCTCAGATTCTTTGCATGGTCATTGCTGATCGTGGGTTGCTCCTCGGCGGCCTTTGCGCAATTTACCAGCAGTGTGCAGGGCGTCGTGCAAGATCCAGGCAGCCGAGCTGTTCCCGGCGCTGCGGTGCGCATCGTCGACCAGAACACCCAGGTGGCTCAGGCCACAACATCCGACTCCTCCGGCAACTACCGTTTCGTGAACTTGCCGCCCGATCCCTACAAGATCACGGTCGAGGCCAACGGTTTCGCCAAGGCTGAAGCCGACATCACCTTGCAGACCGAACAAAACCTCAACGTGCCCATTACCCTGAAAGTCGGGGCAGTCAGCGAAAACGTGGTGGTCACCACGCAGACCCCGGTGATCGACACCGCCGACAGCCGCAATCAAATGACACTGGAAAACTCCGGCGTCGCGGAGCTGCCGGTGCAGGGCCGCAATATGGTCACCCTCACCACGCTCGCACCCGGAGTCTCCGGTTTGGGAACCGTGGGCGGCGGCGAGCCCGGCTCGGCCGGCACACCCGGGTCGGCCCCGGACAACTATTCCACTGAAACCCAGGTAGACGCCAGCGCCAACGGCCAGGGACAGATGTCGAACATGTACGTCGTCGACGGCCTGGACGTGACCAGCGGCATTCGCCAGGGCGTGCTCAACCTCACGCCCAACCCCGAGTCCATTCAGGAAGCCGCCGTTCAGGTGAACACTTATTCGGCGCAATACAGCCGCGCCACGGGCGTACAGGAAGTGATGACCACCAAATCCGGTTCGGATCAATTCCATGGTTCGGCGTCCGACTGGTTCTACACCGAGCAGATGTGGGCGTTGACTCACTTCTCCGGACCCAAATACCTGCCCTTCCGCAGCAACAACATGTCGGGGTCCATCGGCGGGCCCATCATTCCCCACCACCAGCTCTACGGCTTCTTCGCCATTGAGCCGCTGCGCTCCGCCACCACGGCCAGCGGCGCGCTTTCCTTCCCCGATCCGGCGTTTGTTTCCTATGCGCAGGCGGGCAGCGGCCCAGCTACCACCGCAAACACGGTGGGAACCAAGATCATGAGCACGTATGTTCCTGAGCACCTGGCCGACGTAACGCAAATCGCCACCGCAGCGCAATACTTCGGCAACAACTCGGCCGGAACTCCTATTTGCTCAGCGGATCCGGCTGAGGTTGACGACATTCCCTGCACTACGGAGATGTTGGACTCAGGCAACTACACCGCTACGTCTTTTCGCAATGGAACCCAGTGGTTCCTGCGCGTCGACAAGAATTGGGCCAAGGACAGGATTTACGGAAGCGTTTATCGCACTACGCTGTCCTACGGCACGCCCGTGGCCGTTTCCGCCTTCAACGGCGCCAACAACAACTATGAGCGCGCGTTCCAGTTCAACTACGTGCATCAGTTTTCTTCCACCTGGATCAATGAAGGCATTTTCGGCGTGAGCCGCGTCCAGGGCCTGGAGGGCTTGAACGCCCCCAACTACTCCGTTCCCGATGTCAGCGTAACCGGAGTGGGTCTCGGCTACGGAACCGGCTTCGCGCAGGGCGACTTCATCCAGAACAACTACCACTGGCGCGATGTCCTGACCCACGTCAAGGGCGCACACACGTTGAAGTTCGGCTATGAAGGCTGGTACGGGAACGATGTCGAACCTTTCCAGGGGCCCTGGTCCCAGCCCTCTTTCAGCTTCAACAACCTGCTCGACCTCGCGGAGAGTACTCCGGAGTCGGAAAACCACGTGTACTACAGCCCTCAAACCGGCCAGGCGCAGTTGTGGTCGTGGGACGCGGCTTCCCGAACCTGGGGCGTATTCGCCGAAGATACATGGAAGACGAAAAAGAACCTGACGCTGACCCTGGGCCTGCGCTGGGACGACAGCGGCAACCCGTGGAGCGATAGCAGCAGCACGGTCTTCGGCAACTTCTATTTCGGGACCGGAAGCACCATGGGGGATCGCATTGCAAGCGGCTATGTGAAGGCTACGCCCAAGGCCCTGGAGAGCTCAGTCTCTGATTTGTGGAGTCCGCGCGTCGGCATTGCCTGGGACGTGACCGGGAGGGGCACCACCGTGGTGCGTGGCGGATTCGGCATTTACAACGACTGGCTGACGCAGGCCAACGTGCAGGAGGAGTTCCGCGGCAGTCCTCCCGGCGAAGTCGAACCCACGTTTAGCGCAGCGGTTCTGGATCCGACGGCCGGAGCGCCTTCTCCCTACTTTAACTTGGGCAGCGGAGACACGCCCCCGTTCGGCTTTGCCGCCGCAGGCGACTACCCTCCCTTGTGCGCATCGCCGCCCTGTCTGAATGCCGCCAATGGAATTGCGGGCGCGAACGTCTCCATCGGCGGTGTCAATCCCCACCTGGCATCGCCCAAAGCCAATATCTGGTCGGCCACGTTCCAGCAGAAAATCGGAATTAACTATTCCGCCAGCGTCGGCTATGCCGGATCGCACGGCTACAACATGGTGGGAGGCGGCGATACGGCCGGGATTGTCAGCTACGGCCAGACCATCAACGCCTACGCCCTCGACCTGTACATGCACAACAGCATGACGCCGACGCGCTACAATCCCTACTTCGGCTCCATCACCTACACCACCAACGATCGCTACAGCAATTACGAGAGCGTGTTCTTCGACTTCAATGGACGCTTCGCGCGCGGCGGCTTCCTTGACGCATCGTATACACGTTCGCAGTCGCAGGACGACGCCAGTAACTATCCCGCCGAGTCGACGCCAAGCACCTACTACGGGCCGTCTCCCTGGGATGTGCCCAATCGCTTCGCCTTCACTGCGAACTATGAGCTGCAGGGTCTCAACGGCGGGCATGGCGCCGCGGGGCGAGTCACCGGAGGTTGGGGAGCCAGTGGAGTCACTGTCTTCCAATCCGGCTATCCGCAATTCATCAGCACCCAGGCTGGATTTGTTGCGTTGTGCGCTGACGGCACCAACTCCAGCGACAACCCGTCAGGATGTCCGACCGCGTCCAATGTCATGCAAGCGGCCTTCGGCCCCGGAAGCGGTGACTACAACGTGGACGGCGAGAGCGCTAATACGCTGGCCAGCGTCGTCACCGGAGGGCTCGATTACCCCAATGTCACCAGCTACAGTCAGGGACACTCGAAAAGCGCTTTTCTCAAAGGAGTGTTCACGTCCGGGCAGTTCGCCACCCCCACGTTCGGGACCGAGGGCAATGAGAAGGCCATGCAGTTCCGTGGTCCGAATTATTTTGACAGCGACCTGAACATCTACAAAACCACAGCCATCGCGGAGCGTGTCAATTTCCAGGTGCGTTTCGAGTTCTTTGATCTCTTCAACCGCGTGAATCTCACTAACTTCGACTCGAACCTTGCCGACCTGGGCAGCACCTTCGGCGAAGCTCGATCGCAGCAGCTCCCCCGCTACTGGCAGCTTGCCGGAAGGTTCACCTTCTGAGTCGTCTCCAACCCGAGACACGGTCCTGCCGCTTGCACTCAAGCGGCAGGGCTCCTCTGTTCTTCGTGTGCGTGATCGCGCCTCATTGGGCGCGTTGTATGCTCGGATGTGATCCTGTGGGCTCCTGCGCGGGTTCCCTGCCAATGGTTCGTAGAGGATTCTTCCCGCCTCTCAAGAAAGGCGCGCGCAGGATGGATACCTGAGCGATGCGCTTGCTTCAAAAGACACTCACGCTCCTCTTGCTTGCCGCCCTGCTCCATTGCGCCGCGGCACAAAATCGTGACCGCGCTCAATCCATTGCCGCGGCACTGAACGCCGGCGACTACGCAGAGGCGCTCGAGCTGCTGCGTCCTGCGCTCCAGGCCTCGCCGGGCGATGCGCGCTTGTGGGCCATGCAGGGCGCCGCCCAGGCCGCGCTTGGTGAGAAATCGCAGGCGCTGGCTTCCTATCGCAGCGCGCTCAAGATCGCTCCCGATAATCTGCCGGCCTTGCAGGGTGCGGCCCAGATTGAATTTGATGCGGCCAACCCCGACGCCATTCCGCTTCTCGAGCGCCTGCTCAAACTTCGCCCGCAGGACGAAATCGGCCAGGGCATGCTCGCGGTGCTCGAGTACCAGCAGGGCAACTGCCCTGCGGCTGTCGACCACTTCGAGAAGACCGGCTCGTTATTTGACTCCAAGCCCGACGCGCTTCACGCCATCGCCACCTGCTTCGTTCGCCTTCATCGGCCCGATCAGGCAGTCCCCTTGCTGGAGCGTGTTCTCGGCCAGAGCCCAGGCGATGAGCACGAGCGGCGGCTGCTCGCCTCCTTGCAGCTCATGGCGCACCAGCCTCAGGACGCCCTGGCTACGCTGGCCCCTCTGTTATCCACCGGGCAGAGTCCAGGCGCGCTCGAGCTTGCTTCCGCGGCTTACGAAGACGCACACCAGACCGAAAAGGCCGTCGACGCGCTGCGCCAGGCCATCGTTCTTGATCCCGATCAGGTTCAGCTTTACGTTGACTTCGCCGCCCTGGCCTCCGCGCACCAGTCTTTCGAGGTCGGCATGAACGTGGTCGACGACGGAATCGAGCTGCATCCCAACGCCGCACCGCTCTACTTTGCCCGTGGCGTTCTGCACGTGCAGCTCGCCCAGTACGATTCCGCGCAGTCGGATTTCGAGACCGCCTATCGCCTCGATCCCAACCAATCGCTGAGCACCGCGGCGCTTGGCCTGGCGGACGTTCAACAGAACCATCTCGATCGCGCATTGGCCACCGTCGAGGAGCGCCTTGCGCGCAAGCCCAACGATCCCATCCTGCTCTATCTGCAAGCCGACATTCTGCTGCGCCAGGGCGCCGAACCCGGAACTCCGGATTTCGAGAAGGCCATGCATTCGGCGCAACGCGCGGTCAGTCTCGGCCCTGGTTTGGGGCCGGCTCACGCGGTCCTGGCCAAGCTCTATCTCCAGGCCGGCTCGTACCCGCGGGCCGTGGCTGAATCGAAGCGCGCTCTGGAGATCGATCCCACCGACCAATCCTCGGTCTACCACCTGATCCAGGCGCTTAAAAAGAGCGGCGAAACCAGCCAGATCCCCGAATTGCTCCAGCGCCTCGCGCAACTTCGACAGGCTGCGGACGTGAAGGAGCGCGAGCAATACCGTTTTCGCCTTGTCGACGGCAGCAATTCCGCGCCATAGCAGCAGACGGCGGATATTCCTGGCTGCCCTCTTCGCCAACCCAAGCACGGTGCTTCACTGCGTACCTGTGCTTATCCAGATCCATCCAGCCTCGATCGGGAATCGCCGGCGCTATGGTACATCTGCACCATTTCCCCTGTTTGCTGCCATCGAATAGGGTAGGGCAATTCGCATCATCCTGCCGCGCTTAACCCTCATGGCGCGGCGCAATCGAGAAATCGCCGGTTCGTGAACGCTGCAACCAAGCATATGAAACACTCCCGCAGAAGCTTCCTTCAAATGAGCGCCGCCACAGTTGTTGGGCTTCACGCTGGAGCCATTCGTGCTGGAGAATCCAGCGCCGGCGCTGCGGCCGCGCCGCCCGGCTCGCCCCTCCAGCAGTTCGATTACAAGGATGTTTCTCTGCTCGACGGGCCGCTCAAAAAACAGTTCGACCAGAACCATGCCTTCTTCGTCGCGCTCGACGAAGACATGCTCCTCAAGCCCTTTCGCCAGCGCGCGCATCAGCCGGCGCCCGGCGACGATATGGGCGGCTGGTACGACAATTCCCTTGACTTCGATCCCCACGGCAGCTTCCACGGCTTCATCCCCGGCCATAGCTTCGGCCAGTACCTCTCTGCGCTCTCACGCTTCTATGCGGCCACGGGCCAGGCGCAGACGCGCGACAAAGTGCGGCGCCTGGTTCGCGGTTTCGCCCCCACCATTAACTCAGCCTTTTACGACCGCTACCATCTGCCCGCCTATACCTTCGACAAAACCAATTGCGGCCTGATTGACGCGCATCAGTTCGCCGGCGATGAGATGGCCTTCGATGTGCTCGGTGCAGCCACTGACGCAGTGCTGCCCCACCTGCCGGCAAAGGCGCTTTCCCGCTCCGAGCAGTACAAGCTCCCGTATACCGATGAAGGCTATTGCTGGGATGAAACCTACACCCTTCCGGAAAATCTGTTCCTTGCCTATTCGCGCGGAGCCGGCGACCGTTACCGCCCGCTGGCCGTCCGCTTCCTCGAGGATGACCTCTACTTCAATCCGCTGGCCGCCGGGCAGAATGTCCTGCCCGGCGAGCACGCTTACAGCCACGTCAACGCGCTCTCCAGCGCCATGCAGGCTTACCTTGTCACGGGCAGCGAAAAGCATCTGCGCGCCGCCCAGAACGGCTTTGCCTTTCTGCGGGACACGCAGAGTTTCGCTACCGGCGGCTGGGGGCCCAATGAGCTGTTTCGCAAACCCGGCAGCGGAGAAATCGGCGAGAGTCTCGAATCCACGCACTTCAGCTTCGAAACACCCTGCGGCTCCTACGGCCACTTCAAAATCACCCGCTACCTGCTGCGCGTTACCGCAGACAGCCGCTACGGTGACAGCATGGAGCGCGTGCTTTATAACACCGTCCTCGGAGCGAAGCCGATCCAGGAAGGCGGCCACACCTTCTACTACTCCGACTACAACAATGTTTTCGCCAAGAAGGGTTTTTACAAGGACAGGTGGCCCTGCTGCTCGGGTACATTTCCTCAGGTCACGGCCGATTACGGAATCAGCTCTTATTTCCACGATGAGGCTGCGCTCTACGTCAACCTCTACGTGCCTTCGCGCGTCACCTGGAATCGCCCCGATGCGCGCGTCGTCTGCACCCAGCAGACGGAGTACCCTTACCAGCCCTCCACTCAGTTGCGTTTCTCGCTCAGCAAGCCCTCTCGCTTCACGCTCGCACTTCGCATACCGGCCTGGATGGGGAGTGGCGCGAGCGTCGCCGTTAACGGCAGCCGCGTCGGCTCGGAGCTCCAGCCGGGCTCCTTCGCGCGCATCCAGCGCACTTGGGCTGACGGGGACACCGTCGAGATGGAATTCGCCATGAATCCATCGCTTGAGGCCGTCGATCCCCAGCATCCTGACGTGGTCGCGCCCCTGTTCGGCCCTCTGGCGCTCTTCGCCATCGGACCCGTGCCCGAGAAGCTGCCCCGCTCCACGCTGCTTGAGGCCGCGCGCCTGGCTCCGGCAAGCGCCGCCTGGCAGGCTCAAACCGCGCAGGGAACACTCACGCTGAAGCCCTTCCCGCTGATCGGCGAGGAAATCTACCGGCTCTATCACCCGGTCGAAACCTGAGAGCTCGCATCTCTCCCCCGGCAGAACCGGCCCATCCAATGCCACCGAACATTGCGGCGCCGGCCACACGTTTCCCCACAGCCGTCTCGTCTCTCTTCCGCGCCATCTTGTCCCGTCCGCGTCGGGCTGTCCCCAAAAGTCCGGCAGATTCGGATGTACCATATTCGCGAGCCGAAAACCCCGCTCGCATTGAATTGATTGAAGCCGCCCCAATGCGATTGCCCCCTGAGTGCACGGGAAGGAACATGCATACCGGCATGCGCTCGTTGGCATGGGGTGCAGCGTTGCGTCACTGGACGCGGCGCGCGGAGAATCGGCTGACCCTTCCCTTTTTCCTCCTGGCTCTGCTGGCCGGCGCCGGTTGCAAACGCGACCCTCCTGTAATCGCGGTCATTCCCCGCACCTGCGGTACCGCGCTGTGGGAACCGGAGCACGCCGGCGCGGCCGCCGTGGCCCGCCAGCGCGGATTCGAAATCTACTGGAACGCGCCCATGCGCGATGACGACACCCAGGCGCAGATCGCGCTCATTGAGAAATCCCTGCAGCGCGGATACGCCGGGATCATCGTCTCTCCCATCGAGACGCTGCCCATGCGCACGCCCATCCAGAGCATTCTCGCGCGCGGCGTGCCCGTGGTCGTGGTGGGAACCGAGCTTGGCTTCCCTCCCGGACCCAAACTGAGCTATGTGCTGAGCGACGAGCGCGCCGCCGGAGAGATGGCCGCCCGCCGCATCGGCAGCGTGCTCTCGGGCAAGGGCTCCATCGCCATCCTCGGCATCAATCCCCAGTTGACCAGCAACCTGGACCGTGAGCGCAGCTTGGAAGTGACCCTCGCGCGCGAGTTTCCCGGCATCCAGGTGGCAGTGCGCCAATTCGGATTGTCCAGCGTCCCCCAGGAGCAGGAGGCGGCCGAAGAACTGCTGGTGAAGGGCCCGAAGGTCGACGCCATCGCCGCGCTCTCCCTGGCTTCGACGCGCGGTGTCTATTACGCCCTGGTCGAATTTGGAAAAGCCGGGGTCATCAAGCTGGTGGGCTTCGATCAGGACCTGCTCCCCCCGGTCCGAACCGGCGGCATCGATTCCGTGGTCATGCAGAACACCTACCAGATGGGCAGCCTGGCCATGGACCTGATGGACCGTGCGCTCCATGGCAAAGGCACGGCGACGGTGCTGGAGGTGCCTCCGGTTCTGATGACCCGCGAAAATGTAGACTCCGCTCAGATTCGCCAGATTCTGAATATGGCATGGTGGCCGCCGCGATGAAATCCATCTTCACCCGTCGCCATCTCATCTTTGCCGGCGCCGCCGTTGCCGCGATTGCCTTGCTCGCCGTCTGCGGAGTCTTTGTGTTTCGCTCCATCGCGCGCCGGGGTCCGTTCAGCGCGCAGGGGATCTCGCTCGCCCGGCAGGACGACTGGCAGGCCTTCGGCGGCACATGGCAGTATATCGACGGCGTCATGCAGAACAACTCCGACGAGCGCGGCGCCAAACTGATGAGCGGTCCCACCCATTGGGCAAACTACTCCATTGAGGCCGATGTGCTCTTGCTCGGCCAGTACGGCGATGCCGGCCTGATCATCCGCGCCACCGATGAAGAGGAAGGGGTCGACGCCTACCACGGCTATATGGCCGGTCTGCGCGACCTTGACAACACACTCATACTCGGGCGCGCCGACTATGGCTGGCGAGAGTACGCCGCCAAGCCGGTGACGCCGCGCGTCTATGCGCAGCAGTGGTACCACGTAAAGTTTCTGGCTTACGGATGTGACTTCGCCGTCAGCGCCACGGCGCCCGGCGGAGAAACCACCAGCGTCGCCGTCGAAGATCCCGACTGTCTTTCGGCCGGCCGCTTCGGGCTCAAGTCGTACAACACCGGAGCCGAATGGAGAAACGTGGAGATTCGCCCCGCCAACCGCCAGGACCTGGTGGCGATGACCGCCGCCAACCGACCGCCCATCGCCACTCCGGACGCGCTTCCCATGGGCGCCGCTCCGGGTTCCTACGACCATTACTTCGAGCCCATTCAGCGCGACTTGCTCGCTCATCGCGCTGACGTGAACTCGCAACCCATCAGTAGCCTCCGCCTGCTTTCTCCGGATGTGCCCGCCTCGGTCACCATTCATGGCGTGGTTACGCTCACCTCGCCTGTGCTCTTCGTTCAGGATCCGACCGGAGGTCTGGCCATCACCGACAGCCACGCGCACGCGCCGCTGCAAATCGGCGACGAAGTCGAGGCCAAGGGAGACGCGGAGCTCCACGACTTCAGTTCGCGCCTGCGCAACGCCGATGTGCGCCTGCTCTGGTCGCACACGCCGGTTCTCCCCGTTGCCGTCACCGCGGCCCAGGCGGCAACGGGAGCCTTCGACGCCGAGTACGTCCAGATCGAAGGCCGCCTGGAGCACAAAGACGAGACTCCGGCGCACACTCTGGTTCTCACGCTCGACGACGCCAGCCAATCCTTCCTCGCCATTGTCAGCGGCGCGGCCCAGGTCGAGCGCCTGCGTGCGCTCAAGGAGAAAAGCCGGCTTCGGTTGCGCGGCGTTTGTGTGGTCGATTCGCGCTATACCCGCGATCTGACCGCATTCGCCCTGCTGTTGCCATCCTTCAACGACGTTGACGTGGTGGAGGGGCCGCCGTGGTGGAGCACCGGCCACATCGTTGCCATGACCATTGGCGTGCTCTTGCTGGCCCTCACCGGGCTGAGCTGTTACATTCTCATCGAGCGCTGGCGCATGCAGGCGGTACTCGAAGAGCGCGGGCGCCTGGCGCATGAAATGCACGATACCCTGGCGCAGAGCTTCGCCGGGCTTGGCTTCCAGCTCGAAGCCATCCGCGACGAAGCCAATGAAGGATCGAACATTGTGCCCCAACTGGAGCTGGCGCGCGATATGGTGCGCAGTTCTCATGAAGAAGCCCGGCGCAGCATCGCCATGTTGCGGCCGCAGGCCCTGGAGTCTGTGGGTCTGCTGCAGGCATTGGAGAACTTCACCCGCCACATGGTGAACGGGACTTCATCCATCGCGGTGCGGGTTTCGAGCGAAGGCAGTGAGCGGGCCATCCCCTTGCGCATTTCCGACACCTTGATGCGCATCGGGCAGGAAGCGGTCGCCAATGCCGTCCGTCATGCCCGTCCCTCGCACCTCGACATCGCGCTCAACTATCTCCATTCCGCTGTCGAGCTGGTGGTCGAGGACGATGGTTGCGGCTTTAGCCTCACCAGCGAACTGGCGGGCTTCGGCATCTCCGGAATGCACAAGCGCGCTGACAGCATCGGGGCCACGCTCACCATTCGTACCGCGCCGGACAAGGGAACCGCGCTGTGCGTGCATGCGCCCACGCCGCCCTCGTTTCTCCGCTTATTCTGGCAGCGGCTGCACATACCCTGGAGAAAGTCATCCCATGGAAGCGCACACAGGTAGAAAGCCGATTCGCGTACTGATCGTTGACGATCACCCGGTGGTTCGCGCCGGTTTGACGAGCTTGTTGCGAAAGGCGAGCGGACTCAAGGTGGTTGGAGCTGCGCATAACGGAGAAGTGGCTCTGCAGCTGATCCGCACTTCCATGGTCGACGTCGTGCTTCTTGACCTGCGCATGCCCAAGATCGGGGGCGTCGATTTCCTCACGCTGTTGCGCGAGGTCGCCAATCCTCCGGCGGTTCTCATTCTTTCCAGTTATGCCTATGAAGAGGAGATTTATCTCGCGCAGAAAGCGGGCGCGCGCGGCTATCTCTCTAAAGACGCCTCGGGCGCGCAGATCGTGGAGGCGATCAACATCGTCAGCGCCGGCGGCAAATACTTTTCCCCCGAAATCGAGGGCCGCCTGATCGAGCGCCAATCCCGCTCCAGCTTGAGCACGCGCGAAACCGAGATTCTGGAAATGGTGGCCAAAGGCCTCACCAACAAGGAAATTGCCCGCGTGCTCCAGATCAGCCAGTACACCGTTCGCAATCACATCAACCACATCAGCGCCAAACTCGAAGTCGGCGACCGCACTGAGGCCGTTACCGTGGCCCTGCGGCAGGGCATTCTCAACCAGCGCTGAACTTGGCTGCCGCGGCCGCGCTTCCGGCAGATTGATTCCGCACCCCCAACCTGCTCTGCTGCCTCTAAAGCTCGCATCGAAAACAGGTTGTCATCCTGAGCGGAGATTGGCGCGTGATTCGCGCCAATCGCAGTCGAAGGACCTGCATTGGCTTTTCAACGAACTTCCGGGACGCCGCGCTCGCTCCAACCCCACGGAAGAGCGCCCGCCCTTCCCTCCCCTGCATGCCGGCGGCCTTCACGCCTTCGCCGCTCCTTCGAATCTGCCATCCGGTTACAGTTTTGGAAATGTAGTACACCTGACCCATTGCGTATCCAATCTCGACCGCACTAATGTGGCGATGATTTGGAAATCCACCTTTCGATGGGAAAGTGTGTTGAACTCTTGTTTGAAGAGTTCTCACGGGTTTTTTGCGCTCTTGCGGTAAGCAACTTGCGAGTTCCCTGACACCTGCATCGATCCGCTCGATAGTACAAAGCAACTTCGCGAGCGGGAAGAACACCACTCTTTCTGGAGGCTCGTCGTCATGACCGATCAGAAAATGCTGCTTGGCGGCCGGGGCCGTCGCCCTGGCACAAGGCCGGTTTTCCCTCCCCCAGGCAAAATCCTTCTGCTCTTCGCTTGGGTCCTGGCTTTTCTTGCCGGCGGCGTGGCCACGCACGCGCAGTACAGCGGCAATGTGCAGGGTATCGTGATGGATCCCAATCAGGGCGCCATCGCCAACGCGACCATCCATCTGCGCAGTGTGGACACGGGTATCCTTGAAACCACCACCAGCGACAGCTCCGGCTTTTATCGCTTCAGCAGCCTCGCTCCCGGAAACTACGTGGTCTCGGCAACCGCCCCCAATTTCAGAGAAGAAGAATCCCAATTCACGCTCAGCACCGCTGAGACCAGGGGCCTCAATCTGACCATGCATGTCTCCACGGTGCAGGAGAACGTCGTAGTCCAGGTAACGCCCCCCACCATTAACACTGACGACAGCCGCCTGGAAACCACGCTCGAATCCCAGACCGTCCGCGATCTCCCCGAGGCAAACCGCAATCTGTGGGACACGCTGGCCGCTGCGCCGGGCGTCTCGGGAACGGGTACACGCGCCCAGGGAGAATCTCCCGGAGGGTTTGCCGACAACTTCGGAACGCAAACGCCGGCCATCAGCGCCAATGGACGCAGCTACATCGGCAACCTGGTGATGGTTGACGGCATGAATGTCACCAGTCCCATCCAGAACGGCAATCTCATCCTGTCGCCGATTCCCGAGGCGGTGCAGGAAGTCACCATGCAGACCAATTCCTGGGATGGAGACGTGAATCTCGGCAGCTCCATTCTCGTCCAGGTGACCACAAAATCCGGCACCAACAAGTTTCACGGCGCCGGCAGCCTGTTTTATACCGACCAGAAACTCGAGGCCAACACCGAGTTCTCCAACGCCACCGCGGATCTTCCCTTTGGCCGCAAGGACCTGGTCGGCGCCTTGGGCGGACCCGTCTGGAAAGACAAAACCTTTTTCTTTGCGGATTTCGAGAAATTGTGGGCGACGACTTCCGCGGCCGCCAACACTGGCACCCTGACATTTGAAGATCCGGCCTTCGTTACCTGGGCCAAGACCGCCTATCCCAGCACCGTGGGAACCCAGATCCTCACCGGATGGCCGGCAAAATTCATCGTTCCCAACGGCAAGGTAGAGACCGCTCTGGCCGCATTCGGCGCCAGCAATTGCAGCGGCGCCGGTGGCACCGGTGCAAGTACCGATATCCCTTGTGACACCGACGCCATTGACTCGGGAGCCTTCGCGGCCAGCCCCTACTACAACGCCCTGCAGTACAACTTCCGCGTCGATCAATACTTCACGCCCAACGACCGCCTCTATCTCAGCTATTACAACGACAGCTTCACGCAGCAACAGCTTTCACCCAGAGAAGGCCTGCAGGCCGTCGACATAATGGCGAATCGCTATGGGCAGGCCGACTACACTCACACCTTCAGCGCCAAGCTCCTCTGGGAGTCCGCCTTCGCCTTTGCCAGCGTCGGCGGCGCCAACGGGCAGGATGCCGATCTTAAAGTGCCCGCCATCACCGTTTCCGACGGCACGGAAGGATTCCAGGTGGGCGGCGGATTCGGGCCCGGAGAATATCGCGGTCCCATGTACAACTGGCGTTCCGTGTTGAGTCTGGTCCACGGCAGGCACGTCTTGAAGTTTGGCTACGATGGAGCCAGGGGAATTGAACACGGCGACTTCACTCCTGACTACGTGCGCCCCAGCTTCACCTTCGGCAACCTTCTGAGTATGGTGCAGGACACACCTGTTTCCGAGTCGGCTACCTACAATCCCCTCACCGGCCAGCCGGCCACGGTCGCATTTGGCGGACAGGAGAATCCCTTCGGCTTCTACGTCCAGGACGACTGGAAGGCGAAGCCGAATCTTGCTTTTACCATTTCCCTGCGCTGGGATGATTTCACCAATCACATTCCCTGGGGAAACAGCGGCTTCCAATTTAGCGCATTGAACCTCGGAACGGCGGGCACTTTCCAGGAGCAGATTACCAACGCCACGGTGGGCATCGTCCCCCAGGTCTTCGCCAAAGACATGACGAATGTCTTCAGCCCCCGCATTGGCTTCTCGTGGGATCCCTCCAACCGCGGAGCCTGGGTCGTGCGCGGCGGAGTCGGCGTCTATCATGACTGGATCGCCATGGGACAGACGGTCGACCAGACTCGCCTGAATCCGCCCGGCATTGTCGGTGCCACTTTCTTTGAGGGCGGCACAGGCATCCAGCCGATCTTCGCCCTCGCCCCTTCTGGAACCTATCCTTTCAACTTTACTTTGCCCACCATCCCTGCAACCGGGCTGAACGCTGCCGGTGGCCTTCCTGGAGTCCAGGCCAGCGTGGATTCTCTTGACCGCAATATGGTGCCGCCTCTCGCCGTAAACTACGTCATCGGCTTCGAGCACGAATTGGCATTCAAACTGGTTGCCGGCGCCAGCTACTCTGGCTCCAAGGGTTACGACCAGTTGACGGGAACCGATGAAAACCGCTATCCCGGAGGCGCGGTCATCACCGGATCAAGCTCAACCGGTTATGGCGAAACCGTCAACCGCCTGAATCCGAACTTCGGCGCCATCACCTACGTCGACAATGCCCGCTATGCCTCTTACAACGCGATGATTCTCACTCTTCGCGGCAGACAGGGAACCAGGGGCAATTTCCAGGCTTCCTACACCCTTGCCGAGGCCAAGGATTATCCCGAGGAGGGCACGCGGTTTGATCAGGATACCGGCAATATCCCCGACCCCAGCGACTATTTCAGTTATTACGGATTGGCCAATTACGATGTCCGCCAGCGTGTCTCGGCCTCCGGCGGCTACACCATTCCCGGCATGAACAGTAATGCCATCGGCAAAATCATAACTTCCGGCTGGGAGCTGACCAGCATCCTGGCTGCTCAAACAGGTTCGCCCTTCTGGGTCTACAACACCAACCCGCCCTATCCGATTGTTACCGTCAACCCCGGCGACTACAACCTCGACGGCGTCGACTGGGATGTGCCCAACAAGCCTACCCAGAACTTCACCGGCGGCCACAGCCGTGCGTCGTTCGAAAAGGGAGTGTTCACGCAATCTGACTTCCCCGTTCCCGCTGCGGGCACTGAAGGCAACGAGCCGCGCAACATCTTCACTGGCCCCGGTATGGTTGAGGTCGATGCCAGTCTGCTCAAAAACACCCAGCTCCCGCATTTAGGCGAACAGGGCAACCTGCAATTGCGTTTTGATTTCATTAACCTGTTCAATCGCGTAAACCTCGGCCCGGTGGACGGAGATATGGCCGACGGAACCTTCGGCCAGTCGACCACCGCGCTGCCCGCCAGGGCTCTGCAGGTAGGTGCCCGCTTTGCATTCTGAGCAGTGATCCTTTTTGTTCGGCGAGTTGGGTTCATACCCCGACTCGCCGCTCTTCACTTGCTTGCCGCATCTACGATTCCCTGTTGCGCGCCTTCCCTCCACCCGCTTTAGACCCTCCCTCGAACGGATCGGGCGATAGATAATCATCCCCATGCGCTTCACCGTCCGCATTGGCCTGTTGGCCGCGCTGATCGCCGCAAACGGTTTGCTCCTTGCGCAGACAGCCGTCTCCGGGACCGCTCCCAATGCAATCGCGCCCATTGCTTCCGCCCTGCAGGCAGGCCAGTTCGATCAGGCGCTTGCCTATCTGCGGCCGGCGCTTGAGCAGAACCCGAATAATTTCCAATTGTGGACCCTGCGGGGCATCGCGTTCTCCGGCAAAGGAGACAACAAGGATGCTCTGAGCGCCTTCGGCCGCGCCCTCAAAATCTCGCCGGACTACTTGCCTGCCTTGGAAGGTGCCGCGCAAATTGAATATGAGAACAACGGCAAAGACGCGGTTGCGCTGTTGCAGCACATCGTGAAACTGCGCCCGGCCGATCCCACCAGCCACGCCATGCTGGCGGTCATCGCTTACCGGCGCGGCGACTGCGTCGCGGCGGCATCGGATTTCGAGCTGGGCGGCGCCGTCCTCGATTCCCAGCCCGGCGCCTTGGAGCAGTATGGCGCTTGCCTGGTCACGCTCAAGGAGAACGACAAAGCGATTGCGGTCTTTCAGCGCGCTTTGGCTCAATCCCCAAACGATGCGCATGCCCGCTGCCGGCTTGCCTCCGTGCAGATGCTGGCGCAGCATCCACAAGATGCCGTCGCTACTCTCGAGCCCCTGTTAAAGTCAGCCGCGGCAGACGCCGATGTTCTTGAATTGGCGGCGGCAGCCTACGAATCTGACAACAACACACCTGAGGCCGTGCGCATCCTTCGCCAGGCCATTCTCTCTGACCCTCACAACGTCGATCTCTATGTCGACTTCGCCACCCTGTCTCTCGATCACCAATCCTTTCAAGTGGGGGTGGATATGATCGATGCCGGGCTCGAAGCGGAGCCCAAGGCCGCAGCGCTGTATGTGGCGCGCGGCATCCTTTATGTGCAGCTTGCCCAATACGACAAGGCGGAGGCCGATTTTGAAAAGGCTGACGTGCTTGATCCCCGGCAATCCTTCGGCTCGGCTGCGGAGGGATTGGCTGCCTTGCAAAAAGACGACCCTGCCCGAGCGCTCATCACTGTGCGCAAGAAGCTGGCCCAGAAGCCCAACGATCCGTTCTTGCTGGATTCTGAAGCCGAGCTTTTGGCCGAGAGCGGCCCTGAGCCGGGCAGCGCGGCCTTTCGCCAGGCCGTGAATTCTGCCCAAAAGGCCATTGCGCTGCGCCCCTCTCTGGGCACCGCGCGTGATCTGCTGGCCAGGCTTTACCTGCAGTCGGGACAAAACCAGGCCGCCATCGAACAGAGCCGCAAAGCTCTCGCCATCGATCCCAGGGACCAGACGGCGCTCTATCACCTGATTCTAGCGCTGCGCAAAAGTGGACGCCAGGACGAAGTTCCCGACCTGCTCAAGCGCCTGGCCGCGCTCCGCATGGAAGGCACCAAAGAAGAGAACGAACGCAATCGCTACAAGCTGGTCGAAGAGGCGGCGCCGGTTCCTTGACAGGCACCAACCTTGCCATCAAGAACTTTGCTCGACGGGCCGGCTTGGCAGGCTGCGGGAAAAACTCATTCACAGCCAACTCCAGCCTGACTATCCGGAATCATGCGCAGAACTGCGCCCGGCGCGCCATACGAAAGGCGCTCAAAAACAATGGTGCGCTCGCCAGGGCCAACCCTCGATCGTCAGGCTGCTTTGGCGCCGCGAATGGGCGCAGCGGGTACCACTACCTCGACGAGTCCCGTCGCCACGTCATAAACGAGCCCGGAGATCAGCCACTCGTCCGGCAATGCGGGAATCGCCCTGAGCGCAGCAACGTCCACAGCCACCGCTTTGCGCGGGTCGCGGACTGACTTGGCCTCAACTTCCCTCTCCGGTATCTGAAAATAGTGCGCCAGCATCGCCGGATCTCCTACGAGACGCGTGCTGCCGCAATCCGTATGATGAAGCACGATCAGTTGAAACTCCCCGCCGCCTCCAGGAATCGCTCCGGCAACCTCACCGATTCGTCCGAGCAGGCCGAACTCCTCCAGCAGTCCCGGCGTAACCCGGCCGCCGATGTTGCGCAGGACGACAGCGTCGCCCGGTTTGATGCCAAGCACATAAGCAGGATCCACGCGCATATCCGCGCAACCGATGACGATTGCTTTCAAAGTCTGCAAAGACTGTGGAAGCGATGGCATGGGGGCAGCGAGTTCTTTGTTGCGTTTCAACATGAGGTCAAGGTTGCTCATAATGATTCTCCTCAAAGGTTGATCTTGCCAGTTGATCTTGCCAGAGGATCTTGCCAGAGGATGTTGCCGGTTGATCTTGGCGGCCAAGCCCGCGTGGTTGCGTGTGCAATTTTGGATGCGGGCGCAACCTTCGAAGGTGCCCTCGTCATTGTGAATGAACCGTAAATAGCCTCTCCACTCTTGGAAGCAGGGGGCACGCAACATCTAACTTCAGGATCGATGGGCGAACGCGGCAGTCGGACCAACGCTTGCGTCGTCCTCATCCCCGAGGTGCATAGCCGCGATAAGACCGCCGTTCAAAGTGAATAAGTGCACAACCTCGCTGTCCGAAAGCACCTCACCTTCAAGGTTCCTGACAAGTTGGTGCACCCGGACGCGGATCCTAACTCCGTCTTCCTCGGTTATTTCCAGCGGTTCGACACGGCCATCAAACTCACGCCATTGTCGAGTCCAGTAGGCGCGTATCTCTTCTTTGCCTTGAACCCTGCCGCCCTCTGAAGCCTTCGGCCAGTTCACGTCTTCCGTCATCAGTGCTAATGCCCCGTCGATGTCCCGCCTGTTGAATGCGGCGTACGCCTGCTCGATCATGGTCTTGGTGTCTGCCATTCTTCCTCCTATAACTCCTTAAAGTGCCGAGAAGCTGTGCATGAGCCGGCCCGGAGGATGCAGGTTTACTGAGGCCGCAGAGCGACGAATCCAAAATGCAACGCCGCCATCCAGCTTCTCGGCTTGAATGCTCCGGCTGCCTTCGCGCGCACGCCCGGTCACGCTTCTGTCGGCCTTCCGGGTCGGCATTCCAATTCCCTTGCCATTCTCCGTGTCATAAGGGGCATTCTGAAGGGCAGTCCGGACGCGTGCAAGTGCTTTATTATCAGTTGGCTGCCCCCCAGGGATTCGAACCCCGATATGCTGATCCAGAGTCAGCTGTCCTGCCGTTGAACGAGGGGGCAGCAAGTGCGGCGTTTGCTTCATCGCACGCAGAGCGCGGCAGGGCGCCGCACCGGTTCCCAACACAGAGCCAACCCGTTCATCATAAGGGCATTCCCGGCCTCGGTCAAACCCGCGCCCACCAGGCATCTTTGCCCGCGCAAGCCTTTCCGGGGCGCATGCCCATCGCGCCCGGTCCGCGTGCAGACCCGCCCCTCCAGGCCCTGTCTGCGCCCAGTTTGCCAATCTTTATTCGCTCTTATTGAAGTCTTTATGCCTTGCACATCTCTCCCCGTCTAATGAGTAAGAAGAGACAGAGTTAACCTCAGATACAGCACTCGTGTAGAATCGGCAAAGAACATGGAGCTAGCCCTCAATCTCGCCTGGTGCCTTCTGGCCATCGCCATGGTATGCGCGTGGCTCCGCCAGGCATCGCGCAACGTGCCTTCGCGTCGCGCCCAGATGGTTGCCCTGGGCGTGCTCCTCATGATTCTCCTGCCCGCCATTTCCATGACCGACGACCTGATGGCGGCGCAGAATCCGGCCGAGATCGACTGCTGTGCGCGGCGCGACCACGATTATTCCCACACCCACGCGCAATTCCCGGTTGTGCCCGCGCTCCCGGCGCTCGCCTTTGCCGGCGTGCCCTTCGGCAATCTCCACTTGGCCGCACCGGGCATCGTCCCTGCGCCGGTCTTTGATCTGCCCGCGCTCGCTCGCATCCAGAATCGCCCGCCCCCCGCCGCCTGACCGCACCGCCTCCGTATCTGAATAATTTACGTCCGGGTTTCACGCTTCCTTGTCTCCGCCGTACGCGCTACGGCGAAAAAGGGCTGGTATGAAACATCTGCAGTTTTCCATCCCCGTGCGGGCTACGGCTGCCCTCCTCTGCCTCGCAGCCGCCTGCGCTCGTGCGCAGCAGGGCCTCACGTGGGATCAAGTCAAGGCGCGCTTTGAAGCCACCAATCCCGCTCTCAAGGCCGACGCCGACAACGTCGACGAGATGCGCGCCGAAGAGATCACCGCCTACCTGCGCCCCAATCCGCAATTCGGCGTCACTGTCGACGGCACCCAGATCGTTCCCAATAAGGGCGTCTGGGAGCCGCTGGCCGGCACCTTCGTTTCCCCCAGCATCAGTTACCTGCACGAGCGCGATCACAAGCGCGAGCTGCGCCTCCAGAGCGCACGCGAGGGCACCCAGATCTCCGAGTCCGAGCACGAAGACCTCAAGCGCAATCTCGAGTTCGCGCTGCGCACCGCCTTCGTCAACACTCTTGAAGCCAAGTTCGTGCTCGACCTGGCCAAAGCCGACCTCGATTACTACGACAAGATCATCGCCATGAGCCGCGACCGCCTCCAGGCCGGCGACATCGCCCAGATCGACTTCGACCGCATCGAGCTCCAGCGCGTGCAATACGAGTCCGAGATCGAGACCGCCATCGTCAACCTGCGCACCGCCAAAATTCAGCTCCTGCAGTTGCTCAATGACCGCACCCCCGTCGATCAGTTCGACGTCGACGGCCCCTTCGACTTCTCCGATGCCCTTCAGCCGCTCGACGATTTCCGCCAGATGGCGCTTCAATCCCGTCCCGATCTCGCCGCCGCCCTGGAAACCGTCGAGCAATCGAAGACCAACTACAAGCTCGCCGTCTCCAACGGATCCACTGATCCCACGCTGAGCGCCTGGTACACCTGGAACTCCTCCACCAACAACCCCGACACTGACAACTCGCAGACCATCGGTTTCAGTTACAGCATTCCTCTGCGCGTCTTTGACCGTAATCAGGGCGAGAAGAAGCGCACGCAGATCGACATCGACCGCAGCCAGCAGGCCAGTGATGCCGCCAAGGCGCAGGTCTTCAGCGACGTCGACACCGCCTATGAGCTGGTGCGCAGCAACATCGAACTGCTCAAGCCCTACAAAGCCAAGTACAACGACGAGGCTCTGCGCGTCCGCGACACCGTCAGCTATGCCTACTTCCACGGCGGCGCCTCGCTCATGGATTTTCTCAACGCGCAAAGCGATTACCGCCAGGTGCAGCTCGCCTACGCGCAGCTTCTCGGCGCCTATCTCACCGCCGCCGGCCAGCTCAATCTTGCCGTCGGACGCGAGGTGATTCCATGACCCATTCACTCCAAGTCAGGTGCATCTTCTGCCTCTCGGCCGTGCTGTTTCTCGCCGGGTGCCAAAAGAATTTCGACCCCGCCAGCGGCGAAGCCTCGCCGGCCCAGGTGCTTGAAACCAGCAACGCCGGCATCGTCAACGTCGACAACCCCGGGCAATATCCCACCGTCGCCGCCGAGCGCATCGAAGAGCCGGACAAGCTCAGCGTCACCGGCTCCGTCTTTCCCGACATCGCGCGCGAGATCCCCGTCATCTCCCTCGCCAACGGCCGCGTCGTCGACATCCGCGCCCGCCTCGACGACAACGTCACCAAAGGCCAGCTGCTGTTCAGCGTGCAAAGTCCTGACATCAGCACCGCCTTCGACACCTATCTCAAGGCCGTCAACGACGAGCAGATGAACAACAAGGCCCTGGTTCGCGCCCAGGATCTCTTTCAGCACGGCGCCATCTCGCAGTCCATGCTCGAGCAGGCCGAGGACGCTGAAAACGACGCCAAGGCCGATCTCGTGGCCGCGCAGGAACAGTTGAAAATCTTCGGCGTCGATAAGGATCACCCCAGCCCCATCGTCAATGTCTACGCGCCCGTCTCCGGCGTGATCGTCGCCCAGAACATCACCAATGCCGCCGCCGCCGGCGTCAACCTCTCCGGCTCGGCCACCGCGTTCACTGTCGCCGATCTCTCCACCGTCTGGATTATCTGCGATGTCTACGAGAACGATCTGCCCAAGGTTCACCTCGGGCAGGAGGCCGAGATTCACCTCGACGCCTATCCCAACCGTCCGCTCACCGGGCGCATCGGCGACATCGGCCCTGTTCTCGATCCCAATATTCGCACCGCTAAGATCCGTATCGAGGTTCCCAACCCCGGCGGCATTCTCCGCCTGGGCATGTTTGCCACCGCCACCTTCCTCAGCCGCGAAAAAGTTGTGCACGCGGTGGTGCCGGCAAGCGCCATCCTCCACCTGCACGATCGCGACTGGGTCTTCGTCCCTGCCGGCCAGGGCCAGTTCAAGCGCGTAGAAGTTCAGGGCGGCGACATGTTGTCCAACGGCCGTGAGGTGATTCTGCCGGTGCCAGCGCCCGGCCAGGAAAGCATCCAGCCCGGCGATCAGGTGGTCAAGGATGTTCTCAACCTCGAGGCTACGGTGGAGGCGCAATGATCCGCAGGCTCGTCGATTTCGCCCTGCACAACGCGTTGCTCGTGTTGGCGGTCGGCCTTTTGCTTTTTGCCTGGGGCATCGTCTCCTTCCACCGCCTGCCCGTGGAAGCCTACCCCGACGTGGCCAACAACTACGTCGATGTCATCGCGCAGTGGCCCGGCATCTCCGCCGAGCAGATCGAGCAGCAGATCACCATCCCCATTGAAACCGTCATGAACGGCATCCCCGGCGTGGCCCACGTCCGCTCCTGGTCCATCTTCGGCCTCTCCACCGTGGAGATGGTCTTCGGCGAAGACACCACCGACTTCGAGAATCGCGAGCGCGTGCTGGAGCGTCTCTCCCAGGTCACGCTGCCCAATAACGTGGTTCCGCAGATGGGCACGGACTGGAGCCCCGTCGGCCAGATTTACTTCTACACCCTGCGCAGCACCAACCCCGCCTACGACGTGATGAACCTCAAGTCGCTCGAGACCTGGGTGGTGGAGAAGAATGTAAAGTCCGTGCCCGGCGTCGTCGATACCAATCCCTTCGGCGGGCCCACGCGCGAGTACCAGGTGCGCCTCGATCCCGACAAGCTCATCGATTACGGCCTCAGCATCGCCCAGGTGGAGCAGCAGCTCACCAACAACAACGCCAACGCCGGCGGCAGCTTCATCCAGGAGGGCGCGCAGGAGGTCAACGTGCGCGAGGTGGGCCTGGTCCGCGACGTCCAGGACATCGCCGACACCGTCATCGCCACCAAGGGTGGCACGCCCATCCGCGTCAGGGACCTTGGCGTGGTGGAGCAGGGCCCCATGATCCGCCTGGGCCAGTTCGGCGACTCTTTCCACAACAAAGACGGACAGGTCGTCAACAACAACGATGTCGTTTCCGGCATTCTCTGCCTGCAGAAGGGCGCCAACGCCCAGCCCACGCTCGAGGGCGTCCAGGAAAAAGTCAAGGAGCTGAACCAGCAGATTCTTCCCAAGGGCGTCACCCTTGTGCCCTTCATCGATCGCAGCGAACTGCTCAAATTCACCACCTACACCGTCCTGCACAACCTTACCGAGGGCATGATTCTCGTCATCATCATCCTCTTGCTCTTCCTCGGCAATGTGCGCGGCGCCATCATCGTCTCTCTCACCATCCCCTTTTCCCTGCTGTTCGCGGCCATTTGTCTCGACCTCAAGGAGATTCCCGCCAATCTTCTCTCCCTGGGCGCGCTCGATTTCGGCATGGTGGTCGATGGCGCCGTGGTCATGGTCGAGAACATCGTCCGCCATCTCGCGCGCCGCGAAGACAACGGCCGCACCACCTTCATCAAAATCAGCGAAGCCGCGCACGAGGTGCAGCGTCCCGTCTTTTACGCCATCGCCATCATCATCACCGCCTATCTGCCCATCTTCACCCTCCAGGCCGTCGAAGGCCGTCTCTTCCGGCCCATGGCCTGGACCGTGGCCTTCGCCCTGCTCGGCGCTCTCATCTTCTCCATCGTTCTTGCCCCCGTCCTCTGCAGCATGCTCTTCGCCAAAGGCGCCACGGAATGGAAAAACCCGGTGATGGAGTTCCTGCGCACGCGCTACCGCCGCGGTGTCCACTGGGCCGTCCGCCATCACCGCCCCGTTCTCGGCGGCGGCGTGGCCTGCCTCATCCTCGCCGTCTTTCTCGCCTTCAGCGGCATCATCGGTTCGGAGTTCCTGCCCCACCTCGACGAGGGCGCCCTCTGGGTGCGCGGCTCGCTCGAGCAGAGCGTCGGCCCCGATGAAAGCGTGCGCGTGGCCGACAAAGCCCGCCTAATCCTCTGCTCGTTTCCTGAAACCACCGAGTGCACCAGCCAGACCGGCCGTCCCGACGACGGCACCGACCACACTGGCTTCTTCAACACCGAATACTTCGTCGGCCTCAAGCCGAAAAAGGAGTGGCGCTCCGTCTTCCACGGCAATAAGGACGACCTCATCGCCTCCATGCAATGGGAACTCGAAAAGGCCTTCCCCGGCGTCATCTGGGGATTCTCCCAGCCCATTGAAGACAACATGGAAGAGGCCGTCAGCGGCGTCAAAGGCGAGCTCGCCACCAAGATCTACGGCGATGACCTCCACGTCCTCGAGGACCAGGCCGACAAGGTGGCCGCGGTCATGAGCAAGGTCAGGGGCATCACCGATCTTGGTGTTCTACAGGTTACCGGCCAGCCTGACCTCGACTTTACGGTTGACCGCGCCAAGGCCGCTCGCTGGCAGATCAACGTGGCCGACGTGCAGGATGCTATCCAGACTGCCGTGGGCGGCGGCGTAGAGTCCGAGGTTCTGCGCGGCGAGGCGCACTACGACCTCAG
>JASHOQ010000103.1 GCA_030041045.1 Acidobacteriaceae bacterium
CACCACGGAAGGTGAGGCCATCCGCTTCGGCCTGGCCGCGGTCAAGAATGTCGGCGGCAACGCCATCGAGTCCATCAAAAAAGCGCGCGAAGAGGTGGGTGGCCGCTTCAGGAGCTTCTGGGAGTTCTGCGAGAAAGTCGACTTGCGCGTGATGAATTCGCGCGTCATCCAGTCGCTCATCAAGGCGGGCGCGCTCGACTCCTTGGGCACGCGCGGCCGGCTCTACGCTGCCGTCGATAAAGCCATGGAGCGCGCGCAGAAGACGCAGAAAGACGCGGCGCAGGGCCAGACCGGACTCTTCGGCCTGTTTGACGAGTTGCCGGCGCGCGGCCGCAACGGCGCGCACTCCGACGATCTGCCCCAGGCACCCGACTGGGAGGAGAGCGAACGCCTCGCCAACGAAAAAGAAGTGCTTGGTTTCTTCGTTTCCGGCCATCCGCTCGACAGGTACGCGGAAAAGCTGCGCAACCTCACCGGCGTCATCACCGTGGCCGAAGCCCTCGAGCGCAAAGCCCCGGAGCGCCGCAGGGGCCGCGACACCGATCCCGCCGATGAGATTCTCGTCGCCGGCATGATTCACGGCCTGCGCGTGCAGAAGAGCCGCCGCGAGCAGAAGCTCTACGCCCAGGCCTCGCTCGAAGACGCAACCGGCAAAATCGAGCTGATCTGCTTTGCCCGCGACTACGATCGGCTGTGCGAGCAGTTGAAAATCGAGGCGCCGGTGCTCGTCCGCGGCATGCTCATGGGCGACGAAGAAGCGGCTTCGAAAATCGCCTTGAGCTCCGTCACCGCGCTCGAGCAGGTGCAGGTGAAGCTGCCCTCGGGCATCCGCATCCGCATCAACCTCGACCGCGCTACCGAGCAGATGCTCGCCGAGCTCAAAAATGCCGCCGACGCCGCGCCCGGCCCCGGCAAAGTGATGCTCCAGCTCGAACGCAAAGGCGAGTTCGCCGTCATCCTCGAGCCCGAGGGCATGAGCGTCACTGCCGACCGCGGCTGGGTGGAGCGCGTCGAAGAACTCGTGGGCAAAGGCACGGTGCAGGCCGTCGGCTAGGTAGTTTCAGGTTAACGCCTCGTTGGCGGCTCGATGAGTTCCAGGTGCTCGGAATGATCGCTTCCAGCCAAATGCCGGATTCCTCGGTCGAGCGTAGCCAGCTTGCCTCTGTTGTGCACGGCGAGCCCGAGCAAGTATGCATCCGAGACCTGACGGTGTCCTTGCATCCGCCGGGACACCGTGTTCGTAGCGTCCAGGTACGCCGGTAAATCCGGCCAGAAAATATGGCCCGAGTGCTCGGTCAGGTGGCGCAATGCATGGTGCGCTTCTTGCCTTTCGAGAGCGGCCAATCCCGGCAGTCCCTGCATGAGCAGCCGCACCAGGGCGGTCTGCGTCATTGGACAGGTAGCAAAATGCGCTGCGCCGCGGAGCCGAAACCACTCTGAGGCGCGCCTGTAGTTGGGATGTTGTGGATCGTGCAGTGTGAGCAACAGGTTCACGTCGAGCAGGAATGTCATCGCCGGCCGTTCTTCTTCTCCCTTCGTTCAGGCCGCGCAAATCTCTCCATGTACTCGCGATCCATCTCGTCCTCGGCGCGCTTTACGTCTTCAATCGTGAAGTGCGCTTTCCCGCCACTGCCGGGCAGATCGAGCACCAGAAAGCCATTCACATTTTTCAGACGCGACGGCCTGGGCTGGCTGCGCAGGATGATCTGATCAATCGCAGCGCTGGTGGAGGACCCGTTTGCGCTCCTGAATCGCTCTACAATCTCCTGGGACTCGAGAGAAAGAGTAACCGTTGTCCGCCGCGGAGCGGATACCTTTCTCACAGTGCGCGACGCTCGCCCCCTTTTCGCCGTTTTCAAGCTCGCGGTGCCCATGTTTCTCCGATGATGCACCTTTTCCTGCGAAGATGCAAGTGTCTCATGCGTGATGCACCAGTCAATATTTTGCATCGCTAATGCTTAAAACGATGCACCGCTGCGCCTTTCCTACTGCCCCACCCCGCACAAATGCACCGCCACGCCCAGTTCCTTGAGCATCGCCGCCTTGACGGCCAGCGCCTTGTCGGCCATCGCCGCGTCCGGCGCATAGGCAATGTTCACATGGTTGGCCCGGTGCCGCGCCATCATCTGGTCCCGGCTCACGCCGTGCAGCACCGCGTGCACCATGGGCCACTGCCGCGTGGTCTCGCGCCAGCGCCGCTCCGTCTCCTCCGCGGGCAGGCTCACCGCCGTCGCGCGGCCCATGTCGGCATGCAGCTTGCCGCCTTCCTGAAACACGCGGCTCCAGACCAGCTCGCCCTGCTTGCCCACCCCTTTGAGCGACCCGCCGCCGAGCGGGAAGTACATCGCCGGCTGGCGCTCGCTGCGCGCGCCCGCGTAGCCTTTGACGAAATGGTTCGCCGGCGCCGCGCCGGAAATTTGCAGGACCCACACAAACGCGTCCACAGGACCGGAGGAACCATCTCCCTTGTAATGCTCGCCCCAGCGCACATCGTGCAGCGTGGTCGAAGGGTCAAGGCCCAGCGCCGTCCAGCAGCGATTCGTCACCAGCGCATCCACGCCCGCGCACTCGTCCACTTCGTTGAAGTGGGGCAGCGGCCCGCCGGCATACAGCTCCTCGCGCGTTCCCTCGGCAAGCACCGGCGGCCGGTCGGCATTATTCAGCAGACCCTCGGCCAGGTCAGAGGCCGGCGTCATGTCCTTCAATCCCTGCTGATACTGGATGCCGATGGCGTCGCAGCCGAACTCTCTGGAAATCCGCATCGCCGCAATGTACATCTTCGCCTGCTCCAGTACCTGGTCGAGTGTCAGTTCGGTCGCCGGATCGGCGCCAAGATTGAACTGCATACCGCGCTCGATCAGCCACTCGTAGACGGCCTTCGCTTCGGCTTCGCTCACCTTGCGCATCCTCGCCACCAGCGCCGACTGGCTCAACCGCTCCTTGTAAATCCCCGCCGGATTCAGCAGCTCGTCGTCGAGGATGGCGTTGTACATGCCCATACAGCCTTCGTCGAAGACGCCCAGGATGGCCTTGCGCCGCTTGAGCGTGCGCGCCAGCCGCGCGCCCAGCTCCGCGCTCTCGGCCGGCAGCTTCTTCCGGTCGAGATCGTGCACATGCGAGAGGTCGTGGGTGATCTTGCCTTCGCGCAGCCACTCGTCCAGCGCGTTCAGGAAAAAATCGTCGGTAAAATCCTTGCTCCAGACAGTGGAGAACTTCTTTCCCGCTTTCACCAGCGATCCATTCAGATTGAGAAGCCCCACCAGCCCGGGCCATTGCCCTGACCAGTTGGCCGCGGTCAGGATCGGCCCTTTGTGGCTGCGCAGCCCGGGCAGCACATGATGGCTGTACTGCCACGCCGCCGTGGCAAACACCAGCCGCGCCCTGGTATGAATGTTCAGGAAGACCTCCATCCCCTGGCGCTGCGACGAAATGAACCCATGCTTCTCCGCCTCGCTGTAGGCATGCGCGCGCAGCAGCTTGAATCCCTTGCGGGCGAAGGCCGCGGTCAGCTTCTCTTCCATCTCGCGCTGCGCCGGCCAGCACGCCTGGTTGGCTGAAAGCCGCAGGTCCCCGCTGGTAATCAGCAGCACCTCGTCCGCCTTCAGCTTGGCTGGCCGTTTTTCACGTGCTCCCATATCGCATACTCCTTCGTTAACAGTATCGTCTTCGCCAAACAGCCATCTTACCTTTCGCCCGCAGTTCTCGGCCACGGTGCGGCGAGGCGAAATCCCCTTCGCCGCCAAAGCAAACTCGCAGGTTAGCATAGAAGTGCATCGCAGCCATGGCGCGCAAGAAGGCAAAACTTCAGGTCATCGACGGCAAGCAGGCAACGGCCCCGTCAAAAATGCGGGGCAAACCATCCGCACCTGCGCGGGCCGCTGCTCACCCGAGTGCGCCACGCGAGCCTGTTTCCGCCTCGCCGCCGCAGGTCTCCTGGCGCTGGCTGCTTTTGTCGTTACTGGGAGCTCTGGCCGCGGCGGCGCTGTGCGCCTGGGGTGCGCTCTGCCTGCTTTACTGGCAGGGTAATTGGCAGTTGCTCTACCACCCCTCCTCTGTCCTCACGCGCACGCCGGCAAGCGCGGACCGGGCCTTCGATTCGATCGGCTTTGCCACCACGCCAGCCGGCGTTTCCCGGCTCAACGGCTGGTGGATCCCCGCCGCACCTGATGCACCGGAAGGCCGTTTCACCGTCCTCTACTTCCACGATAAGGACGGCAATCTCTCCGGCGCCGTCGACCAGCTCGTCCAGTTGCACGCGGCCGGCGTGAACGTCTTCGCCTTCGACTATCGCGGCTACGGTCAGAGCCAGTTCGCCCACCCCAGCGAAAAGCGCTGGCTCGAAGATGCCGGCTGGGCCCTTGATTACCTCACCGCCACGCGCCACATCGATGCGCATGTTCTCGTAGCCGACGGCCATGGACTCGGCGCCGATCTGGCAGTTGAGTTCGCCGCAGCCCATCCCGAACTCGCCGGGGTCGTCGCCGATTCGCCGCTCGAAGACGCGGCCGGCGCGCTCTTTAACGATGCGCGTGCGCACCTGATTCCCGCGCATTGGCTCGCCGGCGACCGCTGGAACCTTGAGGCTGCGGCCGCCGCACTGCGCGTCCCCTCGCTCTGGTTCCTGCCCTTCCCCGATGAGCCCGGAGACGGCGCGCCCGTCCACAACCCCGCATTTTTCGAAAATGTCCCTTCGCCCAAAATGTTCGTCTGGCTGCCGCCCGGCCGCGCGACCACGGTGAATTTCTCCGCGGAGTTTTCGCGCTGGCTCGACTCGCTTGAGCCTTCGAATCCAAGTTCCGCCACGCCCGCTCCGCCGCAAAAGCCCCAATCCGCGAGACGCGCCGCGCATCGGCGCCGCGCACCCGCCGACTCGCCGACTCGCTGACTTGCTGACCGGCTGTCTCCGCTATCTCACAATGTCCCGATGCAGCGCCTTCACCTGATAGCCGGCCTTCTTGAGCCGCTTGCTCACTTCTTCGGCCATCATCACGCTGCGGTGCTGGCCGCCGGTGCAGCCGAAGGCCACGGTGAGATAACTCTTGCCTTCTTTCACGTAGTGCGGCAACAGGTACAGCATGAGCGCGGTGACCTTGCCCAGGAATTCCTCCGTTTGCGGAAACCCGCGCACATACGCGGCCACTTTGGGATCAAGGCCGGTTTTCTTGCGAAACTCCGGCACAAAGTGCGGATTGGGCAGGAAACGCACGTCGAACACCACGTCTGCGTCGAGCGGCATGCCGTTCTTGAATCCGAAGCTCAGGCAGCTCACCAGCAGGTGCGTGGCGCCGTCTCTGTGGCCGAACCGGCTCTGGATGTGGGCGCGCAGCTCGTGCACGTTGAAGTTCGAAGTGTCAATGAGCGTATCGGCAACATTGCGGATCGGGTCCAGCAGCTGCCGCTCCTCCACGATGGAGCGCGAGACCGTCTCCCCTTGTCCCAGCGGGTGCGGACGACGCGTCTCGGAGTAGCGCCGCACCAGCACCGCATCCTGCGCGTCGAGAAACACCACGCGCGTGTGCAGCAGCTTTCTTACGTCTTTGAGGATTTGCGGCAGCCGGTCCAGCGTGGGGCCTTCGCGCACGTCCACCACAATGGCGGCCCGCACCACTTCAGATGATTTGCTCACCAGCCGGGCAAATTCGGGCAACAACTCGAGGGGCAGATTGTCCACGCAATGAAAACCGAGATCCTCAAAGGCCTTCAGGGCCGAGGCCTTCCCCGAGCCGGAGATTCCAGTCACAATCACCAGCTCTTTTTGGGATGCGCGGGAGGTCTTTTGCTTTGTCCGGCCCGGCCGGGGAGAGGATTTTGCGAGCGTCATGCGCTCATGCTACACCGGTTTACTGCTCCTGCGCCCCGCTCCGACCTGTGTTTCGACCGGCTCGCCAAACAGCTCGTAGCGCCCGCCGCCCGCATGCTTGGCGCAGTACATCGCCTGGCACGCATCGCGCACCAGCAGATCCGGCTCCATGTGCTCGGCCGCAACCGCGGCGCCGATGCTCGCGCCGGAAAGCACCGGATGTCCGAAGACCTCGAAGGGCCGCGTCATCTCCATCAGAATGCGCTCGGCCACGCTTTCGAGAGAGCCGGCCGTGGCAATGTCTTCCACCAGCACGGCGAACTCGTCGCCGCCCAGACGCGCGGCTGAGTCCTCGGGACGCAGCGCATGGCGCAGCCGCGCCGCCACATCCTTGAGCAGGGCGTCGCCGGCGGCATGGCCCAGCGCGTCGTTGACCTCGCGGAACCGGTCCAGATTCAGCGAAAGCACCCCGCAGGTACGCTCCGGATGGCGTGCCAGGCGGCTCAAAGCCAGATCGACATGATCGAGAAACAGCGCCCGGTTGGGAAGTCCCGTGAGCGCGTCGTGCATGGCGTTGTGCTGCATCTCGTCTTTCGACGCATTGCACTCGGCAACATCGCGGAACGTATAAACATAGCCCGCCCGCGCGCCGTCCACGAGCAAAGGCGCCATCTGCAGCTTCACTTCCACCGTCTCGCCGGCCTTGTTCCGGCGCACCGTTTCCACTGTTACGCGTCCCCGGTCGTTCACGCCCTGTGCCAGAGTGGCATGCTCGCTCAACCGCTCCTCGGGCACAATCAGTTCGCGCAGGCTTCCGCCCCCGGCTTCTTCCGCCGTGTAGCCGAACATCCGCGTGAACGCCGGATTGGTATACAGCACGTGCCCGCCATGCTCGATCGCCACGGCTTCCGGTATGCTGGCGAGCACGTCCTCCATCAGGCGCGATTTAGGCGCGCGCCCTCGCCCGCCGGGATGAGCCACAATCACCGACTCGCGCAGTTCTGCATTGGTCAAGCAGTAGGTACCTTCCACCGCCAGCAGCCGTCCGTTCGCCGTGGGCAGCGTGGCGTGAAACGGGCTGCCGCACCGCGTGCCCGCCAATTCGGTTTGCGGCTCCGCGGTGCCCGGCATCAATCCCCACAGAACGTCTTCCACGGGCCGCGGAATCCACTCCCCTTCCGCGTGGCCCATCATCTGCCGCGCTTCAGCGTTGGCGTAGACAATCCGCCCTTCGCGCTCCAGAAATACCAGCGCAGGCAGCGCGTCGAGAATCTCACGTTGTTTAAGGCAATCGGCGTTGGCCGGCAGATTCACATCCATGTCTTTTCCTGCTTTGCCGGATGCCTTCGTCTCTTTCGTCTTGGCTTCGGCTTTATCTAGGGATTTACAAAAACTCTATTCCCATCAGGGAAATGCTAATCCCCAACCGCCTCCGCCATAAATCACAAGAAAGGGGGCAGCGGTTGCAACCTAAGTACTTGCAACCTTCTTATCCAGGCAAAATGGCGCGTTTTTGCACGGTGCGGATGTTGACTGGCGAGGAACCTTACACGAAAGATGCAGCACCGCCTACACGAAAGCAAAGCAACCGGCTCTTCGGCGGCGGGCATTACGCGAGCCCGCCGACCCCCTGGGTTGCCTCATCCTAAACCCGTTTCTTCACGGAATCTCCACCAGCTCCATCTGTCCGTCGCGACGCCGATGGAGCACAAAGACGTCGCCTGAAGTGTTGCGGAAGATGAGCAGATCGCGATCGCGAAACTCGGCGTCCTTCACCGCCTCTTCAATCGTCATGGGCCGCAGCGCGATGGCCTCGCCGCTTTTCACCACGTGCGGTTCCACCACCGCGGGATTGGCCGGAAACGAGTGCACCGCGATCGACGCGCGCGCCTTCTCGCGCGCGGGCTTGGCTGGGCCATCTTCAGGAAGTGCAGTGCGCGCCTTGGGCCGCGCCACCGGCGGCGCCAGCAGCACCTTTTCTTCCTTCGGCAGCCGCTTGCTCACCAGGCGCCGGTCGCGGTAGCGCCGCGCCTGCAGCTCGGCGTGCGCAATGGCCTGCCGCAGCGCGGCCTCCGGCGTATTTGCCCGGCCCGCGGCCGCAATCTTCTGCAGACGCGCCTGCACTGTGAGCTCCACCATCTGCAGGTGTCTCTGTACGCTGAAAACAATGCTGGCGTGGGCCACCTTGCCCAAAATCCGGCCGATCCGCTCCATGCCCTCTTCTGCCTGCGTACGCAATGCCCGCGAAATCTTCCCTTGCCTGGCGGTGAACTCCACTTCCATGGTCAGCCTCCGCTCCTGTTCTTGCCGGCGATTGCTCCCAGCTCGACTGAATCCGCACTGCAAATCCGCCCGCGCTCTAAAATCCTCTCGCCCCTTCAGGCCGGAATCGCGGGCCGGAATCGTGCCCTTCAAATCGCGTTCTTGCGCGCCATCCGCCGCGCAGCCGGCGTTTTTTCCGGCCCGCTTCACGGAGTGAGTGGAGCACAGTATATGCCAATCGGCTGCGCCTGCAAATCTCCCCGCTCACGCCGCATTGCGCCCGATCCACACAAGCGCCAATCCGGGAACCAGCCTCCAGTACCAACCACCCAGGGCGACACGCTGGCTCATTGGCTTCCTGGTTGCCCCATCCTTTCGCCGCGCCTTGGCGAAAGGGCGCAAATCTACAACTCCCATCGAGCCGTTCCGCCGACGTCCGCGACAGCGGAGGCTAACTTGCTAACTCGCTGTCTCTCTCACATCTCCCACCTGAGCAGCACCGTCCCCACCGTGAACCCCGCGCCCACAGCGGCCAGCAGCACCAGGTCGCCCTTCTTCAGCTTGCCCTCTTCAATGGCCGTCTCCATCGCCAGCGGAATCGTCCCTGCCGACGTGTTCCCATACTTCCCAATGTTGATGATCACCCGCTCCGGGTCCATCCCCAGACGCTCCGCCGTGGCCGTAATGATGCGCTTGTTGGCCTGGTGGGGAATAAACGCGCCCAGCTCCGCGACCGTCACGCCATTGCGCTCCAGCAGCTTGGCCGTCGCCTCCGCCATCTTACGCACCGCAAACTTATAGACGGTCGGACCGTCCTGACAGATGTAGTGCATTTTTTTGTCCACGGTTTCGTGCGTCGGCGGATTCAGGCTCCCCCCGCCTCTCAGGTTCAGGCTCACGCCGCCCGACCCGTCGATCTCGTTCAACGCGTCGACGAATCCGATCTCGCCCGGGGCGCACGGCTCCAGCAGCACCGCGCCGCCGCCGTCGCCAAACAGCACGCAAGTGGCGCGGTCGGTGTAATCGGTCATGCGCGTGTTCGCATCCGCGCCGCACACCAGCACTTTGCTGTGCGTGCCGCTCTCCACCAGCTTCACGCCCGCCATCAGCGCGTACACAAACCCCGAGCAGCCGCCGGAAACATCGAATCCCCACGCGCCCTTGGCGCCGATCTTGTCCTCCACCAGGCACGCCGTCGAGGGAAACATCATGTCCGGCGTCACCGTGCCCACGATGATCACTTCCACGTCTTCCGGCCCAATCCCCCGCGCCTTGAGGCACTTCTTCGCCGCCTCCACGCAGATGTCGCTCACACCCAGCCCCTGCGCGAGCACGTGCCGTTCGCAGATCCCCGTGCGGGTGCGGATCCACTCGTCGCTCGTCTCCACCATTTTTTCAAGGTCTTGATTGGTCAGCACATCGGGAGGAACGTAGGTGCCCAGCGCCGTAATCTTCGCGCGCCGGCCCACCACGGGACGTACCGTCAGGCTCAATGTCTCTCTCCTAGCAACGCAACAAAACCCGCCTGCCTCAACAAAACCAGGCTGTCATCCTGAGCGAAGTCCCGCCCGAGCGGGACGAGTCGAAGGACCTGCGGTTGCTTCTCTGGTCCCCCAGCTCCTCGTTCCCTCGGTCTCTGACCCTTGATCACTGAGAACTGACCACTGATCACTGTCCACTGACCAAAAAAGTACCGGGTAACCTACTGCGCCCGTACTAGCCCGTTACCGTTGCTTCCTTCCGGACCTGGCGGGGTTGGCGGGATTACGTCGCGTAGGACCCGGCACTGACAGATTTTAGCACTTCATCCTGCTCGCGAACTGGCAACGTCGCGCACAATAGAAGACCCCAGCGGCAGCCGCCAGGGTCTTCGTCTTTCATTGCGCGGCTCCAGCACGCGTTCGGGTTTACGCCGCGAGCAAGGACGGCAAAACGTAATCGGTCGCGTGGCGCTGCCGGTGACAGCGGGCACCGTTGCCTGCGACCAGCGCGAGACTCGCGCACTGCTCGGGCTGGCTTGGAAGGTTGAAGCCTACGGGCCTCTCTTTACTCAACCCGAATGGCCTTCACTGGATCCAGCGAAGCGGCTTTGCGCGCCGGAATCCAACATGCGACAAGCCCTACGGCCACCAGCACCGAGGCCACTGTGGCAAATACCACCGGGTCGGAAGGCGAGACGCCGATGGGAAGGCTGGCCATGATTCGCGCTACGGGGAAGGAGGCGCCCAGTCCGAGTGCGAGTCCGGCGGCAATTTGCCATAATCCGCGCTTCATCACCAGCATCATGATGTTGCGCGTACTGGCTCCCAATGCCATGCGCACGCCGATTTCTTGCGTCCGGCTGCCGGTGGCGTGCGCAATCACAGCATATAAACCAACTGCGGCCATCAGCAGCGCGATCAGAGCAAATCCAGTGAACATCTGCGTCAGGAGCGTGTGGAACCACTCCTGATGCTCGATCGCCTGGTTCAGGATGGAGACATCGCGCAGCGGAAGACCCTCATCCATGCTGGCGACCGCCGCGCGCAGCCCTCCCGCCGCATCCAGCCTCGATTCGATGAACAGGTTCATCCCGTTCCAGCCTTCCTGCCGGAAGGGAAGAAAGAGCAGGGGCGCGGGGTTTTTGTCATTCAGGTCCTGGACAAGGTCGGCGGAAACACCAACCACGGTAATCCAGTCTTCCGGTTTGCTGTCGTCGTCATAAAAGCGAAAGCGCCTGCCAATTGCGGATTGGTTGGGCCAGAAACGCTCTGCGCATTGCCTGGTGAGAATGGCCGCCTTGTGACTGACAGTCCCATCCGTCTCATTGAATTCGCGGCCCAGCAGGAGCGGCAAATGGATGGTATCCAGGTACCCCGGAGTCTGCACCACGATCGATACGCGAGGCCGGCTGGATTTGACTTCTCCGGCGGAGTGCTCGACTTCGAACTCTCGCTGGCCCGATCCCAGTCCGGGCAGGTTCGATGCCGCGGCCACATGCGTCACCCCGGGAAGGTCGCGCAGCCGCGGCAGCAGCCGGTCGAAGAACTGCTGCCGGGAATCGGTATCTTTGTAACGGCTATCGGGAAGATCGATGTGTGCCGTCAGCAATTGATGGCTCGGCACGGATCGGTTGGCGGTAAGGATGAGCAGGAGGTCGTGGACAAAGATTCCTGCTCCCGTGAGCAGGACGAGGGTGAGCGCGAACTGAAAAATCACCATCGCCGCGGCGAATTTGCCGCCGCGCCGCTTTCCCATGCTGCGCGCGCCTTCCTTCATCACCTCAACCAGGTTCGCTTGGGATGCGCGCCAGGCCGGCGCCAGTCCGAAAAGGAGACCGCTCACAATGCAGAGCGCGGCGAAGTATACGAACACTTTTAAGTCCATCGTGAACTGGATCCAATAGGGCTTGCCCACGTTCTGTGTGGAAAGATCGAACCAGTGCACGCCGAATACAGCCAGACCCAGCCCGAGAACGCCGCCGAAGGCGCTGAGAAGCAGGCTCTCCGTGAACTGCTCGCGCATGACGCGCCACCGGGAAGCGCCCAGTGCGGCGCGAATGGACATATCCCTCTGCCGCCCGAGTGCGCGGGTCAACATCATGTTGGCCACGTTGGCGCAAGCGATCAGCAGAACAAACCCCACGGCCGCAAGCATAAGCAGGAAGACCGTCCGTATATTCCGGCCGTTGTACCTTTGGTTGAAAGTCTGCACGCGCATGCCGCGGTCCCTGTCCGCCGCCGGATAGTCCCTGGCCAGCCGGCTCGCGATCTGGTTGCATTCGATCGACGCCTGCGCCGGCGTAACGCCGGGTTTAAGCATGGCCCACACTTCCAGCGCATGGGAGTCGCGCCGTGCAAGGTCAGGTCCCGGCGTCAGCGCCATCCACAGGTCCGTGTTGAGAGGGAATCGGAAGCCCTTTGGCATCACCCCAATGATGGTTGCCTGTGTATCGTTCTCCCGCACCTGATGGCCGATGACCGAAGCGGAACCCCCGTAACGGTCTTTCCAGACGCCATAGCTCAGCAACAGGACAGGTTCGGCTCCCGGTTGGCCATCGGCGGGTAGAAAGCCGCGTCCCAGGATGGGCCGGATATGCAGCATGTCAAATAACCCGGTGGTCGCGTGCTCCATGTGGTAGGGCGCAGGCGGATTCCCGCGCTCGCTTAGAACCGCCTGTACGTCGTTGGCAGCCTCCATCCTCTCAATCGAGGACGCTTGCGCCCGGTAATCGAGGAAGTCCGGATAGGAGAGGCGCATGGAATCGTCGTTGTGCGCAAGATTGCTGTTGCTGAGGACAACAATGCGCTCGCCATGCGGTACCGCGAGGGGTTTGAGAAGCACCGCGTTAACCAGTGTGAACACCATGGTGTTCACGCCGATGCCCATGGCCACGGTTACAACCACAGCCGCCGAAAACCAGGGATGCTTGAGGATCGATCGCAGGGCGAAGCGCAGATCTTGTCCCATGGCTTTCCTGTACGGCACGCCTTTTCCGCCGGTTCCGTAAATTTCCTGAATCTCTGGCGAAGAGCGCAAGCCTCGGCTACCATATTTCCGTTATGGCTTTCCCCGTCAAAACCTGCGTCGCTTGCGGAGAGGAATTCGAACTGCGTCCCGGCAAGCCCGGCTTTGCCAACCGCTGCCCCGCCTGCAGCGAGCCCGATGCGGCCAAAGATTCGGGCGGCAACTTCCGCGACTCCGGCGCCACCAAGGACCAGACCGCCGCGCGCCGCACCGCCATGCGCGACCTGCTCTACCGCAAAGACAGCTAAAGCATTTCCTGAGTAGCTATATCCCGAAGACGGAAAGCAGAGTCGACGCGACCAACAGGGAGCGGCGACCTTGCGAAGGAACGAAGAGGACACAGTAACTCAGAAAATGCCGTAGCCCCTAAAACGTAATTTCGCCCGCGTGCACCTCGCGCCGTGTCGGCCTGCGTTCAGGAGGCAATGGTCTCGCCCTGCGGAAGTTGCTGGTCGGCCGCGGACTCTTTCTGCACCTTCTTTGCCTGCAGAATGTCCAGGATGTGATTCCAGAAGGCCGATCCGCCGGAGACCAGAATCCCGCCGAAGATCCAACTCGCCCAGTCGTGAAGACTGGTCCACGCATAGGCGCTGAAGCCGGGAACATTGATGGGGTTCTGCCCGCTCATCGCGGTCACGAAGATGCCGCTGAGCATGGCCACAACCTGGGTGGCGGCGGCCGACCTCGGCGGACTCAGCTTGCCCAATTGTTGTGCTGCCCATTGCTTGATGGTTTCGGTTACACGCTCGGCGGCAACGCTCAGCGCAACCATCGCCGTGACAAAGGCCGTGAGCGTATTCAACGGAGAAACGTTCGCACTGCCTGCAGCATCGACGAACATGGGGCCTCCGCTCCGGCGCGCCTGTGGCCGTCTGCCCTCTTGCCTATCGGGAGCAAGGGGAAAATGCCCGGCTCAGGAGTCAAGCCGCGACGCGTCGTCAGGGTTTTGTCCAATGGTATTCCATGCAGCTCTTCGGACAATCTGTGGAGAAGTCCCCCAACCCGCCTGCGGCCCACGCAGTCTGCCCTACACCGTCGCGGCCCGCACCTCGTAGTGCGCCGCGAAATTCTCAATCCGGCTCAGGAATCTCTTCACCTCCGGCTCGAACACTGGCGTGGTGTAATCCTCGCCGGCAAATCGCTTCACGGCCTCCAGCGAATCAAACAGGCTGATCACCACAAACTCCGATTCCGCGCCCTCGTCTTTTCGCAAAATGTAACCGCCCCGGTAACCCTCAACCGCGCGCAGGCCCGGCAAAACCATCTGCTTGAGAAACGCCTCGTATCCATCCGCATTCTCGCGCGTCGTCCACCCGCGCCAGTGCCGTGCAATCATCGCCTCACCTCTCTCCCAACAAGAATTCTCGTGCCTCTTTCCCTGCCGGGGTCCCCGGCGGGCGACTTTTGCGCGCTGGGGTGGCTCGCCCCCCTGCTCCCTCGTTTCCTCATTCCCTTGTTCCCTCGATCCCTTTTTCCCTCGTTCCCTTGGTCCCTGTTTCCTTGTTCCCGGTTCCCTTGCTCCCCGATGCCCAGTCCCCAATCCTCTCCCGGAGAGAGAAGCGAAAATAGCCCAGGATGAAATCCTGGGTAAACGCAAACCTAAACCTCGCCGTCCCGTAGGGACAGCCGGATCGGCCTGCAATGCAGAAAATTTCCACGTTTGGGCGCACAATGAAGGCGAGAAAGATTGCGTTCGCTTTAGAAGCTGCCCACCCGCCCTATTCTGCCAGCCACGCCCCGGTCTGTACCCACCCCAGACTCCCACCCCCCTCCGCCAAAGTCGGCCATTTTGGGAGTTAACCCTTTCACCGTCAAGCATTTGGAAATTTCTGGACCCTGCAAATCTCGTAACGGATCGTAAAAAACCTGCAAAACCCGAAGAAATTTCCCGCCCGTTAGAATGGAATAGTGAGCGAAACGCGACAAAAATCCGCGGCTGCCGTCGTCGCCGCGCCCACGGGAAACTCGACTCCCGTGGTCGGCTTCGTCTCTCTCGGCTGCCCCAAAAACCTGGTCGACTCGGAAGTCATGATGGGCCTGCTCGATCGCGCCGGCGCTCGACTCACCGCCAATCCCGAAGAGGCGGAGATCCTGGTGGTCAACACCTGCAGCTTCATTGACAGGGCCAAGCAGGAGTCCGTCGACACCATTCTCGAGATGGCCCGGCACAAGACCGCGGGCCGCGCAAAGAAGCTCATCGTCGCCGGATGCCTGGTGGAACGCTACCGCGATGAAATCCGCAAAAACATTCCGGAGGTGGACGCAATCGTCGGCACCGGCGAGCTCGAAGCCATCCTCGAGGCAGCGGGCCTCGAGCCCGCCGGCATTGAATCCCGGGTGCCCCCGGTCCCGCTTTTAGGACCGGGCAGCGCACCCACGCCGCCCTCTCCCTTCAACATTCTCACTAGCTTCCATGCAGAAGTCCGTTCCGGCCAGGAATCGCAATCCGGCACGCACAAGGCCCGCCCGGTTCGCGGTCATCAAATTACAACCTTGGGTGCCCCGGGTCCCGACTCTGGGACCCGGGAAACCACGAAAGTTGGCTCAGCGGTCTTGTATCAGGGCGCGACTTCAGTCGCGCCCAAAACCGCCAATAAGAGCATCGGGGCTTCAGCCCTTCCGCCGCGTTCCCGCCCCGAAGGCGACCGCCGCGAGCGCCAGGGCCGCTTCCGCCGCGACGACTGGGCCGGCGCATCCCATCTTCTGCCCACGTATCTCTATGACGAAACTACCCCTCGGCTCCTCTCGACGCCGCGCGCCTCGGCTTACGTCAAAATCGCCGAGGGCTGCGACCACCCCTGCAGCTTCTGCATCATTCCCAACCTGCGCGGCAAGTTCCGCTCGCGCCGCTTCGAATCGGTGGTCGCGGAAGCCGAGCAGCTCGTCGCCCGCGGCGTGCGCGAGATCACGCTCATCGGCCAGGACACCACCTGTTACGGCGAAGATCTCGGCCTCAAAGACGGCCTGGCACAGCTGCTCGACGCACTGGCCAAAATCGAAGGCCTGCGCTGGCTCCGCTTCCTCTACGCCTATCCCAACCGCATCACCGGCCGCCTGCTCGACACCATCGCCAGGCATCACAACATCTGCAAATATCTCGACCTGCCGCTGCAGCACGCTTCGCCTGAGGTCTTGAAGCGCATGAAGCGCGGCGCCGGTGCGGAGATATTCTTGAAGACTCTCGAAAAAGTCCGCGCCGCCGTTCCCGGCATCGCCCTGCGCACCAGCTTCATCGTCGGCTTCCCCGGCGAGTCTTCCTCGGACTTCGAAGTTTTGGAGCAGTTCATCAGCCAGGCGAGATTCGACTGGCTCGGCGTTTTCAGTTATTCGCACGAGGAAGGCTCCGCGGCCTTTGCGCTCGACGCGCAGGTCTCGCGCCGCACCATTGAAGCGCGCAAGCGCCGGCTGATGCAGCGGCAGCAGTCCATCTCGCGTGCAGCGAAAAAAAGCTGGATCGGACGCGAACTCACGCTGCTCGCCGAAGGCGTTTCGCCGGAAACCGATCTTTTGTGGGAAGGCCGCACGCAGTTCCACGCGCCGGAAATTGACGGCAAAGTCTTCGTCAACGACTTCGGATCTCTTGAATCGTTGGAACCCGGCTGCTTCTACCGCGCCCAGATCACCGAGGCGCACGACTACGACGTGGTGGCGCGCATCATCTCTGCCGAAAAGTAAGTGCGATCGAAGAGGCGTGCGGCCCTCTTAACCCGCCGACGCCCGCCAGAGAAGAGAAGCGAGCAGCACCTCTAGAGCCTGGCGTATCTCTTGCTCCGCGATGGGCTGTTTCTCTTTTTTGGCCGTTTTCGCGGCTCGACGGACATACGCGTCGCAAAAGACCATCGACCATTCGGCTGGAATCATCGCGGCTTGTCCGGTGCCCTCAAGGTGCGCGCGGCAAGGCGCAGCAAGATTGTCTGCGAAGCGGATCGGTCCGGCAAGCGGCGCCGGCTTCAACTCGGCGGGCAATGCAGATGCGGCCTGCTCGAGCAGCTTGCGCGCAGCTCCGGCAAAGCTCGCGGGAACCGTTTCCAGGAGGATGAGATCAGTGCCGTCTACGCTCATGGGTTTGCCCACCAGCGGGTCCTCAAGATTTCTTGCTCGCGCGTAAGCAATGCTTGAAGTGCGCGCCAGATCGCGATCGACGTCATCCAGGTGTTGCGTGCTGGGAACCATGCGCGCGTAGTAGCGATAGCGCGCCAGGTAGGAAAGCTCCGCTTCCGATCCGCGAAAATGCTCGTATTGGTAGAGCAGATCTTCCTCGAGCGAGGAGAGCCCGCGCGCCCGCGCCAGCGTTGCGTACCACTTGAATGCCTTGTGCAGGTACCATCCGCGCGTTTTATACAAACGGTCCTCTCCAGAATTCTCGCCGAAGATATTGAAGCTCAGCTGGTTGAACATGGCGATGTAATCTTCGCGCTGCTGGGCAATCAGATCGGACCAAAGCAGCCTGGCCGATTCCAGATGCTCATCCACCGAACTCTCGGGAAAATAGGCGAAATGAGGAGAGTAGCCGCCATCCTGATGAATGTTTCCCTGCACAAATCCGGGCTTCATGGCGATGAGGAAGAAGTGAAAGCCATGGATGGCCTCCGTGCGTTTGTCGCGCAGCTGCACCTGCGCCTGCCCCTGCTCGTCCTTCCCGAACAAGACCGGGTAGAGCGAATGTTTCTGAAGCTCGTGCGTCAGCGCCCGCTCCAGATCGGACTTGAAGCCGGAAAGATGGCCGATCTCCGGCGGCAAAAAGATGCGCCAATCCAGATCGCGAACGTAGTCCCAATCCACCTGTCCCCAGCGGCTGACGCTGAGGCCCATGCTTCCGTAGGGAGAAATGGGCGTCTTCCCCACGTACTCCAGAAGATGCGGGCGTGTGCAAGCGTAGGCACGAAGAGTTTCATCGACGACACCACGCAGCAAAGGAACCAGGTCGAGGTCGCGCGAGCCTCCGAACCGTTCTTTAGGCAGGAGAAATGGCTCCGCGCGAAAAAGGTTGCGATGAGCTGCAATCAGAGGTTGAATCCGCAAGCTCTGGAAGGACAAGCCCTCGGCTGGGTCGGGGAAGAGGAATTGGAGAGCTCGGAGGTGAATGGGATTCCGGGCGAGGATCCCGTGCAGAGTTTCCTGCTCGATCGATGCTTTGCTTTTTACGGAAAGTCGGCGCTTTACCATCGCTCTCTCGTCGAGCGGCAATCTCATTTTAGCCCGCGACGGCGCACCGCTTCTTTTCGACTCGCCGCTTTCCAAAAGGTAGAGCCGTATGCTGACTTGCCGACTTGCTCACTCGCTCCTCTGCCGTATCATTCCGCTATGCTCCCGCCCCGCCGCAGCTTTCTCCAATCGGCCGCGTCTCTCGTCCCGGCCACCGCCTTCAACAATCTCTTCGCCCAACCCGCATCGGTACCTGCACCTGCACTGCATCCCGTCGGCGCCGGCCGGGATCGCCTCGGCCAACTGCACTCCATGGGCGTGAGCTCGCTCGCCTTCAAAGTGCTCACCGCCGACACCGGCGGCAATCTCTTCGTCATCGAGCACAGTCACCTGGTCCCCGGCGGCCCGCCGCTGCATCTGCACCTCGCGCAGGACGAGTGGTTTTACGTGATGGAGGGCAAAGTGGCCTTTCAGGTCGACGACAAGCGCTTTGAGCTGGCCGCGGGCGAATCCGTCCTCGGCCCGCGCCGTGTCCCACACACTTTTTCCTCGGTGGCGCCGCAGAGCCGCTTGCTCATCGCTTTTACGCCCGCGGGCAAAATGGAGCAATTCTTTCTCGACGGCGCAGCCAACCCCGCGCTCGCCCTCACGCCCGAATTCATGAACCGCTATGAGATGCAATGGATCGGACCCTCGCCGTTCGTCAAGTCGTAGCCGGTCGGCGCGCATCGACTGGAGCCCCGGGATAAACTGGTTTTTGATCGCGGACTGCTCTCGATGCCGGCAAAGAAAAAATCCGCCAAGGTTTATCGCTGCCCCACCTGCGGACAGCTCGTCCAGCCCAAAGACGAGGACTTTCCCTTCTGCAGCGACCGCTGCCGCAAGATCGATCTGGGCAAGTGGGCGACCGGCGCTTACAAGATCAGCTCACCGGTGCTCGACCCCGAGGTCCTCGAAGATCTGGACAATCCCCGAGCTTCTCGCGGCGGAGGTTCGCATGAAGGCTGAGGACCCCGCGGCCGAATCTCCCGCGCCGCCGGTCCAAATCCTGAGGAAAACGCTCTGGGCCTGGGCCGTCGCCACCGCCTTCGGCATCGGCCTGCTCAAGCCCGGTCCCGGCACTTGGGCTTCCATCGCGGCCGTGCTTTTCTGGGCCGTCGCGGCGCGCGCCGTGCGTCTGGCGCCGCATGCGTTGCTCGCCGCGCTTCTTGTGGGCATCGCCCTCGCGCTCGTCCTCGGTATTCCCGCATCCACCATTGCGGCTCGCGAGTCGGGCATCCAAGATCCCGGCTTCGTCGTCATCGACGAGGTCATCGGCCAATGGATCGCGCTGCTCTTCTGCCCACCGGACTGGGCGCACGCCCTCATCGCGCTCGCCCTCTTTCGCCTCTTCGATATCTTCAAACCGCCGCCCGCGCGGCAGCTCGAGCGGCTTCCCGCGGGTTGGGGCATCGTTTGCGACGATGTGGCCGCGGGGCTGTATGCTTTGGGTATAGCGTCGCTCGCGCGCATCTGGTATTAAAGGACTCCGCATGGCTCGCACGCCCGCCCACAATCCCCCCGCAGCCGTCCCGGTGCCGCGCATCGACGACGTGGTGCCCGCTGCGGCGCTTCCCCTGGGCGAAGTGGAGCTGGTGGGCGCGAACCTGGGCCCGCATGCCTTCGGTCCACCTGCCGTGCTGGTCGACGGCGATCCCGCGCACATTCTCATGAGCCGTCCCACGCGGCTCGCCTTTCGCGTCCCGGAACAGGCCACCACCGGCCTCATTGAAGTGCGCAGCCCCGCCGGCGCCGGCAACACCGTGCCCATCCGCATTGCGCACCAGCTCAATGACGGACTGCATCCCGTCACCAACCCGGCTGTCAGCCGCTCCGGCATGATTTATGCCACCATCTCCGGCCCGAGGGGCAAGCAAACGCCGGTTTCCATTGTGCGCGTCAGCCCCGATGGCCGCGGCACGCCCTTTGTCACCGGCATCTTGAACGCCACCGGCCTTGCCTTCTCGCCCGACGGCGATCTTTACGTGACTTCGCGCGCCGAAGGTAACGTTTACCGCGTGGACTCCGCGGGCGAGTTCACCGTGTACGCGGAAGGCATGGGCGTGGCCACGGGCGCCGTTTTCGATTCCGCCGGCAATCTCTTTGTGGGTGACCGCAGCGGCACCGTTTTCAAGATCAATACCGAACGCCAGATCTTCGTCCACGCCACGCTCGAGCCCTCCGTTGCCGCCTATCACCTGGCCATCAACGCCGAAGGCACGCTCTTCGTCACCGGGCCCACGCTCTCGTCGAATGAGGCCATCTGGGCCATCGCGCCCAACGGCGACACGCGCCCATGGTTCCGCGGCCTCGGCCGGCCCCAGGGTCTCGCGCTCTCGAAAGAAGGCGACCTCTACGTCGTCGCCTGCCTGCATGGCCTGCGCGGTCTGGTGCGTATCACGCCCTCCGGCAAAGCCTCGCTCGCCGTCGCCGGACCCAACCTCGTCGGCGTCGCTTTTTCTCCGCTCGGCACCACCATCCTGGCCACGCACGACGCCGTCTTCGAAGTCGACCTCGGCGTGGAAGGGCTCGAACTTTTCTGAATGCAGTGGACAGTGGTCAGTGGTCAGTGATCAGCTTTCAGCTATCAGCTATCAGCAATCAACTTTTGGGTTCTCAGCTGTTCAGCTCTCCACCTCGATAAGGAATAATAAATAGAGCACAACGTTGGACAGGTGGTCTCTGATCCCTGAACGCTGAACACTGATCACTGTCCACTGATCACTGGCCACTGTCTTATGAAATCCGAAATCATCGCCGTCGGTTCTGAGATGCTCACCCCGCACCGCCAGGACACGAACTCCCTCTACCTCACGGAGAAGCTCAACTCCATCGGCGTCACCGTCGCCTTCAAGACCATCGTCGGCGACCGGCGCAAGGATCTTGTGAACGCCATCCGCGGCGCGCTGGGGCGCGTAGACATGGTTCTCCTCATGGGTGGCCTCGGGCCCACCGAAGACGACCTCACGCGCGAAGCCGTCGCCGAGTCGCTCTCCATCGCGCTGCGCCGTGATGCCACGCAAGTAGCCGCGCTGCACGCTCGCGCGGCCACCTGGCGCATCACCATCCCGGCCAACAACCTCAAGCAGGCCGACGTGCTCGAAGGCGCAACCCTGCTGCCCAACGCCAATGGCAGCGCGCCGGGGCAGTTTCTCGACACCACGTTCTCGGGCTACCGCAAGCTCCTGTTTCTCATTCCCGGCCCGCCGCACGAGTGCAAGGCGCTCTTCGACGAGGAATGCCTGCCGCGCCTGCGTTCGCTGGTCCCGCTGCGGCACATCGCCACGCGCACGCTCAAGCTGGCCATGATTCCGGAGTCGCAGGCCGACAAGCTGGCCGCGCCCGTCTATACGCAGTTCACTGACGTGGAAACCACTATCCTCGCCCACACCGGCGACATCACGCTCACCCTGGAGTGCTCCAAGCCTACGCTTGAAGCCGCCGAGGCGCGCGTGGATGAACTCGCCGGAAAGCTCGAAGAGGCTCTCGAAGAATGGATCTACTCCTCGCAGGGTGAGACGCTCGAACAGATCGTTCTCTACTGCCTGGGTCTGCGCCAGGCCACTCTGGCCGTGGCCGAGAGCTGCACCGGCGGCATGGTCGCCGAGCGCATTACCTCCGTGCCCGGCAGCTCGCGTTCTTTTTTGGGCGGCGCGGTGGTTTATTCAGACGCGCTGAAACGTGACTTCGCCGGCGTGCCCGCGGAACTGATCGAGAAGCACGGCGCAGTGAGCGAAGAAGTGGCGCGCGCCTTGGCTGAAGGCATCCGCCGGCGTACGGGCGCGACCATTGGACTGGGTGTAACCGGCATCGCCGGGCCCACCGGGGGCACGGAGCGCAAACCCGTCGGCCTGGTTCACTTCGCCGTGGCCGACGCGCAGAAGACCGATGTGCTCGAGCGCACCTTCCGCGGCGACCGCCAGCGCGTGCGCGAGTGGGCCAGCCAGCAGGCGCTGGACCTGGTGAGGCGCAAGCTGGTGTAGCGGGTCGGGGCATCCATTACTCCCGTAACGGTTTTCTCGCCATCCCAATCCGGCCGCAGTCCAACTTCCCGCCTTCATTTGGCCATCTCACCTCCAAACGGCATATTCAGAGAGCCTCCGCAAGCTTCCCCGCTCCCGGGCCATCTGTATCAGAGCTGGATTGAGCCGGCATCGAAGGCTCTCACTATCTAGACAAAGGAGAGTCCACCATGAGACCCAGATGGATGCTTTACGCCTCTCTCGGCGTAGCCACGTTGGCCTGGGCGCACCAGCCCCAACCCTATCAATCCGGCAAGCTACTGCAGATGAACTCCGTGCACTGCGGTACAACCGAGAAAGACGCGCACTCCGCGCTGAGCGAGATTGTGGGTACCGACGACAGCAGCAAAAAGAGCGAAGAAGTTCTGTGCCAGGAATACGTGCTGCAGGCGGACACGGTCGTCTATCACATTCGCCCGCGCGACGAGAAACATCCCGAGCTGTTGCCCGTGGGCGCAACCGCGCAGTTCCGCATCGAGAAAGACAAGCTGCTGCTGCGCGCCGACGGCCTTGACGGCAAGGACCATCCTTACATCGTGGTCTCCATGACGCCGCGCACAGACAACGCCACGGCCGACGCAAACGCGAATCACGCGCAATAAACTACGCCGATTTTGCGGAAAACGGCAATCAAGATGCCAAGCAAGGCGCCGACCCACGGATTGGCCGACGCCGGCTCGCCGGCTATTGCGCCGGCGCGATCGGCTTGTAGCCGGTGGTGGCTGCTTTTTCAAACGCAGCCACTCCTTCTTTGAAGTCGAGCAGAGGCGTGGTTTTCACGGTTTTGCACGAGCCGCCTGCCGCGGCAGCCAGCGCCATGGCCGCGGCGCTCACATTGTCGGGCAACTCCATCACCAGCACCACGTCGTAATCGCCGAATGACAGCCACGACCCAAGAACCTTGCCGCCCATCTTCTTGACCACTTTTTTCACCACCTCCGAGCGGTCCTGCGGGTTCGCGATCAAAGCGGCTAACGCTTCACTGCTGTACGAAACCTGCACCAGGTAACTGGGCATACGACTCACCTCACACAGAAATTTCGTTTCTCAGGGGAATTGAAGGCGCAGCAAGTATACACGTGCCGAAGCGCTGACTCGCCGAATTGCAGGGGGCCAGTTTGAAAGAACCGTCCCTCTGGGGCCAAAGCCCGTATTCCTTTTGGGCCGCATTTTTGGCCCGGCTACAGCGGTTTCACAGTTGCTGTATCCCGAAGCCGCAGATGCTAAGTGGCTTTTTCACCAAGAAAAAGCCACCTTCCGCAACTGTGAAATATGGCTACATGTACTGTGGAACCGCTCTAAATCCGTGCCCTTGTTACAAGGCTCCCATCGATAGCGTCCCTTGAACGGCCGGGTAAGACGCGCCCTTGCCAAGCGAATTCAAACTGACTCGCCGACTTGCTTACTTGCTGGCTGGCTTCACTTCGGCGCGACCGCTACTTCTCTTTCCACACCGTGCCGCACCTGGGCATGTTGGCCGATTCGCCGCGATAGAGATACGCCTGTGCTTCGCGCCCATCGCTGAGGCGGATGGTAGTGCGCAGGTATTCGTTGGGCGCGTCCTCGAAGCGATCGAGCGCCGTGAGAAGCTCTGCATCCACGCGATATACCTCGCCGGCAACGCGCTCGCCCTCGCCCGCAAGCACCATCCCCGGATACGAGTTTGGAGAGGAGCCGCAAGCGACCAGGCGATAGCCCGGCTGGGTCCAGGCCTCGCCCAGGAACTCTGCCGATTGCAAAACCGAGTGATTGCGGCAACCGCGCTTCAGCGTGCCGTAAACAAAGATCGTCGCGCTTTCCATTCTGCTTTTGGTTATCGCAGATGTCGGGCCGCGTGCGCCAGAGCAGCGGCGCGAGAGCAAACGCGGACGGGGCTGAGCTGCTGTCTCACCCTTTCCGCAAAGAACGCGGAAAGGATGGGGCAACGAAGCATCAGGGCAGACGGGAGAAATGCGCCTTGGACGGCTGCGCTAACGCACAACGCCGCATCCGGTAAGAACCATGGCGCAGATGGCCAGGACAAACCAGAAAAATGTTCTGATGGATTGTCTCGAGACCCAGGACCGGGCGCAGGCGGGCGGCTTCACAGAGCCCCGCCAGGCAATCCCGAAAACCCCCGGCCCAAACCGGGGCCTCCATGGACGGGTCTTCGTCCATGGGGTGGGAAACCGTGAGCCCCCTGGAAACCCAACCGATCGAATCACGCGACCTGCTTCCTCAAGATGTCCTGAAGAGTGACCCCATAGTAACCATATCGATGCGTGACTTAAATAACTCTAATGTGTTACCAAGATCGGCGGCGCGAACTGCCGGAAACAATCTCGTGTATCACATTGATCATAAGCACTTTAATTGGGTGTTTCGGGAGTGCTCCGCCCTATCCCTGCAGCCGGCGGACCGCCACATCCACCTGGTTTTTGAGTGAGCCCGGTTGGTTTGCAAGGTCCTTTTCGAGGGCCTGGAGTTTGCTCAGCGCCCCTTTCCTGTCTCCACCCATCTCCAGCAGGCTGGCTTCCACAAACCGCCGCATCGCGTGCTGGTAGTCCGCGTCCGGATTCACATCCAGCCACTGGTAGGTCGCCCACTCCTCGTCCGGCGGGACTGCGGTCAGCGATTCCGTCCACTCTCCGCGATCGTCCAACGCAGAATCAAAACAATCGCTTCGGATCCTCGCTTTGTCGCCCTGATCCAGCGGCTCGCCGTCCTTGCGCATTGCATTGGCCACTCGCAGCAGCGCGGCGCGCGCGCCCTTGTGGTCCAGGTCCTCGAACCCGCCCAGCTCAAACGTGCGCACCATGGGCCGCTCGCGCCCCGTGGCGACGGCGGCGTCAAAGTGGCGCATGGCCTCGTCGAAGCCGCCGTTTGTCTGCAGCAGCCAGTTACCCAGCATCGCGTGGGCATAGACGTTGTTGGGGTCCTGCTTGAGGGCCGCGCGCAGGTTGTCCTCCGCGGCCGAGCCGAACTCCCGCTCCGCAATCTTCTCATTGAGAAAATGCGCCCATCCGATGTGCGCCTGAATGTCTGCCTTGGCAGCCGGGGCCTGCGCCCGGGCCAGGCCCGCGTCGAGAACGGGCATGATCTGGTCCAGCATTGCGCCTGCGGCCGCGGCCGGATCCTGGCCCTCGGGCGCGGACACCTCAAAATCCTCCACCTGCTGCTCCGCCGCGCGCAGTTGCCCATCGAGGGCGGGTTTGGACGCGGGATCGTCCTTCAACATCTCGGCGTAGGTTTGAGCTGCAGCCTGGTAATCACCCTGCTCGCTCTCCGATTGCGCCAGCGCCATCTTTGCCTGCCGGGCCTCGTTCTGCCGGTGATGATTGATCAACCAAGTCACGCCGCCGCCCAACGTGACCAGCAGCCCAATCAGCGTGGCGATTCCGCCTGCCCCGCTGATCAACGCGGGCCATTCTTTCTTCACCTCGGCCTCGATCTTCTTCACTTCCTCTTCCATCGCGTCCACTTTCATCCGTCAGAGCCGACGCGGCCCGTTTCTACAAGATACGATAGAGCAAAACCAAAGTAGGTGTAGCCCTTTCGGGTTCCGTGCAGGGTCGTCGCGCCCTGTTGGTCCTACCCCCAGCAAGCAAGGAGCGCTTGCCAGGCACCCCCGGGTTGGTTGCGCCGACTTATGAGTCGTTCTTCCGGTCTACAGCAGCTCTGGTTTTGCTTGAACCGCTGGTCCTAATCGCCTTCCAGAAAATTGTGTACAGTGTTGTCCCTCCGTATCGGTATCCACTTCCTTTTGCCCATCACGGTACTGAACTGATGCCCACGAACGAAAGAGTTCCTTGCCGGAGCCGGGAAAAAAGCAAGCGCTCCGTCTCCGAAGCCGATCCGATGCTGACTCGGCGCCGAAGTCGAAGCGCTTCGATTTCCTGAATCCAGGTTCAGCCGCGTGGCTTATTTGTGCGAGCCGCCGCCACCGCCACCACCGCCGCCGCCCCCACCACCGCCATGGGAACCACCGCCGCCACCGCCGCCCCCTCCGCTGCTGGAGCTGCTGGAGGGATGGCTTGCCGGAGCGGCCGAGTTGTGGCTAGGCGCCGTATAGCTGCGTGGGGCGGGAGCCGGATGGTATTGACCGTCACCCGCCGCTCCGGTGTACGATCCGCGCGAGGGAACATATCCAGGCCGGGCGGCAGAGTTGAAAGTGCGTGCACCGTAGCCATACACCGTCGCCTCGCGATCAGCAAAGGCAGCCGCGGGCCGTTGAGAGTCGGGCCGCGCGGGCAAGGGGTGAAGCGGCTGCACCGTGTTGCCCGCAATGGTCACCGTCCCGTTGTTGCTGCGCAGCGGCAGCACCCCAGCCGGCGCCGCATTCGCTCTCCGGTTGACCGCAATCATCGGCACCGGGTGACCGGGGAACGGCTGATGCGGCCCGATGGGCCGGCGCGGCGTGTGATACCAGCCGGGCAGAAAGCCTGGGCCGAACCATGGTCCTCCGTAAAAGCCCAATCCCCACCAGGGCTGGCAACCGCCGAATCCCGGCGCCCAACCCCAACCAAAACCGTCGTAAAAGTTCCACAAGCCGCATTGATACGGCAAATAGCCCCACGGGTAGCCCGAAGTCCAGATGTAGCCATACCCCGGTTCCCACATCCAATTGCCCTCGCCGTACGGATCCCAGGAAGGATTCGACGCGTCATACGGTGACCAGACGTAACCCTGGCCGGGCACGTTATACCAGTTGCCGTTGGCGTCCAGATCGTTCCAGGCCGGGTTCTGGTTCTGATCGCCGCCAAAACTCGAGCCCGCGCCGGTGTCCGCGCCGGATTCCGCCATCAGCGCCTGATCGCGGTCGGAGTTCCACGCGTCCCACGAATCGGGCTCGATCGATTCCGACACCACCGAGCTGCTCTCATTGCCAGCAGTCAGCGCCACGCTCTCGCCCCCGTGCAGATCCATGGAAAGCGCGCCGTTCGAGCCATCGAGATGTGCATTACCGGAGAAGACCGCAACCTGGCCCGGCGGCGTATCCATCTGCACGCGCAGCACGGTGAAGCCGCTGGCGGTCGCGGTGTCGTCGCCAAAGTGGATACTCATCTGCCCGGATTGATTTCCGCCCTGCAATTCGAAATAGGCCAGACCGCCGTTGAGGGTCATTTCCGCGTCGCCGCTCCCGCCCTCGCCGCGCAGCACCGACAGCGTGAGCGACGAGTCGGGTGAGAGCCGGGCCACGCTTCCATCCTCAAACTGAATCTCCGCACGCCCGTCGTCCACGGTGGTGATCTGCACGCCTTCAAACAAAGGCGTATTGGCGTTAGCCTGCTCGGCCAGCACCTGATTGCCCTGGGTGATGCGCACGTGGCCGTCCACGTAGCTCAAACGGATGGCGCGCCCCCCGGCCTGCGCGGTATCGGCGCGCAGCGCCGGCGCCAGGCACAGGGCGCCCGCGAACAACGCCGCCAGCGCCAGCCATTCCAGGGTTTTCCCCGTTCGATTGTTTTCAATGGTTTTGAGACTTCCCATGCGCTCCGTCATGCTGACCCGCCTTCCCGCCGTCCATCCCACTGGCGGCGATCCTGTACCTTCTTCAACGGCAGCCCAACACTAAGTTGGACATGCGCAAGCGGGAAAAAGTCGCGCAAAAGCGCCGTTTGGCCCGTACCCGTTCTAAGTATTTCCCTGGGCCAGCAGCAATCTGGCCTGTTTCCTCACCCGTTCCAGCACTTCGTCGTCCTCCGCCAGCCGAGCCAGGATCTCGCGGATGGTGCAAATCTGCTGCGCACGGCCACTTCCGGCCGCATCCACCAGGAACGCCATCTCCTTATCGAGTCCCAGGCGGTCATGCTGGAGCAGCATTTCCAGCCGCGCCCCCTCCAGAATAGTTTCCGCCACAGCCTGCATTGAATCAGACAACGACTGAATTTCCTTGTCCTTGGAAAAATTGAAGGTGCACGCCCCCCGGCCTTGGGGCCCGCGGTAGGACAGCGTCTTCCACCCCTGAAAAGCGACCTTCAAATGGCTGTCGCACTCCTCGTTGAACCATTTGTGCCGCTGGGCATCTTCAAAGACGTGGCTGGTGAATGCGGCGCTCAACTGCACATCGCGGTTAACGTTGGGAACTTCCATCTCCTTCTCGTCGGCCGGGGTCGCGCCCATCTGCGAAGTGAAGTGCCCGGTGCCGTCCGGATGCAATGTCAGCGTCCAGTGCGACGGGTTCAGCTCCGGATTCGAGAAATCCACCTGAATCGCGGGATCGGCCGGCGGATCGACCGCCGGACCCTGGGCCCACCCCGCATGTCTGCCCGCACCAAGCAGCAGAGCCGCAAAGGTAAGCGCCCACCGTAGCCTCATCGTGCAGCCCCCTCTGTTGCGAGCCCCTGCAACAGGAGCGTCTGCGCGGTGTGCACGTGACAGATGGCGATGGCCAGGGCATCGGCTGCGTCCGCCGGCTCGGGTAGGGTATCGAGCCCAAGCAGCCGCGCTACCATGAATTGCACCTGATTCTTATTCGCCAATCCGTAGCCCACCACGCTCGATTTGATCTTCAGCGGCGCATATTCGGCCACCGGAACCGCGGCGCGCGCCGCCGCCAGCAGCGCCACCCCTCTTACCTGTCCCAGCTTCAGCGCCGATTTCGCGTTCACTGAGTAGAACACTTCCTCGATCGCCACGGTATCGGGCTGCCAGCGTTCGAGCTCCGCGCTCAGGGCGCGAAATACCTGCTCCAGCCGGGCAGGCAGCGTCCCAGTTTTCGCCAACCGTATGGCTCCCAAAGCCCGGCATTCGAGCCGCGGCTCGCGTGCGCTCGAATCCGTTTCCACCACTCCGAAACCGGTCACTTCGGTTCCGCAGTCGACCCCGAATACCCGCATGCGAAACAAGTGTACCGCAGAATCTGGCAGCCGGGCAGGGTGCGCAAACACGCATCCGGATGCGAAACGGGCCTCTCATTCAAAACACTTTCTGTGCGTTAAGGGTGGAAGGCTCAAATCCCGTCCCGCCCGAGGAGCCTTATTACCTGCGGTGGAAATCCGGCACCGAAGTGCCGCTTTTGGTTCATTGACTAAAGTTTCATGTTCGCGCAACTATCGGAGACAAATCCGAGTCGATACTGGGGACAGGGGGAGGGGGTCGCGCGATGGCCGAGCGGCTCAAGTGCGAATTCAGGCGGCAAATGGTGCTTTGGTTGCGCCAGGGCATCTCTCCGCGGCGCCTGGCCATTACGCTGGCGCTGGGCTTCGCCGTGGGCTGCATTCCCGTGCTCGGCCTGCCTACGGTACTGTGCGCGGCGCTCGCTCTCGGGTTGCGCCTGAATCTGCCCGCCATCCAGGCGGCCAATTACGCGGCCATGCCGTTTCAGCTGGCTCTGATTCTGCCCTTTGTGCGCCTGGGCGAGCGCATCTTCCGCACGGCGGCGGCGCAGCCCGCGCTCTCCGCCCGCGCCCTGGTGCATCTCTCCGCCTCGGGATTCGCGTTCCGCGTAGGCGCGCTCACCGGCCACGCGCTGGTGGCCTGGCTGCTTCTTGCCGCTCCGGCTGTGGCGCTGATGAGTGCGTCCTTCACCGCCCTGCTGCGCCGCATTCCGGCCTTCGCCGCCGCAGAATCCGGAGACTGAGTCCGCCTCGCTTTTGGGGCCTACTTGCCCGCGTACGGGTCGGGCACCGGCTGTGCGCTGTCGATCCAGGCAGTGTAAATCATGTCGCGCAGCATGCTTGCCCCATCCGCCAGCCGCTCGGCTGTGAAAGCGCGCGAGCCCGGCGTGCCCGCGCCTACGAACCCGCCAACTTTCTCAAGCTGGTATACCTTTTCGACGTACGTTGCCGTACGCCGAAGGTAAGCCACGTATGCGTCGAACATGTCCCCGTCGATCACCTTGAGCGGCGCCATCTTCGGCGCCACGTCCGCCTCGTGGATGTTCGCCGCCACAAACGGGCTTTCAAATTGGTAGTGAATCGTGTGTTCGGTGGTGTAACCGTCGGGATTCGGTCCCACCCAGCCGTTGTATTTCACGGTCACATGCAGCGGCTGCGAGCCGTCGCCTACATAATGGCCCAGCCACGCCGCGTAGAAAATGATCGCCTGTTCCACGGGTGCAGTATTCTTGCCCGCGGTCTTCAGGTCGCGATACTGCCGCATGGCCGCTTTGAGCCGTTCCCACACCTCGTCGGTCTGCCACGGCTGCAGGCCGATCTTTGTGGGATCCTGGTGCGCGGCGTAAACCTCGGCGAGAAAATCAAAGCGCTTATGCGGCAGGGGTCCTAGGGCATCAGCCAGTTCGAGATCGATGAAATGCTCCGGCGCCTGCGCCGCGGCCAGCTCCGGCTCGGCCGGCGAACGCCAGCGATCCGGCTCCGGCCCGAGGTATTCGATCTCATCAATCGCCTCTTGGGTGCGCAGAAACTCGGGAACATCGGCGGGCAGAGCGCTTGCAGCCAGTTTGTTCACCAGCCGGTGCCCCTCGTTACCCCATGCGCCCGCCGCGGTGGGCGCGGCCAGAAAAACGAACCCGGAGATTACCAAAGCTACCAGGGACCAAGAACCGGAAGAAAGGGGTTTCTGCATCATAGCAGCCAGTATACGGCTCGCATTTTGTGCGGGCGGCCCGGGACGCTTCCCGAAGCGGAGGTGCTGGCGAGAGAAAGAATGCGGCCGCATTCGCACCCGTGGAGACAGGAACCGGAAACGTTGAAGTGACAAATTTTCCTTGAGCGCAACCGGCGGCAAAAGTCCGCGCGCCCACGCATGGGCAGGCAGAACCCAATTTGGTACACCAAGCCGGAAATTGACATAGGCACGCGCACCCACGCCTTTATACTGTTTTTCAAATCGCGTTCTAGACTTTCATCGGGCGCGATGCGCCCCGGACACTTCCTTGAGAGGCGCCGGTGGCGAAACTGACTCGGGTCGGCTCCGGCGAACGGACACGTTGACGAATTGCATCGCATGCAGGCTTTGGGCCGTGGGCATCCGCTGGCTCGAGTAGCGCTGAAGCACGATGGGGGACTCGATGGCGGTCCGGTCGACGGAGATCGGAAGAAGCAAAGACGAGCGGCGCGCAGCCCGATTTGCCCGGATGGTTCTCTGGCCATTCCTGGCAAGTCTCGCTCTCACTCTGGCGGTGGGGGCAATTATTGCGCGCATCCTGGGCGGCGCTCGCTACGATGACCTCCTGATGATCGCCGTGGTGGCCGCTGCGGCTGTTCTGGTGGTGCGCATACGCTCCCGGGGCAGCTCCGGGTCACAGCAAGCCGAACTTTCCGCGGCTGAACAGAGCGGAGAACTTCTCGAGTCGGCCGGAGCAGCGATCGCGGCGGTCGATCTCGAAGGCCGGCTCATGTATGTCAACTCCAACGCCGAGCGTCTGCTCGGCTATCACGCCGACGAACTCGCGCCTGCGTGGATGAGGGCGCGAATTCTTGCCCCGGGCGAGGGCGCGCGCCTGGTGGAGGAGATGCAGGAGCTCGCCGGCATTGAGCAGACCGCCGGGCTGGCCGCAGCCAGCCCCTTGACCGTCTATCTCGAGTGTGTGCGCGCGCTCCCGCCAAGCATGGTGCCCAGTTTCGACGTGCAGCTTCTGCGCAAGGATGGCGTGGCCGTACCGGTTACACTGCACATCTCCGCGCTGCGCTCGGCCTCGGCAGGAATCAGCGGACTGGTCGCGGTGGCCGTGGACCAGAGCGCAACCCGGCATCGCGAACAGGCTCTGCGCGAGTCGCAGGATCGCTACCGCGATCTCTTCGAGAACGCAAGCGAAATGATTGCCACGCTCAGCCCCACGGGGCGCTTCCTCTACGTGAACCCCGCATGGAGGCGGTGTTTCAGCTGTGAAGACGCCGAGCTCCTCGAACTCTCTTCGTTTGAAGAAGTCTTCGCGGCAAGTTGCCGCGACCAGGCCGCCGCGCTGTTTCAGCGCGCCCTGGCCGGCGAATTGGTAGAGCGCGCGCCGCTGCGTCATCACTCGCCCGAAGGCCGCATCCTCGATCTCGAGCTCAGCCTCAGCCAGCGCCAGAAAGCCGGCAATCCGCTGGCCATCCGCTGCCTGCTCCGCGATGTGACCCAGCAGCGCCAGCGCGAGCACCGCCTCGCTCTGCAGCTCGCCGTGAGCCAGATCCTGGGCGAAAACATCGCTCCCGATGCCGCTTCCATGCGCATTCTTGAGGCTCTGTGCGTCGCCCACGGCTGGGATGCCGCGATCAAATGGAAACTCAACGACAGACAGGATGGTCTGGAGTTTTCGACGGCTTGGGGTTATCCGGATCGCCGTGCGGAATCTCTCATTCTCGAAAGCATGGGCGCCACCGTGGTATGCGGAGCCGATCTGGCCGGCCGCGCGTGGAAGGACGGCCGTCCCGTATGGGTCTCCGATCTGACGGCGTTTCCGGCCAGCCCGCGCATGCAGTCGGCTCTTAAGCAGGACATGGTCTCCGGCTGGGCTGCGCCCGTGCGCGTGGGCGACAAGACCCTGGCCGTCCTCGAGTTCTTCTGCCGCTACACTTTGCGTGAGGATCGCGAGGCCATTGCCACGGTGGAAACGGTGGCCACCTCGCTGGGACAGATGCTGGCGCGCAGCGAAGAGCGGGGCCGGGCCGAAGAGCTTCACCGGAGACAGCAGGTTTTGCTCGACGCGGTCACCGACGGCATCTGCGGTCTCGACCGCGATGGCTGCGTGAGCTTCGCCAATCCCGCCGCGGCGCGCATGCTGGGCGCCGAGGCCGACGCGCTCACAGGAACGACAGTCCATGCGCTGCTGCACGGCTTTGCGGCCGCCGAACGCGCCTGCGGCGAAGATTGCCTGCTCAAGCGCAACGCCCTGCTGCCGCGCGCCACAGCCGGAGAAGACAACATCTTCCGCGCCGACGGCTCCGCCTTCCCCGCTGAGTATGCGCTGACGCCCATTCCTGACCAGGGCCGCTTTTCCGGCGCCGTCTTGAGCTTCCGCGACATCAGCCAGAGGTACGCTCTCGACCGCCTCAAAGACGAGTTCATCTCCACGGTAAGCCACGAACTGCGCACTCCGCTCACTTCTATCCGCGGCGCTCTCGGCCTGCTTTCTTCCGGCATCCTCAGCGAGGTGAATGAGAAGGCCGCGAATCTTCTCCGCATCGCCCTCACCAACTCCGATCGGCTCGTCCGCCTCATCAACGACATTCTCGATCTGGAGCGCATCCAGAGCGGCAAGCAGCCGCTCGCCTTCCGTGGCGTGCAACTGGCCGAACTCATCCGCCAGGCTATCGACGGCATGCAGCCCGTGGCCGATGCCGCCGGGGTGCAGCTCTTCCACGACACCACGCAGATTGAAGTTTCCGCCGATCCTGACCGCCTGCTGCAGGTGCTCACCAACCTGCTCTCGAACGCGGTCAAATTTTCGCCGCCCGGATCGTCGGTTTCCATCATGTTGCGTCCCGGCGTCACCGGCGTCACCCTTTCCGTCATTGATCACGGCCGCGGCATTCCCGCCGACAAGCTCGAATCCATCTTCGACCGCTTCCAGCAGGTGGACGCCTCCGATTCGCGCCAGAAAGGCGGCAGCGGTCTGGGCCTCGCCATTTGCCGGTCCATCGTTCTGCAGCACTCCGGCCGCATCTGGGCGGAGCGCAATCCGGTGCGTGGATCCACGTTCCGCGTTTTTCTGCCTTATAAGCCCGTTCCCCTCGAACCCGGCGAGCCCCTCACAGGCGAGCCACGGTCCGGCACGGTGGTTCTTGCGGGCGGCGGACCGGAGGCGCGCCCGCGCATCGCCGCGCAGCTGGTGCGCCACGGCTACCGCGTAATTGAAACCTCCACCGTGGAGCAGACACTTGCCGCCGCGGAAAAGTCCGTGCAGGCCATCCTTCTCGACACCGCGCTCGACGGCATGAACGGCTGGGAGATTCTTCCTCTGCTGCGCCGCCTCGATCCCGAATCGCGCACGCCCGTGGTACTGCTCAGCGTGGATGGCGCGCAGGCGCCCACCGAGCTGCCGCTCCCCGTCGAGGGCAGTATATCCATGCCGATCGCAGAAAACGCGCTGCTCGCCGAGCTGGCCCGCGTTCTCTGCGGGCCCGGAGACAAGGCGCGCATTCTTGTCGTCGAAGACGATCGCGACCTGGCCCGCGTGATCGCGGAAATTTTCTCCCGCGACTGCATTCAGGTTCAGTGTGCGCACAACCTCCAGGGGGCGATCGACGCCTGTTTTGCTTTTCAGCCGCATCTCATCGTACTCGATATCGGCTTGCCCGACGGCAACGGCTTCAACATTGTGGATTGGCTGCGGCAGAACGAGAGCCTGGCGCGCCTCCCGCTGGTGGTTTATTCCGGCCGCGAGCTCTCGCCCGCCGAGCGCCGTCATCTTACGCTGGGTCCCACGCACTTTCTGGCTAAGGCCCGGGTTCAGCCGCAGCAGCTCGAGGCCCTGGTTTTAACCATGCTGCGCCGTTCACGCTTGATGGAAGACACCCCTACGCGTGAGTCTTCCGTACACAATCCGTAACCAGCGCCGCGCCCGGCCGCCATCGACAATCGGGCCGCTCTCCGTCACAATATGGAGTAAGTCTCCAAACAGTGTTCCATCGGAAAGGCATTTGGCTGTGGTTCACCGCATTCTGATCATCGACGACGAAGACGACATTCGCGAAGTGGCCGCAATGAGTCTCGAGAGCGTTGCCGGCTGGGAAGTCATCATGGCCAGCTCCGGAGCGCAGGGCCTGGTCCGTGCCGCCGAGTACCTTCCCGACGCCATTCTCCTCGACGTCATGATGCCCGGCATGGATGGACCGACCACCTTCCGCGAACTGCGCAAGAATCCGCGCACCGCGCGCATACCCGTCCTGCTGCTGACCGCCAAGGTGCAGAGCAGCGACCAGCGGCGTTTCGCCGACCTCGGCGTCGAAGCCGTGCTCTTCAAGCCCTTCGACCCCATGACCCTCTCCTCTGAGATTGCCAACGTTCTCGGCTGGAACTGATCACCCTTCCCCCATGGAACCCGCCGCGAATCAGGCTGCTTCTGCCGACCTTGGAGCGGCTCTCGATCGTCTCTGGGCCCGTTTTCTGCCCGAGCTGCGCGAGCGCGTGGCTGTGCTCGAATCGGCAGCGCACTCGCTTGCCGCCGGCGCGCTCACGGCCGATGAGCAGGAAGCCGCCCACTCCGCAGCGCACAAACTCGCCGGAGTGCTGGGCACCTTCAATCTCCCGCGCGGCACCGAGCTCGCCCGCGAGCTTGAGCTTTTTTATGCAGCCGCAACCAATCCTTCCCCGGCGGCGCGGCTGGCGCAACAGACCCGAGAGTTGCGCGCCCTCATCGACAACCGCAAATAGTGCCGCCCAGCAGTTAAACTTTGAAAGGCATGCCTCCGCGCGCTGACACTTCGCAGCAAACTCAGCTCGGCCTCAACTTCGCCCCGTCTGAGCCTGAGCTGGACCCCGCGTCCGCGCGCCGCATCTGGCCCGTAAGCGAGCTGGTCGCGCAAGTGCGCGCCATCGTCGAGCGGGTCTATAACGACGTTTGGGTTGAAGGCGAAATCTCCAATTGCCGTTCCGCTCCCTCCGGCCACGTTTATTTCACGCTCAAGGATGCGGAGGCACAGCTGCCCGTGGTGCTCTTCCGCCGCCACGCGCTGCTCCTGCGCTTCCGGCCCGAAGATGGCCTGCGCGTTCTCGTCCGCGGCCGCGTGAGCGTCTTTGAGCAGCGCGGCCAGATGCAGCTGGTCGCCGAGACCCTGGAGCCCGTCGGCGCCGGCTCTCTGCAGCTTGCTTTCGAACAGCTGCGCGAGCGGCTGAAGGCGGAGGGCCTTTTCGATGCCGAGCGCAAGCGCCCGTTGCCCGCCTTTCCCCGCACCGCGGCCATCGTCACCTCGCCCACGGGCGCCGTGATCCGAGACTTCCTCCACATCGTCGCCCGCCGCCACTCCGGCCTCAACGTGCTGCTTTACCCGGCCGCGGTGCAGGGCGATTCGGCGCCGGCCGAAATCGAGTCCGCGCTCGCCGATCTCAACGCATCGGGACTCGCCGATCTCATCGTCCTCGCCCGCGGGGGCGGCTCGCTCGAAGATCTCGCCGCTTTCAACAGCGAGCGCGTGGCGCGTGCGATTGCCTCGAGCCAGCTCCCTGTAGTCTCCGCGGTGGGGCATGAAACCGACTTCACCATCGCCGACTTCGTCGCCGACCTGCGCGCGCCCACGCCCTCCGCCGCAGCCGAACTCATCACCGAAGCCCAGCACAACATTGCCGAGCATCTCGCCGCGCAGGCGCATCGCCTGGAGCGCGCCGCGCGCTATCAGCTTCTGCAGGCACGGCAATGCCTTGCCGATGCGGGATTCGATCGCGCCGAGTTGCGCATCGCGGCGCAGTTCCTGCGCCACGCCCAGCGCCTCGACGATCTCGTCTTCCGCCACGAGTCCGCGGTTGCCGCGCAACTGCGCGCGCGCCAGACCCGCGTGGCTGAATTGACCGCCGCTGTGCTTCGCCACGATCCCCGCCGCGCCCTGGCGCAGGCGCGCGAACATCTCGCGTCTCTGCGCGCCCGTCTCGATCATGCCATGGCGCGCGCCGTCCACGCTGCAAATCTTCATCTGAATGCCCTGGCGGCGCGCCTCCACGCCCTCTCGCCTCTCGCCGTGCTTGAGCGCGGCTACGCGCTCGTGCTCTCACCCGAAGGCGCACTCATACGTTCGACAACACAGCTCGCGCCCGGCAACAGCGTGACCACGCGGCTTGCCGATGGCGACTTCCTGAGCCGTGTTGAATCCGTCACGCGCAACTCGCCCCGGCGCAGCAAGAGAAGCAAACGCCCGCAATCATGACCACATCCGGCACACGCAGACTCTTCGGCACTGACGGCATTCGCGCCGTCGCGGGTGAGCCGCCCCTCGACCCGACCACCATCTACGCGGTCGGGCTGGCGCTGGCGCACTCGCTGCGCAAAAAAAATGCTTCGCCGCGGGTCCTTCTTGGCCGCGACACCCGCGAGTCCAGCCCCTGGATCGCCGCCACGCTCGCCGCCGCGCTGCGTGAGGCCGGCGGGCAGGTCGAGAGCGCCGGCGTCATCACCACGCCCGCCGTCGCTTATCTCGCGCGCAAACACGGGTTTCACGCCGGCATAGTGGTCTCCGCCTCGCACAATCCCTGGGCTGATAACGGCATCAAGCTCTTCGGCGGCGACGGCTACAAGCTGCCCGACGCAGTCGAACTCGCCATCGAAGACGAAATCTTCCACCACGCCGCGCAGATCGAGGCGCCCGATCCCGGATCGCTTCCGCCCGTCGAAGACAAACCCGCGCTCGCCCGCGACTACATCGACTTTCTCGCCGGGTGCGTTCCCGGCCTCTCACTCGGTGGACTTCACCTCGTGGCCGACTGTGCCAACGGCGCGGCTGCCGCGGTTGGGCCGGAACTGTTCCAGCTTCTGAACTCGGACCGCCGCGCTGAAATAACCTTTCTTAACATCGCGCCCGACGGCCGCAATATCAACCTGGACTGCGGCGCGCTCCATCCGGAATTTGTTGCCGGGGAAGTAAAGGCGCGCAGCGCGCATCTGGGCCTCACCTTTGACGGCGATGCCGACCGCTGCCTGCTGGCAGATTCTCACGGGAGGGTTGTGAATGGCGACACCATCCTGCTCGTGGCGGCGCGCGATCTAAAAACCCGCGGCCTGCTCAGGGGCGATCTCGTGGTGGCGACGACCATGTCCAACATGGGCCTCGAGGCGGCGCTCAAGCGCAGCGGCATCCGCATGAGCCGCGCGCCGGTGGGCGACCGCTACGTGCTCGAAGAGATGCAGAAGGCGAACGCGGCTCTAGGCGGCGAGCAGTCCGGCCACATCCTCTTCCCGCATCTCGCCACCACCGGCGACGGCCTGCTCACGGCGCTCGTCGTCCTCGATCTCATCGCGCGCACCGGCCAATCCATTGAGGAACTCACCGCCGATCTCAAGGTCTTTCCCCAGACCATCGTCAACGTTCGCGTGCGCGAGAAGAAGCCCCTTGATGCCATCCCCTCCATCGCCGCCGCCATCCGTGCCGCGGAAGAGGCTCTCAAGAACAACGGCCGCGTGGTCATCCGCTACAGCGGCACCGAGCCGCTGGCCCGCGTCATGATCGAAGCCGAAGACGAAGCCGCCATGCGCCGCCACTCAAACGCAATTGCCGCGGCCATCCGGACCGAGCTGGGCGCCTGAGTCCTCAATTTCCTATTTCCTGTTCCCTGGTTCTGGCCTCTCGTCCCTTGTTCCCTCGTTCCCTGCCCCCGTATCCTCATTCCATGCCCCGCTTCGCCGCAGGCCAAACCCTGCTCATCGACGCCGACGACACCCTTTGGGAAAACAACATCTACTTCGAGCGCGCCATTGCCGCGTTCATCACCTTCCTCGACCACAAAGAGCACTCGCCCGCCGAGGTCCGCAAAACACTCAACGCCGTCGAGCGCAAAACCATCCTCGCCCACGGTTACGGCCTTTCGAGTTTCACGCGCTCGCTGGTTGACTGCTTCGAGCGCCTCTCGCCCGCGCCCGTCAGCGAAGAAAAACGCGAGCGCATCCGCGGCTTGGCGCGCGCCATCGCCGAACAGGAAATCGAGCTGCTTCCCGCTGTCGCGGAGACTCTCGCCGATCTGGCCAGGCGCCATCGCCTCGTCCTCATGACCAAGGGCAACCACGCCGAGCAGGCGGACAAGCTTGCCCGCTCCGGCCTCGCCTCGTGGTTTGCCGCGGTCGAAATTGTTCCTGAAAAGGACCCAGCCACTTATCGCGCCGTGGTCGCGCGGCAAAACATCGCGCCGGGCACCGCGTGGATGATCGGCAACAGCCCCAAGAGCGACATCAACCCCGCGCTCGATGCCGGCCTGCACGCTGTCTTCCTCTTCCACAAAGACACCTGGGTGCTGGAGCACGCTGAGGTCGATGCCGCTCCTGACGGCCAGCATCTTATCGAGCTCGATTCCTTTGCCAAGCTGTGCGAGATCTTCTAGAGCGGTTCCACAGTACATGTAGCCATATTTCACAGTTGCGGAAGGTGGCTTTTTCTTGGTGAAAAAGCCACTTAGCATCTGCGGCTTCGGGATACAGCAAATGTGAAACCGCTGTAATTGCGTGCGGCATTCGTGTTCCCTCCCACTCAGTGCCCGATCCGCCAGTGCAACAACGCTGCAACGCCCACCGGATGCGGGCCATAGAACGGCAACAGCCGTTCCGGCGTCTCGTAAAGCGTGCCTTGGGCTCCGAGCTCGACCGCGCTCCAGTCGCTGTGCCAGATGCGATGCGCGTAGCCGCCGGTATAGGCCTGCACGCGGCCAACCACCGTTTCCTCAGGGGGAGAGAGCGCGCCCAACAGGTCCGTGGTGCGGTCGTCGTTTTCCATTCTTGTCCAGAGGGACTGCCGTGCGCGCAACCGCGTTTCCGCTTCAAACAAGTACCCATTCGCATTCACATCCGTGCCGATGGTGTGATTGCGTCCCCACACTGCGGTCGCATCGAGCTCGGTGCTCGTCCACGCGTAATGCATGGCCACCGATGCCGTCTGCCGCAGAATGTCTTCCTGCGGGTGCAGCGCCTCGGGCGAGGTCAAGCGTCCGACCGAGTACTGCGCAATCCAATCACGGGCGAGCGCAGCCGTGAGACGCGTGGACCAGGAATCGACCGCACCTTGATAAATCGTCCAGCGATTCTCACCGGGCTCGCGGCCGTGAAACCCCGAAGCCTCAATGCGAGCCCAGCCCCAGGTCAGGCCGCCCGTCAGTACGTCGTAAGCAATGTGCGTGGAGTCCTGCAGATGGTGCGCGAGTGGAGCGAGCGGATCGCTCTCCGCGCTGGCGCGATGCGGAAAGGCCACGGGGCCTAGCGCCGGATCGCCGACCACCGCGGCATAGAGCGTCGCCACTCCGCGCTCGCCCAGGTTCTGGTCATAGAGGGCCGCCAGCTCCATGAAGAGATCGTGGGGATGCTGCCCATCGACAATCGGCTTGCCGAATGCCGTTTCTCCCTGCTGGAAGAGCTCGGGATAGTAGCGCCCGGTGATCGTTGCCGGCTCCAGGCTGAGCATGCTCACGAACGTCCATTGGCCATGGGCGGTGCTGCGCTGCGCCATGCCCATCACCCAGTTCACGCTGAAAAATTTGTCGTGTCCGCGCGGCCCCGTCTGCTGCTGCTCCACCACGATCGCCTGGCCGTGCAGCATTTCCATCCACCTGCCGCTCATGCGCACGAGCATGGGCGGCGTGCTCGAATCGGGATCCAGGCTCGTGCCCGACGCACTGTGCCGCAACACGTTTTGTTTGAAGGTCCCCACCGGGCCGCCCATATTCATCTGGCTTTGAGCCACACACCGCACGCACAGCAGGCACACTGCCAACCACCGCAGCTTCATCGCAAAGCATCCCCTTCACGCACTGACAGGTTTCTTGAACGCATGGGATGACCCGCGCCGCCGCAGTTCTCTCGCGGCGAATGCTCGAGGCCATCTCAGCCGTCTCTTACTGTTCGCGAAAGAATGCGGGCAGGATCAGGTGCGCAGCACCGTGGGCGGCAGAGGATGGAAAGAAACGATTGCGGAAGACTCGCGCTGCGACGCTCGACAAACCTTGAGAGCAGCCAGAGCAATGGTTCGCTGGCCCGGGCCTTGCGATCGCGCGCCATCGGTGGTTCGATTGCCGGTCGGGGCGGGCCTGGCGGCAAGGTTTCCGGGTGCGCAGCAGCGGGCGCGGCGCATCGTAGTCGTCGGGACGCAACAGGAGTGCGCGCCGATGTACTTCATCCCCTTGCAGGCTCCCAAGCAAGGCGCAGGCGCCAAAGCGAGCGGGATGGCCAGGAGCAGGATGAGCGCAGAGGCAAATCGCATGGAGCTATTCTACGCTGCTCCGGTAGAGGTGTTTCAATTTGAAGAAGAACATTCCTCAGGGCCGAACCCCGATTTCTTCTGAGCTGCATGCGGCACGGCTGAAGCCGTGTTCTTTCAAGACAGACTCAGACTGAAAGACTGTGTTCCCATTCGCAGAGCGGCCCGCTGTGAGAAAATGGAAAGGTAAGAATCTCCGGCGCGGCCCGCTAGGGCGCGCGACATCCGCACTGCAACCAGGGCACACACGCCGCTTGCCGCGGAGAGGCGCACTGCGGCCTCGGCGAGGCCGGGGAAATTGAACCGGGAATCATTCACGAATGATCAGTGTCTCCAACGTCACCATGCGCTACGGCGCCAGAGTTCTTTTTGAGGACGTGAGCACCGCCTTCACGTCCGGCCGGCGCTACGGGCTCACCGGACCCAACGGCGCGGGCAAGTCCACGTTCATGAAGATTCTGGCGGGCGAGCTCGAGCCACAGAAGGGTTCCATTGTGCGCCCGCGCAAACTGGGAGTCTTGCGCCAGGATCAGTTCGCCTTCGATGCCTATCGCGTCCTCGACACGGTCATCATGGGCAACAAGCCGCTCTGGGCCGCGTTCGAGGAGCGCGACCGCATCTACGCGAAACCGGAGATGACCGACGCGGACGGCATGCGCCTGGGCGAACTCGAGGGCGTCATCGGCGACGAGGACGGTTATACCGCCGAAAGCGACGCCGCGGTTCTGCTCGACGGCCTCGACATTCCCGAGCCGCTGCACGAGCGCAAAATGGCCGAGCTGCAGGGTGGGCAAAAGGTACGCGTGCTCGTGGCGCAGGCGCTCTTCGGCAAACCGGAAGCCTTGCTGCTCGACGAGCCCACCAACTATCTCGACCTCGACTCCATCCACTGGCTGCAGGATTTTCTGCTCGGCTATGACGGCACGCTCATCGCCATCTCCCACGACCGCCACTTTCTGAACTCCGTCACCACGCACACCGCCGACATCGATTACCAGACCATCATCACGTACACCGGGGGCTACGACGACATGGTGATGGCCAAAACGCAAATTCGCGCCCGACTTGAATCCGAGATCGCGCAGCGCGAGAAAAAAATCGCGCAGCTCAACGAGTTCATTGCGCGCTTCGCCGCGGGCACCCGCTCCTCACAGGTCACCAGCCGGCGCAAGGAAGTGGAGCGGCTGCAATCGAACGAGCTCGCCCGCTCCAACATCCAGCGCCCCTACATCCGCTTCGACCAGGTGCGTCCCAGCGGCAAACATGTGCTCGAATTCAAGCACATCACCAAGAACTATGGCGACCTGAATGTCATTGACGGCTTCACCGCGAATGTGTTGCGCGGGGAGAAAGTCTGCATCATGGGCCGCAACGGCGCGGGCAAGACCACGCTGCTCAAGTCCCTGCTCGCGAATTATCCTGGGCTTGCCGAAAAGGGCTTCGCCGTTGACTCCGGCTCCGTCTTCTGGGGTCACGAGGCGCAGGTGGGCTACTTTCCCCAGGACGTGGGTTCAACCATCGAGCACGGCCTCACCGTGGCCGAGTGGCTGCATCGCTGGAAGCCCGACGCGCACGTCGAAGACATCCGCGGCATCCTGGGCCAGATGCTGTTTTCCGGCGAGGAAGGAGCCAAGCCCACCGTGGCGCTCTCCGGAGGCGAGCAGGCGCGGCTCGCCTTCTGCAAGCTCATCCTCACCAAGCCCAACATTCTCATCTGCGACGAGCCCACCAACCACCTCGACCTCGAGGCCATCAACGCGCTCAACATCGCGCTGCAGCGCTACGAGGGAACGGTCCTGCTGGTCACGCACGATCACGACCTCATCGATGAAGTGGCCACGCGGCTCTGGGTCTTTCACGATCACGCTCTTGAAGACTTCCAGGGTCCCTACGAGGAGTGGAAGGGCAAGCACAGCTAGAGCAACTGCGACTGCTGCGACGAGCTCTTGCTGCCCTGGTTGGCGCCCTGTGTCGTCCCTTGACCGGTGCCCTGATTGGTCCCTTGATTTGTGCCTGGATTGGCGCCTGGATTGGCGCCTGGATTTGTGCCTTGCTTGTCGTCCCCCTTGGCGCCCTGTTTGCCGCCGTCCACCGCGCCCTTGGTGGTGTTCTTCGTTTTGGTCCAGGCCTTCTTCACGCCGTGCGCAGTGGCGTGGTAAGCCTTCCCGGTACTTTTAGCCACGTCGTGGCTGGCGGTCACGGTGGCATTCTTCGTGTCGGTGCCCGCGTTCTTCACGTCTTGCTTCACGCCCGGCTTAGCGTTCGCGTCCGTCGTGTTGTTTGCGCTCGCATTGCCGCTCGAACTCGACGTGGACTGGCCGTTTCCGCCGGCTGCCTGGCTCCACGCAAGAGCCGGCGCTGAAATCAGCACGGCTCCCAGAAGCAATCCTGAAATGTGCCCATGGATTTTCATGGCAAGAGCATACCCCCACGGGCGATCCACTGGCACGCAGAAAATCGCTGCGCAGCCCGCTGTTCCTCACCAAACGCGCTCTCCATCCTCGCCAGCCTCATTGCGCCCGCGCGCTCGCCGGCGGCACTATCCCGTTCATGCGCAGATACTCCACCATCTGCCCGTAGTGGTCGTTGGCATGGGCAATGCCGAAGGCCGCAAGCGTGGCCCGCGTCTGGAAGCCCGGCTCGGGTGATTTGACCACTTCAAACGAATTCGCCGCAGTCAGCGTCGCAATCGCCTTGTGGGCGAAGGCAAACGAGCCGGCGAGCGCGGCCACCACGTCGTCCTTTGCCGTCAGCTTCGCCAGTCCCTGCACGTCCACATCCGGTTTCATTCCGCTGACGATGCCATAGAAGAAATAGTTGGCCTCCGCCACGTGCGTCGCCTGTTGCGCAAAGGTCCGCACAGTGGCAAAATCGGTGTTCTGCCCGGGCACAAAGATGGCTGCGCTGGGCGCAAAGCCGAACTTGTCGGCCGGCATCGCTTTCACTGCACCCATCATCTCCCACTCAATCACGTTCAACTGCGAGTCGAATGCCGCCGCGGGCGTGGCGATGGTTCCCGGTTGAGGTCCCTTCGCCGCATCGCTCATCTGCGCCACCGCGGTGAGCGGAGCCACGCAAAGCCAGCAAGACACAACCGCCAGTCGAAGACTCATCGCAAACCTCCCATCGTGACTTTTCTTGACGCGCTCACAGGCTATCAGAAATGCAACCGGCCTTCGTCATGCCCGCCGCCGCGCGGCCTCCTCATACACCTCGGCGTACTCCCGCGCCGGACTCTCCCAGGAATAATCCAGCGCCATGCCGTTGCGCATCAGGCGTTGCCACGCCTTCTTGTCTGGGAATGTCTCGAGAGCCCGGTCGATGGCGGCCAGCAGGTCCATTGGATCGTAACCGGCAAACTTGAATCCCGTCCCGGTTCCCTCTTCCGCGTCCCACTCGTCGATGGTGTCGTCCAGCCCGCCCGTGGCCCGGACCACCGGCACGGTGCCGTACTTGAGCGAATACAACTGGTTCAGCCCCGAAGGCTCGTAGCGCGACGGCATCAGGAACATGTCCGCGCCGGCTTCAATCTTATGCGCCAGGGCATCGTCATAACCTATGCGCACCGCCACTCTTCCCGGGTGCCGGAAGACCCATCCGCGAAGGAAGTTCTCGTAAATGGGCTCGCCTGAACCTAGCGCCGTCACGACTACATCGCGCACAACCAGCTCCTCGGCAATCCTCGAAATCAGGTCAATTCCCTTTTGCGTGGCCAGCCGCGAGACGATTCCGATCACCGCCGTCGACTCGGCCACCTCCTCCAGGCCAAACGCATGCAACAAGTCGGCGCGGCAGGCGCGCTTCCCCTCGAGATGCTCCGCCGAATAATGCGCGGCCAGACTGGGATCCGATGCCGGGTTCCACCGGGCGTAATCCACGCCGTTCAAAATGCCGCGAAGATCGGCCGCACGCACGCGCAGGATTCCGTCCAATTGCTCGCCGAACTCGGGGGTTTGAATCTCCTCAGCATATTTCCTGCTCACCGTGGTCAGCAGATCGGAGTAGACGATGCCCCCTTTCAGAAAATTGAAGCGGTCATACTCCTCCAGCTTGTCCATGGTGAACAGGCTCCAGGGAAACAGCAGTTGCTCGGT
>JASHOQ010000104.1 GCA_030041045.1 Acidobacteriaceae bacterium
CTCCACGGCTTCGCCGATGAGCAGATCGAGGCGCGCCGACTCCTCGTCGATGAGAGAGGCGAGATCGCGGCGTCCGGGCTCGTCGAGAGACTGGGTTTCGAGCAGCGTGGTGGCGGCGGCGCGGATCGCGGTGAGCGGTGTGCGCAACTCGTGGGTGAGTGAGTCGATGAGCGCGGCGCGCAGGCGCTCGGCCTCGCGCGCGGCCTCCACGCGGGCGGAATTTTCCATGGCCACGGTGCGCGCGATGGCGGCCGAGACCTGCGCGCTGACGGCCGCAGCCACCTCGCGCGAGAGCGGCTCGGGATGCCAGGCCATGGCGCCCACGGGACGCATGCCGAGCATGAGCGCAGTGATGGTGTAGCCGCCAAAATCGGAGACGGTGGGGTTCATGCCCTCGGCGGAGGCGCGCATGCTGGCTTCCAGGCTGGCGGCGAGGCCGGCCGCGGGGGCGTAGAAGCGTTCGAGATCGCGAATGTAGAGAACCGTCCCGCTCAGCTCGAAGATGCGATCGATGAGCCGGGGCAGCTCGCGGATGAGCCGGCCGGCGTCTTCGTAGAGCATCATTTCCTGGCTTAACTCATACAGGCGCTCCACGTCCGCCTGGCGCTGCTCCGCCTGGCGCTTCTGGCGCCGCGCGCGTTCGGCCACCGGGCACACCACCAGGCAACTGGCGGCAAAGGCGAGCATGGCCACCCACTCCTGCGCGCCGGCCAGCAGAAGGGTGCGATACGGCGGCAGAAAGTAGTAGTCGAACGCGAGCGCGCAAAGAATGGCGAGGTACAACGACGGGCCGATGCCGGCCTGCGTAGCCAGCCACACCACCAGCACCAGGAAGGCCATGCCCGCGGTTGTGGAATTGGCGTGCAGGGTGACGAGCACCAGCGTGGCCAGGACGGCCAGCGCGGTGGCGCCAATCCAGCGGAGGGCTTTTCGGAATGGCGTTTGGGTGCTCAACTGTGCTCCGCGTGCACTCAAAAAGGTCTCAGGAGTGGTTCCATGCGGAATCATACTCGCGCGGGGCGAGGATGGTATCTTCCTGTAAAGAAGAGAACGAAATGCCGGACCGGATCCTGGTCATCGACGACGAAGCGCAGATCACGCGCGTGCTGCGCGCGGCGCTCTCCGCGCAGGGCTACGACGTGCGCACCGCCAACGATCCCGACGAGGGGCTGCAGGTGTTCCGCGACTGGCCGCCCGACCTGGTGATTACCGACCTGATGATGCCGGGCATCAGCGGCGTGGAGGTGTGCCGCGCCATCCGCAGCAAGGGCGATACGCCGGTGCTGGTGCTGAGCGTGCGCGAGCACGAGCGCTCCAAGGTGGAGGCGCTCGACGCCGGCGCGGACGACTACGTGACCAAGCCGTTCAGCATCCAGGAACTGCTGGCGCGCGTGCGCGCTCATCTGCGCCGCGCACCGGAGCGCGAGACCGCGGCCATCGAGGTGGGCGACTTTGTGGTGGACGCCAATGCGCACAGCATCACCCTCGCCGGCAAGGCGATTCATCTCACGCCCAAGGAGTTCGATCTGCTGCTGCACCTGGCGCGGCATCCGGGCAAGGTGATCACGCACCGCGCGCTGCTGACCGCGGTGTGGGGCGCGCAGTCGGCGCATCAGCCGGAGTATCTGCGCGTCTTTGTGGGCCAGCTGCGCAAGAAGCTCGAAGCCGAGACCGGCAAACAGTACATTCAGACCGAGCCGTGGGTCGGGTACCGCTTTGTTCCCGAAGGTTGGAGCGAGAACGAAAGCTGAGGCAGGCGCGGCCCGGGATCTTCCTCGTTCCTTCTCGTCTTTCACAGGCTGTTCTCCGTGTCCTTACGCTTTTCTTAGGAAATCTCCACGATACTTGAAGTTGGTGCTTGAAGCGGTCGCGCTGCCGGAATGGCAGCCGGCCGCGCGCCGACGCGGGAGATTCACGATGCAGGACGTCGTCATGCTGCTGTTCACCACGGGGTTTTTCGTGGTGGCTTTTCTTTACGTCAAGGCCTGCCAGAAGCTGAGGTAGTTGAGATGCACATGGACTGGATTACGTGGACGGGCCTTATTCTTTCCGTTCTGCTGCTGGGTTATCTGACCGTGAGCCTCCTTTTCCCGGAGAAATTCTGAAATGACCGCCAATGGCTGGCTGCAATACGCCGTTTACAGCCTTGTGCTGCTTGTCACCGTGCGCCCGGTGGGCATTTACCTGGAGCGCGTGCTGGAGGGCCGCCGCACCTGGCTCCATCCCGTGCTGCGGCCGGTGGAAGGGCTCATCTACAAACTGTGCGGCGTGAACGCGGAAGCGGAGATGAGCTGGCGGGAATATGCCTTCGCCATGCTCGGACTTTCCGCGGTGACCATGGTGTTTACCTACGCAATCGAGCGGCTGCAGTTTTACCTGCCGTGGAATCCGCAGCACCTGGCCAACGTGGGCACGGATCTGGCCTTCAATACGGCCGCGAGTTTTACCACCAACACCAACTGGCAGTTCTATACGCCGGAATCGACCATGAGCTACCTGACGGAGATGCTCGGGCTGGCTACGCACAATTTCTGGTCGGCGGCGGTGGGCATCGTGGTGGCGGTGGCGCTGGTGCGCGGCATCAAGCGGACGCAGTCGCCGACCATCGGCAACTTCTGGGTGGACATGACGCGGACTACGCTGTACATCCTCATTCCGGCGTGCGTGCTCTACGCGCTGCTGCTGGTTTGGCAGGGTGTGCCGCAGAATCTGCATGCGTATACTTCGGCGCACACCGTGGAAGGAGCGACGCAAACCATCGGCCAGGGCCCGGTGGCCGGCCAGGAAGCAATCAAGATGCTGGGCACCAACGGCGGCGGATTTTTCAACGCCAATAGCGCCCACCCATACGAGAATCCCACGCCGTTCTCGAATTTTCTGGAGATTCTTTCCATCTTCATCATTCCCGCTGGGCTGACTTTCATGCTGGGGCGCATGACCGGTTCACCGGGCCACGGATGGGCGGTGTTCGCGGCCATGTTTGCCCTGTTCACCGCGGGCTTTGCCACGGCGTACTGGGCGGAGTCGCACCCCTACAGTGCCATTCACGGCGCTACGCAAACGGCCACGGCTACGCTGCCCACAGGCAACTACGAGGGCAAGGAGGTGCGCTTCGGCATCGCCGACTCCTCGCTCTTTGCCACCATCACCACGGATGCGAGCTGCGGCGCGGTGAACGGCATGCACGACAGCTTTACGCCGCTGGGCGGCATGGTGCCGCTGGCCAACATCATGCTGGGCGAAGTGGTCTTCGGCGGCGTGGGCGCGGGCCTGTACGGCATGCTCATCTTCGTCGTGCTCTCGGTGTTCATTGCCGGGCTGATGGTGGGGCGTACGCCCGAGTACCTGGGCAAGAAGATCGAGTCCTTCGATGTGAAGATGGCCATGCTTTACACGCTCATCTTCACCTTCATCGTACTGGTGTTTACCGCGGTCTTCGTGCTTCTGCCCAACGTGGGTCTGGGAACGCTCACAAATTCCGGCCCGCACGGATTCTCCGAGGTGCTTTACGCGTTTACTTCGGGAGCGGGCAACAACGGCTCGGCTTTTGCGGGTCTGGGGCCGAACTGGTGGTGGAACATCGCCATGGGCTTCGACATGCTCATCGGCCGCTTCCTGATGATGATTCCGGTGCTGGCACTGGCCGGCAACCTGGCGATGAAAAAGAGCGTGCCGCCCTCGCCGGGCACGTTCCCGGTGAACACCGCACTGTTTACTGTGCTGCTGGTGGGCGTGGTGCTCATCGTAGGCGCGCTCACATTCTTTCCGGCGCTGAGCCTGGGGCCGATTCTGGAACATTTGCTGCTGAAGTCGGGACAGTTGTTCTAGAAGCAGGGAATAGGGAATAGAACGATGGCTGAGAAGACGAGTCTTTGGAACACGCGCATCATCGGGCAGGCGGTTGTGGACAGCTTGCGCAAGCTCGATCCGCGCTGGATGGTGAAGAATCCGGTGATGTTCGTGGTGGAAGTGGGCAGCGTGCTCACCTCGGCGCTGCTGGTGGACAACCAGATGCATCATCGCGTGGCCTTCGCCTTCAATCTGCAGATCACGCTGTGGCTGTGGTTCACGGTTCTGTTCGCCAACTTTGCCGAAGCCATGGCCGAAGGGCGCGGCAAAGCGCAGGCGGATACGCTGCGCAAGGCCAAGGGTGAGACCATCGCCCGGCGCTACAAGGAAGACGGCAGCTTTGAAGAAGTGGCCAGCGGCCATCTGCGCTCCGGCGACCTGATCTACGTGGAAGCGGGCAAGTATATTGCCGGCGACGGCGAGGTGATCGAAGGCGTGGCCTCAGTGGATGAGTCGGCGATCACGGGCGAATCGGCGCCGGTGATTCGCGAAGCCGGCGGCGACCGCTCGGCCGTGACCGGCGGAACGAAGGTGCTGTCGGACTGGATCAAGGTGCGCATCACTTCGAATCCCGGCGAGACGTTTCTGGACCGCATGATTGCACTGGTGGAAGGCGCGACGCGGCAGAAGACGCCCAACGAGATTGCGCTCAGCATTCTGCTCTCCGGCCTCACCATCATCTTTCTGCTGGCGGTGGTCACGCTGCAACCCTTCGCCATCTACGCCAAGGCGCCGCAGACGGTGTTTGTGCTGGTGTCGCTGCTGGTGTGCCTGATTCCGACCACGATCGGCGGTCTGCTTTCGGCCATTGGCATCGCCGGCATGGACCGGCTGGTGCAGTACAACGTGCTGGCCATGAGCGGGCGCGCGGTGGAAGCGGCGGGCGACGTGAACACGCTGCTGCTGGACAAGACCGGCACCATCACGCTGGGCAACCGGCAGGCGACGGAGTTCCTTCCCGCGCCGGATGTGAGCGAAGAGCGGCTGGCCAACGCGGCGCAACTGGCTTCGCTTTCGGACGAGACGCCGGAGGGGCGGTCGATTGTGGTTCTGGCCAAGGAAAAGTACAACCTGCGCGGGCGCGATATCGGCGGCATCCACGCCGAGTTTGTGCCCTTCACGGCGCAGACGCGCATGAGCGGCGTGAACCTTCCCGGCACGCGCATTCGCAAGGGCTCGGCGGACGCGATTGCGCGCTTTCTCGAAGAGCAGGGAGCGGCGCTGCCACAAAGAGTGCGCGACAGCGTGGAAGAAATTGCGCGCTCCGGCGGAACGCCGCTGGTGGTGGCGGAGAACTCGTCGGCGCTGGGCGTGATCTATTTGAAGGACATCGTCAAAGGCGGATTGAAGGACCGGCTGGCGCGGTTGCGCGCCATGGGCATCCGCACCATTATGATCACCGGCGACAACCCGCTGACCGCGGCGGTGATTGCGCGCGAAGCCGGCGTGGACGATTTTCTGGCCGAGGCCAAGCCCAAGGACAAGATGGACCTGATCAAGCGCGAGCAGGGCAAGGGCAAGCTGGTGGCCATGACCGGCGACGGCACCAACGACGCGCCGGCGCTGGCGCAGGCCGACGTGGGCGTGGCCATGAACTCCGGCACGCAGGCCGCCAAAGAGGCCGGCAACATGGTCGATCTCGACTCCAATCCGACAAAGCTGATCGAGATCGTGGAGATCGGCAAGCAATTGCTCATGACGCGCGGCGCGCTGACCACATTTTCGATCGCCAACGACGTGGCCAAGTACTTCGCCATTATTCCGGCCATGTTTCTGGGTGTTTTTCCCGTGCTGGGCGCACTCAACATCATGCACCTGCACTCGCCGCAGTCGGCTATTCTTTCGGCCGTCATCTTCAACGCCGTCATCATCGTTGCGCTCATTCCGCTGGCGCTCAAGGGCGTGAAGTACGAGCCCAAGGCGGCGGACATCCTGCTGCGCAACAATCTGCTGGTGTATGGCGTGGGCGGCATCGTTATTCCGTTTATCGGCATCAAGGCCATTGACCTGTGCCTGGTGGCCTTGCACATGGCGTCATAAGAGACGAAAGGCGCAAAGGGAGATGGGGTCGTGCACTCGACTGCTACGCTAGAAACAAGCCAGACCGTGGCCCAAAGAGAAACGCAAAGGAGCCCGGCCGTGCATTCCGTCTGGAAGACATCGATTCTGTTCACGCTGGTGACGGCGGTGTTGCTGGGCCTGGTGTATCCGCTGTTGCTCACGGGCGTGGCGCATGTGCTGTTTCCGCGCCAGGCCGCGGGAAGCCTGATTTTGCGCAACGGGCAGGTGATCGGCTCGGAGCTGATCGCGCAGAGCTTTACTGCGGACAAATATTTTCATCCCCGGCCTTCGGCTGCGGGCAACGGCTATGACGCCACGAATTCCGGAGGCTCGAACCTGGCGCAGTCGAATGCCAAGCTCGCGCAGCGGATTCAGGGCGACATCGACCGGCTGGCGAAGGAGAATCCGGGCCGTCCGGTGCCCATCGATCTGGTGACGACTTCGGGCTCGGGCCTCGATCCGGACATCACGCCGGACGACGCGTACTTTCAGGCGCCGCGCGTGGCCAAGGCACGCGCGCTGACTGAAGACGCGGTGCGGGCGCTGATTGCGCAGCACACCGAGGGCCGCACGCTGGGTTTGCTGGGCGAGGCGCGGGTGAATGTCCTGGAGTTGAACCTGGCACTCGACGATTTATCGAAGTGAGTTTTTGCAGGGTTTTTGCCCTGCCATGAGCAAAGCGGGAGTGCGGACTTGTGCTCCCGCTTTTTTTTTTTGCGCGCCGCGCCCAGAGCGCGCCTTCCCACCCTTGCCACAAGAACAAAAGCGTGGCGAGAGTGGGGCACCCGCGACGATGGTGCGAGGGTGGGTTTGTGGTTTCCCACCCATTCGACAGAGAACGTCGATTGGATGGGGCACCCAGGTTGACTCGCCGGCTCGCCGGCTTGCTGACTCGCTAAACGTCGCGGCGGCCTTCGAGCGCCCGCGCCATGGTGACTTCGTCGGCGTACTCGATGTCGCTGCCGGCGGGGACGCCGGTGGCAATGCGCGTGATCCGCACCGAAAAGCTGCGCAGCGCGTTGGCGAGCCAGTTGGCCGTGGCTTCGCCCTCGAGCGTGGGGCTGGTGGCGAGAATCACTTCATCGACTTCGCCGCGCTCCACCCGCACGGTGAGGCCGTTGGCGCGCAACTGCTCCGGGCCCACGCCGTGCAGAGGCGAGAGCGTGCCGTGGAGCACGTGATAAACGCCCTGGTAGGCGCCGGTGCGCTCGATGGCGGCGATGCTGGTGGGCTCTTCGACCACGCAGACGAGGCGCTGGTTGCGCGTGGGGCTCGAGCAGTAGACGCAGGGGTCGATATCCGTCACATTGTTGCAGACGGAGCAGAGGCGCAGGCTGGCCTTGAGGCTGCGCACGGCTTCGGCCAGGGCCGCGGCGTCCTCGTCGCTCGCGCGCAGGATATGGAAGGCGTAGCGCTGCGCGCTCTTGGTGCCCACGCCGGGCAGCTTCTTCAGCTCTTCAATGAGCCGGGCCATGGGCTCGGCGTATCGGGACACGGCGGTAGCTCGCTTTCCTGTTTGGGGATATTTTTGCGCTGGGGGCCAGGGCCCGCAGCGCCAGCTGATTTCTTACGCCCGCTCCGCGGGCTTGTGAGGTTCATTCTCATCTTTGCGCCCCAGGCTTGCGCCTGGGGCTACCCTCTTTTGCCCGCTTCGCGGGCTTGCGGCATCGCCTTCTGCAAAGAGCGCAGAGGCGCTCCTTCGCTGTGTCACGCGTTGAGGCCGGGAATCTTCAGCCCGCCGAGCATGCCGGTGACACTGGAGCGGACGGCCTCTTCCGCCTTGCGGCCGGCTTCATTGACGGCGCCGACGATGAGGTTCTCCAGCATCTCTTGATCGGCGCTGCCCCCGCTGAGGCTGGCCACGGCTGAGGGGTCGATTTTGAGCTTCAGGAGTTCTTTTTTGCCGTTCATGGTTGCGGTCACGGCGCCGCCACCGGCCGAAGCTTCCACGATGGTTTCAGCCAGCTTGCGCTGCATCTCCTCCTGCATCTGGCCGGCCTGCGAAAGCATCTCAGTCAGTTTCAGCGGATTGATCATGGCCGTGGCTCCTCTTTCCTTTGTCGATTTTTATTTTTCGCGGCGCAGGTCGAGAACACTGCGCACCTCGGCCTTGAAGATTTCGCGCGCGCGCTGCACCAGGGGATTGTTGAGCGCGGCCTCGTGCACGCTGCCGGCAAGCGGCGTCGCCTCCTGCGCGGCGGCCGGGCCTGCGCCGGCTTCGCCCGGCACCACCAGGAAACGCGCTGGCCCGCCGAGGCGGTTGAGCTCCTGGCGGATGATTTTTTCCGCCGCTGCGTTCACGGTGAGGCCGAGCATTTTTTTCCCCATACCGGAGACTTCGATGCGCAGGCTGGAGCCCTCCAGGCACCAGGCAGCGGCGCCGAGGCATTGCGACGCGGAGTCAAACCCCTGCGCAGCGAGCGCGGAGACGATGGCGTTGCGCAGTGTGCCGACTGGGGGCGCGCCGGACTGAGCGACGGCTTCGGGTTCGGCAAGCGAGGCCGGCTCGCGCGAAGCGCCGTTCCGCTCGCCCTGGGCGTGCGCCGGGACTTGAGCACCCCCACTTGCTTCGAGAACTACCGCGGGCGCTTGCGTTGTTGAGTCCGGTTTCGAGCTTGGGGCCGCGCCGGCGCTCGCGCCGAGGGGCGAGATGGAGGGTGCGGACGATTTGTAGACCGACTGCTGCGGTGCGCGTGGCGCGGCAGGGGCTGCGCGCGGCGTGGACGCGGGTGGGCGGGCCGAAACCTGCGAGCCCGTGCCGGCGGCAAGGCCGCTGAGAATTTCTTCCATGGGCAGCAGCCGCTGCGCGTGGATGAGCTTGAGCAGGCCCAATTCGAGATGGAAGCGCTGCTCTTGGCGGTAATTCAGGTCGTCGAAGGTGCGCAGGGCGATCTGCAGGTTGCGTGTGAGTTCCTCTTCCGTGAATAGCAGCGCGGTGCGCGCGGCGCGGGCGCGCTCGTCCAGGGAAATTTCAAGCAGTTCGGTCTGCTCGCCGCCGAGCTTGGCCATGAGCGTGTTGCGCAGGTAGCGCACCAGTTGCCGCGCCAGCGACAAGGGGCTGTGGCCGGCGTTGACGAGGCCGTTGACCTGCTCCAGGAGCGCGGCACTTTCACCCGCGGCCACGGCTTCAAGCAGGCGCTCGAAGACGGCGTTGGGCACGGCGCCCATCAGCTCGCGAATCTGCGCAACGGCGAGCACGGGACGGCCATTCTGGAGCGGCGCCGAGGCGATGGCCTGGTCCATGATGGAGAGCGCATCGCGCATTGACCCGTCGCCGGCCTCGGCCAGCAACGCCAGCGCGGCCTCTTCGGCTTCGATGTTCTCCTGTGCGGCGATGGATTTCAACTGCGCCAAAATGTCGTCGAAGCGGACCGCGTGAAAGCTGAAGTGCTGGCAGCGCGAGCGGATGGTCTGGGGAATGTTTTCGGGCTCGGTGGTGGCCATCATGAAGACGACGTGCGCGGGCGGTTCCTCAAGAGTCTTGAGCAGCGCATTGAAGGCGGCTTCCGTGATCTGGTGCGCCTCGTCGAGGATGTAGATCTTGTAGCGGTCGCGCGCGGGCGAGTAGCGCGCGGCGTCGCGCAGTTCGCGAATCTCGTCGATGCCGCGGTTGGTGGCGGCGTCAATCTCGATCACGTCGACCGCGTTACCCTGGCGGATCTCGATGCAGGAGTCGCATGTGCCGCAGGGCTCGGACGTGGGCCGCTCTGCGCTGCCCACGGCGGTGCGGCAGTTGAGCGCCTGCGCCAGGATGCGCGCGATGGTGGTTTTGCCGATGCCACGGTGCCCGGAGAAGATGTAGCCGTGGGCGATGCGGTTCTGCGCGAGGGCGTTGAGCAGAGTGCGGGTGACGTGATCCTGGCCGGCTACATCGGCAAAGCGCTGCGGACGGTATTTGCGGGCCAGAACCTGGTAAGCCATGGGAAGGCAGACACCCTTGCCGGCCGCTCGCGAGGAAGCGGTCTGAGGGTGATTGTATCGTCTGGGGCCGGTGCAAGACCGGGAGCGCGGAAGAGCGACTCAGCCGATGACGGCGTGCGCAAAGCGCTCCCAGGGCGGCCAATGGTTGTCGGCCATGGCCCATACCGCGGACTGCGCCGCAAAGAGCAGCGGCAATGCGAAGAGATAGATCTTGTGTATGCGGCGGGTGACGGCGAGATCGCGCAGCGCACCAAGCAGAATGAGGGCATCGACGCCCCAGTAAAAGTAGAGGGGCGGGAAAAAGTCGGTAGGGAAGCGGCCGAAAGCGGCCGCGGTGAGCGTGCAGGTGGCGATGTAGACGAAGCGGCGGTGCAGCTCCGGCTTGCGCCGCAACAGGATGGCGGGAAGAATGGTCGCGGTGAAAGCAAGCATGTCGTGCAGCGAGACGATGAGGACGTACTCAGAGTGCTGCTGCTGATGCAGCACCCGAAGATCGAAGCGGGCCATGACGATGCCGACGGTGCAGCCGAGCGGAACCATCACGCCGGCGAGCGCCGCGCCGAACCAGCCGGTGAGCTTATGCAGGCGCACGTTGCGCGTGCGCACCAGCGCGGACTGGAGGATGAAAAAGAGCGGCCAGAGGGAAAAGCACGCGGCGTGGAAGTAGAGCAGCAGCGGGCGCGGTACCTTGGGATGAAGGAGTTTGGCGCCGAGGGTGTGACTGAAGCCGTAAATAACGATGGCGGCGATGATGAGCGACATGGAGAAGTAGAAGTACTTCTCGAGAAAACGCACTGCGAAGGAGCGGCGGGCGCCGCCGGCGCGGATGGGGAAAGCGGTGACCATACGCACTCCACTGCGATGGGAACGGGGGTGGGCCCGGAGTTGTGCCGATGGTAGCAGCAGAAGAGAAGCAGGGCAACGAATTTCGCGCCGCGGGTCAGGAAGCGTCGAGGTTGAGGCTGATGTCGTTGAGCCAGTCGGCGATCAGGTCTTCGTCGCCGGGGTCGAGGGCGTAGGCGTCGTTCATGAGCAGCACCGTGGCCCACACCACCAGATCGCGCTCCGTAATAAGGCCGAAGCGCTTGCGCTCGAGGGCATTCTCAATGTGCTCACGCTTGATGGCGATGCCAGGCTCGGGAACGCGAAAGTGGGTGCCCGCCGTCCGGTACAGCGAATAGTCCTCGGGAACGGTCTTGTCGAGAGGGACCTCGAAGACGCCGGCAAGAGCGCGGGTCAACTCGTCCGCGCTGGCTTCAAAGAGCGCGAACCGCCGCAGCACTTCCATCTGCTGGTGGGTGAGAGACGGAAGCTCGGACTCCGGCGTGAGTTTCATTTCATCCCGACTCAAGTTGCGCGGGCGATTGCATCGCCAGCGGCTCGCGCAGTGAGCGATTTTTTCCTGCGCGCCTTTCTGCGCCCCGCGCTGCGCCGCCCGCGGGGCGCGGCGGCTTTTTCCCGCGCCGCCCGGCGGCTCTTCATCTCCGCACGTGAATACATGGTACCGCGGCACTTTTCCGCTCCGCAATTGCACACGGCCTCGTCCTCGCCGCCGTCGTAGAGGCAGTAATCGTAGGTGATCTCTTCGCCCGCGGCGATATTGCGGATGGCCGTGATCCAGACCCGGCCGTCGATCTCCTCGGTCTCGCAGTTGGGCTGGCAACTGTGATTGATGAACATGGCCATGGAGTGGCCGTCGATGACAACGGAGCCGTCGCCGAGTCCAAAAAGATAGGTGACGCCGGAGGAGTCGTACACCTGGTCGCCTTCAACCTTGGAGAGCCGGTGGCCGGTGTACTCGACTACGCGCGCGCCTTTGCGGATGCGCGTGGTGGTGTAGCAGCCGGCGGCGTGGATGGCGGATGAGCGGATGATGAGTGCCATGCAGATTTTGGATGCGCCCGATTTTGATGGGGTCGAGCGGCGCGTTGCGGCGCAATTCGACACCGTATGGACCGCATCGTACCATTGAAGGGTGAGAAAGGTGAGGCGGCTGTGGTCAAGCGCATGCTGGCGATCGCGGTAATTCTGGGCTGCGGCATGGCGGCCGGGGAGATGGCGCGCGCACAGGCTGCCAACAGCCCAGGCGCGCCGAGCCAGCAGAAACAGCCGGCCGCGCAGCAGCAAACGACGCCGCAGCCGGCATCCTCAAGCCAATCCGGTGCGGGCGCAAACCCATTTCCGGAAGACGAAAGCACCGTTCCCGTTTTGCCAACGAAGAACACGCCCGACGTGCCTGAGGAGAACACGAAGAGCGCAGCCGAGCGGAATCCGGAGAATTGGGGCGCGCTATTTCCCGCCGGCGACATGGACCCGGTGCAGAGCCCCGACGCGGGCGGCGAAAGCGTAGGACCGCAGCAGGGATTCAGCTCGAGCGACAGCGGCGTGGACAGCCTGCTTCCCCCGCCGGACGCGGATACCAATACAGGCAGGAAGCACGGCAAGGGAGCAGACGATGATATTCCGGCCGTGCACCACGAGAGCGCGGCTGAAGACGAGAACGTGGGCCAATACTATCTTGACAACAAGGACTGGCGTGCGGCGCTCTCGCGTTACGAGTCGGCACTGGTGCTCGATCCCGACAATCCCGATGTGTACTGGGGCCTGGCCGAGAGCCAGCGCCACCTGGGCCAGTTTGCCGATGCGCGCGCGAATTACTTGAAGGTGATGGAGTACGACCCGGGGAGCCGGCACGCGAAGGACGCGAAGAAGGCGCTCGAGGAGCCGGAGCTCGAGAATGCGAAGACGGCGCCGCAACCGGCTGGACAAAAATCGCGATAGGGATTTAATTGGGTCGGTTTGGAATCGTGCTCTCCCGGGTCCCCAAATGCGAGGGACCCGGGGCACCCACTGTTCATTTCTTGAATCAGAATCCAGCCCAGTGCAGGTAGGCGGCGAGAATGGACTGGCCCCAGAGCGCGCTGACGATTCCGCCGATGCAGAGGAAGGTGCCGAGGGGCAGCTTGCGGAGGGCCCAGGACTGCGCGCCGGCGGGCGATTCGGAGGGATGTTCCTCGGGTAGGCCCGCTTTCTTCGTGCGCGGTTTAGGCAACGCGAGCAGGGCGAGCGCAGTGAGCGCGCCGAGGGTCACGCCGATGAAAAAGGAGAGTAGCGCGCCGGGAAGGCCGAGCCATGCGGCGAGCATCGCCATCAGCTTGGCGTCGCCCAGGCCGATGCCTTCGCGCTTGCGGATGAGCTTGTAGGTCCAGCGGATGAGGAGGATGAGGAGGGCGGCGAGGAGAATGCCGGCGATGCGGTGCCAAGCGAACCTCCAAAGAAGCCGGCTGCGCACGGCCAGGGCTCCGTAATACGCGAGGACCGTGGGTGAGTGCGCGGCTACATAGAGGAAATTGAATATGAATCCAACTGCCGCACCGGGAATCGTGATTCGATCCGGAAGCCAGAGCTGTTCGGAGTCCAGAACCGCCAGCGCGATCGCCATCCAAAGAAAGACCAGTTTTCCGATGATCCAGATGCCGAAGGCAACCCGTTCAGAAGGGAACAGCCAGAGCGTTGGATTGGATTTCCAGACAGCGATCGGCCACATGAGTCCGACCGCAAGCTCCACCAGCGGATACCGCCAGCCGATCCACGCGCCGCAGGTGCGGCAACGGCCGCGCAGCGCAATCCAGCTCACCACGGGAATGTTTTCCCACCAAGCGAGCGTGCGGCCGCAGGCGCGGCAGTGCGAGCGCGGCTTGAGGATGCTTTCGCCCAAGGGCCAGCGCGTGAGGCAGACGTTTAGAAAGCTGCCGAAGGCGAGGCCGGCAATCGCGGCGAAGATCGTGGCGTAAATCCGAATCATCGTTCGCGTTGAGTATACGAGGAAGACGCAGCGGCGGAGGGGGTTCGTTCGGATGCACCGGAGGGAGCAGTGGCCTTCAGGCCACTGAACGAAGGAGGGAGAAATATGGTTGGCTTCAGCCGCGGGCACTATATCCTGCTGCGCTGATCCGCGCGCCCCAGGAGATTCGCACGTATTTCGTCACCACCGTTACGGCGAATCGGCGGCGGCTTTTCCAAGTCGACGCCAACGCCGACCTCATGGTTGAAACATTGCGCCATTATCGCGCGGAGTGCCGCTTTGCGTTGCACGCATTCGTCGTCATGCCGGACCACGTACATTTCTTGCTGACACCGGCGCCCGATGTCTCGCTGGAGAAGGCGGTGCAATTTATCAAGGGCGGGTTTTCTTTCCGGCTTAAGGGTAGGCGGGACGTGTGGGAGCGCGGACATAACGAAGTTCAAATCCTGAGCCGGGACAAGTTCGAGGCACGCAAGCGCTATATCGAGGAGAACCCGGTCAAGGCGGGGCTGGCCTTGGCGGCTGCCGAGTATTTGCACTCCTCGGCACATCGCCCTCGGAAGTGGATCCGATCCCGAAACATTTCGAGAAACAAGGCCGCGGCTAAAGCCGCCCCTCTGACTGCGTGTCCGTATTCAGTGGCCTGAAGGCCGCTGTTCCCTTCACGGGCTGAAGCCCTTTGCCAGTTGCGTGGCGCGGCAATTCAGTGGCCTGAAGGCCACCGCACTTCCCAGGAGCCCTCGAGAGGCGTTTTCGCGCCAAGATTTAGACTGGATGCATGGACCCTGCGCACGAAAACTCTGGGACTGCGGCGCAGGGGTCGCATGCGCGCACAGCCACCGATCCGGAGCGGGCGGGGGAACTGTTCGCGCAGTCGGCGGCGATCATGGCGCGGCTGCGCGCGCCCGGCGGCTGCCCGTGGGACCGCGAGCAGAGCTTCGACACTATCCGCAAATACACGCTCGAGGAGGCGTACGAGGTCTTCGACGCCATCGAGCGGCGCGACTTCGCTCACCTGGCCGAGGAGCTGGGCGACCTGATGCTGCAGGTTTTGTTCTATGCCGAGATGGCTGCGAACGAGGGCCACTTCACCGTGGCCGACGTGCTCGAGCACCTGAACCGCAAGCTCGTCCGGCGGCATCCGCATGTGTTCGGCGAGGAGGCGTCGAAGGCGGCGGGCAATCGCGCGGAGGTGAACGCGGAAGTGGAGGGCTCGGCCGCCAGGGTGCTGCGCAACTGGGAGGAGATCAAGTCGGCGGAAAAGGCATTGCACGCGGGGGATTCTTCTCGAACTTCGCGGCTTGACCAGGTGCAGCGTGCGATGCCGGCGCTGCTGGAGGCGGCGAAACTGGGAGCGGAGGCGCGCAAGGCGGGCTTCGACTGGCCGGAGTGGCGCGGATTGTTGCCCAAGATTGCCGAGGAGACGCGGGAGCTCGAGGCCGAAGCGGCGAGCGCCGAGTCATCGGGTTTTGACGCGGCGCGCAAGCCGTACGTCGAGGCCGAGCTGGGCGACCTGCTGTTTACGGTGGTCAACCTGGGGCGGCATCTGGGCGTGGATGCGGAGATGGCCTTGCGGGGAACGAACCTGCGCTTCCGCCGGCGCTTCGGCGCCATGGAGGCCGCAGCCGCGCGGCCCCTGGAGGAGCTCAAGCCCGAGGAGCTGGAAGCGCTGTGGGAGCAGGCGAAACGCGAGTTAGGGCGCGAACCGGCGGGCGAAGCGGTCAACGCCGGCGCGAAGGACGCGGGCGCACGCGGGGACGCGCAGGCCGAGGCGCGCGCGGAGCCGGGGCCATGATCCGCATCCGTCTTTGCGATGGTCTTAACGAGTACGACGCGTGTGTCCAGCTCCAGATCGAGACCTGGGGCTACGACGAGAGCGAGCTGATTCCGCGCAAAACCTTCCTGCTGGCGCAGAAGATCGGCGGACAAGTGATCGGCGCCTTTGAGCGCCAGATTTCCACAGACGGGGTAGGGAAATCCACAGAAATCCTGGTCGGATTCGCGATGTCTTTGCCTGGGATCAGGACGGAGAGGGGCCGGGCGGAGCCTTACCTGCACTCCCACATGCTGGCCGTGCGCGAGGGCTTCCGCAACCGCGGACTTGGCGCACAACTCAAGCGCTACCAGCGGGATGACGCCCTTGCGCGGGGTATCCGGCGCATCGAATGGACGTTCGATCCGCTGGAGATCAAGAACGCATTTTTGAATATCCACAGGCTGGGCGTGATTGCCCGCACCTATCGGCCGGACTTCTATGGTGTATCCTCATCTCGTCTGCAGGGCGGGCTACCCACTGACCGGCTTTTGGCGGAGTGGGAGCTTGACTCACCCAGGGTCCGCGCGATTCTGGATGGGGGTCCGGCAGCAGTAAACGCTATCGAAGCACGGATTCTGGTACCGGCCTCCATATACCAGTGGAAGGCCAGCCACGCGGATCGGGAACGGGCCCTTGCCGTTCAAATGGAGAACCGACGAAAGTTTCAGCAGGCTTTTTCCCAGGGGTTGGTTGTTCTTGGCTTCTCTCTGGATGCGGAAGGAAATGGCGTCTTTGAGCTGGGCTCCCTCACCCGGCCGGATGAGGTTTTTCATACCGAGGATCGCGAAAATTTATGAGAATTGATGCAATTATTCTCCGGGAACTGCATATGCCGCTGGTGCGCCCTTTCGAGACCAGCTTCGGCGTCACGCGAGAACGCAGAATCCTGCTGGTTGAAGTGCAATCGGAGGGACTCACCGGATGGGGCGAGTGCACGGCCGGCGAGCGGCCGCACTTCTCCGGCGAGTCGACGGACACCGCGTGGCAGATCATCACCCAGGATCTGGGACCGATGCTGGCCGCCGAGACGCCCGAGCATGGCGGCGAGATTCCCCGCATCTTCCAGCAGGTGCGCGACAACCGCATGGCCAAGGCGGCGCTCGAAAACGCCATCTGGGACATCGAGGCGCAGCGCGAAGGCATCTCACTCTCGCGGCTGCTGGGCGGCGTGCGCGACACCATTCCCTGCGGGGTTTCGCTGGGCATTCAGAGCTCGATCGCCACGCTGTTCGGCATCATCGAGCGCGAGCTTGAGGCCGGCTACCAGCGCATCAAGTTGAAGTGCAAGCCGGGATGGGACGTGGAGGTCTTCGAGCAGGTGCGCAACCGCTGGCCTGAGATTGCTCTGAGCTGCGATGCCAATTCGGCTTACAAAATGCGCGATCTCGACCACATCGTCGCCTGGGACGCCTTCGACCTGCTCATGGTGGAGCAGCCGCTGTGGCACGACGATTTCTACTTCCACTCCATGCTGCAGAAGCGCATGGAGACGCCCATCTGCCTGGACGAATCGATCCACAACCGGCGCGACGCGCTGGCGGCCATCGAGATGGAGTCGTGCAAGATCATCAATATCAAGCTGGGCCGCGTGGGCGGATTCTCCGAAGCCATCGCCGTGCACAACGCGGCGCTGGAGCGCGGCGTGCCTGTGTGGTGCGGGGGCATGCTCGAGTCCGGCATCGGCCGTGCGCACAACATCGCGCTCTCCACGCTGGAAAACTTCTCCCTGCCGGGCGACGTTTCCGCTTCCGCGCGCTACTTTACTGACGACATCATCGAGCCCGAAGTAACGGTCACCTCCGCGGGCGAGATCGAGATTCCCGATATTCCGGGCCGGGGCTACGAGGTGCGCAGCGAGCTGATCGACCGGTTCACCACGCGCAAGGAGATGATCCGCGCCCTGGAACTGGTGGCCTGAGACCAAGAGATTCAATTGGTGCGGCGCTGAAGGCTCTTGCTCAGCGCCGCACTTTTTCGTTTGGAGGCGGAAAATGAGTAGCCGGAGATGGATGAAGGCGATGCTGGCGCTGGCCGCGGCGGCGGCCCTTGCAGCGATAACGGGTGAAGCGAGGGGACAGGCCTCGGCGCAGTCCCAAGCGCAGCCCCGGCTCCAGGACAAGCTCTCGCTGCTGCCGGGGCTGGACACGCGGTTGATCGACACGAGCGCGGATCCCTGCGTGGATTTTGCCCAATACGCATGCGGCAATTTCAACAAGCTCTATCCCATTCCGGCCGACCGCAGCGGCTACGGGACAGGCGCCATCGTCTTCGATTACACGCAGCAGGTTCTGCACGACCTGCTCGACCGGGTGGCGGCGCCGACTGCACAGCATACGGCGAACGAGCAGAAGATTGGCGACTACTACGCGACTTGCCTGGACGAGAGCGCGATCGATGCCCAGGGGCTCAAGCCCATCCAGCCGGAACTCGACCGCATTGCGGCGCTTACTGACAAGAAACAGCTCACCGGCTTGCTGGCGCACTTCCAGATGATCAACGTGGGTGCGTTTCTGAACTATTACGAGCAGCAGGATTTCAAGGACGCGCAGAAGCAGATCGCTGCCGTCGACCAGGGCGGCCTGGGGCTGCCGGAGCGGGACTATTACTTCCGCACCGGGGAGGCGGCGGAGAAGACGCGCGCCGAATACGTGGCGCATGCGGCCAACATGCTCAAGCTGATGGGCGAACCGGCTGACCAGGCGGGCGCCGGCGCGGCGAAGATCATGACTTTGGAGACGGCGCTGGCAAAGGTGTCGATGGACGTAACCGCGCAGCGCGACCCCAACAACGTGTACCACCCCATGACCGTGGAAAAGCTGGCCGAGCTTACGCCGGAGATTGACTGGCCTCAATTCTTTACCCTCACCGGCGTGGCGCAGATCGACAGCCTGAATGTGGCCAACCCGGATTTCTTCAAGGGACTGCAGGCGGTTTTCGATTCGACGGATCTCGAGACCATCAAGACCTACCTGCGCTGGCAATTGATCAACGCCACTCCCGGCTGGGCGCTGCCCAAAGCGGAGGACGACGAGGATTTCGATTTCTACCAGCACAAGCTGCGCGGCCAGCCGGAACAGCAGGCGCGCTGGAAGCGCTGCGTGGATGCAACGGACAGCGCGCTGGGCGAGGCCCTGGGGCAGGTGTACGTGGCCTCGCAGTTCCCGGCCTCGAGCAAGACCTTCACGCTGCAGATGGTGCACGACATTGAGGACGCCATGGGCAAGGAGATCGACGCGCAGACGTGGATGAGCGAGGAGACCAAAGAGAAGGCCAAGGCTAAGCTGCACCTGGTGGCCGACAAGATCGGCTATCCCGACCACTGGCGCGATTACACGGCGCTTACGGTGGTGCGCGGCGACGCGGTGGGCAATGCGTGGCGGGCAACGGAGTTTGAGAACAAGCGCGAATTGGCCAAGATCGGCAAACCGGTAGACCGCGGGGAGTGGGTCATGTCGCCTTCCACGGTGAACGCTTACTACAGCCCGCCGATGAACGACATCAACTTTCCCGCCGCCATTCTGCAGGCGCCGCTTTACGATCCGCAGGCCACGGACGCCGAAAATTACGCGCATATCGGCAGCATTGTGGGCCACGAGCTGACGCACGGATTCGATGACCAGGGGAGCCAGTTCGACGGCAATGGCAACCTGGCCGACTGGTGGACGGCGGACGACCGAAAGCAGTTCGACTCCATGACCGACTGCGAGGTGAAGGAATACGGCAACTTCACGGCCGTGGACGATGTGAAGGTGAACGGCAAGCTGACGCTGGGCGAGAACACGGCGGACAACGGCGGACTGCGCCTGGCTTATGTGGCCTTTATGGAGGATGCCAAGCGCAAGAGCCTCGACATGAATGCCACACAGGACGGCTTTACGCCGATGCAGCAGTTTTTTGTGGCCTACGGGCAAAACTGGTGCGGCAGCATCCGGCCGCAGCAGGTGCGCTTGCAGGTGCAGACTGATCCGCACGCGCCGCGCGAGTTCCGGGTGAATGGGGTGGTGCAGAATATGCCGGAGTTCGGGCAGGCCTTCCATTGCAAGACGGGCCAGCCCATGATGCCGGCCAATGCCTGCCATGTGTGGTGAGCGCTTCCGGATTCAGAAGCGCAGCAGCGGACAGGCCTCGGCGCTCCAGTTCTCGTTGGCCGTCTACAGCGGTTTCAGAGTTGCTGTGTCCCGAGGCCGACCAAGCGAAGTGGCTTTTTCCTCAAGAAAAAGCCGCCCCGCACGGTGCAGAAACTGGCTGCGTTAACTCTGAAACCTCTCTACGGCATTTTCTGAGTGACTGTGTCCTTTTCACTGCCTCGCAAGATCGCCGCTCCCTGTTGGTCGCGTCGACTCTGCTTTCCGTCTTCGGGATATAGCTACTCAGAAAATGCATTAGCGTGGCGGCGAAGTGCACCATGCGGCCCGGGCTGGGGCCTGACGCGAAGAGTGGTCTGGCGCGCACTGGCGGTTTAGCGGCTTCAGCCGCATTGGCCTGGGGTTTGTGTAGCCTTCACCTTCAGTGCACCGGAGGCTTGGCTTTGCCAATGCGCATGTTGAACCCGATCATGGAGCCCCAGACGTTGATGCCGTAATCGTAGTATTTGGGCTGCGACAGGTAGAAGTTGGAGATGTGCTGGTAGCTGGCGCCGGCCTCCACACTGAAGCGGGGGTTGAAGTCATAGCGTAT
>JASHOQ010000105.1 GCA_030041045.1 Acidobacteriaceae bacterium
GCCACGCGCGTTACTTCGCCGGCGAACCGGTTCAGCTGATCCACCATGGTGTTGATGGTTTCTTTGAGCAGCAGAATCTCGCCCGACACGTTCACCGTGATCTTTTTCGACAAGTCTCCATTGGCGATAGCGGTCGAAACTTCCGCGATGTTTCTCACCTGGCCGGTCAGGTTGGAGGCCATGGAGTTCACGTTGTCAGTAAGGTCCTTCCAGGTCCCGGCCACGCCGGGCACATTGGCCTGGCCGCCCAGCTTGCCTTCCGTACCCACTTCGCGGGCCACACGCGTTACTTCGCCGGCGAACGCATTGAGCTGGTCCACCATGGTATTGAGGGTGTCCTTAAGCTCCAGGATTTCGCCCTTCACGTCCACGGTGATCTTGCGGCTCAGGTCGCCGCGGGCCACGGCGGTCGCCACCTCGGCGATGTTTCTCACCTGTCCTGTGAGGTTTGAGGCCATGAAGTTCACATTGTCCGTGAGATCTTTCCAGGTGCCACCCACGCCCTGCACCACGGCCTGGCCGCCCAGCTTGCCTTCGGTGCCCACCTCGCGAGCCACGCGCGTGACTTCGCCGGCGAAAGCATTGAGCTGGTCCACCATGGTGTTGATGGTGTTCTTGAGCTCGAGAATCTCGCCTTTCACGTCCACAGTGATCTTGCGGCTCAAGTCGCCGCGGGCCACGGCCGTGGTCACTTCGGCAATGTTTCTCACCTGGGCCGTCAGGTTGCCGGCCATGGAATTCACACTGTCCGTCAGGTCCTTCCAGGTTCCGGCTACACCGGGCACGTTGGCCTGGCCGCCCAGGCGCCCCTCGGTGCCTACTTCGCGGGCCACACGCGTCACCTCGCCCGCGAACCGGTTCAGCTGGTCCACCATGGTGTTCAGGGTTTCCTTGAGCTGCAGGATTTCGCCGCGCACGTCGACTGTGATCTTGCGCGACAAATCTCCATTGGCAATGGCGGTCGCCACTTCGGCAATATTTCTCACCTGACCGGTCAGGTTGCCGGCCATGAAGTTCACGTTGTCGGTAAGGTCCTTCCAGGTTCCGGCCACGCCGGGTACGTTGGCCTGGCCGCCCAGCTTGCCTTCAGTGCCCACTTCGCGAGCCACGCGCGTTACTTCGCCGGCGAAGGCATTGAGCTGGTCCACCATGGTGTTGATGGTGTCTTTGAGCTCGAGAATTTCGCCCTTCACGTCCACGGTGATCTTGCGGCTCAAATCGCCGCGAGCCACGGCCGTGGTCACCTCGGCAATGTTTCTTACCTGGGCCGTCAGGTTGCCGGCCATGGCGTTCACGCTGTCGGTGAGGTCCTTCCAGGTTCCGGCCACGCCGGGCACCACCGCCTGGCCGCCCAGTTTGCCTTCTGTACCCACCTCGCGCGCCACGCGGGTTACTTCCGAAGCAAAGGAGCGCAGCTGGTCGACCATGGTATTGATGGCTTCCTTAAGCTGCAGGATTTCGCCGCGCACATCTACCGTGATCTTGCGGCTCAGGTCGCCGCTGGCCACGGCGGTCGCCACCTCGGCGATATTTCTCACCTGGCCGGTGAGGTTTGAGGCCATGGAGTTCACTGAATCGGTGAGGTCCTTCCAGGTCCCGGCCACGCCGGGCACCATGGCCTGGCCGCCGAGTTTGCCGTCCGTACCCACTTCGCGGGCCACGCGCGTTACTTCGGCCGTAAACACGCCCAGCTGCTGAATCATGGTGTTCACGATGCTGGCCGAGCGCAAAAACTCGCCTTCCAGCGGCCGTCCGTCCACGTCCAGCCGGACGGTCTGGGTCAAATTCCCCTGGGCCACGGCGGCGATGGCGCGAGTTACTTCGGTCGTGGGCCGGAGCAGGTCCTCGACCAGCGTATTCACGCTCACTTCCATGTCGTCCCAGGCGCCCCGCCGGTGCTCCACCCGGATGCGCTCCCGCGTTTTACCCTCCTTGCCCACCGCCTGGCCTACGCGCTTCAGTTCTGACGCCATCTTCTCGTTGGCGATCACAATCTCATTAAAGTTGTCGGCAATCTTGCCCGGCAGTCCTGTCCAGGTGACCGGCAGACGCACGCTAAAGTCACCATTCTTCATGGTTTGCAGGCATTCAAGAATGACGGCAAGGTGCTCGGGCGCCTGCTGCTCCAACGCGCCCATCGAGGGGAAATCTGATCCGCTTTGCCCGGTTACGGGCGAGTCAACGGTGGTTCCCATAGTCCGAAAACTCCTGCATGGAAGCTTTGCCGCATCCAAAGCTGAAAGACCGGCCGTGAGCCTGTACTGGAAGGACGCAGTGGGCGTCCCTTGGTTCGAGAAGCATCTTTCATTCTTGGAAGCAATGTAAAAAGCCGGTTCAATGGCCGAGAAAACTCCCCCATAAACAGGCCAATTGATACACGAAGCGATAGAAATAGATGCGGGCTACCTTCCGAGGGTTGTCTGAGAGGCAATAAATTGATCCGGTTCGCCTTGGAGACTTACCGGGGAGAAAGCCGGTAATTTCATCGATGAAATCGCCGTCCGGGCCCGTGGGGCTGATGTTGCCGGATCCGCCTCGAGCCTCGAAACAGGGCACGAGTCGCCAGTTGCGTGGGATGAAATTGCGGCGCATTCCATAGACGAAAGTGAAAGAGCAGATCATCGCGCCGCGGGGGATCGTAGGAAAAGCATTTCCAGGAGGCTGGTTGGGGCGTTCAAATTCCTGATGCGGTTTCCGGGTTTGCCCTGCGACCGAATCGGCACGCGAGCGGGTCACAGTGCGATACATCGCTCTTCGAGGCGGCCCGTTGCTCGCGAGTCCGCGCGCTATAATCAACCGAGAAACCGGACGCCTTTTCGTACATCGAAGAGATCGCCCGGTGTCATGCACGCAAGCCGAAGCCTGAATTCCTGTGGCTGACCCTGCATGGTCGCGCCCGGACGCGTCGATCGCAGGCGGAATCCAGCACCCGCGCACACCGCTGCCGATACGATCGAAAGAAAACCTGGAGTGGAATTTGAGCACTCTTGAGCCAACAGGCGGTCCTTCCTCCCTTCGCCTCACGGTTGCTTTCCTCTCCGCTTTGCTCGCGCATCCGCTTTTCGCCCAGCACCCTGAATCCACGCCCACCACGCTGGCGCCGCTCTCTACGCCAGCGCACGAAATCTTCGGTCTCTCGCTTTTCGTTCTTCTCATTACCGGCGCCATCTTTTTTTCCGTCAGCGGGCTGCTGGTCTACGTCATCGTCAAGTACCGCGCCCGCGGCGGCGAGAGCGAGCACGAACCGGCGCAAGTGTATGGCAGCGTGCAGGTGGAGCTCGCATGGACGGTGATTCCCGTGCTCATCGTGGTGGTGCTGTTTCTCACCACGGCGCGCATCATCTTTGCCGTCGAGGACGCGCCCAAGCCAAAATCGGCCCTCGACGTCACCGTCATCGGCCACCAGTTCTGGTGGGAGTTCCGCTACCCCGGGCTGGGCATCGTCACCGCCAACGAGCTGCACATTCCGGTCAGCTCGCATGAGCGCCCCGAGCCCACGTATCTGCGCCTGCTCTCGGCCGACGTCGACCACAGCTTCTGGGTGCCGCAACTGAATGGCAAGACGGATTTGATTCCCAACCACCCCAACGAAATGTGGATGGATCCCGCCGAGCCCGGCCTCTACCTGGGCCAGTGCGCCCAGTTTTGCGGCGTGGAGCACACCAAGATGCTCATCCGCGTATACGTCGATACGCCGGATCAGTTTGCCGCGTGGGTGGCAAACCAGCAGCGGCCCGGCGTCAACGATGCTTCGGCGGCGGAGGGCAGGGAGATCTTTGAATCCGAGGCCTGCGTGAACTGCCACACCGTGGCAGGCACGGCGGCCAAGGGAACCTTCGGTCCTGACCTGACGCACCTGATGAGCCGCGCCACCATTGCATCCGGTGCGGCCATGAACACGCCCGCAAGCCTGCACGCATGGATTCAGAATCCCAACACCTTCAAGCCCGGCGCGCTCATGCCCGCGATGCAGCTCGACGACCGGCAGGTGGATCAAATCGTCGCGTACCTGCTCACTTTGCACTGAAGGCGAACCATGGCTGACCAGACCCTGCCTATCTCCGCGCCGCTGCCTGACGCCGAGGCGCAACGCGCCACCCGGCTGGAGTGGCTGCATAGCTGGGTGGTCACCGTCGATCACAAGAAACTGGGCATTCTCTACGTCGTGTACGCCTTGTTTTTCCTGCTCGTGGCCGGCGCCGAGGCCATCGCCATTCGCATTCAGCTTGCCTGGCCGAACTTGCACTTTGTCTCGCCGGAGGTCTACGACGAGCTCTTCACCATGCACGGCACCACCATGGTTTTTCTGGTGGGCATGCCCATTCTCTTCGGCTTTGCCAATTACCTGGTGCCGCTCATGATCGGCGCGCGCGATATGGCCTTCCCGCGCCTGAATGCCTTCAGCTTCTGGCTCACGGCTTTCGGCGGGCTGCTGCTTTATTTCAGCATTGTGGGCGGCTTTGGCCTCTACGGCATGGGCAACGCCCCGGATGTGGGCTGGTGGGCATATGCGCCGCTCACCGCCAAGGCCTTCACGCCCGGCCACAATACCGACTACTGGGCACTGGCCCTGATCGTGAGCGGATTCGGCACCCTGGGCACGGCCATCAACATCATCGCCACCGTGGCCTCCATGCGCTGCCGCGGCATGACGCTCATGCGCATGCCGCTCTTCGTCTGGCTGATGCTGATCGTGAGCGTGCTTACGCTGGTCACCATCACCCCGCTGACCGCGGCGCAGATCATGCTGCTCATCGACCGCTATCTCGGCGGCCACTTCTTCGACGCGCAGGCCGGCGGCTCGCCCATCGTGTGGATGCACTTCTTCTGGATCTTCGGCCATCCCGAGGTCTATGTGCTGGTGCTGCCCGCCTTTGCCATCGCCAATGAAGTCATTCCCGTCTTTTCGCGCAAGGCCGTCTTCGGTTACCCGGCCATGGTCGCGGCCTCCGTGGGCATCTGCTTTGTGAGCCTCACGGTGTGGGCGCACCACATGTTTACCGTGGGGATGACCTCCGTGGGCAACACCTTCTTCGTTCTCTCCACCATGACGGTGGGCATTCCCACCGGCATCAAGATCTTCAACTGGCTCGCCACCATGTGGGGCGGGCGCATCCGCTTTGCTACGCCCATGCTATTCTCGACGGCGTTCGTGTTTCAGTTTCTCCTCGCCGGCCTCACCGGCATCATGCTTTCCGTGGCGCCGTGGGACTGGCAACTGCACAACAGCTACTTTGTCATTGCACATTTCCATTACGTTCTTGTCGGCGCCATCGTCTTCTGCATCTTCGCCGCCATCTACTACTGGTATCCCAAGGTTACCGGGCGCATGTTGAGCGAGACCCTGGGCAAGTGGCATTTCTGGCTCTTCTTGATCGGCTTCCACATCACCTTCGACACCATGCACTTCGTCGGCCTGCTGGGCATGCCCCGCTCCATTTACACCTATGAACCCGACCGCGGCTGGAACACGCTCAATCTCATCATTTCGCTGGGCGGATTCGTGCAGGCGATAGCCGTGCTTCTCTTCGCCTGGAACCTGATCTACTCCTACCTGCGCGGCGAGCGGGCCGGGGCTGATCCATGGGACGCGTGGACGCTGGAGTGGTCCACGCCCTCGCCTCCGCCCGACTACAACTTTGCCGTCGATCCCGTGGTGCGCAGCCGGCGCCCGCTCTGGGACCTCAAACATCCCCACGATCCCGATTGGAAGTACGAACAATGAGCACGGTTCCCCTTTTTGTCGACGAAACCTGGCAGCCGCCTTCCCGGGGCCGCGTAGGCATGTTCTCGCTTATCGTGGGCGAGAGCGCCATTTTCACCATCTTCGTGGTCGCCTATATCTACTACATCGGCCGCAGCACCTACGGGCCCACGCCGCAGATTCTCGATGTGCCTATCTTCAACTCCATCTGCCTGTTCTCGAGCAGTTTCACCATCGTCATGGCCGAGCACGCCATCGCCCGCGGCCTGCTGCGCCGCTTTGCCGCGTGGTGGGCAATGACCATGCTGCTCGGGCTCGAGTTCCTCGCCGGCACTGCGATCGAGTGGCGCGATCTGATCTACAATCGCCACTTCACCATCCGCACCAATCTCTTCGGCACCACCTTTTATTCGCTCGTCGGACTGCACGCCACGCACGTGGTGGTGGGCATGATCGGTCTTTCGCTGGTGATGCTCTTCACGCTTCTTGGCCGCGTGAACCAGGGCCACGCCGCGCGCATTCAGGTGCTCGCGCTTTACTGGCATTTTGTCGACGCGGTCTGGGTGGTCGTGTTTACGGTGGTTTACATCGTGGGAAGATAAGCTGCAATGGCAGAGACGCAACAACACGGGGCAGGGCAGGCCGGGACCGGCCACGCCGGGAACGCGCACATCCATTTGCCCGCGCCCACGGCGTGGCCCATTGTGCTCGCCTTCGGCTTTACCCTCGTGGCCGCGGGCCTCGTCACCAGCGCGGGCGTGAGCCTGCTGGGCGCGGTGTTCATGCTCGCCGGTTGCGTGGGCTGGTTTCGCCAGGTTCTCCCCGTGGAGCAGCACGAGGAGGTGGAAGTGGTGGAGCAGCCCGTGGTCATCGCCTCGTCGCGGGCGCTGGTCGACCGCATCGTGCTCAGCACCACGCACCGCGCGCATCTGCCCCTGGAAACCTATCCCGTGACCAGCGGCATCAAGGGCGGCATCGCCGGCGGCATCGTCATGATCGGGCCCGCGCTGCTTTACGGATGGATCGCCCAGCACAGCATCTGGTACCCGGTCAATCTTCTCGGCGGAGCAGGCGTGGCCCATTGGAGCAATCCCTCGACGGCGGATATCGCCGCTTTCCACTGGCAGGGCCTCATTGTGGCCACGCTCATTCACTCCGTCACCTGTCTGCTCGTCGGCCTGCTCTACGGCGCCATGCTGCCCATGCTGCCGCGACATCCCGTGCTGCTGGGCGGCATTCTTGCGCCGGTGCTGTGGACGGGTATTCTGCACGCGTTCATGGGCATCATCAATCCCGCGCTCGACGCGCGCATCCAGTGGGGATGGTTCCTCGTCTCGCAGGTGACCTATGGCGTGGTTGCGGGGATCGTGGTTGCGCGCCAGGGCAAGGTCCCCACCGGCCAGTCGCTGCCGTTTGCTGCGCGTCTGGGCATCGAGGCTCCGGGCCTTCTGCTTTCGCGGCCCGATGCCGGCCCTCCGCGCGGAGAGGATAAAGACTGATGCGGATCGCGCTCCACCTCGCGTGCTTCGCCGCGGCCGTCGAATTGGCCCTCGCCGGCTGCCGGCCCGCGCCCGGCCATCCGCCGCAGCCGATGCTCAATCCGGACCAGATCACCGACTTCGACACTCTGTTCAACCAGAACTGCGCCGGCTGCCACGGCCGCAATGGGCAGAACGGTCCTGCCATCGACCTCGGCAATCCTGAATACCAGGCGCTGGCCGACGACGATGTGATCAATTCGTGGATCTCCGGCGGCATTCCCGGCACCGAGATGCCGGCCTTTGCGCAATCCACCGGGGGTACGCTGACCAACGACCAGATCACGGCTCTGGTTGCGGGCATGCGCCGGAAGTGGGCACGCCCGAATGCCTTTGGCGGCGACACGCCGCCGCCTTATGAGCAGCCCGATACGGCCGACGCCGCGCGCGGGGCCGAAGCTTTTCGCGCCCACTGCGCCTTTTGCCACGCGGATTCACCGCAGCAGATCACCAGCCGCAACTATCTTGCGCTGATGGCCGACCAGCAGTTGCGCACCGTGATCATTGCCGGCCGACCGGACATCGGGCAACCGGACTGGCGGCATGACGCGCCGGCAGGCCAGCCGGCTGTGCCCTTGTCCGCCGACGACGTCTCGAACATCGTCGCGTATCTGGCCTCGCTGCGCGGCATCAAGCCAGCAGCGGCCGGCTCCGCGGCCCAGGCCGGGAGGTGAGGGAAGTGAGCGATCGCGAACTGCATCCGGACGTGCGGAGCGGCCAGGACACGGCGCCCGCCGCTCCCGTGAAACCCGAAGACCCACGCGTCATCTCGCGCCGCTGGTTCCTTTTCACGGCGTCTCTCGCGCTCAACGGCATCGTCGGCGTGGTTCTCGCGGTTCCCATTGTGCGTTATCTCCTGGGGCCCTGGAGAAAGGACGCGAGTTACAAATCGTGGGTTTCTCTTGGGACCGTGGATTCCTTTCCCGCCGGCGAGACACGCCTTGCCTTCTACAAGAACCCGTTCATGCGCTCCTGGGATGGCGCCACCGATAACGTGGCCTGCTATGTGCGCCGCACCGGCGCCACCAATTTCCAGGTCTTCGCCATCAACTGCGCCCATCTCGGCTGCCCGGTGCGCTGGTTTCCGCAGTCGCAACTCTTCATGTGCCCCTGCCACGGCGGCGTCTACTATGCCGACGGCTCGCGTGCCTCCGGCCCACCGGAGCGCGGCCTCTTCACATATGACTGGCAAATCGCTTCCGGCGAGTTGCGCATCGACGCCGGCCAGACGCCCACGCTTTCCAACACCGCCTGCCTTGAGAAAACAAAGCCGGAACAGATGAGTTTGGTGCAGATCAGGCCAGCCAACGGAGAGAGCTCATGGCAGGGATGAAGACCACTGCCGCGCGCGTTTACAACTGGCTGGAGCGCCGCACGGAGCTGGAGGGGCCGGTCAAGGACGCTGCTCTGCATGTGGTTCCGCGCAGCACCGCAAGCTGGTGGTACGTGTTTGGCAGCGCGGCATTCACGCTGCTTTTGCTGCAGATCTTCACCGGGATCCTCCTGGCTTTGGTCTATATCCCGTCTGCTGGCGAAGCGTGGAACAGCCTCAACGTCCTCAATCACCAGATTCCGTTGGGGTGGTTCCTGCGCGCGCTGCACGGATGGGGATCGAACTTCATGGTCGCGATTGTGCTCATCCACATGGCGCAGGTGTTTCTCTTCGGCGCGTACAAATTTCCCCGCGAGCTCACCTGGATCATCGGCGTCTTTCTCCTGCTCATGACCCTGGGCATGGCCTTCACCGGCCAGGTGCTGCGCTTCGACCAGGACGCCTACTGGGGCCTGGGGATCGGCGTTTCCATCGTAAGCCGCGTGCCGTGGATCGGCGGCGGCCTGGTGCATCTGCTGCTCGGCGGGCCGATCATTGCCGGGGCCACGCTGTCGCGTTTCTTCGCGCTGCATGTCTTCGTCATTCCCGGCACGCTGCTCGTCTTCGCCTTGCTGCACGTGTGGATGGTTCTGAAGCTCGGCATCAACGAGTGGCCCATGCCCGGCCGGCTCGTGCGCCGCTCTACTTACATTGCGGAGTACAACCAGCTCGCACACGAAGACGGCATTCCCTTTGTCCCCGGCGCCTTCTGGAAGGATCTCGTCTTCTCCGGCGCCATCATCGCCGCCGTGGCCGTCTGCGCCTTTGTCTTCGGTCCCTACGGACCCTCGGGCCAGCCCGACCCCTCCATCATCCAGACCGTTCCCAAGCCCGATTTCTTCTTCCTCTGGATTTACTCCATCCTCTCGTATCTTCCTCCGGCGATGGAAACGCCGTTCATCCTGATCGCGCCCATCCTCGGCATTGCCTTTCTGCTTGCCCTTCCGTTTTACGCGTCGGAGGGCGAGAAGAGCTGGCATCGCCGGCCTGTGGCCGTGCTCGCGGTTTCGACCATCGCCGTCTGCTTCGGCATCCTCACGCATCTTGGAACAACCACGCCCTGGAGCCCGCACATGAGCGCGTGGAGCGCCGATCCGGCGCCCCCTTCCCTGATACACGACGCGACGCCGCTGGTGCGCCAGGGTGCGGTCGTCTTCCAGGCCAAGCAGTGCCGCAACTGCCACACCATCGGCGGTACGGGGGGCGAGCGCGGCCCGGATCTCGACTACGTGGCCACGCGCATGACTCCGGACGAAATGCGCTTCAAGGTGGAGACCGGCGGCGGCAACATGCCCGCCTACGGCAAGAATCTTTCGCCGCCCGAAATTGAAGCCCTGGTCAGCTTCCTCGAAACACTGCACCCGGAGAACGAGCCGCCCGCGTACGATCCCGCGCGCCGCGCTCTTAACACCGCACACATGCAGCCTTCGAAGCCGGATGCGGGGCCGTCCGCACCGGCCAACCCTTCCGCTAAGCCGGGCGCGACGCCGTGATTCCATGAACGGTTCAATTACAGTTGCGGATCTTTTCACCTGCTGGGACGTGCCCTGGCTGGTGACTGCGGAACTCGCGCTCGCTGCGCTCGTTTACGCGCGTGGTTGGGTGCGCATTCGCCGCACGCGTCAGGCCCAGTTTCCCGGGTGGCGGTTTGCCTGCTTTCTCGGCGGCATCGTTGCGCTTTTCGTCGCCGTGGCTTCGCCGCTCGATACCTTCAGCGAATCTCTGCTTTTCATGCACATGGCGCAGCATTGGGTGCTCATGTCCATTGCGCCGCCGCTGGTCGTTCTGGGCGCGCCGGTGGTGCCGATGTTGCGCGGCCTGCCGCGCTGGATCATCCGCAAACCGCTGCGCCCGCTCTTTCGCTGGCGCATTCTGCCTGCGCTCGGCCGCTTCCTCACGCGCCCGCGCGTGGCCTGGCTGGCCATGAACGCCGCCTACATCGGCTGGCATATTCCCCGCGCCTACGAGTTCGCGCTCGCCTCAGAGAACTGGCACAATTTCGAACACGCCTGCTTCTTCTTCACCAATCTACTGTTCTGGTGGCCGCTCATCAATCCTTGGCCGAGGCCCTGGCCGACGCGCTTCGCGCAATCGCGCTGGATGCTGATTCCCTACTTGCTGCTCGCGGACATTGTCAACACCGCGGTCTCCGCCCTGCTGTGTTTTTCCGGCCGCCTGCTCTACCCGAGCTACGCCGTCACTCCGCGCCCCTTGGGCCTGAGCGCGCTTAATGACCAGGTGGCCGCGGGCGCGTTCATGTGGGTCTGCGGCTCTGCCGTCTATCTCATTCCCGCCATCGTGATCGTCGTCCAGTTGCTCACGCCGCAGACGGACATGCCCTCGACCGAAGCGGCCCATCGCGCGGCCTGACCGCCGGCCTTGACCGCAGCCACAGGAACGCGGTCTTCAGCGGCCGTCCCCTGGCGGGCTCGGCGAATCTGATCCACCGCTGCCCTGATTGGCCGGATCCATGGAGACGACCTCATAACTCCGCGCTTTTCGGTCGGAGCCGTCAGTCATAGTGAGAATCATTTCGTTTTTCTTGATCTTGAACTGGCCCTCTTTTCCAATGGGCAGAATCCTGGCATGTTTCACGTTGATTGGCCGGATTTCGTAGTCCATTTCATCGGTCCGCAGCAAGTATTGCGGGCACAGTTTTTCGTTGGAGTTCACGTGCGTAATGCCGGCCGAGGCCCAGAGAGTGCCTAAGCCTGCCAGGCCTGTCTGTTTGGCACCGCACGGCACCGCCTCCATTTTCTCGAGGATACCTCTCCCCTCATCGATCTTTTTATTGCCATGCGCACTCAACGGGATGGCCGAAATGAGGGCGAGCAAAAAAACAGGCGTGCCTCTGATGTTCATGACTCCTCCGTTTCCCTGGAGCTCGTAACCGAGCAGGCGTTCTCGTCCAGCCGTCCATTCCTGGAACCGAACCAACGAATCTCGAGTTCACAGCAAAAAGGGGAAGGAGAATCCGGCTCTCCATCCCCTGTTGCCGTCGGACTTTGATTACTGGTTCGGCTTCGAAACGTGCGTGGTTGTTGCCGGAGTGGTCGAAGTTCCCGTAGTTGCTCCGGCGCTGCCCGTGCCGCGGCCATCCACGCCCGCGCCGCCGGCGGCGCTGCCATTGCCGTACTGCTGCGCTCCGTGGACGAAATCTTGCGGATCGGCCATCAAATCGTTTCGCACATCGGGATGAGTGTCGAGATAGGCAGTCAGATCAGCGTGGTCTTGCATATATTGGTGGTCTTTGACGCAGGAAGGATCTCGCGAAACGTCCCTTTGAATGTCGGGATGGCTGCCGAGAAATCCTCCAAAGTTTGCCATGCGATCGTGCGACGAGTCGCGATTCTGCGGGTTCAGATCGCGGTTATCGAGATCTGCCTGCCGCATGAAGGCGTTCGGGTCTTGCCGTAGCTGGTCGCGGACGCCCGGGTTGTCGTGGAGATAAGCCTCGAGAGCCGGATGGCCATCGACAAACTTCGGATTGTCGCACAGGGACGGGTCTTTGCGAACCTGCTCGGCGATTTCGCGATGATCATCGAGGAAGCGGTCGAAGTTCATCGCCTCCCAATTCGCGTCCCGCCGGAAGGCATCGTTATTCTGCCCCATGGCCTCGCGATTCAAATCGCGATTGTCGAAGTCTGCCCGCCGCATGAAGGCGTTCGGGTCTTGCCGCAGCTGGTCGCGAACTCCCGGATGGTCCTGAAGATAAGTCTTGAGAGCCGGATGACCGTCTACAAACTTCGCATTGTCGCAGAGGGACGGGTCTTTGCGAACCTGCTCGCCAATTTCTCGATGTTGGTCGAGGAAACGGTCGAAATCCACCGCTTCTCTCTGGCTGGCATCACCTTCGTGCGCGCCGGCGTCACGATCGCGCTGGCCTGCATCGCGGGCCCAGAGATCTTCGAGCCGCATGAATGTGTCCGGCTGCGCGCTGATCTCCTGTTTCACGCTGGGGTGATCCTCGAGATAGGTGTTGAGCTCGGGGTGACTCTGCAAAAATTGCGGATCGTCGATCAAAGAAGGCGTTCTGCGCAGTTGCTCCGCAACGTCGCGATGGCTATCGAGGAATTGATCGAAGCGCGCCAAGTCCCGGCGCGTGATGTCATCGCCGGGAATTGGGCCGGGCGCAGCCTGCCTGTCTGGCGTCGTCGCAGATTGTGTGGCCGCCGTCTGCGCGTGTGCAAAAGCAGGGAGCCCCACGAACGTCAGCGCCGCCGCGCCCAGAACTAAAGTTCGCGTTCTTTGGAATCGTCGCAGCCTGTTGTCCATCAAACCTACCTCCTCTTCTTCCCGCACTGGGATGCGAGGGGAATCGCGGGAAGTTGTTCGATTGGACAGGCAGGCGTTGAGCATGCGCAAATGTGCGTCCTACGCCATTGCGATTCATCGGTTTGCAATAGGAGAAAAGTGGGAAGACCGCTTGAGGTGCGCAAACTCTCTATGCGTACGATCGAAATGAAAGGCGCCGCGTGGAAAAAGCTGCCCGGAATATTTTACGCCGCTCAAAGAGCGTAGGCTTTCTCTCGCCTCTTCAACGCGCCACGGCGGCGCGCGCCGGCCGCTTCACTTCTTCCCACTCGCCGGTCAAATACGCATCCACTGCGGCTGCGGCTTTGCGTCCCTCGGAGATGGCCCATACCACCAGCGATTGGCCGCGGCGCATGTCGCCCGCGGCAAACACGCCTTCGACCGAGGTCATGTAACTCGTCGTGGCTACGTTGCCGCGGTTGTCGAGCTCCACGCCGAGCTGCTCCAGCATGCCGTGCCGCACCGGCCCCAGGAAGCCCATGGCCAGCAGCACCAGGTCTACGTCCATGGCGAACTCGGAATCGGGGATGGCCTCGAACTTCGGCGGAGGGCCCACGCGAAGGGCGTGCAACTGCTTCACGTTGCCGTGCTCGTCGCCGGTAAATTTCAGGCTGTTAATGCTCCAGTCGCGGATGCCGCCCTCTTCGTGCGCGCCCTCGGTGCGCAGTTGCAGCGGCCACAGCGGCCACGGCGTGGAGGAGGCGCGCTCTGCCGGCGGCTTGGGCATGATTTCGAACTGGTGAATGCTCTTGGGGTGTTGCCGGTGGCAGGTGCCCAGGCAGTCGGCACCGGTATCGCCGCCGCCGATGATCACCACGTGCTTGCCGGTGGCAAAGATGGGCTCGGCAGCGCCCATGCTGGCGAGGAGCATCTCTTCGGAGTCGCCTTCGCAGCGCTTGTTCTGCTGCGGCAGAAATTCCATGGCGTAATGAATGCCCTTGAGCTCGCGCCCGGGAATCTTCAAATCGCGCGGCTGCTCAGCGCCGCCGCAGAGCAGGATTGCATCCTGCTCCTCGCGCAGAGATTCGACGGGGACGTTCACGCCCACATGCGCGTTGGTCTCGAAGACCACGCCCTCGGCAAGCATTTGCTCGATGCGCCGGTCGAGCACGTGCTTTTCCAGCTTGAAATTGGGAATGCCGTAGCGCAAGAGGCCGCCGATGCGGTCGGCCTTTTCGTACACGGTGACGGAGTGGCCCGCGCGGCGCAGTTGCTGCGCGGCGGCCAGGCCGGCAGGCCCGCTGCCCACCACGGCCACGCGCTTGCCGGTGGCCTGCTCCGGCGGCTCGGGGCGAATCCAGCCTTCTTCCCACGCGCGCTCCACGATGGAGCGCTCGATGAGCTTGATTGAAACCGGCGGCTGGTTGATGCCGAGCACGCACGACGCCTCGCACGGGGCAGGGCAGATGCGGCCCGTGAACTCAGGAAAATTATTGGTCGAGTGCAGCCGCCGGATCGCCGCCTCCCAGCGGTTGTGGTAGACGAGGTCGTTCCAGTCGGGGATGAGATTGTTCACCGGGCAGCCGGTGTGGCAGAAAGGCACGCCGCAATCCATGCAGCGCGCGCCCTGCTCGCGCTGCTTTTCTTCAGGAAAGGGCTCGTAAATCTCGAACCAATCGTTGACGCGCTCGTTGGCCTTGCGCCTTGAAGGCTGCTCGCGCCCGATCTCAAGGAATCCCGAATCCTTACCCATGCTGCACCTCTGCGGTGGAGGCTGCGGTCACCAGAGGCGCAGCGACAATGGGCGAAACATAGGCTTCTTCCACGCGCGCCACGCCCAGCACGCGCTTGTACTCATGCGGGAAGACCTTGATGAAGTTGGGCTGGGCATCGGCCCAGTGCTCCAACACCCACGCCGCGCGCGGGCTTCCGGTCATGTCGCGGTGGCGCTCGAGCAGGCCGCGCACCAGGTCGATGTCGGCGCTGTCGACCAGCGGTTCCAGGTCCACGCTTGCCTTGTTGCAGCGCCGCGTGGAGAAATCCCCCTGGTCGTCGTACACGTAGGCAATGCCGCCGCTCATGCCTGCGGCAAAGTTGCGCCCGGTCGAGCCCAGCACCACCACCAGCCCGCGGGTCATGTACTCGCAGCCGTGGTCGCCCACGCCCTCTACCACAGCCGTGGCGCCGGAATTGCGCACGGCAAAGCGTTCGCCGGCGATGCCGTTCAGAAACGCCTCGCCGCTGGTGGCGCCATAGAGCACTACGTTGCCCACCAGGATGCTCTCTTCGGGCAGAAAGCTCGAAGTCTTGGGCGGATAGGCGATGATGCGCCCGCCGGAAAGCCCCTTGCCCAGATAATCGTTGGCGTCGCCTTCGAGCTCAAGGGTCACGCCGTTGGGTACGAACGCGCCGAAGCTCTGCCCGGCCGAACCGGTGAAGCGGAAGTGAATGGTTCCGTTGGGCAATCCTTCCGAGCCGTAGCGCCGCGCAATTTCGCCGCCCAGCATGGCGCCCACGGTGCGATGCACGTTGCGGATGGCGAAGTTTGCCTTCACAGGCTTTTGTGCTTCAAGGGCCGGTGCTGCCTTTGAGATGAGCGTATGATCGAGCGCGCGGTCGAGTCCATGATCCTGGCAAGTGGTGCGCCGCCGCGCCACGCGCGAAGGCAGTTCGGGCACGTAGAGTATCGACGAGAGGTCGATGCCCTTGGCCTTCCAGTGCGCATCGGCGATGGAGGCGTCGATCCTGTCCACGCGCCCCACCATCTCGTCCACGGTACGGAAGCCGAGTTTGGCCATGTGCTGCCGGACCTGCTCGGCGATGAAGAAGAAGAAATTGATCACGTGCTCCGGCGTGCCCTCAAACCGCGCGCGCAGCACCGGGTCCTGCGTGGCAATGCCCACCGAGCAGGTATTCAGATGGCACTTGCGCAGCATGATGCAGCCCATGGCGATCAGCGGCATGGTGGCAAAGCCGAACTCTTCGGCGCCCAGCAGCGCGGCGATGGTCACGTCGCGGCCGGTCTGCAATTTGCCGTCGGTCTGCACGCGGATGCGGCTGCGCAGGTCGTTGAGCAGCAGCACCTGCTGCGTCTCCGCCAGTCCCAGCTCCCACGGCAGTCCCGCATGCTTGATGGAGCTCAGCGGCGAAGCGCCGGTGCCGCCGGTGTCGCCGGAGATGAGCACCACGTCGGCGTGCGCCTTGGAAACGCCTGCGGCCACCGTGCCCACGCCCACCTCGGAAACCAGCTTCACCGCGATGCGTGCCTGCGGATTCACGTTCTTCAAGTCGTAGATCAACTGCGCCAGGTCTTCGATGGAATAAATATCGTGATGCGGCGGCGGCGAAATCAGCCCCACGCCGGGAATCGAGTGCCGCGTCTTGGCGATTACCTCGTCCACCTTGTGGCCGGGAAGCTGGCCGCCCTCGCCGGGCTTTGCGCCCTGCGCCATCTTGATCTGCAACTCATCGGCGTTGACCATGTAGTTGGTGGTCACGCCAAAGCGGCCGCTGGCAATCTGCTTCACGGCGCTGCGGCGCAGGTCGCCGTTTTCATCGCGCTTGAAGCGGTCTTCATCTTCGCCGCCCTCGCCGGTGTTCGACATGCCGCCGATGCGGTTCATCGCAATCGCCAGCGTCTCGTGCGCTTCCTTGGAAATCGATCCGAAGCTCATGGCGCCCGTGGTGAAACGCTTCACGATCTCTTTCGCCGGCTCGACCTCTTCGATGGGGATGGGCGTCTCCGCGTATTTGAGCTTCATGAGCCCGCGCAGCGTGGAGAGATTGCGATTCTGATCGTCGATCAGGTCGGTGTATTCCTGGAAAGTGGCTGCACTGTTGGCGCGCACCGCGTGCTGCACTTTGCTGATGGTCAGCGGATTGAGCAGGTGATATTCGCCGCCCTCGCGGAACTGGTACTGGCCGCCGACCACGAGATCGGTCTCAGAATCCGTCAGCGGCTGGAAGGCGTAGGCGTGCTTGAGCTGTGCTTCGCGCGCCAGAACTCCCAGGCCGATGCCTTCAACGCGCGATGAAGTGCCGGGAAAATAAGCATCGACCAGCGACTTGTTCAGGCCCACGGCTTCAAACACTTGCGCCCCGCGATAGCTCTGCAACGTGGAGATGCCCATTTTGGAGATGGTCTTGAGCAGTGCCTTGTTGATGCCCTTGATGAAGCTCTTCTCCGCGTACTCGGCGGTCATTTTTTCCGGCAGCATGTTGCGCCGCTTCAGGTCGTGGATGGTCTCGATGGCGAGATAAGGATTGATGGCGCTGGCGCCGTAGCCGATGAGCAGGGCGAAGTGCATCACCTCGCGCGGCTCGCCGCTCTCGATGATGAGCGCCACCTGGGTGCGCGTCTTGTCGCGCACCAGCCGGTTGTGCACCGCGGCCATGGCCAGCAGGCTGGGGATGGGCGCGTAGGTCGCGTCCACGTTGCGGTCCTGCAGGATGAGCAGGGAGTAACCGTTGCTGACGGCATAGGCGGCGCGGTTGCTCAGGTCGTCGAGCGCGTGCTTGAGGCCCGCTTCGCCGTCGGCGGCGCGGAAGAGCGCCGGCAGTGTGATCGCCAGCAAGTCGCCCGACGAGATGCGGCGCAGCTTTTCGAGATCGCGGTTGCTTAGGATCGGATGCGGCAGTTTGAGCGTGTGACAGTTCTCCGGCGCCTCGTCCAGAATGTTGCGCTCTGTGCCGATGTAGCTGATGAGCGACATCACCAGCTCTTCACGGATGGGATCGATGGGCGGATTCGTCACCTGCGCAAAAAGCTGCTTGAAGTAGTTGAACAGCGGCTGCGGCCGGTCGCTCAGGCAAGCGAGCGGCACATCGGTGCCCATGGAGCCCACCGGCTCCTCGCCCTTGGCCGCCATGGGCAAGAGCAGAATGCGCAGATCCTCTTCGCTGTAGCCGCAGGCGCGCTGGCGACGCAGCAGCGTCTCCGGATTCGATCCGATCACGCGCGCCGGTTCGGGCAGCACATCAAGTGTAATTTGCTGCTGCTTCAGCCACTCGCCGTACGGCTGGCGGCTTGCCAATTCCTTCTTGATTTCGGCATCGGAGACGATGCGCTGCCTGACCGTATCCACCAGGAACATACGCCCCGGCTGCAGGCGACCCTTCTTGCGGATGTCTTCGGGCGGGACTTCGATGACGCCGGCTTCCGACGCCAGCACCACCAGGTCATCCTTGGTCACGATGTACCGTCCCGGCCTGAGCCCGTTGCGGTCGAGCGTAGCGCCGATGACGCGGCCATCGGTGAACGCAATCGCCGCCGGTCCATCCCACGGCTCCATCAGCGATGCGTGGTACTCATAAAACGCGCGCTTGTCCTCGTCCATGTCCGGATTGCCGGCCCACGCCTCGGGAATCAGCATGGCCATGACGTGGGCGAGCGACCGGCCGCTCTGGTAAAGAAATTCCACTGCGTTGTCCAGCGAGGCCGAGTCGCTGCCGCCCGGCATGATGACGGGAAAGAGATCGCCGATCTTGCCGCCGAAGTGCGGGCTTTCGAGCACCGACTGGCGCGCGTTCATCCAGCTGATGTTGCCCTTGATGGTATTGATCTCGCCGTTGTGCGCCACGTAGCGGTAGGGGTGGGCCAGCTTCCAGCTGGGAAAGGTGTTGGTCGAAAACCGCTGGTGAATGAGGGCCAGCGCGCTCGCGACCAGGGGATTGGCCAGCTCGAAGTAAAATTTCTCAATCTGCGGCGCCAGCATCAGTCCCTTGTAGATGATGGTGCGGCAGGAGAAGGAAGGAACGTAAAACGTCTCCTTGTCCTCGATGTCGGATTCGGCAATTTCATTTTCCGTGCGCCGGCGCACGCGGTAGAGCAGCCGCTCGAAGGTCTCCTCGTCCATCCCCGCCGGCCGGCTCACGAATAGCTGCTCGATGTACGGCTGCGAGTTGCGGGCCACGCGGCCAATGGCGTCGCCGTTTACCGGGGTGTCGCGCCAGCCCAGAACGCCGAGGCCCTCTTCTTTGGCAATGCGTTCGAAGACCCCCTCGCACTGCAACCGGCTGTGCCGCTCCACCGGCAAGAAGCACATGGCCACGCCATAAGCGCCCTCTTCGGGCAGCTTCATCCCGATCTCCCCGCACTCGCGCGCAAAGAACGCGTGGGGAATCTGAATCAGAATGCCGGCGCCGTCGCCCGTCTCCGGATCGCAACCCGCCGCTCCGCGATGGGTGAGGTTGATGAGCACCTCCAGGCCCTTGCGGATGATCTCGTGGCTCTTTTCGCCACGGATGTTGGCGACCAGTCCCATGCCGCAGGCATCGTGCTCATTCTGCGGATGATAGAGACCTTGCGGCTTAGGTGCGCGGAAGCGACAACGAGTGGATTCCATGGCAGCCTTTTCCGTTTAGTTTGTATGCGGGCCGCCTCGAGCACTCCCGGGGACACCAACCCTTTGCGGTTTCTATCCCTGGAAATCGCCTGGTGCTTGAAGCGAAAGGTTTTGCCTGAGCCAAGTCCGGCCGCATCCGGAACTTCACTTATTAATATAGCGAAAAATCCCGTAAATCGCAGGCAATCCTCCTAGAAAGTGATCGGCGGAGCGAATCCGGCACACCGATCACCCGCGCATCGTTGGCTAGAAGGATTGTTTTGTAGCATATACTGGTGCCTCACGGAATGAGTCAATCCGATTCGATCCTGGTGACCGGCGGCGCCGGCTTTATCGGCTCAAACTATGTTCTGAGCTGGTTCGCAGCCGATCGCGGACCCGTGGTCAATCTTGACCTGCTCACTTACGCCGGCAACCCCGCCAACCTTGCCTCGCTCGAAGGCGATCCGCGTTACACCTTCGTGCGCGGCGACATCTGCGACGCCGAGCTGGTGGGCAGCCTGCTGCGCCGGCACCGGCCCCGCGCCATCGTCCACTTCGCCGCCGAAAGCCATGTTGACCGTTCTATCGCCTCGCCGGAGGCGTTTATCCGGACAAATGTGCAGGGCACCTTCGCCCTGCTCGAGCAGGCCCGCGCGTATTGGACCAGCTTGAGCCAAGCCGATCGCGCGGCCTTCCGTTTCGTCCATGTTTCCACGGATGAGGTCTATGGCTCGCTTGCCCCCGGCGATCCCGCGTTTTCCGAGACCACGCCCTACGCGCCCAACAGCCCCTACGCGGCCTCGAAAGCCGGCTCCGACCACCTTGCGCGCGCCTACTTCCACACCTTCGGTCTGCCCGTGCTCACCACCAACTGCTCCAACAACTACGGCCCGTTCCAATTCCCGGAAAAGCTTATCCCCCTCATGATTCTCAATGCGCTCGAGGGCAAGCCGCTGCCGGTTTACGGCGACGGCATGAATGTGCGCGACTGGCTATATGTCAAAGATCACTGCGCCGCCATCCGCACCGTGCTCGCAGAGGGGCGTCCGGGGGAGACCTACAACGTCGGGGGCATGAGCGAGCGCGCCAACATCGATGTGGTGCGCACCATTTGCGATCTTGTGGATGAAATGCGGCCAACCGAAGTGGATGCTGCGCCGCGCAGAATGCTCATCACCTATGTCGAGGACCGTCCCGGCCACGACCGCCGCTACGCCATCGATGCCCGCAAGATCAAACGCGAGCTGGGCTGGCAACCGGCCGAGGTTTTCGAGAGCGGCCTGCGCAAAACCGTGCGCTGGTATCTTGAAAACGGCGACTGGGTAGCCCGCGTGCGCACCGGCGCTTACCGCGAGTGGATCGAAAAGAACTACGCCGCGCGCGCTGTCTTGTAAGCCCTCATCTTGTAAGCTTGAACGCGTCTGCCCAGAGCCGGCGCGAACCGCTTCGGCGGAAAGGAATGCCATGCCTGTTGATTCCTGCATCCCGGTTATTCCGAGCGCGGACCTGGAGAAGAGCCTCCGCTTCTGGGCGGATGGTCTGGAATTCTCCGTGAGCTCAGAGATGCGTGAAGACGGGAAGCTGATCTTCTGTATGCTTCACCAGGGCGCTGTATGGTTCATGCTGAACCGGCGTGCAGGAAACCCGGTGAAGCCGGAAAACTTCGAGGGCATACGGCTCTACTGGGCGCCGCGGGATATAGGTGAAACCAGGGAGCGGCTGAAGCGCCTTGGATTTGCTGTTTCCCAGTTCGAGGATCGGGAATACGGCCGAACCGAGTTTTTTCTGACGGACGACGACGGCTACTCGCACTGCTTTGGTGTCCCAACTCAAGCTTAAGCTTCCTGTGAAGGTTGAAGAACCGACTTATGAAGGGAATCATTCTTGCCGGCGGCTCGGGGACGCGGCTCTATCCGGTCACGCACGTCGTGTCCAAGCAGCTTCTGCCCGTCTACAACAAGCCGATGATCTACTACCCTTTGAGCACGCTCATGCTCGCGGGCCTGCGTGAGATTCTCCTTATCTCCACACCGCAGGACACGCACCGCTTTGCCGACCTGCTGGGCGACGGGCGCCGCTGGGGTCTCGAAATCAGCTACGCCGTGCAGCCCAGCCCGGAAGGCCTGGCGCAGGCCTTCCTCATCGGCCGCGATTTCATCGCCGGCCACACCAGCGCGCTGGTGCTCGGCGACAACATTTTCTATGGGCAGGGACTCTCACGCCAGTTGCAGAAGGCCGCCAGACTGGAACGCGGGGCCACCGTCTTCGCCTATCCCGTCGAAGACCCGCACCGCTACGGCGTGGTCGAATTCGACGCGCAGGGCCGCGCCGTGAGCCTGGAAGAAAAACCCAAGATGCCCAAGTCGCGTTACGCCGTCACCGGCCTCTACTTCTACGATGGTGACGTGGCCGACCGCGCCGCCTCGCTCAAGCCTTCGGCGCGCGGCGAGCTCGAGATCACCGACCTGAACCGCCTTTATCTCGAGGCGGGCACGCTGAACGTTGAAATCATGAGCCGCGGCATGGCCTGGCTCGACACCGGCACCCACGACTCGCTGCTCGAGGCTGCGCTGTTCGTCCACACCATCGAACGCCGGCAGGGGCTCGACATCGCCTGCCCGGAAGAGATCGCCTATCGGCTGGGTTTCATTGACGCGCAGCAACTGGAAGCCTTGGCGCATCCTATCGCCAAAAGCGGCTACGGCCAGTATCTGCTGGCGTTGCTGCGCGAGCCGTACTTCGGCGCGCGGGGCCCGGAATTATGAAAGTCGACACAACTGCTCTGCCGGATGTGCTTCTGCTTACGGCAACCGTGCACCGCGACAGCCGGGGCGCATTCTTCGAGAGCTTCAACCGCACGGCGATGGCGGAAGCCGGCCTGCCCGCAAACTGGGCCCAGGACAACTTTTCCCAGTCGCGCAACAACGTCGTCCGCGGCATCCATTACCAGATTACGCAGCCGCAGGGAAAGCTGGTCTGGGTGGCGCACGGAGCCGTGCTCGACGTGGCTGTCGACCTGCGCCTCAGCTCGCCCACCTTCGGGCGTCACGTGGCCGTGGAGCTGGAAGCAGGCAGCGGGAAGATGCTCTGGGTTCCGCAAGGCTTCGGCCATGCCTTTCTGGTGCTCAGCAAGGAGGCCGGCTTTTGCTACAAGGTTACTGACTTTTATTCGTCTGCAGGCGAGCGCACCATCCTCTGGAACGATCCCGATCTCGCCATTCCCTGGCCGATTGCCGAGCAGGATGCCATCGTCTCGGAAAAAGACCGCAGCGGAGCCAGGCTGCACGACGCCGAAGTCTTCGCCTAGCCTCGCGCGAATGGAGCTGAATACTAGTCAGTCCAAGAGGAGGGAATTCAAATGACCGCTGACCTGAGCCTGTCTTCCTGGCCCGCACTCGTCCGGCGCACGCCGCCGCGTTCGCTGCCCGTATTCGGCAGGTATTGGCACAATGAGGGAACAGGGCCGTCCGCCGATGCCGCAGCCCACGCGCCCAACAACCACTTTGCCGAAGCCATTGGCAAAGTGCCGGAGGTTGCCCTCGCCTTCTGGATCATCAAAATCGCCGCCACCACGCTGGGTGAAACCGGCGGCGATACGCTCTCCATGTCGCTCAATCTTGGCTACGCGGCCAGCACCCTTATCTTTTTCGCGCTCTTCGCCGTCGCCGTCACCGCGCAGATTCGCGCTCGCCGCTTCCATCGCTTTCTCTATTGGGCCGTCATCGTGGCCACCACGCTCACCGGCACCACCATGGCCGACTTCTCCGATCGTTCGCTCGGCATCGGCTATCCCGGCGGCTCACTGCTTCTCTTCGCGCTGGTCATGGGCACCTTGGCCGCGTGGGACTTCGCCATGGGCTCAGTCACCGTGAGCGACGTCACCTCACCCAAAGTGGAGATGTTCTACTGGACGACCATCCTGTTCGCGAACACCCTCGGCACTGCGCTGGGCGACTGGGTGGCCGACTCCGGCCCGGGCTTCGAAGGCGGCGCGCTCATCTTCGCCGGCGCAATTGCCGTGGTCGCGCTGCTTTACTTCTTCACCCGCATCTCGCGCACCACACTCTTCTGGACGGCTTTCATCCTAACGCGTCCGCTCGGCGCCACGCTGGGCGACACCCTCACCAAGCCGCTCGCCGCGGGCGGCCTCAATCTCAGCCGCTACGCGTCTTCAGGTGTCATCGCTGCGTTCATGATCCTCTGTATTCTTGTGCTTCCGCAGCGCGCCGGGACGCATCCCGGGGCCAAGGATTCGACGGACTGAAGCCATGCGGGCGCGCTCCGCTATCGGTGGACACAGATTGCCCAAATGGCCATTGCCAGAAGACACGCTGCCGCGATGGCCACGACGATTTCGGCTCCCTCCTTCGGGTTCGGCCGAACCGCGACATCGGGCCTGCGATCACGCCTGCGCTTGTAAGCGCGACGAACCATTTTGCCGCTAAGATATGCGAGAAATCCCGCAATGACCAGCATGACGGGCGTTCCCGGATAAGGGCTTCCGACCGGTCCTCCACTCACTTGCAGGCTCCTCGGTTACAGGGTGCATGTCGCCTCCGCGCCCCTCCAAATGCTATACTTACCTTTCGGGCGGCTGCCCGCTCCGCACTTTTCGTTCCGTCTGAGGTTCTCATGTCCGGCCACTCGAAATGGGCCACCATCAAGCACAAAAAGGGCGCGCTCGACGCCAAGCGCGGCAAGATCTTCACCCGCCTCATCAAGGAAATCACCATCGCCGCCCGGGCCGGCGGCGACCCCGATGGCAATCCCCGCCTGCGCACCGCTATTCTCGCCGCCAAGGCCGAGAACATGCCCGCAGACAACATTAAGCGCGCCATTCAGCGCGGCACCGGCGAGCTGGAAGGCGCGACCTACGAGGAGATTTCCTTTGAGGGCTACGGCCCCGGCGGCGTGGCCATCATTGTGGAGGTTCTCACCGACAACCGGAATCGCGCGGTGAGCGAAATCCGCCATACCTTTGCCAAGAACGGCGGCAACCTGGGCGAGTCCGGTTCGGTGCGCCGCTTGTTCTCAAAGAAAGGCCTCATCGCTATAGAGAAATCCGCCGCCAGCGAAGAGAAGCTGATGGACATCGTGCTCGAGAGCGGCGGCGAGGACCTGAGCGACGAGGGCGACTCGTGGGAGATTATTACCGATCCGGGCGCATACGAAACCGTGCTCAACGCCGTCAAAGCCGCGGGCATACCCACGGTGCTGAGTGAAGTCACCATGGTGGCCTCGTCGTACAACAAGCTTGAGGGGCCGTCGGCGGCGCAGATGCTGCGGCTGATTGAGGCGCTCGAAGAGCTCGACGACGTGCAGAATGTCTATTCCAATTTTGATATGGACGCCGAGCAGATGGAGCACGCTGCCGGCTGAAAAAAAGGAGCGGGCCTTTAAAAGAGCCGCCCGGTTGTGGCGGCTTTTTTGTGGATGGAGCAGGGAACCAACGGACACGCGACTGAGGGAACAAGAAAAGTGCGACATCGGCCAAATGAGGGGCTCAGGCGGGAGGAAGGGTTTTGAGGCGAATCGACGGCGCTGCGGTCTTGTTTTTGCTGATCGGTGCGATGACGGCTGCGGGACAGACGAGTAACGGAACAGGACCGAGCGGAAGGAGTACAGACGTCGTTACCATGTCTTCTCTCTCTGCTGAATCGTCCGCGGATCCCGACGCGGGCAACCCCGTTGCGCGCGTCCGCGATCGCCAGAGCTGGGAGTACGGTCCCTTCCTCAACTGGGGCACCGGCCTGGGTAACCGCGATGACTACAAGTTTATCTGGGGCGGCTTCGAGCTCGGCAAGGTGCTCACGCCGTTGGTCCATGCGGGCATTTTCACCGGACAGTTTGAGTACGGCGGCAATATCATGCCTCTGTGGCAGGCATACACGCCGCCTCCGCACGAGGATGTGTACAGCTGCCAGAATGGCACCGCTCTGTGCGAGTGGCCCTACGGCGGCGGTACTTTTCGCGGCGTCAGCATCACACCGGTCATCTTCCGCTGGAACTTCCTCACCGGCTCCCGCCGCGTGCAGCCCTGGTTCGAGGCCGCCGGCGGGCTCATTTACACCACCCACAAGTTCCCGCCCAACTTTCTCAGCGATCCCAACGCCATTCCTCCGGTGGACGGCGGCACCTGTGTGTGGAATTTCTCACCCCAGGGCGGCGGCGGATTTCATATCTTCACGGCGGAGAAGCGCTCCATCGACATCGGCGTGAACGGCGTGCACATCTCTTCGGCTTCGCTTGGCGACCGCAACCCCGGCGTCAACGCGAGCATTCAGATACAGGTGGGCTACACTTTCTGGAGATGACAGGGCCGGAGGAACGATGAGCGGGCCAGTTGTCGAGTGCGTTCCCAACTTCTCTGAGGGCGCCGACGCGCGCCGCGTAGAAGCCATCCTCGCCGCCATGGCCGGCGCCGGCGCTTCTCTGCTCGATTGGTCAATGGACGCCGACCACAACCGCTCCGTAGTGACCATCGCCGGCTCGCCCGCAGCCGTGGTGGAAGCCGCCGTGCGCGGCGTGGGCAAGGCCGTGGAGCTGATCGACCTCACGCGCCAGCACGGCGTCCATCCGCGCATTGGCGCGGCAGACGTCATTCCCTTTGTGCCCATTTCCGGCGTCAAGCTGGAGCAGTGCGTGCTTCTCGCGCGCCAGGCGGGCCTTGAAATCTGGCGCCGCTTCGGCGTCCCCGTCTTCTTTTACGAGGCCGCCGCCGCCCGCCCTGACCGCGCCAACCTCGAAGACGTGCGCCGCGGCCAGTTCGAAGGGCTGCGCGAAGCCGTCAGCAAGGACCCCTCACGCCGTCCCGATCTCGGCGGTCCCGGCCTGCACCCCACCGCCGGCGCCTGCGCCGTGGGGGCGCGCAAGTTTCTCGTCGCCTACAACCTGTACTTCGACTCCTCCGACGTTTCCATCGTCCGCGCCATCGCCCGCGAGATTCGCGCTGCTTCCGGCGGCCTGCGCGCCGTCAAAGCCATGGGCGTCCTCGTCCACGGCCGCGCGCAGCTCTCTATGAACATCACCGATTTCGAATCCACACCCATCTCCCAGGTTTATAGCCGGGTGGCCAGCCTGGCCGCCCGCCACCACGCCGGCCTCGCCGAAGGCGAAATTATCGGCCTCATTCCCGAGGCCGCCTGTGAGCGGGATTCCGAATGGATGCGTCAATTAAGTGGATTCGATCCGCAGCTCAAGATTCTCGAGCACCGGCTCGGGGCTCCGCTGCGCTGGCCGGACGGCGGGTAAAACCCGTTGGTACACGACTTTCGTTCGGCATGAACAGGTCGAAGACGGGTACAATCAGAAGTACGCAGGTTCCGGGAATTTACGCCTTGCTTTGGGCCTCCGGATCAAGTTTTCCGGTGCCCTGAGGCCGCCGCAGATTCACGGGCAGGATGGTTTGCCGGGAGGATGGAATTGTCGAAACTACGGGTTCACTTTGCAATGACAGCTCTTTTGCTGGGAACGGCCGCGTCGGCCTCGGCGGCGCAATTGTCCACCGATGCCCGCGGAGCCATTCCGCACGATGTGCAGCAGCTTGTTGTCATCGACTACCGCGCCATGCAGGACTCGCCCGCGGCCATGGACCTGCGCGATCGCGTCATGCCGCCCGAGCTCAAACAGTTCGATGAGGCCCTGAAGAAGACCGCGCTCAGCAACCAGGGCAATATGGACCAGTACGTGGACGAGCTCGCCTTCGCGCTCTTCCGTCCCGCATCGACCGGCGCTGCCGGCAGCAGCAGCGATACGCTGATGACCGTCGGCATCGCCCAGGGCCAGTTTCCCATGCAGGACATCATGGCCCGCTTCAAAACCCAGAAGCTCAAGCCCGCCATGGTGCGCGCCAACAGCGTCTATCCCATGACCAAGGCCGGCATGGTGCTGTGCTTCGTTGATCCCTCCACCATGATCTTCGGCGATAAGGACGCGGTGAACAAAGCTCTCGACGCCCGCGACGGTATCGCGCCCAGCATGCTGACCAATAACAACATGATGAGCGCCATGCAAAGCGTTGACTCCAGTCCGCTCTGGAGCATCCTGGACGACAAGGGCACACAGACCATGATGGGGCAATTGCTGGGACAGGCCGGCTCGGCCACGGACTATAACACCGTGAGCAAAAAGCTGCAGTCCTCCTGGTACTCCATGGACTTCCAGCACGGCGTCAAGTTCGATCTCACCATCGCCACGGGCGACGCATTCACCGCGGCTACGCTCTCCTCGCTGATGACCGCAGCCGTCATGGTGAAGAAGATGACCAGCAGCGATGCCGAAAAAGAGGCGCTGAACGCGACCTCCATCTCTTCGAGCGCGGATCAGCTGAGCATCGCCTTCGCCAGCACGGACAACGAATTCTCAAGCCTGCTGCACTCGCCGCTTTTCGAGAGCATGGTGCGCTGACGGCCGCGCTTTCAATCGAGCACGAAGATGCGCGCCCCACCCCACCCTGAACGTCCGCGATCGCGGGTGTACAGGGTGGGAAGCCACGACCGTTAATCCATCCGCTTAACTCAGCACGCGCTGCTCACGAATGCGGTGTCAACTGGGGATGAAACTCCACCTGGCCGCCGGGGAGAAGCACGATCTCCAGGCGTCCCTCCTGCCGCTCGTAGAGCGTGGGCCCGGTCTTCTTCACCGCCTGGCGATTCGCGCCGGTGTACTGAACGGTAATGGGTCCGCTGCCCACCACATCGAAGCGGTAATGGAATTCCGCCCCCACGGCAAGAGTATCCGCGCCGAAGCTCGCACTGGGATAGTCCACTTCGAGCAGCTCCACCGGCGCCCCGCTGCGATTTTCAATCGTGCTGTCGATGTGATACGAGTGGCACCCGGCAACCGCCGCCAGAAGCGGCAACAAGCCGGCGGCGAGAAAAACCTTGCCGCGCGCGGCGCCCTTTCTCATTCTTCTGTCTCCGCGCCGGTCGCGCGCCCTGCACTCCCGCCGCTCTTCGCCTTCAGCCTCGCCTCCAGTCTGTTCAGCCGCTTTACCAGTTCCGGCAGCCGCTGAAAGATGGCCACCGCGCGCAGCCACAGCTTGTTGTCGAAACCGGGCGAGCCCGAAATCATCTTGCCCGCCGGAATGTCGTGCGAAATGCCGGACTGCGCGGTGAGAATCGCGCCATCGCCCACGCTGCAGTGGCCGGCAACGCCCACTTGCCCGGCAAGAATGGCGTTGTTGCCGATTACCGACGAGCCGGCCAATCCCGTCTGCGCGCACAAGAGCGTGTTCTCACCCACGCGTGAGCCGTGCCCCACCTGCACCAGGTTGTCGATCTTGGTTCCGTCGCCGACCTCGGTAGCGCCCACCGTGGCCCGGTCTACGCACGCATTGGCCTGCACGTCGACGCGGCTGCCCAGCCGCACCGGTCCCGATTGCGGAATCTTCTCCCACGCGCCGGCGTCGTTCTTCGCAAATCCGAATCCGTCTGCGCCCACGATGGCGCCGTTCTCAAGCGTCACATCGTCGCCCAGCACGCAATTCTCGCGCACCACGGCATGCGCATGCGCAAAAAAACGGCTGCCCGCCTGCACGCCCGGATACAGCACCACGTGCGGCAGCAGCGTGGCCTGCGGGCCGAGCCGCACACCCGGCCCCACCACCGCATAGGCGCCGATGTGCGCGCCCTCGCCGATCACGGCTGTCGGATCGACGATGGCCGTGGGATGAATGCCCGGCGCATATTGCGGCGGCTGATAAAAAAAAGCCAGCGCACGCGAGAACGCATGATAGGGATTCTTGATGCGCAGCGTGGCCGCCTCGATCTCCTGGAAATCCGGTTCCACCAGAACCGCGGCGGCGCGCGTGGTGCGCGCCAGCGCCGTGTAGCGCGGGTTGGCCACAAAGGTGATTTCCGAGGGTCCGGCCTCCTCAATTCCCTTGACGCCAGTGATCTCTCGATCCGCGTCGCCGCGCAGCTCCGCGCCCAGCCGGCTTGCCAGCTCGCCTAGCTTCATTGAGAAAATTGTAACGGAAGGCCGCAGAAACCAGAGCTTGCGTGCGCCGGCCAAAACAATTTCTTGATGCGCGTTCTTACTGCGCTGCCTGCGGCGTCGCCTGAATAATGGGTGAGAGTGGAGAGGATTGCACGCCGGGCGCCGGAGCCTGGAGCGTATGCGCGCCGGACTGTGCCGCGTGCAGGGTAGCGCCGGGCTTGATTCCCAGCACCAGCGTGGCCGCCACGGCCAGCAGCAGCGCCGCACCCACGGCAATGCCGATTTCCGGCTTGGCCGGCGCAGCGCCTGCGGCCGACGGGGCAGCGGGTTGCGCGGCCACAACCGCCAGACGCAGATAATACGCCGCCGCGATGCCCGAGTTGAGCAGGCCGATGATGACAAGTGCCACTGCGCTCCCGTTCATGGGGCTCATGGCCGCGGTGAAGGAATAAAACTTGCCGAAAAATCCGCCGGTAAAGGGAATGCCGATAAGCGAAATGAGGAAAAAGATCAACAGGCTGCCGAGCAGCGGCGCGCGGTAAATCAGCCCGCGGTAGTCGTCGATGAGCGGCAGTTTTTCGTCGTATCCGCTCACCAGCGTGATTACGGCAAAGACGCCGACGTTCATGGCAGCGTAGGCCGCGGCGTAGAAGCTGGCCGCGGCAATGCCGAGGTCTCCGATGCCGGCAAAGGCCGCCAGCAGATAGCCCGCATGCGCAATCGAGGAGTACGCCAGCATGCGCTTCACATTCTGCTGCCGCAGCGCGGCCAGGTTACCCACGGTCATGGAGAGCACGGCCGCCACCCAGAGGAGCGGCGCCCATAGCGTGCGCAGGGAGGGCAGCATCTCGTAGACCACGCGCAGCAGCAGCGCAAAGGCCGCGACCTTGGGCCCGGTGGAGAGCAGCGCCACGACCGGCGAAGGCGCACCCTCGTAGACATCCGGCGTCCACACATGAAACGGCGCTGCGGAGACCTTGAAGAAAATCCCCACCAGCATCATGGCCAGAGCCGCCACGATCAACGCGTGATTCTCGTTCGCGGGCGCGAGAATTGCGATCTGGTAAACCTGCGTGGTTCCCGTGGCGCCGAAGATCAGCGCGATCCCGTACAGAAGAAAAGCCGTGGCGAACGAGCCCAGCAGAAAATACTTGATCGCCGACTCCGGCCCGCGCCCCGTCTGTTTGCGATAGCCCGCAAGAACGTAAGTCGAGATCGAAGAAATTTCGAGCGCAATGAAAACCACCAGCAGCTCGACGGCCCCGGTAAGCAGGCACATGCCCACCGCGCCAAAGACGACAAGCGCATAGTACTCGCCCTGGTGATGGCTGTTGGCGGGCAGCGTGTCAAGCGAGAGCAGCAGCGCCACCAGCACAATGCCGCAGATGAGAACATGAAAGAAGACGGTGAACGTGCTTGTCTCCACGGTGTCGAAAAAGCCCGTGCCCTCGGGCAGGGAAATCTGCCACAGGCTCGCCCACAACGCCAGCGTCGTGCCCATCGCTGCGATCCATCCCAGCCAGCGCCGCGACCGCCTGGCCGCTAGCGAAGCGTCAATCAGCATCACGGCCACGCCCGTGAGCGTGAGGATGACTTCAGGCATAATGCGGTCGATATCGGGAACGGGCGTCACGGCTGGCCCTCCGTGTGCACTGACACAGGAAGCGAGTCCGGGCTCTGGGCAGCGCTGTGCATTGGCGAGGCCTGCGTTGCTTCCGGCTGCAGGCCGTCCTTCATCGTCCGGAACCAGTAAGACGGCGCCACACCCAGCACCAGCATGAGCACCACCAGCGGCGTCAGCGCCGCCAGCTCATTGAAGCGCAGATCGGATGCCGGCTTGCTCGCGGCCATCGTGCTCTCCGGCCCGTAGAACAGCCGCTGCACCAGGCTCAGCATGTACCCTGCGCTCAGAATTGTGCCCAGCGCCGCGGCCACGGCCCACCCCCTGCTCACGTCTGTAAATGTGTTCGAGAGAATCACGAACTCGCCCACGAACCCGCTCAAGAGCGGTAAGCCGATCATGGTCAGCGACGCAATCACAAAATAACTCGCCGTGCGCGGCAGTTTCGCCGCAAGCCCGCCGTAGGCGGCGATCTGGCTGGTTCCGTAGCGCGTGTCCAGCACTCCCAGCAGCACGAACATCCCGCCCTCCACAATGCCGAGACTGAGAATCTGGTAGACCGCGCCGTTCCATGCCGCCGGCGCGAGACCGTAGATGGCCAGCACCACCAGGCTGAAGTGGCTGACCGCGCCAAAGGCAAGTACTTTCCAGAAGTCGCGCTGCACCAGCGCCAGGCACGCGCCGTAAAGCACGCCAATGACCGCGAGCGCAATCATCAGCGGCGCGATGTGCCGCGCCTGGACGGGAAATAGCTCCACGTGGAAACGCAGGAGGGAATAGAGCCCCAGCTTGCCCGCGATCACCATCGCCAGCGCCACCGGGGCCTCGCTGAAGGCGTCGCCCAGCCAGCCGTGGAGGGGAAATACGGGAACCTTCACGGCGAAGGCGGCGAGAAAGGCGAGCGCAACCCAGAACAACGCCCGCGCCGGCAACGTATCATGGGCAAGATAGATCTGCAGGTTCACATAATCGAATGTGCCCGTGCGCGCGTAGAGCCACAAAATGCCCACCAGCAGCAGCGCCGAGGGAATGAATGTGAAGAGGAAAAACTTGAGGGCGGCCTTCGGCCCGTTTTTGCGCCCGTACATGGCGATGAGAATGGCCATGGGTACGAGCGACAGTTCCCAAAAGCCGTAGTAGATGATCAGATTCAGCGAGACAAACACGCCGTACATCGCCGTCTGCTGCACCAGGAAGAGCGAATAGTAAACCTTGCGCCGCGCTGTGATCGCATTCCAGCTCGCCAGCACGCCCACCGGCCCCAGCAGCCCGGTGAGCACCACCAGCCACAGGCTGAGCCCATCCACGCCCACGTGATAGGAGATCAGCGGATCGGCGATCCACGCCCGGTCGATCTCGAACTGAAATCCTTTCATGCCCGGCGCGAAATGCGCCGGCAGATGCAGCGTAAGCACGAAGCTGAAGAGCGTGACGATGAGCGCGAGCCAGTTGGGAGCCTTTCCGCGATCGGGCAGGATCGCGACCAGGATCGCTCCGGCAAGCGGAACCAGCAGAATCAGCGTGAGAATCGATTGGTCGAGTGCGTGCATCGTCTCAATGCCCTAGCCCGGTCCAGCCGCTCTGTGAGTGCAGGAGAGCTGGCCACAGCAAAAACACCACCAATACCGCTGCCGCTCCGGCAGCCAGCCACGCCGCATACGAACGCAGGTTGCCAGACTGCCAGCGCTGCAGAATTGCCCCGCCGAGTTGCGCAATGCCGCCCAGCAGCCACGCCGCCCCGCCCAGAATCCCTGCGTCGACCACCAAATTCAACAGATACTTCGAAACGCCCATCAGCCCCTTCACAAAAATCGCGTTGTAGATCTCGTCCACGTAGTATTTGTTGGCCACGAGCTTGTAGGCGCCGGGCATGGCCGCGGCCAGCCGCGCGGGCCGGTCCGTCTTCTTCGCGTAGAGTGAGTGCGCGATGAGCCAGCCCAGGAGCGCCACGGCCACCGCCACGCAGCTCAGAATCAGCTCGAGATGCGGCACCTGAGACTCATCGGTGTACGTGCCCAGCGTGGGCGCAAGAAACTCACCGATGCGCCCCAGCCCCTCGCCACGGCCGATCCATCCCCCGCAAATCGAAAGCGCGCCCAGGATGACCAGCGGCCCAAGCATGGACCAGGGGCCTTCATGCGGATGCGCCTCATGCGCGCGCGGTTCGCCGAAGAAGGTCATGTACCAGAGCCGGAACATGTAGAGTGCGGTGAGCAGCGCGGTCACCAGGCCGACGAACCACAGAATCTCGCCGCGCGTGCCGTGGAGAAACGCGGCATAAAGAATCGCATCCTTCGAGTAGAACCCGGCGAAGGGCCAGATGCCGCAAATGGCGAACACAGCGGCCGTCATGGTCACGAACGTGATGGGAGTCTTCCTCCACAGCCCGCCCATCTTGCGCATGTCCTGCTCGCCGCCCAGTGCGTGAATCACGGAGCCCGCGGCAAGGAACAGCAGCGCCTTGAAGAACGCATGCGTCACCAGGTGAAAAATCGCCGCCGAGTACGCCGCTACACCGCAACCCAGAAACATGTAACCAAGCTGCGAGATGGTGGAGTAGGCCAGCACGCGCTTGATGTCGTTCTGCACCAGGCCCATGGTGGCGGCAAACAGCGCCGTGGCCGCGCCGATGACGGCCACCACGTTCAGCGCATGCGGCGAGCGCTCAAAAAGAAAATGCGTGCGCGCGATCATGTACACGCCCGCGGTGACCATGGTTGCCGCGTGAATCAGGGCGGAAACCGGCGTGGGGCCCTCCATGGCATCGGGCAGCCACACATAAAGCGGCAACTGCGCGCTTTTGCCCGTCGCGCCCACCAGCAGGCACAGACAGATGGTGGTGAGAGCGCCGCCCATCCATTCCGGATTGGCCGCCAGTTTGGCAGCAATTTCACTGAACGTGAGCGTGCCGAAATTGGCAAGCAGCAGAAAGATTCCGATCAAAAAGCCGAAGTCGCCTACGCGGTTGGCGATGAAGGCCTTCTTGCCTGCATCGGCCGCCGAGGTTTTCTGATACCAGAAACCGATCAGCAGATACGATGCCAGGCCGACGCCCTCCCAGCCCACGAACATCACCAAGACATTGCCGGCCAGCACCAGCGTGGTCATGAAGAAGAGAAACAGGTTCAGGTAACTGAAGTAGCGCGCGTAACCCTTGTCGCCGCGCATGTAGCCGACAGAGTAGATATGGATAAGAAAGCCCACGCCGGTAATGATCAAGAGCATGACGAGCGAAAGCTGGTCGAGGACGAAGCTGAAGTCGACGTGCAGCGGGCCTACGCTGATCCAGGGCATCGGGCAGGTCTCGACATAGGGCGAAGGGAAAACGGGACCGGTGCCATACAGGGCGATCGCATCGCGCACCACCAGCGCAAACGAAAGCAGGGGAGCCAGCAGCGCTACGGCGGTTACGACTCCCCGATGCAGCCGCGCGCCCAGGATTCCGTTGATCAGGAATCCCGCGAAGGGAAGAAGCGGAATGAGCCAGAGGTGAAATCGTACGTTCATAGCTTCATCAGGTCGATGCGGTCCACGGCCAGCGTGGCCCGGGCGCGGAAGACGGCAATGATGATGGCCAGGCCCACCGCGGACTCGGCCGCGGCCACCATCATCACAAAGAAAACGAAGATCTGCCCCTTTACCGCGTGCCACTGGTAGGCGAAGGTGACAAAGGAGAGATTGACGGCGTTGAGCATCAGTTCAATGGACATGAAAACCGTAATCAGGTTGCGCTTGACGAGGAAGCCCACAACGCCCAGCGCGAAGAGCGCCGCGCTCAGCAGCAGGTACCACGCCAAAGGAACCTCGTGCGCCAGTGCGCTCACTTTGCGGCCGTCCTTTCCACGGCCGGCTCGTCGCCCTCCGTTTTGCGCGCCAGCACCACCGCGCCCAGAATGGCGATGAGAATCAGCACCGAGGTGACTTCAAACGGCAGCAGCAACTCGTGAAACAGCACTTGGCTCAACTGCGCCAGGTTCGAAGTGTCCTGCGCACCGGCCGCGGTCTCCACCGCGGTTTGCGCCGCGGCCAACCCCGCGCCCAGTTGCGCGGCGCCCAATCCCTGGATGCGCACAATCACCGTGGCCAGCAACGCCATCAGAACGGCGACCGCGGGAAATCCGATGAGCTTGGCCGCGCGGCTGCCCATGGTGCGGTCTTCGCGCCCGGCGTTGAGCAGCATCACCACAAACACAAACAGCACCATGATGGCGCCGGCGTAAACAATGATCTGCGCAATGGCCAGGAATTCGGCGCCCAGCAGCAGGTAAAGCACCGCCAGCGAGCTCATCACCACGATCAGGGAAAGCGCGCTGTTGATGGGATGGCTCTGCAGCAGGAGATTGATGGCTCCAGCGAGGCACAGTCCGGCAAAAATAAGAAATAGAATCAGGTGCATCAATTCACCGTTTTTTGGGGCCGCCGCATCCGTGGGCTGGAGCCGGTGTTCTACGCAGCGGCCGGTTGGGAGGTAGACGACAATCGCCTTTGGGGCCAGCGCCCGTTCAGCCATCCCGATTGTAAATGACTGCCCGCTCCGGAACCGGCCCTGAAGCGCGGCGGAGTTTGTCGAAGTTTCTCAGCGGTAAGCAAGCCACAAACTGGTTCCCACAATGTTCAGGATGGCCAGCGGCATGAGGTACCGCCAACCGAAGTTCATCAGCTGGTCATAGCGGAAGCGCGGCAGCGTCCCCCGCACCCACACATACAAAAACAGGAAGCAGAAAACCTTGGCCACGAACCAGAAGATCGAAAGCAGCGCGTTGACCAGGTTGTTTTCGACCGGACCCAGAAGATTGCCCCACGGGCTCGTCCATCCGCCCAGGAAAAGCAGCGTGGCCACGCAGCCCACGGTGATCATGTTGGCGTACTCGGCCATGAAGAACATGGCAAACTTCATGGAGCTGTACTCGGTGTGGTAGCCGCCGGTCAGCTCGCTTTCGGCCTCCGGCAGATCGAAGGGCGAGCGGTTGGTCTCGGCGTAGGCGGCCGTCAGGTAAATGAAAAAGGCAATGAACTGCAGCCCGCCAAAGATATTCCAGGTTGCAATGCCTTTTTCCGCCTGCTGTTCCACAATCACGCGCAGGTTGAGCGAGCCGGCGCGCAGCACAATGCCTACGAGGGAAAGCCCCAGCGCCAGCTCGTAGCTGATGAGTTGCGCCGAGGAACGCAGCGAGCCGAGCAGCGAATACTTGTTGTTCGAAGACCACCCCGCGAGCGCCACGCCGTAAACGCCGATCGAGGTAATGCCCAGGATCACCAGCAGGCCGACGTTGATGTTCGAAATCTCAAACAGGTCGAGCCCGTGCGGTCCCGCGTTGGGCTCTCCGAAGGGAATCACGGCGATGGAGACCAGCGCGCAGGTGAGCGAGATGATGGGCGCGAGAAGATAAAGCGGCCGGTACACCGCTGTCGGGATCAGGTCTTCCTTGAGGAAATTCTTCGCGCCGTCCACCAGCGGCTGCAGCATACCGAAGGGACCCACGCGGCTTGGACCCCAGCGGTTCTGGATGCGGCCCACCAGCTTGCGCTCGAGCAGCACCGTATAGGCCACGCCCATCAGCAGGATCACCGTGACCACGGCAACCTTGACCACGCTCCAGAGAAAGAATTGGAGTAGCGTCACCTGCGTTCAGCCTCTCTCATGCGTTGGTTCATCGCGGTCATCCTGAGCGTAGGCCGTTCGCCGCGGCGAACGACCGGGTCGAAGTCGAAGATCCGCCGCGGCGGGGGACCTGCTGCTGGGTCCGTTAATCCGCCGCCGTCTCCGCCATCTGCCGCGCCTGGTGCTCGTCAATTTCCACCAATCCGCGGCTGTAGCGGCCCAGCGTGCCCGATGTAAACAGCGTATCGTGCGCGGGGACAATCAGTGCGGGTCCTGCGAGCGCCGAAATCGGGACAAAACCCGGTCCGGCGCCGATCTCCGTGCGCACATCGTTGCCGGCCAAAAGCTGGAACCGGTTGAGCGCATAGCCCGGCACCAGCCGCTCGATCTCGTCGAGCACCGCGAATGGATCAAAAGGGCTCAACTTGGGCTCCAGGCCGTTCGCCTCCAGCCAGACAGAATGGCGATCGGCTTCTCCGGATTGCGCGCCGCGCGACTGCCCCAGGTCCGCCGTCGTCCCCCGCTTGCCGAAGGGGACCAGCGTGCTCACGTCCACGCCCATGCCGCCGGCCAGCCGCACCAGGATCTCAAAATCCGGCTTCGTGCCCGCACGGTCTGCGGCCTTGCGCACCAGCTGCACGTCGCCGAAGGTATTGGTCACCGTGCCGGCCTTTTCGTAGAAGCTCGCGGACGGAAAAACCACATCGGCCAGCGCTGCGGTCTCGGTCAGGAAAAGGTCCTGCACCACGACAAAGGTATTTCGCAGCGTACCCGGATCGATGCCACGGCTCGTGATCGGATTCGCGCCCACCACCAGTAACGCATCCAACTCGCCCTTTCGCGCCCCCTCCATCATCTGCGGCAATGTTTTCCCGGGCAATGCGGGCAGATTCGCGTATTCACTGAATGCCCCCGGCGCCGTCACGGGCACATAACCCGGCAGCAGGTCGGGGAAAAGGCCCATATCGGCTGCGCCTCGGGAATTTGCGTGATCGCCCAGATAGGCGAACTGCACGTTGCCGCGTTCCAGGCCCCAGCCAACAATAGGGCCGACCGCCTCCCCGCGGAATTCCTCGCCAAAGATGACCATCAAGGATTCCTCGGTCATCAGCGCTTTCGCCAATTCCGACGCACCCGCATCCAGAATTTCCGGCAGCTTCTCGTAATCGCGCGCCGCAATTTCCAGCGTAGCCTTCGCTTGCCGCTCCAGCTTGATTGGCCTGGCATTGGCCACATAAAGCCGCGCGCGGTTCAGGCGCACATTGGTGCGCAGCAGCCACGCCAGCAGTGGATGTTCTTCCGTGGGATTGCCGCCCACCAGCAGAATCGCCGGCGCCGCGGCAATCTCGCGCAGGCCGGCAGTTCTGCCCTTGTGCCCGGCGAGCGCACGGGCAAAGGCCGCGTAGTCGGTCGACCGCTCGTGGTCGATATTGTTCGTGCCCAGCACCGTCCGCGCAAACTTTTGCAGCAGGTAATTCTCTTCGTTCGTGGTCCGGTTCGAGCCCATCACGCCGATGGCTTTGCCGCCGCGCGCATCGCGGATCTCCCTGAGCTTCTGCGCCGCAAAACGCAATGCGTGCTCCCACGTCGCCGGCTCGAGCTTGTCCGCGGCGTTGCGCACCAGCGGATGAGTCAGCCGCTCGGGATTTTCCACAAAGTCGAATCCAAACCGTCCCTTGGCGCAGAGAAAGTCGCCGTTGATGCCGCCCTTGTCGCGGTTGTCAGCGCGGATGATCTGCGAGCCCTCGTTGTCCTGGCGCACGCCCAGCGTCACCTTGCAGCCGTCGGCGCAATGCGTGCACACGGTGGAGACGTGATTCATCTCCCACGGCCGCGTCTTGTAGCGGTAGCTGCCGCTGGTGAGCGCGCCCACCGGGCACACGTCGATGCACATGCCGCACTCTTCGCAGTCGAGGCGATTCTCTTCGTTGGGCGCGATCACCGAGTGCGCGCCGCGGCTCTGCACACCCAGCGCCCACACGTCCATGCCCTCGCCGCACATGCGGATGCACCGGTAGCAGAGAATGCACCGCGGCCGGTCGTAGAAAACCGCCGGCGACCATTGCTGCTCGTCGCGATGCTGCTTGGCTTCGGCATACAGGCTCTCGCCGGCGCCGTACTTGAAGGTCATGTCCTGCAGCTCGCACTCGCCGCCCGCGTCGCACACCGGGCAATCCAGCGGGTGATTGCCGAGCAACAGCTCGAGCGTGGCCTTGCGCGCCTGCGCGATTTCGCCTGACTCGGTGGTGAACACCTGCCCTTCGGCCACGGTGGTGGTGCACGCGGTCTGCAGCTTGGGCACCTTCTCCTGGCGCACCAGGCACATGCGGCAGGCGGCCTGCAGGCTCAGCCCCGGGTAATAGCAGAATGACGGCACCTCGATGCCGGCTTTGCGGCAGGCGTCGATCAGCAGCGTCCCCGCAGGCGCCGTCAGCTTCTTTCCGTCGACAGTGAAGGTTACGTCGGGCATTCCGATCCTCAGGCAGGAATCGCGCGAAGGGCTTCAGAGGGAACCGAAATGGCGAGCCATTCCACGTAATATCTGGGCTTCTCGGCGCCATCGCGGGGCGCAAAATCGTAAGCTGTGGTTACCGGCTCGGGAATTGGTTCGTGATCGTTTGCCATCCATTTCAGATGGGCTTCAGCCGCTTCCAGAAATCTACGGCGTGTTTCATCTAAAGTTGGTCCCACTGCAAAACATCCAGGAATGTCGGGCGCACTTGCTCCCAAGCTCGATTGACCAACCTCAAAAACCACTAGAAACTTCTTCTTCATTTCAAACCTGCTTGCTTGAGCATCGCGTTCAATGTGCCCGGCGGAATATCATCATTGGGGCTACCCGCTACTGTTACTTTACCGGGTTTCGTGGCATGAACCCACTGTTGATGACTGCCCTCCTGATTCTTTAGCCGCCATCCATCCTTAGAAATCAATTTGGTAAAGTCCCGATACTTCATCCCTGTCTCCTTCCGTGCGAGGCTCTTTGGAGCTGCAGGGGGAGAGTACCGCGGACCCAATGCGCGGGAAACTTACAACGATCGACGCAAATGCGATCTCAAAGGCGCAGAAAGAAAAAGGTTGCACGTATTGAGTGGCTGGTGATGTCATGTCAACAGCATATCCAGATGAATGAACCAAATTACTAAACTCCGGCCAACTCCGCATGCTTCGCGAACGGGCACGGCTTTCCGTTCAAATGATCCTCAAACTCCTTGCGGAACTTCTTCACGAACGCGATCATCGGCATGGCCGCCGCGTCGCCCAGCGGGCAGAAAGTGCGGCCCAGCATGTTTTCCGCCAGGTATTGCATGTTGTCGATGTCGCTCGCCGCGCCGAAGCCGGCATGAAAACGCGTAAGCGACTTCTTGAGCCAGTCCGTCCCTTCACGGCAGGGAATGCACCAGCCGCAGCTCTCGTGCTGGTAAAAACTGAGGGTGCGCAGAGCAAACTCAACCATGCAGGTCTGGTCGTCGATCACCACCACCCCGCCCGAGCCCAGCATCGAACCCGCCTTGCCCACCTGGTCGAAGTCCATCCCCAGATTCTCGATCTCCTCAGGCAACAGCACCGGCGTCGACGACCCTCCCGGAACCACCGCTTTCAACTTCCGCCCGCCGCGCACGCCGCCGGCCACGTCGTAGATCATTTTTTTCAGGTTGTAGCCCATGGGCAGCTCGTATACGCCGGGCCGCTCCACATGGCCGCTCAGGCAGAACAGCCGCGTGCCGCCGTTGCGCGGCGTGCCCAGATCGGAGTAGGCCTGCGCGCCCATGACGATCACGTGCGGCACCGTGGCAATGGTCTCCGCGTTGTTGATGACCGTCGGCCCGCCGTAGAGCCCTACCACGGCAGGGAAGGGCGGCTTGATGCGCGGCACGCCGCGCTTGCCCTCGAGCGACTCCATCAGCGCCGACTCCTCACCTACCTCGTAGGCGCCCGCTCCCGTCTGCGTGATGATCTCGAATTCGCTCTCGGAGCCGAAGATCTTCTTGCCCAAAAACCCGCGCGCGTAAGCATCGGCCACAGCGCTCTCCATGATCTCGAGCAAATAGCGGTACTCGCCGCGCAGATAGATGAAGCCGATCTTCGCGCCGATCGCCAATCCGGCAATAATCGTGCCCTCGATCACCGCGTGCGGATCGTGCAGGAAGATCAGGTGATCCTTGCACGTGCCCGGCTCGCTCTCGTCGCCGTTGACGAGAACATATTTCGGCCTCGCCGACTGCTTGGGCACGAACGACCACTTCATCCCCGCGGAAAAGCCCGCGCCGCCGCGCCCGCGCAGGTTGCTCGCCTTCATCTCGTTGATGATCCACTCCGGCCCCTGCGCCAGGCACTTCTTCACGGCCTCATAGCCGCCCAGCTCGAGATAGCGGTCGATCGCCGCCGCGCCCTGGCCGAACCGCCGGGTGACGACCTTTATCTCGTCGGGATGCGACACGAGCTTAGGCATTCCCGCCCTTCTCCCTTGCGCCTTCCTTGGCGCGGTACACCTGAAGGATGCCGGGCACCTGATCTGGTTTCACATCGTCAAGGAAATCGTAGTTCACCTGGATCGCCGGCGCCCAGCAGCAGGCGCCGATGCACTCGACTTCTTCGAGCGAAAATACACCGTCCCTGGTGACACCCTTCTGCCCCACGCCCAGTTCCTCCTGGAAGCGCTCATACACCTCGTACGCGCCGCGCAGCATGCAGCTGATGTTGGTGCACACCTGGATATTGAATTGCCCCGCCGGCTTGAAGCGCAGCAGGGAGTAGTAGGTGGCTACGTTGCGCACTTCGAGCTCGGTGATCCCGATGCGCCGCGCTACCTCGGCAATCACGGCGTCGGAAAGATACCCCACCTCATCCTGCGCGTACAGCAGCATGGGAACCAGCGCCGATCGTTTCACCGGATACTTTGTCGCCAGCGCGTCCAGCCGCGCCTGGAGCGCAGCGGAAAACACCGCTTTGGACTCAGGGCTCGCGTTCTCAGCACTCATCCATCAACTCCCGCGCCCATGCTTCGGCTGCCAAGTCCATCTCTTGTTCCTGGCCGTCGCCGCGCAGGCGTCCGGCTTCGGTCAGCTCCAGCACTCCGCTGTTCCCATTTTCGCGCATCCAGGTCACGTGTGTGCCTTCGCGCCTGAGTTGGAGCCATTTGTCGCGGTGGCGTGCCAGAATGTGAGCCGCGTCCCATCTCAATTCCGCCACATGGCCGCCCCGCAGTCCATGTGCCGCCGTGTAGCTTCGCATCATGGACGCGAGCGAGGTCCACATCTCAGCGTACACGCTTGCACGGGAGTCAACCAAACTGTCCTCGACCCTGGGGATGGGGGCGTTTGCCGCCGGTCTCAGGAAAATTCGCCGGAAAGAACGCACGAAATGATGTCGACCGCGATCTCCTCCGGGCCCAACCCCCGCACCACCACGCCGTTGGAATCGTCTTCCACGAACGACTGCGGCTGCTGCGCCGCCCGATTGAACAAATACACCCTGCGCCCGATCTCGCGCGCGTTGGGCGGACCACTGATGATGGCCTTGATGCACCGCTGGCCCAACTTGGTATCGAGCTCTACGCCGCAGAGCAGCGAGACCCCGAAGGTGAAGCAGAATCTGCCCGAAAAGCTGGGGGAAAAACTTCGATCAAGCGTGGATAAGCCCCTCTTGCTCAGCTCCGTATTCGCTTTATACATTTCGGCAACCAAATGTGACTTCACTTTGTCGAAAAATGCGGTCGGGTCCTGTTCTTGTGCGTCCAGCCGGCCGTTGGGACCCCTGGCGGCATCCTGCAATGCCTTTGCCTTCTCGGCCAACTTTGCGTAATCAACCACGTCTGTCTCCTTTTTATTTATCTATCGATTTCTCCCAGCACAATATCGATCGACCCGATCACGGCTACCACGTCCGCCAGCAGCCTCCCCTTGCACATAGTCTCGATCGCCTGCAGCGTGGCGAACGAAGGATTGCGCATGTGCACGCGGTACGGTTTTGCGGTTCCATCGGAAACCACATAGTAGCCCATCTGTCCGCGCGGGCTTTCGATGGCCTGGTACACTTCGCCGGCCGGCACGGCAAATCCTTCGGTGACGATCTTGAAGTGATGGATCAGCGCTTCCATCTGCGTCTTCATCTTCTCGCGGTCGGGCAGCACGATCTTCGGTGCGTCGGCCTTGATTGCGCCCTCCGGCATCCCGTCCAGCGCCTGCTGGATCATCTTCACGCTCTCGCGCATTTCCACCAGCCGCACTTCATAGCGCGCCCAGGTATCGCCCACCGTGGAAGTGGGCACCGCAAACTGGAACTTCTCGTAGCTTGAGTACGGCAGGTCGCGGCGCAGATCGAAATCCACACCCGAGGCGCGCAGCGGAGGCCCCGTCACGCCCAGCGCAATCGCATCCTCGGCCGAAAGCAGCCCCACGCCCTTGAGGCGATTAATGAAGATCGGGTTCCCGGTGAGCAGGTTCGAGTACTCGTCAATCTTTTCGGGAAATGTCCTTATGAACGCCTGGATGCGGTCGAAGTAATCGAGCGGCGGTTCCATCGCAAGCCCGCCGATGCGGAAGTAGCTGGTCATCATCCGCTGCCCGCTCACGGCTTCGAAAAGGCGCTGGATCTCCTCGCGCTCGCGAAAGGTATAAAGAAAGACCGTCAGCGCGCCAATGTCCATGGCGTGCGTGCCCAGCCACACCAGATGGGAATTGAGCCGCGTCAGTTCCGAGAGCAGCACGCGGATCCACTGTGCTTTCTCGGGAATCTCCAGCTCCAGCAGCTTTTCCACCGCCAGGCAATAGCACAGATTGTTGGCCATCGGGCTCAGGTAATCGATGCGGTCGGTGAGCGGCACCACCTGCTGGTAGAACTTCGCTTCGCAGGTCTTCTCGATGCCCGTGTGCAGGTAGCCGATCTCCGGATACACGCGCACCACGATCTCGCCATCGATTTCGAGCACCAGGCGCAGTACCCCGTGCGTCGACGGGTGCTGCGGGCCCATGTTCAGCACCATGTGCTGATCGCTCGCGCCCTCCGCTACCGGCGCTTCCAGAATGGGCGTGCCTGCGCTTCCAGCCATTTAGCGGTATCCCTCCACCGGATAGTCCTTGCGCAGCGGATAGCCTTGCCAGTCGTCCGGCATCAGGATGCGGCGCAGATTCGGATGCCCCTCAAAACGGATGCCGAACAGATCGAAGACTTCGCGCTCAAAGTAATTCGCTCCCGGCCACACCGGCGTGATCGACTCCACCGCAGGACCGGGCTCTTCCACCGGCACGCTTAAACGGATGCGCTCCTTCAGCCGGTGCGAAAGAAGCGCATAGCTCAGCCGGAAGCGCGGCGAAGCAGGGAACCAATCCACGGCCGTCAGGTCCTCGAAGAAGTTGTACCCCGCAGCCTTCACTGCGGCGCACGCGGCGCGAATCTCATCCGGCGCAATGGTCAGCGTCAGCTCTCCGCGGTCGAGCCGCGCGTCCAGCAGCGCCTCGGCGTTCCATTCCACAACCGCCTTCATTGCAGGGTGGTCTGCGCGACCTTCCAAGACTGCCGCTTTACCGAAAAGTGTTGGGAAATTGCTCATCCTTCTCCGCTCTCAATCCCGGAAAACTGGCCCCGGTCCAAACAGACTCCCTCTTCAGGCCCGCCGAGCCAAAACTTGCTTTGTCAGAGGTCCGCCTTGTCCAGGCTCCAGTCCAAGATCCCTTTGCGCACAATATAGTAGAGACCCACAGCCACGAACCCCAGGTATACCAGCATCTCCCAGAAACCAAAGAGGCGCGAGACCCCTGTGAGCGCGGGCAGACGGCGATAGATGACCGCCCAGGGCATCATGAACACCGCCTCCACGTCGAAGAGGATGAACAGCACCGCAACCATGTAAAAGCGCACGCTGAACCTTCCCCGCGCGTCGCCCACGGCCTCAATGCCGCACTCGTAAGCCTCCAGCTTGGTCTTGGTGTTCCGGTGCCGGCCCACAAACCAGGAGGCCGTTACCATGCCCACGCCCATCAACACCGCCGCAAGAATCTGCAAAAGCAGAGGGAGGTACTGCCAGAAATAGGGAACAGGCTTCACTTCCATGCGCCTCCTGCATCTAAGAGTCTCAAGACAGGCAATGGGCTCACCTTAGCGTGCTGCATCGAATTCCGACTGGCAGCGCAGAACCTGGCCAGCGCGAATGCGCATAACCTGTTTTGAGATTAGGTTTTCCACCCCCCGCAGTCAAGACGCTGCAAGTTATTGCAAACAGTACCATCTCCCGTTTTGAGGTGACTTCCAAAATCATCCGCGCCCTCCTTCCGGGATCTCCCATCGCCGCGCCCATTACCGGACGCCTCACCAGTAACCTCCGGGCCACCCGTTAGCTTTTGGGCTCTCTCAGATTTACTTCCTTTAACGGGAAACTCAGAATTAATGTGTTTTAAAACAGAACCCGGTACATTCGTGATGTAAGAATCGGGGCAGGAAACGCCGATAGGCTCAGGGAGAATTGTTAGCCATGGCATCTTCCACTACCACCTTTTCTACGCCGCTTGGCGCATCCTCCACCATCGTTTCCCGCGCCGCCCGTCGCCGCCGGGCCACCCGCCGCCGCATCGATCCTGAATCCGGGCGCGCGCTTGAAATCCTCGGCCATGCCATCGAATACCTCGCCGACGAATATGTCCGGGCGGGCGGTTCGCTCTGCGCCCACACGGGGGAGCTGGAGGCGGTGCAGTTGCTTATGGCGGCGAACCGGGCCATCTACTATGCCTGCCCTCAGGTCACATCCCTCGGTGATCACCTGCGCCGCTGGCTGCGGCTCCGAGCGTCGAGTCCTGCAGCGGACTAGGATTTCCCCTTTGTGCGGCTCCGCTATTGCCCCAGAACCAGCACGGCAAACAGCAGCACCCACGCCATGCCCATGGTGTGCCAGAACCACGCCGTGGAATCGACGGCAATTTGCCGGTAATCCACGCGCTTGAACCAGCCCAGCGCACACAGGCACACGCAAAGCGCGAGCACGCCCAGCACCAGGTGCGCGGCGTGAATCCCGGTAATCACGTAAAAGAAATAGCTCGCCGGCGTGGACCAGCGGTCGAACGCAAATCCCTGCGCCGTCAGCTGCTTCCAGGCGACTACCTGCCCGGCCACGAAGAGCGAGCCTAAGAGCAGCGTGGCTGCGATCCAAGGCAGCGCCCGGCGCAGCGCCGGACGGCCTAGGCCGAGCCACTCTTCCAGCACGTCGATCTCGCGAAAGATGTTGCGCCGGGCCAGCTCCATGGTCAGGCTGCTCAACACCAGCGCGGCGGTGTTGAGAAAGAGAATCGGCGGCAGAAGCACCGGATGCCAGTCGCCGATCTGGCGCATGGTTGCCATATCGAGGTGGGTGCTGGTCTGGCGCGCATAGAAGAGGATCACCAGCACGGCAAAGAACATCATGTCGCCGGCAAGCGCGCAGAAGACAAAGGCGCGCACCTTATTCAGCAGCTCCCGCGGTCCATGACGGGAATTTCTCCACTCGTCGTCGCCGCCTCCCCCACCCCCGCCGGTTGGACGCCGGTCGACGGGTGGCTTGCCCCCAATGCCGGGTGACTTGCGTTCGATCTCCGTCGAGATGGGCGTGAAAATGGAAGGCATGACGAGCCCCACTTTCTTTGAGGTTACTCCCACTCTTGCTTGGACGCATCCGGAATGCGAAGAGTAGGCTGCGAATTGGCCGAACCGTATTTCATTGCCGGAACGAACCCGCAAGGCCGCAAATTCTGCCGCGGGCTGCGCGCGACCGCTTTTCTTGTCAGGGCCGCCTTTCTGGTGTTGATGCGCGAAACCCATCGTGGGATTGGCCTTTTTCGCCGGTGTCCGGAGGGGGTGCGCAGCGTGCGAGCAGGTTTTCTGCGCGCCGGAAATCCGTACGCGCACAGCCGCGTCCCACACCCAGGAACGGGAGCTTCTCTACCCGCGCGCCGCCATCACTTCTGCGACGAAAAACCGGTGCACGCGGCGATCAGAAGAAAGCTCAGGGTGAAAGGTGGCTGCCAGCAGCGTGCCCTGCCGTACCAGCGCCGGCGATCCCTCACGCCAGGCGAGCGTTTCCACGCCCGGCCCGATTTCGAGAATGCGCGGCGCGCGGATGAACACCATCTCCAGCGGCTCTGGGTCGAGCGTCGTCTCAGAATGCAGGATGGCCGAGTCGATCTGCCGTCCGTAGGCGTTGCGCTCCACCACGGCATCGAGCAGGCCCAGGGCGCGCTGCGGAGGGTTGCGCACCTCCCGCGCCAGCAGAATGGCGCCCGCGCAGGTGCCGAAGGCGGGTCTGGTGCGGCAGAACTCACTCAGAGCCTCGAACATTCCGTGCCGCTCCAGGAACTTGAGCATGGTGGTCGATTCGCCCCCGGGCAGCACGATCCCGTCGAGGGACTCTCCGTCCAGGCGTAGATCGTCGAGAGTCTTCACCAGCGAAGGCTCGGCGCCGGCCTCGGCAAGCGCCGCGGCATGCGCCGCATAATCGCCCTGGATGGCGAGAACGCCGATGCGGGGAAGGGCACGCTTGATGGTTGGACCTGAACTCTTCACGAAATGATTTTGGCATTCCCACCCGAGCCGCATCTTTGCGAATTTCTTCACCGCAAAAATGCTGGGGAACGAACCCCGCGCGAGCGAATAGCGAGCTTATGCCTGAACGGCCAGTCCTACCAGCCGCGGGTCTGCAGCAATTCCTTTTCCTCGATCGCCGCGGCCGCCAGCCCCTTCATCGTGCCCGTTACCTGCTCGCTGACCTCGGCCAGAATCTTCGGGTCGTTATAGTGCGTGGTCGCGATCACGATGGCCTTGGCGCGGCTCACCGCTTCGTCGCGCTCGCGCGCATCATTCTCCACGTCGAGCGGCGTGGCCCGCTCCTTCATGAAGATGCCCGAACCCACGAAGATGGCCTCGGCGCCCAACTGCATCATCAGCGCCGCATCGGCCGGCGTGGCGATGCCGCCGGCAGAGAAGTTCGGAACCGGCAGCTTGCCGGCCTCGGCCACCATGCGCACCAGCTCGTAGGGCGCCTGCAGCTCCTTGGCTGCGGCATAGAGCTCCTGCTCGCTCAGCACCGTGAGCGCCTTCATCTCCTTGGTGATCTGGCGCATGTGCTTGACCGCGTGCACCACGTCCCCGGTGCCCGCCTCGCCTTTTGTGCGAATCATCGCCGCGCCCTCGGCAATACGCCTGAGCGCCTCGCCCAGGTTGCGCGCACCGCAGACAAACGGCGTTTTGAACCCGTGCTTGTCGATGTGGTGGGTCTCATCGGCGGGCGTGAGCACCTCGCTCTCGTCGATGAAGTCCACGCCCAGTTGCTGCAGAATCTGCGCCTCGGCAAAGTGGCCGATGCGCGCCTTGGCCATCACCGGAATCGACACTGCCTGGATGATCTGTTTGATCAGGCTCGGCTTGGCCATGCGCGCCACGCCGCCCTCAGCGCGGATCATGGCCGGCACGCGCTCGAGCGCCATGACGGAAACGGCGCCGGCTTCTTCGGCAATCCGCGCCTGCTCCACGTTCATCACGTCCATGATCACGCCGCCCTTGAGCATTTCCGCCAGGCCGATTTTCAGGCGCAGGCTCGTTTGGGCAACTTTCTTGTTTTCTGCTTGCTCCGGCATTTTGTTGAACCTCGTTCGAGGCCTCCGAAAGGAGCCTCATCGCGGCTACATATGGCCGCGTTCTGTTCTTCCAGCTGACTCCTTTCAGTCTACCAGTGATGCAGATTTTAGGTTGCCGTCACGGCTCGTTTCCTTAATCCCTTCCAATCTGACTGTTCCGCCTCTGGTCACTTCGCTGCAGGGTTTCCCGACACATGGCCACAGCGCATCCACCGCCGTCGGCGGGGGGCGAGCCCCCACGCCCCGCCGCGCCCCCTGTTCCGTCGTCGGCCCAGATCCCGGCCCCGGCCGAGGCAGCAAAACCCGCGCGGGGCAAACCCTCCCCGCCCCGAGTAGAGCCGGCCCGGCCGCAGCAGGGCAGGTTGGCGCACGCGCAGGCCGAACCGGGGCTGATCCCGGCGCCGCAACCGGCGGAAAAAGAGTCGGGTCAGCATTCGCCGGTCATGCATTTGCCGGTCGCGCTCGACGTTAGGATTCCGGTGCGCGCCTTCCGTGTGCGCCATGTGCTGGCTCTCGCGCCCGGGCACCTGGTTGAGACCCAGTGGAGCAGCGGCGAAGACCTGCCGCTGGCCGCCGGCAATGTTCGGCTGGCATGGAGTGAATTTGAAGTAGTCGATACCCAGCTGGCGGTGCGCATCACCCGGCTGGCGTGAGTCCGATCGGCGAGCGACTGGGCCCGAAGACCGAGCCCGGGGACCACGCCCGGAGATCGGGCACGGAGATTGAGTCGAAGGGCGGAAGGGAAGTATTGCATGAAGAGCCTGGCGGGCAGGGAAGAAATCGAGCGCACTCCCCCGTCGCGCGCGCTGCCTGTGGGCGGCCTGGCCGGATGGCTGTTTGCGCTAGCGCGGAACTGGTCGCGTGGCTGGTTGCGCCGCCGCCCGCGACCGCGTCCCCGCCTGGCGCTCGTCGAGCGCATTGCCCTGGCGCCGCGGCAGTCCCTCGCCCTGGTGGAGGCCGAAGGGCGGCGCCTGCTCGTGGTCACTTCGGCCGAGGGCGGCTCGGCGTTTTTTCCCCTCGACCAAGCCCGTTCCGCTCCGCGGCGCGCCGACGAGTTCGCAACCTCCGTCCCAAGATCGTCGAGGGTCTCCTGGTGAACCCTCTTTCAACGGACTTCTGGCCGGCGCGGTTTGCTTCTGCAAGCCTGGCTCTGTTCCAGGTCCGAGCCGCGCCTGTCCCGCTTCTGCCCGATCTGAACGCAAAGCTCCATCCTTCGGACTCGACTCCTTGGACCATCCTTTTCGTCCTCACGCTGGTCACCCTTCTGCCCGCCATCCTCATGGGCATGACGCCGCTGGTGCGCCTGCTCGTGGTCTTTCACTTTCTGCGCCAGGCGCTGGGCACGCAGACCGCGCCTTCGAATCCCACGCTGATGGGCCTGGCGCTGATGATGACCTGGTTCCTGATGACGCCGGTGCTCAACCAGGTCGAACAGCAGGCGGTCGAGCCCTACCGCGCCGGCCAGATTACGGGCTTCGAAGCCATCGACCGCGGAGCGCAGCCGGTGAAGCATTTTCTTCTCCGCTACGCGCGCGAGAAGGACCTGGCCCTGTTCACCGCCGCGGGTCAGATTCCCCGGCCCAACACGCCCGACGATCTGCCCATGCGCGTCGTGGTTCCCGCCTACATTCTTTCCGAGTTGAAGGCCGGTTTCGCGATCGGCGCGGTGTTGTTTCTTCCCTTTCTGCTTGTCGATATCGTGACCGCCTCCATTACCACTTCCATCGGCATGTTCCAGCTGCCGCCGGTAGTGGTCTCGACGCCGCTCAAGATTCTGCTCTTCGTGATGGTCGATGGCTGGAATCTGCTGGGCAGCTCGCTGTTGAAGAGCTTTTGACCCCGGGGCATGGGAAAGGCATGCGAGACTCAACTGGCTTCGGCCCTAACAACCTATGAAAGGAGACACCCATGACGCCCGACCTGGTGGCCGAACTGCTTCGCCAGCTCATGAAGGAGTCGATGATCGTGGCCGCGCCCCTGCTTGTGTCCGCTGCCGGCTTGAGCTTTCTGCTCAGCCTGGTGCAGACCCTCACCAGCCTGCAGGAGCAATCGCTCACCAGCGTGCCGCGCCTGGCGGCGATCGCGCTGATCCTGCTCGCCGCCATGCCCTGGTTTCTGGGCCGCATCGCCGACTACACCCGCCTGCTGTTTGCAGATTTTCACCGCTACCTGGGATGAAAGCAGATGGCAGGGAACTGACCACTGAGCACTGAACGCTCAAATGACCGACTGGCCCACCTTCCTCGCCGCTCTTACCCTCGCGCTGGTGCGCGTGAGCGGCATGGTGCTCTTCGCTCCGTTCTTTTCCTCGACCGCGCTCCCGCTGCGCGCCAAGGCGGTCTTCGTGGGCGTGGTGGCTTTTCTGCTCGCGCCGCTGGTCTCCACGGTGCCGCAGGCGCACGCCCAGCTCGGGTTTGCCGCGCTGCTCGGCGAGCTTGCTGTCGGCCTAGTCTACGGTCTCTCGCTCACGTTGCTTAACGAAATGCTTCTCTTCGCTGGCCAAATTGCGGGTGTGCAGTTCAGCTTCTCGCTCGTCAATCTTCTCGATCCCAGCTCCTCCATCCAGACGCCGCTTCTGGGCGACCTCTTCCAGCTCTTCGGCACGCTGGTTCTGATCACCGCCGGCCTCGACCGCGTCCTTCTCGCCTCCATGGTGCGCAGCTTCCGCGTGGCGCCCCTCGGCGCCTTCGCCTTCACCCGGCTCACGGCCCTGGCGATCTTTCGCGCCGGGGCCGGCGTTTTTTTTGCCGCGGTCGAACTGGCCGCGCCCGTGCTCGCCGCCACCCTGCTGGTGGAGATCGCCGTCGCGCTGCTCGGCAAGCTCAGCCCGCAGTTGCCCGTCATGTCCCTCACCGTGCCCATGAAGACGCTCACCGGCTTTTTCATCCTCATCGCGGCGCTGGCGCTCTGGCCGCACTTTATTGAGGCGCGCTTCGCCTCGCTGCTCGACCTGGCCGAGCGCCTGATCTCGATTTCGCCCGCTGCCCCGCACGCGGGCCTCGGAGGTTGACCCATGCCCGGCGAGCGCACCGAACAGGCCACGCAGCATCGCCGCCAGAAGGCGCGGCGCGAGGGCGACATCCTGCACAGCCGCGAGCTTTCGGCCGCCGCCGGCACCCTCGCCGGCGTGCTGGCTCTGGGCGTGCTTGGCGGCCGCATCGTCGAGGCCTGGCGCGGCGCCTTCGCG
>JASHOQ010000106.1 GCA_030041045.1 Acidobacteriaceae bacterium
GCAACGCAAAGCAAAGGTTTTTATGAACAACCGCAGCCAGGCGGTGCGGATTCCGAAGGAGTTCCAATTTAAGACGCGCGAAGTCTTCATCCGCAAAGAGGGCGAGGATGTGATTCTGTCGCCTCGCCCGAAGGACTGGGCGGAATACCTGGAGTCCAGCCCCGGGGCATCGGAAGACTTTATGCAGGGAGTCGAGGACCTGCCGGCGCAGGAGCGGAATCTCTGATGCCTCAATTCATGCTTGACACGGATATCTCCTCCTTCATCATGAAGCGCTCCAGCGCTGCCGTTCTACTCAAGCTCAAGACCGTCGGCCTGCCCGATGTGTGCATCTCCTCAATCACGAAATCCGAGCTCATGTACGGCGTAGAGGTGTCGCCGCGAAGGACGAGAAATGAAGTTGAACTCGACGCTTATCTCAAGTACGTCGAAGTTCTGGATTATCCCGGCAGTGCAGCTACGGATTACGCGCGGATTCGCGCCTTTCTCAAGGCCAGCGGAACGATGATCGGAGCCAACGATCTATTCATTGCCGCACACGCGCGCTGCTTGGGGCTGACGCTGGTCACGAACAACACGCGGGAATTCGCGCGCGTCCCCGGTTTGAAGATCGAGAACTGGGCCTAAAACATTTTCTGAGTAGCTATATCCCGAAGACGGAAAGCAGAGTCGACGCGACCAACAGGGAGCGGCGACCTCGCGAAGGAACGAAGAGGACAAAGTAACTCAGAAAATGCCGTAGCTTGCTGCCGCGGGGAAGAGCCTTATCCCGCCACCGACCGCAGGGCGCTAACACCGGCTCCCAGCAGCGCGGTTTCATCCGAGGGCGGCAGAACTTCGAGCGAAAAGCTCTGCAAAGGGCTCATTCTCACCATGGTCTCCAGGTGGCTACGCAGCAGCGGCAGCTCAAGAAAGTGCACATTGTGCCCGGTGAAATAGAATTTGCCCGGCCCGGCCAGGTGAATGAACGAGGCCGTGGCCGCGGCCAGCGCGCGGTGCCACAGATCGACAAAATCGCGGCAGCGCTGGTCGCCCTTTTTTGCATTGGCGAAGATTTCTTCCGGCTCCAGGTCAAGGAAACGCATGCGCATGGCGCGCGAGCCCATAATGCCTTCAAGATGGCCCACGCCGCCGCAGCCGCAGTAGCGCTCCTTGGGATCGAGGGTGACGGTAACATGCCCGCCCTCCCAGACGCCCTCCACATACGGCCATCGCCCGTAGCCGATCCCGTTGCCGATTGTCCAAACACGCGTGAGCTTGTTGAAGCGCCCGTGCGTAGCCGCCACGCTGGCGGCAATGGCATCGGCATCGTTGACCGCGTACACGGGAGTCAGGATACCGCGCGAGGCTATCTCCCGGGCCATCTCTTCGGCCAGCCGCATGCCCTTGATTTGAGGAAGATTGGGAGAGTCCTCCACCACGCCGTGGCGCACGATGCCGGGCACGGCGATGCCGATGGCGTCGAGCGGACCGGCTGCGGCTGCGGCCAGCGTGGCCACTCGCGCAGCCATGATCTGCACCAGCTCGCCGCTGGGAATCGCGGTCAGCGCGTCCGCGGCCTCGCCCTCAGCCGGGTAGCGTAGAAGCTCACCGATAATCTGTTGGTCCTCAAGCCTTCCGGCGACGAGGTGTTCGGTGATCACGATTCCAATAGCGCGTGTCATGGAAGCCCCTCCTTGGGGATGGGGAGAATTAAGCCGCGCCAGGCGGCGCTCATGCTGCACCCGGTCGCGCACCCGCTCCCCGCGCCTGACTGGCGTGCGCCGCTCGGCGAGGAGAACTCAGTCTACCCCTGATACCTTTGCAGCCGCCCCAGCCCGTTGAATGCCGCTACCTTGTAGCACTCGGCGAGCGTGGGGTAGTTGAACACAGTGTCGATGAAGTAGTCCACCGTGCCGTTCAGGGTCATCACCGCCTGACCGATGTGCACCAGCTCCGCGGCGCCCTCGCCAATGATGTGGACGCCCAGCACCTTGCGCGTCTCGCGATGGAAGATCAGCTTCAAGCGTCCGGTAGTGTCGCCGCGAATCTGGCCGCGCGCAACCTCGCGATAATAAGCCATACCCACTTCGTAGGGAACGTCCTCGTCGGTGAGCTGCTCCTCGGTCTTGCCGATAAAACTGATTTCGGGGATGGTATAAATCCCGTACGGATAGAAGCTCGGATTGGAGCAGACAGCGCGGTCATTGAAGGCCCAGGCTGCGGCAAGACGCCCCTGCTCCATGGAAACCGAAGCCAGCGAGGGAAAGCCCACCACGTCGCCGACCGCGAAGATGTGCTCGACCTTGGTTTGGTAATGCTCGTTCACGGCGATGCGGCCGCGATTGTCTGCATCCAGGCCCGCAGCGGCCAGGTTGAGGTCGTCGATGGCGCCCTGGCGCCCGATGGCGTAGAGCAGCGCATCGCCGGAGACCTTCTTCTTGCTCGCCAGGTTGGCGACAACGGTACCCGGCGTGGGCTCCTCGACGCTCTCGAGTTCTTCGCCCAGGCGCATGGTGACGCGGCTGTCGCGGAGATGATAGCTGAGCGCTTCAATAATCTCGCGGTCGGCGAACTCGAGCAGGCGATCGCGCTTTTCAATCAGCGTGACGCGCACACCGAGAACCGCAAACATGCAAGTGTACTCGACGCCGATCACGCCGCCGCCCACCACGATCAGCGTGCGCGGCAACTCGGGCAAATCCAGGACCTGATCGCTGTTGATGATGGTGCGGCCGTTGATGGGCACTTTGGGCGAAGAGGCCGGCCGGGTGCCCACGGCGATGATGATGTGGTCGGACTCGAGCGTGGTATCGCCCAGCGGGCCCTCGATATGGATTTTGTGCGGATCGGTGAATCGCGCCATGCCGTGCACCACGTCTACGCCGTTGCGCGAGAGCTGGGCCTCGGTGACGTCGACCTCGGTCTTGATCACTGCCTGCACCCGGAAGGCCAGATCGCCCATGGTGATCTTTTCCTTCACGCGGTAGTTGATGCCATAAAGCGAGCGGTAGTTATAACCGGAGAGGTGCAGAACGGCCTCGCGCATGGTCTTCGACGGGATGGTGCCGGTGTTGATGCAAACGCCGCCCACCACGGAGCGCGCCTCCACGACGGCCACGCGCTTGTTCATTTTGGCCGCGGCCACGGCTGCACGCTGACCGGCGGGTCCGGAGCCGATGACAACCAGGTCATACTTGACGGCGCTCATGTCGAGTCTCTCTCCCAACAATGGTCGTGGATTGCAGGCGGCGGCAGCATGGTCCTGCGACGAAGATTAGAAATTCCGGGTTTCCGGCCGCGAGCCGCGAACGTGTCTAACCGGAGGCTACCATAGCGGCGTAAAGAGGGATACCGCGCCGGCGAACCGTATACAGATGGCCAATTACGAGACAGCGAAAGCCGAAGCTGAGGGCACGAGCGATTTCGCCTATTCCGCTGACACCACGCGCCACACGCTGCGTGAGCCGTCGTCGGTAACGTACAGTGCGCCATCCTGGCCAACGGCCACGCCCACCGGCCGGCCCCACACTTGTCCGTCGGGCGTAACAAAGCCGGTGAGGAAGTCTTCGTACGCTCCGGTGGCCTTTCCGTCCTTCATGGGGATCATGATCACTTCATAGCCGCCGCGATTCTTGCGGTTCCACGAGCCATGCTCCGCGGCAAAAGCGTCTCCGGCGTATACCGCCGGGAAACTGCCGCCGTGGTCGGGATAAAAAGTCATCTCCAGCGAAGCCATGTGCGGCTGCACCAGCACGTCCGGCACAATCACTTTGGAAGAAAGATCGACATGCTTGCAGCTCATGGCCTCGAGCATGGTGAGCGGGGCGCTGCGCTGCGGGTTGGCTCCGGGTCCATCGGAGCAGGGCTCGGGCAGGCGCGGATCCTTATGTCCACCGATGTAATACCAGGGCCAGCCGTAGAATCCGCCTTCCTGAATGTGCGTAACGTAATCGGGCGGAAGGTTGTTTCCCAGCTCATCGCGCTCGTTGGTTGAGCACCAAAGCTCACCGGTTGTCGGATTGACGGCCTCTCCCACACAATTGCGAATGCCGTAGGCGTAAACCTCGACGAATTTTCCCTCCGGCGTGTATTCGAGCACGTCGGCGCGATGAAACTCGCGCGCATGCGTGTCCGGGTTGTCGATGTTCGATCCGCTGCCGACGGAAACCAGCAGGAAGCGGTCATCGGCCGAAAAGACCACATCGCGTGTCCAGTGGCCGCCGCCGCGCAACTGCGCGTAACCGGGAATGTCCGGCACCATGACCTGCGGCGAGCCGGTCACGGACTTCAGCTCGCCCGATTCATAAGGGAAGCGCACCACTTGCGTGGCCGTGCCGACGTAAATCCATTTTGGATCGCTCCCAGACGGGTAGAAGGCGATGCCGAAGGGATGGTCGAGCCCGCCGGCGAACTCGCTCACCGTCTTGGCGTGCCCCTCCGCCGTCACTCCACGCAAAACGAAAATCGAGCCGGCCTGCGAATCGGCCAGGAACAGGTCGCCGTTGGGCGCCATGTGAATCACGCGCGGCATCACGAAGGTTCCCGAGCTGGGTCCGTAGGTGGCGCGCACGTCGTCAGAACGTTGCATGGGCGTTGCCGCATCGCCGCCCGCGTACAACTCAACCTTGAAGCCGGGAGGTGCGATCGGCCATGCGTCTTTGGGCCGGTCAATCACGGTGGGGCCATTATCGACGGATTCCGTTGCGAACGGCGCAGGCAGATCGGCAACCGTAATTTTCCGCATCACCCCGGGTTTTTGTTCATTCCAAGCGGCGAAGGCCGCTGGTCCGGTAATGATTCCCTGCGCGACGACTTTTCGAGCGGGCAACGTGCCGCAAGCGAGGGCGGCCAAGAAAGCGAGCGATCCCCAAGATTTCATTCCAGAATGCCTCGGTTCGAAATTTCTCGAGCGGGAAGGAAGGTCCTGTTACCGATCATACTGGATAGGATTCGGTTGGCGACGGTGAGGATTCCTGCTTCCTCTCGTCGCAAGCCGCGGCGCAATTCACGCGGAGAGCTTTTCGTTGGCGGGCATCCCGTAATCCGCGTGCGCCTCCCGATACAGGGCAATCCACTCTTCGGTGGAGCGTGGCTGAGAAATTCCCAGACAGCAGGTGCAGGTATCCCAAAGCAGACGCAAATCGGAGAAGAAGGTTGCCGTGGAGATATAGTCCATGTCGATCCACGCCTTGCTCGGCTTGACCACTCCCTGGTAGAACGCGTCCAGTTTGTGCGCGGGAACGCCGGCCAGAACTTCCTCCTCCTGGCGAAAGGCGAGTGTCGCGGGGCCGGTGATGCCGGGGCGAACGCGCAAGAACAAGGCCTCATGCTGGGGCAGTTTGGGCCGCGGTCCGACGAGGCTCATATCGCCCTTCAAGATATTCCAGAACTGCGGCAGCTCGTCGAGCTTGTAACGGCGCAGGAATGCGCCTACGCGGGTTATGCGCATATCTCCGACGACGGTAATGGGAGAACCGGAAGAAACCGAAGCATGCATGGACCGGAATTTATATAAGGCAAATTTGTTGCCGTAACGTCCCATGCGGCGCTGGCGAAAAAAGATGGGCCCCGGCGAGCTCAGGTATACAAGGATTGCCAAGAGCAGAAGGATGGGCGCCAACCCCAACAGCGCGACCAGGGCGACGAGAAAATCGAAGGCGCGCCGGCGGCGTGAATCGATCCAGGCCCCTGCAGCGGGCAGCGGCGTTTTGTGCCTGGGGAAGTGAAGCAGCGGCTTCTGCGCCCGGTTCGTTTCAATGATGATGTGGGGCCCTGTACGGCGATTTTCTTTCTTTGCGGCAGTCTGCGCGCATTCGAGTACACTCATCGGCGGAAAAATCCCCGTGTTGGTTAGCGCCCGTTGCGGCGGAGCCGCGGGCGCGAAGAAGATTGCGAAATAAATCGCCCCGAATCAAACGCTTTCTAAGTGCTCAAGAAAACCCTTCACGCGATCAACTTATCCTTACGTTTCCTCATCAAAACAAGAGACAGGCAGATCAACAAATCTGCACTTCGCATTGGGATGCACCATCCCCCGGTCGGGTTTGCCTTTCGCCTCAGTGCGCGGCTGCCAGTGTCGATACAAACGGAGCTCTGCAAGCGGAAACAGCAATTGATGCGTCAAACCACGGAGAGAATGCTTCTTAACTTCAAGAGGCGCGCGAAAAAACGGGCCGGATCAATTCCGAAATTTTCAATGAAGATTCACTTATTTCCGTCACTGGCGCTTCCCGTCGCCGTTGCGGCGCAAGGCACATGGCTCGACTTTGACGAAGACGGCAATTGAAATCGTATGCCTACTCTAAAAAGCGTTTCGATGCCCATCGATCCGGCAGGCGCTCGCCGCGACCAGAGCAACGACGAGATTTCCGTTCTCGATCTGCTGGTGATCTTCGCCCTGCGCCGCTGGCTCATTTTAAAAACTACCGCATTCTTCGCAGTTGCAGCCCTGGTGCTGGCCTTGCTGCTGCCGACGCGGTTCACCGCCAAAACCACCATCCTGCCGCCGCAACAGGAAGGCTCTCTGGCATCGGCCTTGAGTTCGCAACTCTCAGGCATGGGCGGGCTGGCAAGCCTGGCTGGCAGCGCGCTGGGCGTGAGGAACCCCAACGAAATGTACGTGGCCATGATGAAAAGCCAGGCCGTCGAAGACGCCATGATCAATCGCTATGGCCTGATGAAGGAATACAAGTGCAAGTATCTTTCCCAGGCGCGCAAGGCTTTTGAAAGTCGATTTGACGTGGAGGGAAACGGAAAGGACGAACTGATTCACATCTCCGTCGACGACCCCGATCCGAGGCGCGCGGCGGAAATGGCCAACGGCTACGTGGATGAGTTTCGCATGCTGTCGCAAGGACTGGCGATTACTGAGGCTGCGCAGCGCGTGGCTTTCTTTGAGCAACAGGTCGATGCGACCAAGGAAAAGCTGGCCGAAGCTGAGGAGGCGCTGAAGGAGACGGAGCAGAAGACGGGGATGCTCCAGCTTGACAGCCAGGCGCGCGCGCTCATCGAGTCGGCGGCCATGTTGCGCGCGCAGATCGAGGCCAAGGAAGTGCAGATCCAGATGATGCGCACCTACGCCGGCGATCAGAATGCCAGCCTGATTGAAGCTGAACAGGGATTAGAAGGATTGCGCGCACAACTGCAGAAGCTGGGCGGCAGCGAAGACGATGATACGGCGGGATTGATCCAGCCCAAAGGCATGGTGCCGCAAACGGGGCTTGAGTACATCCGCAAATACCGCGACGCCAAGTATTACGAGACCATCTTCGAGTTTCTCGCCCGCCAGCTCGAGCTGGCCAAGCTCGACCAGGCCAAGGAGGGCGCCTTGATCCAAACCGTGGATCCGGCCATCGTCCCCGACCACAAATCGTTCCCGCCGCGCGCCCTGATCGTGGCCGCGGGTATTTTTGTGGGCTTGCTGGTCGGGGTCAGTCTTGCCCTCATGCAGACTTCGCTTGCGCGCATGCACGGCGATCCGGAGGCACATGCCAAGCTCAGATTCCTGCGGCAGACTTTTTCCATGACGCGTCCGCGGCGGCGGACCGACCGGGAGCTGTATGCGCAGGAAGACTAGCCCGCCCGGCGAAAGTCTCTCACCCAAGCAAAATGCATCCGAGCGCCGCGCAACCGTGGCGCGCTCGGACGATCCGCACGCCAGGCTTGCCGTTCTTGCCAAGAACTCGGCCGCCAACCTGCTGCGCCTGGGAACAAGCTGGATGGTCGTGCTTGTGGTTCCTCCGCTGCTCGTCCGTCTTCTCGATCAGGCTTCTTACGCAACCTGGATGCTGGTGCTGCAAATCGGAGCCTACGCAACCCTCTTCGATGGCGGATTGCAGCTCGCGATCGGCCGCTTTGTGGCGCGCGCAGAACACGCCGCAGACCGCGACTACCTGGGCACGGTGCTGAGCAGTTCCACGGTATTCCTCACCAGCGTTGCTGCCGCCGTGTGCGTGCTGGCGGCAACGGTGGCGTTTCATCTCGGCAGCCTGTTTCGCTCCATTCCTGCGCCCATCCTTCCCCAGGCGCGGGCCGCGCTTCTGCTCGTCGGGGGCTCATTCGGTCTGGCCATCTCGACCTCAGCTTTCGCCGGTCTGTGCCTCGGCCTTGAGAGAAACGAGATCAATGCCGCGGCCGTCAGCGTTTCCAAGCTTGCCGGAGCGGGCGGAACGCTGTGGGCGGCCTTTCACCGTCAGGGATTGATGTGGATGGCGCTGTGGACGGCGGCCGGCACTCTGATGCAGCCAGTCATCTTTTTCTTTGCCACCCGTATTCACGGAGCCGCCGCGCACTTCAAGCTGCGCCTGGTGAAGCTGGTCATGGTGCGGGAATTTGCGCGCTTCTGCTGCGCTACCTTCGCCTCGCAGCTGAGTTCGCTGCTCATCGCGGGGCTTGATCTTCCCATCGTGGCGGCTTTCGACTTCGGCAACGCAGGCTATTACGCGCTGGCAGCCACAGCCAGCAACCTGATTTCCGTTCCGCACGGCGCTGTGCTTTCTACGCTTGTCCCCATGATGTCGAACTTGAGTGCAGGGGAAGACGCGCAGCGCATGGGGCGAGTGGTGGTACGCACCGCACGGCTGGCCACGGCCCTGCTCTTGCTGCTCGCGGTGCCCTTCATGCTGGGAATGCCGGTGCTTCTGCACCTTTGGGTAGGGCCTGTCTATGCGCAACGCGCGCTTGTGTTCGCGGAGATCCTGATGGGAGCGCAACTTGTGCGTCTCACGCTTCTTCCCTATGCGGTCATCGGCTTCAGCGCCGGCGAGCAGAGCCGCATGCTGATCTCGCCTGCGGTCGAAGCCATAGTCAATGTGGCCTGCAGCCTGATTCTGGTGCGAGTCATGGGTGCCGAGGGCGTAGCGCTGGGAACTTTCATAGGCGCGTTTGTGGGCGTCGCTCTCCACTTTCTGGTCAGCATGCGGCAAACGCGCTCCATGGCATTCAACCGCGCGCAACTGCTCTGGCAGGGAGTGCTCCGGCCCGTGGCATGGGCCGCTGTTCCCGCCGGCGTTCTGGCTTTGTGCCTGCATTGGTTCGCTGATTTGGCCACGCAGATCGCACTGCTGCTGGCTTCCGTGGCCGTATTGGCCGCGGTCTTCTGGTATGGCCATCTCAACCAAGGCGAGCGAAACCTGATTCACGGTGCGGGCGCGCATCTGCTGGCAGCGCGGTTTCGCCCCTCGGCCATCGGAGCTTGATCATGAGGATTCTTGCGGTGCTGGTCCGCTACCAAACGGCTCTTGAGGAGTCGCGCACCTTTCGGGGGCTGAAGAGCGCGCTCGCCTCCGATCCCGATCTGGCCGGGTCCTACAAGGTGATGATCTGGGACAATACGCCCGAGCCCATTGCCGCTCCGCAGCTCCCTCCCGGATTTCTCTATCGCCGCTCCAATGCAAACCTCGGCCCCTCGGGCGCATACAACCAGGCGCTCGGCTATGCGCGCGCGCAGGGTCACGAGTGGATGCTGCTGCTCGACCAGGATATGGAGGTCCGGGCAGACTTTCTGCACGCGCTGCTGCGCCATCGCCGTCAGGTGGAGAGCCAGGGCCAAATTGCCGCGATTGTGCCCACCATCCGCGTCGGCAAGGTCGTCGTCTCGCCGCGCCGGCAGCGCTTCAACCGGCTCACCCCGTATGCGCAGGGCGAGACTAACATCCTGCCGGGAGAGGCAATGGCCATTAACAGCGGTTCTCTCGTGCGCGTCTCTGCCGTCGAGCAGATCGGCGGATTCAGCCGTGACTTCTGGCTCGACTACGCGGACATGGACCTGTTTCATCGCTTCCATCTCCACGGCATGCGCGTGTGGCGCGCAACCGATACCGAACTGCAGCACGAAATGTCGATCATGGATTACGACCGCTTGATGTCTCCCTGGCGATACCGGAATTTTTCCCGCGCGGAAAGCGCCTTCAACGACCTCTATAAGGGCCCTTTGGAAAATGCCGCGCAGACCGTGCGCGTTTTCTTGCGCGCGATCAGACAACGGCGGAAGCACAAGAACCCGGAGTTCTCGCGGATCGCCTGGGAGCAAATGATCTATCGCCTTACCACCCCAAGAAAAGAACGCTTGCTCGAATGGCGAGCGGGCTCGGAAAGAAGGTAGGTAAGGCCGGGATGCGGACAGGAATCTTTCGCTTCGGAGACTTGAACGCGGAAGCATACCGCGGCGATCGCTCTTGGCTTGGAATTAAGACGAGGACGCAGATGACGAAGACTGCGGAACGAGGTGCGAATAAGCATGCGTAAAAGACGCCTCCGGTTTCGCCTTCCAGGATCCTTCTTCACCCGGCGCGCGCTCCCCACCGGAGCCAGTTTCTTGAACTGGCACGCGCCTCTCAAAAGCTGGCTTCGCCTGATGCCGCTGATCGGTTTCCTGGGATTGTGCCTCGCCGTCTTTTACTCGATCGAGCAACCTATTCTTCTCAATCAGAGCAATCTGCGGCTTGGCGCCGATTCGAAAACCTACTTTCTCATTGCAGAAATGCTGCGCGGGGGCGGAGCTCCCCACACCGAGTTCATTCAGAGCGATCTGCAGCCCGGCGCCGACTCGCAAAACTACTCTGATCTCGCGGAGACGCTGCGCCAGGAGGGATCTCACAGCGTTGAGTTCATCGGGCTGGGGGCCAATTTTATCGGACCGATTTTGATGGCGCTCCTCTTTCAGTCGCCGTTTTGGGTGATGGTGGGCAACATTGCCCTGTTTGTTTTTGCCCTTGCCATGTGCGCGCCCATCAAGGATCTGAGCCGGACTACTCTGGCATTGCTCCTCGCGCTCAACGCGACCACGCTGGTGAGCCTGGTTACGCTCAACAAGGAGATCTTTGCGCTCGCCGCCAGCCTGCTTCTGTGCCGCTATCTTTACACCGAAAGCAAATCGAAATTGCTGCTCGCCGCCATTCTGGTCATCGGCCTGATGGCGCGCTGGGAGCAGTCGGCCATCACTCTCCTGTTCTTGTTCTTCCGGCGGGAAGGCTCCTTTTTCCGCCGCCATCCTTATTCGGCGATCCTGCTTCTCGTCGCGGTCATTACCATCGCCTACCCGCTCGCGCTCCATTCCAGAGGCGTGGATCTCTCGGCGTTTGTCGATCAGGCACAGACCGGCAACGGAATTCTGGTGCTGGATCGAATGCAATCGTCCTACGGTTTTCCACTGGTAGTGATACCAAAGGCGCTCACATCGATGTTTGGCCGCGTTCTTACGCCCGCTTACTGGCTGAGCGGTTATCTGCACCAGGACTTCACCGATCTGGCCAATCAGTACGTCATTCACCTGCACTGCCTGGCAATGCTGTTCGTGTTTGTCATCGCGCTGTGCAAAGGCCGGCTGAGGATGAGCAGACCGTTGCCCTTCTTCATGGCCCTCTATCTGATCATCACGGCGGCCAATCCGTTCACGCAGCCGCGCTATGAGTATCCCATTTATGTGTTGCTTTGCTTCGAGCTGGCGCGGCGGGAGTGGACGCCGGGTTTGTTTCACACGCGGGGCCGGTTGGGTCAATTGCTCCCGGAGACCGGTCTGCCCGGATATGCCGAAGAAGGTTGATTCGTATCTATGCATAAAGAAGTTTCCTCGCGGGTGACCGCAAGCATTGTGCTCTATCAGCAGAGCGCACGGGAAATGCGTCCTCTCTTCGAAGCCATTGCGCGCGATCCGGCGCTCTCCGCGTGGACGGTGGTCGACAACGGCGGTGCTGGCCACGCGTGCGCCCTGGCTGCTTCGCTGGGCGGCCGCTGCCTGCAACCGCGGCGCAACCTGGGTTATGGCGCCGCGCACAATCTCGCCTGGCAGGGACTCTCCTCGGCTGAGGAGCCATTTCACGTCATCCTGAATCCGGACATTTCCCTTGAAAGCGGAACGCTGAGCGAGCTTGCCCGGATCATGGCGCATTTGCCGGAGACAGGTTTGCTGATGCCGCGCATCGTCTATCCGGATGGAAGCGAGCAGCGGCTGTGCAAGTTGCTGCCCACGCCCTTCGATCTGTTCCTGCGCCGCTTTCTGGGCAAATTCGGGAGCGCCTTTTTCCGCAACCGATTTGAGCAATATGAGCTGCGCACCCTGGACATGAGCATCCCGCGTGAGGTGCCGTGCCTTTCCGGGTGCTTCATGTTCCTGCGCGCCGCGGCGCTCAGAGAGGTGGGTCTGTTCGACGAGCGCTATTTCATGTACATGGAGGACGTGGATCTTTGCCGCCGCATCGGCAGCAGATACAAAACCGTCTTTTACCCGCATATCTCCATCGTGCACGGCTACGCCAAGGGCTCCTATGCCGATCTCAGGCTGATGGGCTATCACGTACTCTCCGCCATGAAGTATTTCGCCAAGTGGAGCTGGTTCCGCGATGACGAGCGAGAGGCGCTCAATCGCAGGCTTTCTCCGCTCCCTGAAATTCAATGAGTGACCGGCGTCCGCTTTCGGTTTGCATGGCCGCGTACAAGGGCGCGCGGTTCATTCGCGAACAAGTCGACTCCGTGCTGCGGCAGCTGGGGCCCGAAGACGAGTTGATTGTGGCCGACGACGCGTCGCCCGACGAAACCGTCGCAATTCTCGAGGGATTTCACGATGCGCGCGTCCGCGTGCTTCGTCATCCGCAAAACGTGGGAGTGATACGCGCGTTTGAGAGCGCACTTGCGCAGGCAAGAGGAGAGATCATTTTTCTTTGCGATCAGGATGACGTGTGGCTCGAGGAAAAGGTGGCGCGGGTGCTCGCGGTCTTTGAAAACTCGCCCGCTACGACCCTGGTGCTCACGAATGCCGAGCTGATCGACGGGCAAGGGCGTCCGCTTGGGCAAATGCTGCATACCGGTGCACGTCCGCCGCTGGGTGCAGCGGCCAATCTCCTCAAGAACCGCTATCAGGGGTCGACCATGGCTTTTCGCCGGGAGATCCTCGAAGCGGCGCTTCCGTTTCCCGAAGGCATTCCCATGCACGATTCCTGGATCGGAATGGTGAACGCGTTGGTAGGGAGGGCCGCGTATCTGCCGCAGGGCCTCATTTATTACCGCCGGCACGAAAGCAACGCTACGAGCCCGAAGCATGGGCCGATCCGTCGGATGATTGCGCAGCGCTGGGGCCTGCTAAGAGCCCTCGTAGGCCGCAGGAAGGCACTGGCGCATACGCGCGCGAGGCTCAGGAGTGCACAGCGTGTAGCGCAACCGCCTAATCCCGGCCAGCGGACGCGTGCAGCGTAGTAACGAATTGCACGGAAAACGTGTCCTCGTTATGCGGGGATCCTTGATCGTGGTGTTCAACTTCGTAATCGAACTTGATGAGCTGCAGGCGGTCGGGCCGGAATGCTGCGGCCGACTCGAGATTGCGCACTCTGCCGGATTCCTTGGCGCTGGTGAGTCCTGCACGCGCCGCAATATACCAGCGCGGGCTCAGGACCTGCTTCACTTCGGCATAACTCGCCCACTCGCGATAGGTGGGAATCACCGTATACGGCATGACGAAATGCTGCACTTCGCCTTGCACGCTGCTGTGTCCGCGCGCCCAGGCGGCATCGGCTCCCAGCGCGCGAGCCGGCAGTGTGTTTGGATTTGCTTCGCCGGGGAAAAAGTATTTGTATTCGCGGTCGAGATAAGGGCCGCGATATCCGGACACGCCGACGCGAAAGCCCTGATGAAGGGTGTAGCCCGCGCCGCCGGCCCAGTTGCCGTACTGATCGTGGGCGAACAGGCTGCGAGGATTTGCCGGCGAGGAATTGGCAAACTGCGCGCGCGCATCCCATCTGCCTCGGGTTGCGTCGACTTCAGCGCCGGCCACGCCGAGCGTGGATACCGGGGCGTAATAGTAGCCATACTCCATGGGCAGATCGACCAGCGCATTGTCGGCATCGTCATAGCGCAAAAGGAACGAGCCGAAAACCGAGGAGAGCTCGCCGGCGCGCACCAGCAGCGATCCTTTCCCGGACACGCGCGCGTAGTTCAGACTGGCTTGCAGCACGTAACCTTTGGCCCCGTAGCCGGGGGTTGAGAAGTCCTCGTAAAAATAAGGGCGCGTAACAAATTGCAGGGCGCCGGTGGCAAACCAGTTCTGGTTGATCTTCCAGGTGGGATAAATCATGGAGCGAAAGCCGGCGCTCACCGGAGTCCCGGATCGCGGCGCCTCGGTGAGGACGTTCGACGCCATTAGCTGGCCGCTCAGAGTGGCGCGAAGATTGAAGCCGGAATTGGCTTCCTGTGCATCCGCGGGCGTGGCGATCGGCGCCCCGCACAACAGGCACCAGGCGAGACACGCGAGTGCCCGGCCGCTCATCCCGCTGCCGCCATTTCGCGCTCCGGAACCTGCTTCCACGGTCCTCGCGCAGCCATTTGCTTGATGAGGACTTCTCGCGGAAGCTTGATAAACACGTCCACAATCTTCGGGTCGAATTGCTTCCCGGCGTTTTCGATGATGATTTGAACAGCTCGCTCATGAGCCATTCCGCGCCGGTAAGACCGATCCGTGGTCATGGCGTCGTAGGCATCGGCAACGTGAATGATGCGGGCGTCAATCGGCGTTTTCTCGCCCGACTGGCCTTTCGGGTAGCCGCTGCCATCCCAGTTCTCGTGATGCAGCTCCACGGCAGGAAGATAGGATGCGAAGCCCTGCACGCCTTCCAGGATTCGCCTGCCGATCACCGGATGCTGCTTGACCAGGGCGAATTCCTCGTCGGTGAGCCGACCGGGCTTTTCGAGAACGCTGTCGGAGATTCCGATCTTCCCAATGTCGTGCAGCAGGGCGCCGATGCGTATCCGCTCCAGCTCCGCAGGAGAGAGTTTCAGTCCCGCCGCAATGGCGCACGATATTTCGCTCACGCGGCGGCTATGGCCGGATGTATACCGGTCGCGCGCGTCGAGCGCGTTGGCCAGCGACCCGATGAATTCAAGATAGGCATCTTCCAGATTTTTGCCCGCTTCCCGCACGGATACGGCGGCGCGGTTGTAGTTTTCCGCCAGTTCCTGTATTTCCAGGATGGAAGAGGGGGTTCCCTCGAATTCCGGCAAAACTCCGGTGCGCACGGCGTTGCGCAGGTGAGACACCAGGGCAGAGATCGGTTCCACCGTGGAACGCGAAGAAATGATGCTGCAAATCAGCGCCATGAGCACCGAGATGAAAGTAAGCGCAAGAAAGAGATTGTGCAGACGGAATTGGATAGGGGCCGTGGCCTTGTCCACATTCTCCAAACTGCGCAGCAAGTATCCGGCGCCATAGGACTGCACAGGAATGGATATCCAGTTCGCGCCGCGCAGGCGCAGGTTGCATTCCGACTGGTCGTCGCAATGTCCCAGAGCCGCATCGAGCTCGCTGAAGGGAATCTCGGCAATATTCGATTCCACGACCTTGCCGTTATGCATCAGAACCGCAGGCGTGGTGAACTCGGAAAAGTCGAAGTACTCACCCAGGGAAAGCGCGCCGATGTTCACGTCATTCTCATCCACCGGCACTGAGGCCACGCGGAATGTGCGCCCGTTGAGCAGCAGCAGTCCGCGGTCGCCGCCTCCACCCTGCGCAGGTCGAAACGGCACCAGTTGGCTCTGCTGCGGCGAACCTTCCTCCGTTTGCCGCACCACCCCCGCCAGCGGCGTACCATCCGGGCCGGAAACAATCAGAAGGTCGAAGCCCATATGCTCGCCGAGTTCGCGCAGCTGATCCTCCACCGTCCTGCGCGCCGCTTCGCGATCCGAGCTTGAAAGCAGCAGCTCCATGCCGGCCTTCAAGGCCGGGTTTTCACCGGCCACATTGAGGAAGCGGCTGTTTTGGAGGTCGCTCTTGGCATGAATGTGGGCAATGGCCAGCTGATTCTCGCGCAGAGAGGCGCGCAGCCCGTCGCGGACCGTCGATTCCACCAGTCCCTGGATCAATCCAAAGCTCAAAGCCAGCAGGAGCGCAAAGGGAATGAAGCTGATAAGAAAGGCGCGGGTTCTGAAGCGCGTGACCATGTTGACTCCCGGCATGAGGAAGGCGCTCCGGCGCCTCCGCAGCCTATTTCGGATCCTCCTCGAGAGGTATCAGGAAGTCGGCAACGGCGCCGCGTCCGGGCGAGACCGTAATCGACTTGCGGAAAAAGCCTGCGAACCGGTGCCAGGCAACAATGGTGTATTCGCCGGCAGGCACATTTTCAATCCGGTACTCTCCGGAGGGCCCAGGCTGCGCGTAAAACCGATTGGGAGTCACCACGATGGTGGCCGCCATGTTCGGGTGCAGGTGGCAGTACACGTCGACGATGCCGGCCTTGGGAAACACCACCCGGCGCGTCTCCCCTTTGTCGTAGCTCCCCAGATCGAAGCTCTTGGCTTTGGAAAGAGAAAAGACGTTATGGAAGATCGGATCCATGTTCGGAAACGAAACCGCGGATCCCACCGGAATGACGACCAGGTCGGGGCTGAATCGCCGATTGAGCTGGGCAATTTGAGCGGGAGCCGTGTTCACTTCGGCGGCAGGAGTAAACAGAAGAGGCCCCTCGAGGTAGACCACCACGTGCGCGCGCTCATAGGCGAGCGGGTCCTGCTCCGGGTCCTTGCCCAGTTCTGTTTCTGTACCGCGCTGATAAACGGAGACTTCTGGCGTGACGTTGCGCCTGGTGAGCTTTTTCTTGATGACGATGTTTCCGGAGATGGTCTCCGCGCCGGCTCCCAAAGCAAATGCGGTGAACGCAATCAGGGCGAGGAGGGTTGGGCGCGGCATGATTCGAAACCTCGGAATCGGCGGGGAGAATCTTTCGGCGGCCGGCACACCGCATTTTCACGGATTCAGAGGGAAGTGTACTTCGGTCTGAACTGGGGCGAAAATAGCACCCGATTTGACAGGGATACAACTTTTTGGGAGCCGCAGCGCCGCGGTCCCATTTCTAATGGACCCCTTTGCTTGGATCCCAGGCGCCTTCGAGCTTGCGCACATAGAGGATCTGGCCGATATGGTAGGCGTTGTGCGTGGCCACGTGCGCAATCAATGAGGCCTTTGCTGCCAGCGTCTGGTCGTCGGCCGCGGCAACGGCCTTGTCCCAGTCCGTAAGTACCTGATTCAGCTTCTTTACCAGGTCGTCCCATTGCGTGGGGTCGAAATTATTGAAGGTCTCGTCGTTGTTGCCGCTGAAGGAGGGAGATTTCTCGCCCTTGAAGTCGGCCAGCTCGCGCGTGTTCCAGAACCAGAGGTGATAGGCGAGCTGGCCCACGGAGTGGCCTCCGCCCGGCGGAGTCCACTTTGCCTGGTCCGCGGTGAGCCCGTCGACGGCTACGCTTGCGGGCACAAACCAGTCTTCCTGGTCGTGCGTGGTTTTCAGCTCCTCCGCCAGCACCCCACGCAGCGTGGTGGGCGGCTTCTGGTTCTGCGCGGCAGCGTAGAGCGGGACGAGTGCAAGGAAAAGAAGAGGCAACCGTTTCATACGCGTGACCTCGAAGTGAAATGCGTTGCCGGGAGTGTAGCAGCCGAGGGGGAACTTGTTGCGGTGAAAAGAAACGTGCGGCCGCGGGAAAGGGACGATTTGCGGCCACGGCAGGTCTGGGCAGCTATTTCTAAATTTCCTGATCTGCTTTAGGCTTTTAACATGGAGTTCAAAATCAGCGAGCTCGAACGCGAACCGGTTGACTTCGACCTCGAGCTGCCGCCGGGTGCGGTCGACCTTGGCGACGAGGCCGAGCCGGCCGGGCCGCTGGCGACATCGGGCCGGGCGGAGGTGATCCACGAGCACCGGGGCCCCAAGGAGGTCGTGGCCGACATCCGCCTGAAAGGTCGGCTTTCCGGCCGGGTGAAAGTACCCTGCGCCCGGTGCGTCGAGCCGGTAGAGATTCCACTCGCCTGCGAATTCGATCTCATTTTTCGCCCCATGGGCGCCGACTCCGGTACCGGCGAGCGCGCCATCTCGGCGCCGGAAACCGAAATCGGTTATTATCAAAAAGACAGTCTTGCGCTTGAAGATGTGCTGCGCGAGCAGGTGCTTTTGTCCCTGCCGGTCAGGACGCTGTGCAAGCCCGACTGCAAGGGACTTTGCCCGCGCTGCGGCGCGAACCGCAACCTCCAATCCTGTTCTTGCGAGGCAGTCCCCAGCGATGCCCGCTGGGAGGCTTTGGCGGGGTTGCGGAGTCAGATTAAGTCCTGAAGAATCAAGGCCCTCCAGGAAAATGAGGGCGTATCTCTGCGCCCGCGGCGTGGTTCCGCTTTCTTATGAGCGGAGCGGCCCAGCCTCCGGAGAGAGACGAAAGGAATTGCTTACCATGCCGAACCCGAAAAGGCGCCACTCGACGCGCCGCACCGCCAATCGCCGCGCCCACGATTTTCTTACCGCCAGCGGTCTTTCCGAGTGTCCCAGCTGCCACGAAAAGAAGCTGCCTCATCGCGCCTGCCCCAAGTGCGGAGCCTACAAAGGCCGCGCGGTGGTGGAAGTTAAAGAAGCCGTCAAGTAAATCCTGTAGAATCCTGCGTGATGCTCTACAACATTGCGCTTGATGCCGTTGGTTCCGACAAGGCTCCCGAGCCGGAGATCCGGGGAGCGATTCTGGCCTGCCGCTCACTTCCCGTGCGGGTTCATCTCGTCGGTCCGGAAGCGGAGCTCCACGACCTGCTGGACGAGCACCTCGAAAACGAAGAGCTGCCCATTGTGATTCACCATGCCTCGGAGCGGATCGGCATGGATGAAAAGGCCGCGCACGCCGTGCGCAGCAAGCGCGACAGCTCCATGCGCGTGGGTTTGAAGCTGGTGCGCGAGGGCAAGGCCGCTGGCTTTGTAACCGCCGGCAACACCGGCGCGGCCATGGCCACAGCAAAAATGGTTCTGGGTGCGCTGCCCGGCGTGGATCGGCCGGCGCTGGCCACACCGATGCCCACATCCAAGGGCAATCCCTGCGTGCTGCTCGATGTGGGCGCGAACGTGGACTGCAAGGCGTACAACCTGGAGCAATTTGCGGTGATGGGCGAGATGTATGCGCGCAGCGTGCTCAAAATTCGCGAGCCGCGCGTGGGCCTGCTTTCCATCGGCGAGGAAGAGACCAAGGGCAACGAGCTCACGCGCGAGGCCTTGCCGCTGCTCAAAGCGCTGCCCATTCACTTCATCGGCAACGTGGAAGGGCGCGACATCTTCAACGGGCAGGCCGATGTGATTGTTTGCGACGGCTTCGTGGGCAATGTGGCCCTCAAGACCAGCGAGGGCGTGGGCCGCTTCGTGCGCGAGGTGCTGCGCGCCTCGCTCACGCGCACCGTCACCGCCCAGGTCGGGGCGCTTCTTTCGCGCCGCGCCTTCAACGATTTTCGCCGCCGTCTGGATTACACCGAATACGGGGGCGCGCCGCTCTTGGGCGTGCGCGGCATCTGCATCATCGGTCACGGCTCCTCGAACGACAACGCCATCTACAATGGGATTCGCGTGGCCTACGAGTTTGCGCGCGCCGGAACCAACGAGCGCATCGAGCAGGAGTTCACCACCCGCTCCAGGCGGCATGTGCATTCCGTCCGCCATCCTGACGGCCCTGACGCAACCGTTCAGTGAGGGTGGTCAGGGTCGGTCCGCTCCCATGCGCGCTCTCCCCAAACTCAACTTCGATCCCGCAGCGGCCGCGGAGCTGGCCTGCCCCATCTGCCTCGGCAGTCTGTGCGCAGATCCGGCCAGGCTGGTCTGCAGCTCCTGCGGCCGCGTTTATCCCATCGTCGATGGAATCCCGGTGCTCATTGCCCAACGCGCCGATCAGGAAGCGGTTTCGCGGAGGCGCGACTGATCCCCGCGCCCCCAAGGCGCTACGCTCTGCGATAAAAGGGAAGAACAATCAGCGCGGCAATGGCTGTGGCCGCAATCATCGCCAGCACAATGAGACTGTAAATCAGCACCAGGTTCGGGCCGCGCGGCGGCACCTCGTCCGTTTCGTGCTTCCGCGTCCCTTCGAGGTCATTCATATTTCAGCGCCTCTACCGGATCCATCTGCGCGGCGCGGGTAGCGGGAACGGTTCCAAAGATCACGCCCACCGCCACGGCGGCCGTGAGAGCGGCGAACACCGACCACCACGAAAACGGAAAAACGTAGGAGGTAAAGAAGCGGATCGAGAGCGGCGGCAAGAGGCCCACGACAATCCCGAACAACCCGCCGAAGAGCGAAATAAGGACGGCCTCTGCGAGGAATTGCAGCTTGATTTCGCGGGAGGTGGCTCCCAGCGCCTTGCGAATGCCGATTTCGCGAATGCGCGCGCGCACATTGGCCAGCATGATGTTCATAATGCCCACGCCGCCCACGGCCAGCGTGACCAGGGCGACCAGCACCAGGACCGCCGTAATGATGTTGGCGATGTTGGCGGCAATGGTCAGCATTTCCCGGAGAGTTTGCGGCTTGTAAACCGAGTTGGGCCGGTGCCGCGACTGGATGATGTGCAGGACCTGTTGTGCCGCGTCGGGAACTTCGCTCATGGTTCGCAGCGAGAAATAGAGTTGCCGCAGATTCTCTGTTCCGGTGAAGTACCGCGCCACGGAGAAAGGAATGAGGATGGTCTGATCGGCGATCTCGGACATCTCAAAGTCGGGAACGGCCTCCCGGAAGACGCCGATGATGGTGAAGGGAATGCCCTGGATTTCGAAGGTCTGGCCCACCGCTTCGTCGTCGCTTCCGTAGCGCGCCCGCGCGAAGGCCTGCGTGACCACGGCGCATTTCAGGTGCGCCGAATCGTCCGTGTCGTCGAAGAAGCGTCCGTCGGTCACGATCAGGTTGCGGATGTGCTGGTAGTCGGGGCTCACGCCCAGCACCAGAGTGTCCTTGACCACCCCGCTGCCGAAGCTGATGCGCTCGTGCATATCCAGGACCGGCGACGAGTAGAGGATGTCCGGCATCTGTTCGTCGACGGCTTTCTCGTCTTCGCGCGTCAGGTAGTCGTTGTAAAGCACGCGCTCGGCGGCCGTGGTCCCGCCGCCGGCGTATTCCACTTCCACTGAATTTGTTTCGATCTTCTGCAGTTCTTCCAGAATGTATTGCTTGCCCGTCAGTCCAATGGTTACAACCCAAATCACTGAGGCCGTACCAATCACCATGCCCAGGGCGGTGAGCAGGAAGCGGGTCTTGCTGGCCTGGAAGCTGTCCACCGCGAGCTTCAGGACTTCGCTCATGAGCATGGTCCGCCGCGCGCTGAGCAGGGTCTCTTCGAAGCTTCGGTGACTGGCCTGTTGGGTGGTGGGATTCATGGTTCCTGACTTACCAGATGCGCAAACGCATACCCGAGCTTCCCGTAATTCTCCAGCAAGAGCCTTGCGCAGGCTCTCTTGATAGCTTACGCGCTCGCAAAGGCCGAACACTTGCGCGACCGCCTGCTTGGGAGATTTTCTCGAGTTTCGGGTGCGGCGCGAAGGGCGGATGGATGGGAAGCCGAACACTGCCCCAGGGCCGGCTCTGCAGGACAAAATCCTCAAATCCTCAACTTCCACAAGGTTTGTGAGGTCAAACTCAACGTACATTTTGGTTTTGCGTCCAATTAGATGAACTGCTTCGAGTGCTTCTTGTCTTCCCGCGAGGGTCCCGGCGGCAGCGGAGTTCGGCGTGCGCAATTGGAACGGAACCTCCTGATTGCGAGGGAAAACCCGTTCCCCGGGTAAGGCGAATGTGTGAGTAATCCAGTAAGTCGGCAGGAGAGAGTCCTGCGGAATTCTCGCTGGAGGTTTTTCCATTTCACCGCTACTCGAGTCCCCCAAACAGCCCAAGCCCCACGTTGACCTGTTTCGGAGCCGAGCTCTGGACACGGCCTGGCGGAATTGGGTGCTGGCCGTCTGCCTGGCCTTCGCTCTTCTCACCGCCGTTGTTCCTTTCGCGCGCTCGTTCTATCGCGTGGAAGTGAATTACAACGAGGGCTGGAATGTCTATAACGCCGCCATGGCGGCGGCTCATCAAAATCTCTACTCGCAGAAATCCGGGTGGACCACCATCAACTACCCCATGGTGTCGTTCCTGGTGATGGCGGAACTGCACCACTGGACGCACGACTATCTGTTTACGGCGCGCGTCGTTTCGCTTTTGAGCCTGTGCGCCTGCTGTCTGCTGGTGGCGGGTATTGTTCGCCGTCTTACCTTGCAGTGGAAACCCGCCATTCTGGCAGGCCTTTTCTGCCTGGCGCTCTTTTCCGTGGCCGCGGACTTTCCAGCTTACGTGGGAATGGACGATCCCCAGATGCTCTCCCAGGTTTTCTATCTGGCCGGCCTGTGGATCTATCTGGGGCCGGATCTGGGGCTCGACCGAAGCCGGTCCCGGCTTGCCCTTGCTGCGCTGCTGTTCGTCCTCGCTGTCTCCATCAAGCACAACCCCATTGAGTTTCCCCTTGCGGTCCTCGCGGATCTGCTGCTCCTATCGCCGCGCCGCGCTCTTTGGTTCGGCGCGTGCGGTGCTGTCTTCCTGGCTGCGGCTCTGGGTTTACAGCAGCACTTTGACGGGCCGTATTTTTTCAACGCGCTGCTGGCGCCGAGAGGCTATTCCGTCGAGAAGGCATTGGAGCAGTCGGGTGTGGTCTTGGGCCCGTTGGCGCTGCCGCTTGCCGCCAGCCTTTGGGCGGCATATAAGCTGCGCAAGGACAAAAGACGGCGTATCGCGGCCATGCTGCTCATCCTCAGCCTTGCGCTCGGCGGTTTCTTCAGCGGAGGCGACGGCGTCTCCATCAATGCGCTTTTCGGCGCTTATCTCGCCATGAGCATTCTGGTTGGTCTCCTCCTGTGGCTTATGGAAGAGACGGAACGACGTTATGCGGCCCGCGCTGCGCTGGCTCTTTTCGGATGGCTTTTGATTCCCTGGCTGCTCGTTCCGCAGCTCGATGAACGCGCAGCGCCGTCCCTCAACTGGGATCCGCCGCTGGCGCTCGAACGAACGGCGGCGGCGCAATCGCGTTTTGACGCCGAAGTTGAATTCCTGCGCGAACAGCCCGGTCCGGCGCTTTGCGAAAGTTTGCTGCGCTGTTATTTTGCCGGCAAGCCCTACGTTTATGACCCCTACAACGCCACGCGCATGATCGGTCTGGGCAGGCTCGACGCCGGCGTGGTTATCGGCGCTCTCAAAAAGCAGGAGTACGGTGCGGTTCAGGTCAGCGGGCCAATCGAGAGTGGCCGAAGGACTGAGATGTTCGCACCCGACATCCTCGCCGCCATCCGGGCGAATTATCAGCCCGTGCTCCAGAATCAGGACGGAATCATCTATCTTCCGAATTCAATCGCCTCGGCGCACACGTGGGGCGCGCCGGCGGCCGCTCCGGCTGGAAATCCTTCAGCAGACGAAGCCCGGGAAATCCCGGGCAGCTCCAGCCGGACGGTGTTGCTGGCAGGAAGCATCCTTGGTGTCGGAGCCGGCGCCAAAAGCCAAAACACCAATTGCGCTGCGGCCGGCAGCCAATTTGTTTCGCTTGCGCACGGCGGGTCGAATTGCGCCGGCCGCAGTCGTCGCTAGTTTCGGTTTGCCGGCGCTCAATGGCGCGGCGTGTTCAGGCTGCGCCACAGCGCGGCCAACGCCTCAATTGACACGGCCTCGGTTCTTGCCTGCGTTTCGATCCCCGCTTGGGGCAGCGCCGCAGCGATGGCCTGGGAAGTTATCCCGGCGGCGCGCAGGTTGTTGGCCAGGGTCTTGCGCTTCTGCGCAAACGCACCACGCACGAAGCGCAGGAATGGCTCCTTTTCGACGCCCAGCTCGGCAAATCGCGGCGCAAAGCGCCAGCGAAACACCGTGGAATGCACCTCGGGAGGCGGCGAAAACGCGCCTGGAGGCAGCGTGAAAAGTTTTTCCACCGGGCCGTGCATCTGCACCGTCACTGAAAGCACGCCGTAATCGCGCCCGCCCGGCGCGGCGGCAACGCGGTCAGCCACTTCTCTTTGCACCATCAGCACCGCCGACTCAAGCGCGGCGTGGCTGGCCGCAAGCTTGAGAAGAATAGGAGAAGTGATGGAATATGGCAGATTGCCCACGACCGCAAGCCGCCCTCCGGCGCGCGCGCTGGCTGCGGCGAAATCGAAGTTGAGCACGTCCCGCTCAATCACGCTCACCTGCTCGGGCGCAAAACGGCCGCTAAGCTGCGCGGCCAGCTCACGGTCCAGCTCCACAGCCAGCACGTTCCGCGCGCGGCCCGCGAGCAATTCTGTGATAACGCCGCGCCCCGGCCCGATTTCGACCACGGTCAGCTGCTTCAAGTTTCCCAGCGCGGCCACGATCCGCTCCGCAGCGCCCCCGTCGGTGAGAAAATGCTGCCCGAGTTTTGGCCTGGGAGCCATGCCTTGCTTCGATGTTCGCATCTCGGGGGGCGCAGGGACCGCAATTGCATCTTGAAAGGGGGTTTGCTACTATGATCTCAGAGATGGTTAGCGCGTCGCACTCCTGCTTTTGTTGTTGCCGGTCGAACATCTTCGACGGGTGTATGCGCTAGTCTCTGATCCCTGAGCACAATCGATCCAGAAAACGCACCCGTTGCTGAATGCCGGGTAAGTCGGCGCGTTTGACCGGCCTTCAGCCTAAGCTCCCTGAGAAGCGAGGTCCCCATGCCGGTCGCCGAACGTGAATTCCAAATCCAGCCGCCTCCTGCCGGAGCTTTGCGTTCCCATCGTCTGAGCCATCTTGAGCTCCTCGAAGCCGAAAGCATCCACATTCTGCGCGAAGTTGCCTCGGAATTCGAGCGCCCGGTCATGCTCTATTCCATCGGCAAGGACTCTTCGGTGATGCTGCGGCTGGCGCAGAAGGCTTTTTATCCGGCGCCGATTCCATTTCCTCTGCTGCACATCGACACCGGCTTCAAGTTCGCGGAGATGCTTGCCTTTCGCGATGAGACCGCCCGCCAGGTGGGCGCGGAGCTGCTGGTGTGGCGCAACGAGCCGGCCATCGCTGCCGGAACCAATCCCATCGTCCTCGACACCAAGCGCTGTTGCGGCCTGCTCAAGACGCAGGCGCTGCTCGACGCGCTCAAGCATTACAACTTCGATGCGGCGTTCGGCGGCGCGCGCCGCGACGAGGAAAAATCGCGCGCCAAGGAGCGCATCTACTCCTTCCGCGACTCGGCCGGGCAATGGGACCCCAAGAACCAGCGCCCCGAGCTATGGAATCTCTACAACGCCCGCATTCATCCCGGGGAAAGCATCCGCGTCTTTCCCCTCTCCAACTGGACGGAGATGGATGTGTGGCAATATATCCACGAGGAAAAAATTCCTGTCGTCGATCTTTACTTCGCCAAAGAGCGCCCCATGTACGTGCGTGGCGAGGCTCTCCTGCCCATTGAGCAGGAATTCGTTGCCCATCCGGGCGAAAAGCCGCAGATGGTCAAATGCCGTCTGCGGTCGCTGGGCTGCAGTCCCTGCACCGGCGCCATCCGCTCTGACGCTGACACCATTCCCGCTATCATCGCTGAACTGATTTCGTTCCGCTCCTCCGAGCGCGCCAACCGCGCCATCGATCACGATCAGGAAGGCTCGATGGAGATCAAGAAGAGGGAGGGGTACTTCTGAAAGGCAGGGAACAGGGAACAGGGAACAAGGACTAGCTGGTTGCATAAATGACGATTTGAAAGGGCACGACTGGTAGGTCAGGGCTTTAGCCCTGACTGCCGAAAAGGGCCATCAAGGAACATCCGGGGGCTTTAGCCCCCGATGAGCAGCGCAAAGCATCGGAGGCCAGGTTGGCGGTTGCGGCTGAGTTAGAGGATAGAAAATTCGAGATCGGCGAGTTTCTTCGGCAGGAGCGCGAGAAAGACCTGCTGCGCTTTTCCACGGCGGGCAGCGTCGACGACGGCAAATCCACGCTCATCGGCAGGCTGCTCTACGACACGCAGTCGGTCTACGACGACCAGGTACGCTCCATTGAAGGCAAGGGAACCGCGGCGCCGGGGCAAATCGATTTTGCCTTGCTGACGGACGGCTTGCGCGCGGAGCGCGAGCAGGGAATCACCATCGATGTTGCCTATCGCTACTTTTCCACTGCGCATCGGAAGTTCATCATTGCCGATACGCCCGGCCACGAACAGTACACGCGCAACATGGCCACCGGAGCTTCCACGGCAGACGCTGCCATCGTGCTCGTCGATGCCAGCAAGGGTGTGCTGGTGCAGTCGCGCCGCCATGCTTATATTGCCTCGCTGCTGCGCGTAGGCCATGTGCTGGTGGCCGTGAACAAGATGGATCTGATCGCATTCGACGAAACCAAATTTCGCGCGATCGAAACCGAGTTCAGCGCCGTTCTTGACCAGATCGCCACAGATACCGGCACACCTGTCGAGCGCCACTTCGTTCCCGTGAGCGCCCTCGCCGGAGACAATGTGGTGCATCGCTCGCCGTCGATGCCCTGGTACACGGGCCCTTCGCTGCTCGAACTGCTTGAGGCGCTGCCCTCGGCTCAGGGCGCGCGTTCCGCGCCTTTGCGCTTTCCCGTGCAGCGTGTGCTTCGTCCCGATCAGAGTTTCCGCGGCTTTGCCGGCCAGATTGCCTCCGGAACCGCACGCCCGGGCGACGAGGTAACGGTTCTGCCCTCGAATCGCAGCGCGAAGGTGGAACGCATCGTTACCTGGGATGGCGACCTGGATGAAGCCATCGCCCCGATTTCGGTAACTCTCGTCCTCGACCGCGAGCTCGACATCAGCCGCGGCGACCTGATCGTGGCCGCGCCTGCTCCGGCGACCATTGCCCGCAGCCTCAAGGCCGCGGTGGTGTGGATGGATCAGCGCCCCCTTGACCTGAGCCGCCGCTACCTGCTCAAGCACACCAGCCAGACAGTGCCGGCATTTCCCGCGTCAGTCGACTACCGCACTGACTTGACCACACTCGGGCACGTGCCGGCGCAAACGCTGGAGATGAACGATATCGGCGCCGTCACGGTGAATCTGCTGCGCCCCATCGCGCTCGATCGTTACGGCGACAACCGCAGTACCGGCGCCTTTATCCTGATCGATTCTGAAACCAACGCCACCGTGGCCGCCGGCATGGTGACGGCTGCGTCTTCCGATGTCACCACCGGGATTGAAGACGAGTCGGGCGCCTGGGGCCGCGTAACCGCGGGAGAACGCGAGGCGCGCTGGGGGCATCGCGGCGGCGTGCTCGAGATCTCGGGTCCGGCAGCGCTGATCCACGCCATCGAGCGCTCGCTCTTTGCCGTCGGCGTGGTCACCAGCCGCATCGACATGGACGAAGTCTCTTTCCAGCGTCATCCGGATTTGCTCGGAATCCTGACCGGCATTCAGACCCGTTCCGGCCTGCTGACCTTGGTGGTTCACGCCAACGAAAGCGGCAAATTGACTGCTCGCGCTGAAGGCGAACAGGTAAGCGTGGACACGGATGAAAGCATACGCGCGGTTTCTGCCGTTCACCAGTTGCTGCATCGAGTGGGCATCTTTGTCTCCTCGGAAATGGCGGGATTGTAAATGAGCACTCTGGCCATTGCGGCGGAAGTAAGAGCCAAGCTGGACGCGCTGCGCAATACGCTGGCGCGCGCAATCACGCGAAATGCGGACGTCTGCCTCACCTGCAGCTTTCAGGCCGAGGATGTGCTGCTGGCCAGGCTCGCCATTGAGCGCGACCCTTCCATTCCCATCCTCTTTCTCGATACGGGCTACCATTTCGCCGAGACCTACGCTTATCGCGATCAGATTGCGCAGCAGTGGAACCTGAACCTCATCAACCTGCTCCCCGAAAAAACCGTGGCCGAGCAGGAGTCGGAGTTCGGCATTCTTTATCAATCTGCGCCCGACCGCTGCTGCGCTCTGCGCAAAGTCGAGCCCCTGTTCAAGGCGCTTGCCCAGTACCGCGTCTGGCTCACGGGCTTGCGGCGGGAACAGGCGCGGAGCCGCGCGGCGCTCGAGGAGTCGGCAGCCTTCGCGCTCCCGGGCGGCAAGCAGATTCTTAAGCTGGCGCCGCTCGCTGCGTGGACGACGCGCGATGTGTGGTACGCATGCGAGGAATTGGCGATTCCTCTGCTTCCGCTGTATGCGCGCGGCTATTCTTCCATCGGCTGCGAGCCATGCACTTCGCTCCCGCTCGACCCCAACGATCCGCGCTCAGGCCGCTGGGCCGGCCGCAAGGTGGAGTGCGGCATTCACATTCAGGCGGCAAGTCAGCAAGCCAGCAAGCCGGCGAGTTAGCGGAGCCGCACGGCTGCTCGAGAGTTTTGCAAGGGCACGGCTTCAGCCGTGCCGCAAATGGGCCCCGGACACGGGGACTCCTTTTCTTGAGGGACCGGTTCCTGCGGCTTTCATTTCAGCAGCCGCTGGACGCAGCAAAAGTTTTTCGCGCACAGCAACACTGAGGGTCAGTTTGGAATATCTCATCGGCTTCGTGATCGCACTCTTCATCGCCCTCACCGGCGTGGGCGCGGGGACCATTACTGTGCCCATTCTGGTGCTGTTTCTGCGCGTGCCGGCGCCGGTGGCCATCGGCATCGGGCTCATGTTCGCGACCGCGGTCAAGCTCATCCTGGTGCCGGCGCAGATTGCGCGGCGTAACGTGGCCTGGCGCACATTGGGATACATGCTGCTCGGCGGCGTGCCGGGCGTGCTCCTGGGCTCGCTCTTCCTTCAGCACCTGATTACCGCCGGATCGGCCAACACGCTCAATGCCATTCTCGGCGTTATTCTCGTGGGCACCGCGAGCTGGCAGATTGTCTATTCCTTCCGTCCCATGCGCGAGAATTCCACGGCCCGCGATCGCAGTCCGCTTTTGAGTTGGCTCATGTTTCCGGTGGGAGCCGAAGTCGGCTTCTCCTCAGCCGGCGCCGGCGCATTGGGCAGCGCCGCGCTGCTCACTTTCACGCCTCTGGCTCCCGCGCAAGTGGTGGGCACTGACATCCTCTTCGGTTTTCTCGTCTCCCTCATCGGCAGCGGGGCGCACTGGTTCACGCACGCCGCCAACCCCACGCTGCTGCTCCAATTGATCGCCGGCGGCGTTGTCGGAGCCATTGCAGGAACGCTGCTCAGCACGCACATTCCCCGCCGTCCGCTGCGTTTTGTTCTCTGGCTCTGGATTCTGATTCTTGGCGGACAATTCCTCTTCAACAGCTATCACGTTTGGGCCGCGACGCACTGAATTTGAGGCGGCGTGACGCGCGATCGCGCCGCGCACCGCAACTGGCCGGCGCGGCTCTTGGGTCGCCCGTCAGGTTGGAGTCAACTCGCCTACAGCGGTTTCACAGTTGCTGTATCCCGAAGCCGCAGATGCTAAGTGGCTTTTTCACCAAGAAAAAGCCACCTTCCGCAACTGTGAAATATGGCTACATGTACTGTGGAACCGCTCTAATGGTGATCGTCCAGGCTGCGGCGCCAATCCGCATATTCTCTCTGCTCTTCGGCGCTGCGCTTGCTCAGGTCGATGTGCTGTCTGTGCGTATCGTGCTCCCATTGCTCGTAGTAGACGGTCTCTTGAGATCGGCAACCCATCATCGCCAGGGGAGAAACCATCGCCGCTGCGAGTAAGAGTGGAGCGATTTTCCGGAACAACAAATGCATGAGCATTGTCCTCCGGTAGGAATGATACGCGTGTATGCCAGACCGCGCCACGCGGGGGCGGCCTTCGGATTTCCGGACGCAGGCGGCTGAAGTATCGATGTATCGCTCGCTGCCGTAATGGTGCGGAAGGCGGGA
>JASHOQ010000107.1 GCA_030041045.1 Acidobacteriaceae bacterium
TCGATGCATGCCCAGCTCCGGATGCACCTGATGCAGGCCGGCGCCTTCATCTGTTTTCTGTTCCTTCTCGGCGGAGCCTCGCGGCTGGCGCGCTTCAACATCAGCCACGATGCGCAGCCGCGCAATCCCGGCCGTCCCGATCGCAAGTATTTCGTCGGCATGCCCATTCCCGCAGCCGCAGGCCTGCTCGCCGCCACCGTTCATTTCTTCAATGCCTATCCGGTGGAAGAGTGGTGGGTCGCGGTTCCCTGGCTCATCCTTGTCGGCCTTTGCAGTTTTCTCATGGTCAGCACCTGGCGCTTCTGGTCGGCCAAGGAGATCAACTTCTCCCGCCGTCATCCTTTCCAGTTGCCCGTTCTGCTGGCCGTTGTTCTCTGGATCATCCTTCGCTACTCGAATGTGGTGCTTTTCTTTGCCGCGCTCGCCTACATGTTCTCCGGTATCTGGGCGCGCGCCGCCTATGGCTGGTCGCGCCGCCGCCGGCGAAGACCGGTGCCGGAACTGCCCGCATCCACCACGCCCAATCACGAACCCCTCGGCCCGCGCTTCACTGACTAACATCGCCAACCCGCCCACTTGAACATGTGCGCTTGAGCGTACGCTAACTCGCTAACTCGCTGACTTGCTGACTCGCTGTGTATAAAATCGCCATTGCCGGTGCCTCTACCTTGCTGGGACGGGAATTGAAGGACGTCCTTTCCGAGTCGACCCTCGCCGGGGCCAGCTTCGCCCTGCTCGACGAAGACGACGCGCAAGGGCAACTGGACCAGGTGGGCGACGAGATCACCTTCATCCAGGCCCTCAGCGCCGACGCGTTTGACCACGCCGATTTCACCTTTTTCTCGGGCTCTGAGAAACTTACCCGCGCGCACTGGCGTTCTGCGCTGCGCGCCGGCTCCACGGTCATCGATCTTTCCGGCGCGCTCGACGCGGAAACCGGCGTGCTCATCCGCGCTCCCTGGCTGGGCGCCGACACGGAATCGGCGGACCTGTTTACGCCGGCGGTGGTTCCCGCTCACCCCGCCGCGGTTGCTCTCGGCCTGCTCCTGGGCCGGCTGCAACAGGCCGCGCCCGTGCGCACGGCCGCGGCCACCGTGCTTCAGCCGGCGAGCGAATTCGGCCGCGCCGCCATGGACGAGCTCCACCAGCAGACCGTCAGCCTGCTCAGTTTCCAGTCGCTCCCGCGGGCCATTTATGACGCCCAGGCCGCCTACAATCTTCTCGGCGCGTTGGGCGAATCCGCCGCCGTGAGCCTGGTCGCTGCCGAGGCCCGCATCCGCCGCCACTACCATGCGCTCTCTGCCAATCGCTGGCCTGCGGTCGCCCTGCAGGTGATCCACGCGCCGGTCTTTCACGGCCACGCCTTTTCCATCGCCGTCGAGCTCGAGCGCCCGGTCGAGATCCCTGCTCTTGAGGAAGCGCTCAACGGCGAGCACATCGAGCTCATTCTCGAAGACTCCGACTCGCCCTCGAATCTTGCCGCCACCGGCCAGAGCGACGTACTCGTGCGCCTGCGTCCGGAGCCGGGCGCGCGCGGCTCGGGCGCGATTACGCGCCTGTGGCTCTGGGCTGCCGCCGACAACCTGCGCCTGCACGCGCAAAACGCCGTGGCTTGCGCCCTCGATCTGCGCCGCCTTCGCCCCAAGGGCGCCGTACAGTGAGGCGGACGGGCCGCCGTGCCCGGCACACTGAGGAAGGTTGAAGGCGAGCCATGCGCAATGCCGTGTGAGCCGCTGACGCTCGATGCGCTGTGGTCCTGCCATGGGCAGTTCGCGGAACGGGCAGCAGCGGTCCACACCGAGGGCGAGTGGTTAGATCGGCATTGCTCTTTGAGACACTGGTCTGCAGGGTGGCATTCGCAGCCGGGGTGAGGATCGATTGAAGCGAAGAGATTTTGTACGGCTGGGATGGGCCACCATGATCGCGACCAGGGCAGGCAGGCTGCGGCCTGCGCTTGGAGGGTCGCCAGGCTTGGAGCAGGTTTCGGGGCCGGCTCAGCTGGCGATGGGCTCGCCGCTGGAAGTGAACGCGGCGGAAGCGACGACGGGGCGCGCGGCGGATTTCACCCTGCAAATCGCACCCATGCTGGTGGAGCTGGAGCCTCAGGTTGTCGTCAGCACCATCGGCTACAACAACCAAGTCCCCGGCCCCCTGCTGCGGGTGCGCGAGGGGCAGCGCGTCACCGTTGACGTGGTGAACGACACAGACGTTCCCGAGTACGTGCACTGGCATGGCCTGTTCGTTCCCTCGGAGATGGACGGAGCCGGGGAGGAAGGAACGCCGCCGGTGCCGCCGCACGGCCGGCGCCGCTACCACTTCGTGGCCAACCCGGCGGGCTCGCGGTGGTATCACTCGCACACCATGGCGATGCTCGATCTGCACCGCGGCACCTACACCGGCCAGTTCGGTTTCTTGATGATCGATTCCGCGAGCGACCCCGGGCGCGCTGGACGCGTTGATTTTGACCAAGAAGTTTTTCTGGCGCTGCGGGAGTGGGAATATTTTCTGTCCACGGTGGATCCGGACGAGATGGCGGTTGATCCCAGCGATCCGATGCCGGAAAAACCCGCCAAACCGGACCTGCGGCAGAATGGGCTCGAAGTGAGCGCGCCGCTTTACTCGATCAACGACAAAATCCTGGGAGCGGGGGAACCGCTGCGCGTGCAGCCGGGCCAGCGCGTGCTGATGCACCTGCTCAACGCCAGCGCCTCGCAGATTCATCGCCTGGCACTGCCCGGGCACAAGTTCCAGGTGATTGCTCTCGACGGCAATCCCGTGCCCACGCCGCAGGCGGTGGATGTGATCGAGATCGCACCGGGCGAGCGCGTGGATGCGATTGTGGAGATGAATCGTCCGGGGGTGTGGATTTTAGGAGAGATTCGCGATGTGGCGCGGCAATCGGGCTTGGGGCTGGTGGTGGAATACGCCAACCAGCAGCAGCGCGCGCAATGGACTCCGCCTCCGAAGTGGCGCTGGGACTACACGATCTTCGGAGCAACCCTGATCCCCGCGTCCGGCTCGACGGCGGCCGGCGCGCCGGACGAGACGATCGATATGGTGTTCGAAAAAGTGCCGGGCGGATTCAACGGAATCAACCACTGGCTGATTAACGGCAAAGAATATCCGCATGAAGGGGAATTCGTGTTCCGGCAGGGACGCCGCTACCGGCTGGTGTTTCGCAATCGCAGCGACGACTCGCACCCGCTGCACATCCACCGGCACCTGTTCGAGCTGGTCGAGCTCAACGGCAAGGCGACTGCCGGCGTGAAGAAAGATACGGTGATCGTCCCCGCATTTGGACGCGCCACGGTGGACCTGACGGCCGACCAGCCGGGGCTGACGCTGTTTCACTGCCACATCCAGCAGCACATGGATTATGGTTTCAAGGCGCTGTTCCGCTACGCATGAGCACGGCCCAGCCGAGCGGTGCTTCATTTGCTCCATGCGAACCCCGAGCCGGCCTGACCCTGCGTGATTTGGAATACGTTGGGTCAGCATTGGCGGTGATCCGACCACAAATGCTCAGAGTGGAATGTCCATAAAGTCATTGATCGGCATTCTAGTAGCAGCGTGTCCGTCAAAACGGTCTGATTTGGCGACTCTTTTCTCCGAAGTGGCCAGAGTAGGAGACCTTCAGGAGGGAAAGCGGAGAAAACTGTAGGGATCGTAAACAGGGCCGTTAGGCCCGGATACGGCTCGTTATTGCTGCAGCAAAGCGACTAGCCGAATCCGACATGCTACAGGTTGTCCGGCACTGAACGCGGGAATGAAGTTCCATGTTGCCGATGCGCGGATGTCGGCATCTGCACCGGGCACGCGGTCTGCCTTGTCCGCAAGTTCAGCTGACTGCACCTTGCCCGCGGCGTCGACGATCAGACTGAGATGGACTTCGGTCTCTGGTCTCACGAGCTGCTCGTCGCTTCTGTGCGGTATCCCGATGAAGATCGCTTTGGGCGGGATGGCACCCGAAGCCGGAATCCCTTCTCCCTTGTCATCCATATAGGGAGTCATCGATCCGTCGCTCTCGCCATTGATGGTCTGTGGCGCCGCGTTCACGATGATTTCTTTGCGTTCGGCCTCCATGTTGAAGATCATTGCGTGGTGCTTCCAAGGCAGTGCAACGGCGGGCTTTGAGTCCTCCTGCGCTTGTCGCAAGATGCCGTGCGCTCGTGCGTTTTCGATCGCGGCGCGTATGCGGCTGACGTCCGCCGGAGGCCACATTTCGGCTAAGGCATTCCACGCTTCCTGCTCGCGGCCGCTATAGAGGTAGGCCCAGACAATCTCCAGTATTGCGATCTTGGTACGCAGGATCTCATGAAGCTCTGCCAGCAATTGGGGAGGTATCGTCGATAGCTTTCCGTCGGTGTTCTTGAATTCCTTTAACGAGCGCGCACCGAGTTGAGCCTTCACCTGAGCGATCTGACGATCGAAATATGGTTGAAACTCGGAGCTGACGTCCGTAAGCTGATGTTTCTCAAAGCGAAGGGCGACCGTGGGCAAGAAGTCAAAACTGGACAGCGGCAGGCCTTCGAAACCATCAACGGCGGTAGCGTCATCGGTCCAGATTTCGTTGCGTCCCTCAAGAAATCGATCCCGGGCGTCATAGGAATCTCCGCCCGTGATGGTGCTCACCAGCTTTGGCGGCTTTTTGAGCGTGTAGATCCGATAGACCATCAGCTTATCCGTGTCGGTATTCTGGATTTGAAAAGCGACGACGGGTACGCCCAACCCCAGGTCTGCGCCCATCACGTCGATATCGACGCGATAGGCTGCAGTCGCGACGGGCAGCACAAGGCTACCCCAACGGAGGGACGCATCGCAGCTGTGGCTGGCAAAGCCACCGTTCCTTGTAGGGCCCACGGTGACGGTGACCCCAGTTGAAAACTGCGATGTGAAAGTGCCGAAGCCATCGCTGCATAGGTATCGCTGCGCTTGGCTGCGGCAGGATCCAGAAATAGTAAGGATGGAGAGAAGCAAAATACCGATACTAATATTCCAGGCACTCATGATCTTTCTGCAAGGGTCCGGATACCTCGAACCCCACAGCGCCATGGGCCCCCCTCCCGGTGATGGCGGTAGACGCCTCGATTCCACGGGAATTCTACTCCATTTGAGCTCACATCGTTTTGCAAACCAGCTCACTTTAGCGTGTTTCCGACCAAAGATGGCCCGGCTTTGCGCGTCCTCTCCGTATCGTCGGCGATGGTCCAGTTGATGTGAGCCGCATCACTTTTCCGGCCCTGTTCGATAAATGATGGTCCTGTTCAGGTATTCAGCAGAAAAGGGCTGCTATCCCTTTTGCCGATGGCTCTAGGATTTTCGGAATTGCTGTAGATCGAAGAGCACACTCTCAAGTGGCTTTTTTCCTTAAGAAAAAGCCACCTTTCAACGCTCCCAAAAGGCCTACGAGTATTCCGGAAATGCCCTAAACGGCTCACGCACTTCTCTGTTACAGCCTTTTCACACATTCGCAACACGCGCGAAATATGGAGGGGCTAAAAGAAGGTGTCTCGATTACGATCCCCAACCACAAATCCCCGCGGGAGGAACTGCATGATGGCGATACGAGGAAAGTTCCGCGCGGCCGTGCTTATGGGAGCGGCCGCTTTGGTGCTGGCATTTACCGCTGGTGCACAGGCGCAGAATCAAAACCCCAATAACAATCAGTGGTCGAACGGCCCTGGCTGGTCGCCCGGCAACTGGGTGCCGAACGACAATCCGTGGCCGTACAACAAGCTGCAGAATCCGCCCGTGCTGGCGGTGGTGGGCGACGTGGCCTGCCAGCCCGGCGAGGAGGAGAGCGGCGAAAAGGCGGGTGAGAACTGCACCGGGGACACGGTTCAGAATCTCGTGGAAACCCAGGCGGTCACCGCGCAACAGATCGAGAATATGAAGCCTGACCGCGTGGCGCTGGTCGGAGACGAGCAATACCAGGTGGGCCAATATTCCGACTTCGAGAGCTCCTACGAGTTGTCGTATGGCGCTTTCAAATTGATCACGCGGCCGGCGCCCGGCAACCACGAGTTTTATACCGAGCACGGCGCCATCGGCGTGGCCGGCTACGGTTACTTCTCCTACTTCAACGGCGTCCAGCACAATAGCGACGGAAGCGTGATGACGGCTACGATCGCCGGCAACCCCGACACCGGCGGCACCTTCACCCAGCCCGTGCCGTTTTCAGATGGGCAGGCGGGGCACTTCGCACAAACGGGCGGCCTGGGAACCAACAGTAATGGCGGGCCAGTGGGGGTGGGAAACGGCTGGTACTCCTATAACCTGGGCTCGTGGCATCTGATCTCGCTCAATATTGAATGCGAGACGCAGCCCGGCGGTTGCTCGGCCACGGGCTCCTGGTTTGCCTCCGAACTCGAGTGGCTGAAAAACGATCTCGCGGCCAATCATTCGGCGTGCACACTGGCTTACTGGCACCAGCCCACATACAGCCCCACCAACGGCATCAGCGAAGAGGGCGTTACCGCCGATGCCTTCTGGCAACTGCTCTATGAGTACCACGCCGACCTGGTGCTGAACGGACACGACCACCTTTACGGCCGCTACCGCCCCCTTGACCCCAACTCCAATTACGATCCCAGGAACGGCATACGCGAATTCGTGGTGGGCACCGGCGGCGAGACACTCGATCCCATCGTCACAACCCCTGTAACCTCCGGCTCAAGCGAAACCAACATGGAAGATCCAACCGGCAACACGAGTTTCAACCAAGAGAATCTCGAGGCCGGAAGCGGGGAATTCTGGGGAGTGATGGCCCTGACGCTCTTGCCGAACGGCTACGCGTGGGATTACGAGTCGGCATTGAAGGATCCAGCACAGGCGTCAACCGGTCCGGCCACTTTCAGCGACAAGGGTGTCGGCACCTGCCACGGTCCATTCGGCTGGTAGCGATCCGATCGTTTTCGCTGCGTAAGATTTGACTTTGCTCCAGCAGGCAATCCCCCTTGGCGAGAAATCGCGAAGGGGGAACTTTTCATTTAGCGCGTCCGCGCCCACAGCTGCTCGGTGAAGCTGTCCGTCATCCCGGCAAGATAATCTGTGACCGTCCGCACCAATCCCTCGGCGGGAATCTGCGCCTGATGATCTTCGGGCATCAGTTCCGGCTCCGCCATGAGCTTTTGAAACAGGTCCGTCACCACCTGCTCCGCGTGCCGGTGAACCTCTTCCATATCCGACGAATTGTAAAAGTTTTCGTAGAGGAATCTTTTCGTCGCCGCGCGCCCGGTTTCCATCTGCGCGCTCAGCCCCACCAGCCTGGCGGGAGCGCGGCGAATCTCTTCGAGTGTCTTTGCGCCCAGCGCAGTCATGCGCCGCCGCACCTCCTCGATGAGGTCGGACGCGAACGCGTTGAGCACGCGCCGCAGCGCTTCGTAGGCGTGCAGCCGCGGCGCCGCATGGGGAAAGCTCGCGAGCGCGGTCTCATGGAACCGGCTAAACATGGGCACGCCCGCGCGGACTTGTTCCAGCGAAAGGATGCCCGAGTCCAGCCCGTCGTCCAGATCCGCGGTCAGGTAGGCGATCTCATCGGCCAGGTCGATCAGTTGCGCCTCGAGCGGCGGAAACTGGTCGAGAAAATATTCGGCCAGCTCCGGGTGCTCGCTGGCCGCGTAATCGCGCGAGTGCTTCACAATCCCTTCGCGCACGCCCAGGGTGAGATTGAGCCCGGGAAAGGCCGGATAGCGCGCCTCGAACCAGGTGACGATCCGGAGCGCGTGCAGATTATGATCGAACCTGAGTCCGTGCGCCGTTAACGCGCGATCCAGCGCCTTTTCGCCCGCGTGCCCGTAGGGCGGATGCCCGATGTCGTGCACCAGCGCCAGGGCTTCGGTCAATTCCCAATTCAGTCCCAGCGCGCGCGCCGCCGTGCGCGCAATCTGCGCCACTTCGAGCGTGTGCGTGAGCCGGCTGCGGAAGTGGTCGCTTAAGGGATCGCCCGGCAGCCGCGTGAACACCTGGGTTTTGCCGGCAAGCCTGCGGAAAGCCCGCGCATGCAGAATGCGCGCGGCATCGCGCGCAAACGGCGTGCGGTAAGCGTGCGCCGGTTCGGCGTGCGCGCGGCGCGTCAGTTCTCCATCGCCGCGCACGGCAACGCCCGTGGGCAAACTCAAATTGCTTTCCGAATTCCCGCCCGTCACGTCTCCCGCTTCCCGTCTGCGTGTGGTTATAGAGGCTGCGGAAAAACCCCGGGGTTCTTTGCCGAGCCCCCGAGAAGCATCCGTCGAGGACTGCCCTCAGGGGCTACAGCATTTTCGGAACTAATTTGTCGTGAAACCGCGGCATTCAAGGGGCGTTTTCATAAAGAAAACGCCACCTTTCGCCGACCTAAAAATGCCTACATGTCTTCCGAAAATGCTCTAAAGCCCGCAGCCAACTGCCATCTGTTTCAGCGCGACTGAGGTCGTGCCCTTTCCCTTCGCGCCGTTTGCGAAGCATCCTTCAGCAGCTCCGCATAGTCCCGTTATATCGCACGCGGGGAAGGGAATTGAGAAGGAGCGCCGCCGGCTCCGCTTTTTGCGAGCGCCCGGGGAATTAAACTCCAATCCATATGGACAACCGCCGCGCTGCGGGAGTACCATCCAGCCGGAATTTTCCTCGGAGCCGCCGCGCACTTCGTTCTCCGGCGCGGAACGCCGTCCGGAAAGGGGTCGAGTTATGAAATTCGGGAAAACCGCTGCTGTTGCCGCCGTGGCCTGCGCTGCCCTGCTACTGTCAGGCTGCGGAGCCAGGCACTCGGATAAAGAGGTCTATTACCTGATTGCGTCAGACCTCGCGCTGCCGTATTGGCAAACCGCGCAGGCCGGATTCAACCACGCCGCGGCCCAGTACGGCGTCACTGCCCGCATTGCCGGGCCTGACGGCCACGATCCCCAGGCTGAGCTCGCGGAACTGCAGAAGGCCGTTGCCCTAAAGCCCGCCGGCATTCTCATCTCCGTCTCCGATTCCCAGGTGCTGCAGCCGGAGATCGACGCTGCCGCTTCGGCCGGCGTTCCCGTGATCACCATCGACTCCGACGCGCCCGGCAGCCGCCGGCTCTACTTCATCGGCACCAACAATCTTGAAGCCGGCCGTCTTGGCGGCCGACGGGTCCTGGAAAAACTCGGCGACAAGGGCAACGTGGTCATCTTTACTCTCGGCGGCCAAGCCAACACCGACGAGCGCCTGAAGGGCTTCAAGGACATTTTCTCCACCCGTCCCGGCATCAAGATCGTCGAAGTGGTGGATATCAAGGGCGAGCCCACCACGGCGTTCGATCGCACGCAGCAGTTTATGGCGCTCACCGGCCCCAAGAAAATCGACGCCTTCATCTGCCTTGACTCCGCGTCAGGCAAGGCGGTGGCCGACGCGGTGAAGCGCACCGGCGCCACCGACCGGCTGCTCATTGCCTGGGACGCAAGCCAGGACACGCTGGATGCCATCAAGGCCGGAACCATCGATTCGACCATCGTGCAGAAGCCCTACACCATGGGTTTCTACGGCCTCAAGGCCCTCGACGAGGTCTTCCACTATCCGCCGAGCGATCTGACCAAGGACTATAGCGCCGACTCCTTCTCGCACTATCCCGTGTTCGTCGATACGGGCACGACCCTCGTGGATAAAATCAACGTCGATCGCTACGTCGCTTCCGCCGAGGGGACGAAATAGCCGGCAAACTTCGGAAAATACGAAGGTCGCCCGCAAACACAAACGGCGGCTGCCTTTGAAAAAGAGCGCCGCCGCCATTGTGTTCCGCTTTGAGTCCGCGTCTTATTCCGGCTTTTGCGGTCCCAGGTCGTTGTCTTCCTTGGCCAGCCTCACCCGCGCGCTCTCGAGCTTCTTCTGCACCTTCACCACATCGCCCGGCTCATAATCGGCGGAATTGGACTTGGCAAACTCGCTCATGGAAAGCTCCCACTGCGCCGCAGCCAGGCGGATGCGTCCGGTCTTCTCGTAGAGGTCGCCCAGGTGCTCGTGCACCGTGGGGTCGGTCTGGTCGCGTTCCACGGCCTGGCGCAGGTTGTCCTCGGCCAGCTCGTACTCGCCCATCCTGAAGTAGACCCAGCCGAGCGAGTCGAGATAGGCGCCGTTCGTCGGCTCCTGGTCCACGGCCTGCTTGATCAGCTTCAGCGCCTCCGGCAGTTGCACGCCCTTGTCGGCCAGCATGTATCCCAGGTAATTCAGCGTCATTGCGTTCGCGGGATCCAGGTCGAGCGCCTGGCGGAAGAATCCCTCCGCCTGGTCCATGTGCTTTTCGCGGTCGGCCAGCTCGCCGCGCAGGAAGAAGAGATAGGTGCGGTCCTCTTTCTTGGTGGCCAGCGGCTCGGCCTTGTTGAACGCGTCTTCCGCATCCTTCCAGCGCCGCAGCCGAATGTCCATCTGCCCGGTGGCGAACCAGACCGTGCGGTCGTCGTCCGGCTTGCCGTCGAGTTCGCTCTTGGCCATGGCCAGACCCTCGTCGGGCTTGCCCTGGTCGCAGAGCTCGCCGGCCAGCATCAGCTTCAGGTCGCGGTTCTTGGGATTGGCCGCGGTCGCCTTCTGGGAAACCGCCAGCGCCTTGTCGAACTCCTTCGCCGTCTGGTAGGCGTCCACTTCGCCCTGGTAGCCGCGCACGGCAATGTCGCCGCCCAGCGCGATCATCTGCTCATACGTGGCCACGGCCTGATCGATCTTGTTCTGCTCCACGTACACCGATGCCAACCGCTCGAGGAAGATGCTGCGGTTGTTCTTCTCTTCGTCGGTAGACGCCCCCCCGGTGGCCGGGGAGATGGAGTTCTGGCTCAGCATGTTCTGGTAGGCTTGGGCGGCGTCGTCGAAGCGCCCGAGAATATCGAGCAGCAAACCCTGGTTGTAACCTGCCTCGAGCGACGTCGGATCGATCTTCAACGCCTTCTCGATGGTCGCCAGCGCGTCCTCGTACTTCTCCTGGTGCCGCTGGATTTCAGAGATATGAATGAGCGGCGCGTCGTTGTCCGGATCCGCCTCGGCGAGCTGCTCGTACTGCTTCAGCGCCTCGTCGTATTGCTCGTTGTTGAAGAGCGCTTCGGCCAGCGCATCCATGGTGCGCAGATCGTCGGGCTCCAGGTCTTCAGCGCGCTGGTAGGCGGCAATGGCATCCTTGGGCTGCTTCATTTGCTCATACGCGGCGCCCAGGGTGAACTCCATCTTCGGCGTGCGGTCATCCTCAGGAACCGCCTCGATCACCTTCACCGCGTGCTCCATGTCACCGCTGTCGGCATAGAGACGAGCCAGGTTCAGCACCACGTCTTCTGACTCGGGCTCGATGGCCTGCGCGGTCTTGAATTCCTCTTCCGCTTTCTGCGGCTCGTGCTTCACGGTGTAGAGCTGGCCCAGAACCATGCGGTCTTCCACGCTCTTCGGCTGCAGCGCCACAATCTTCTCGAACTCGGCAATCGCCTGGTCCAGCACATTGCCCGCCGGCGCCGACGAGGAGACGTCGTTTTCCCCCTCGCTCAGCTGCCGCATATAAACCCGGCCCAGCAGCTTGTGCGCATCCACATTATCGGGATCCTTTTTGAGCAGCATGCGCGCCGTGTTTTCCGCCTCGTGCACCTTGCCCGTGCGGAAGTAAAGATCGGCCAGGTCGTTGTTCAGCTCGGCCGAATCCGGGTCCGCATCGAGCGCCAGCTTGTATTCTTCGATGGCGTGAGAAACATCCTCGGGCCGCCCCTCGGACATGGCGTCATCTTCGTAGGTCGCCGCCATCGCCAGGTGAAAGTAGGCCTGCGCCCGGCCGGCGTCCTGCCCCGCAGCCCCGGAGTTCGCATCCGCCGCATTTGCGCTTGCGCCGGCCGGCGGGTTGGCCGGCTGCGCCACGGGCGCGCTTGCCTTTGCCGGAGCCGGCGCGCTGGGCTGCGCGGCCGGCGTAGCGCCTGAAGGCGTAGCCTGTGCCGGCGCGGTTTGCGCCTGCACCAGCACGGCAGAAAATAGGACGGCGATGGCGGCGGCAAAGGGGAGCCGCAGGTTCGGCAAGTGGCTGATTTTTTTCATCATGCAGGGGATCCGCGCCCTTTTCCGCTCGCCCCGAGCAAGGCCTGCTCCGGAGCGACCAAAGGGATGCACAGGCAGCCGTTCCGAGCAGCTCTGCCTGCTGTTACAGACGATTTTACGCGCCATTTGTCGCGCGTGCGCGCTCCCCGGCCGAATTGATGAGAGAATTTGCCTCCCTCATTACCTGGAATAGAAAGCGGTGGCGGCCGCAACAATGTAGGCCGCGCCAAGGACGATGAGCCAGCGCGATTGCCGGAACTGAATGCGCAAATCCCGCGGCTTGGAGAACCACGGCATCCACAGGGCGGCCAGGTCGCCCAGCGCCTCGGCAACCCGCTCCAGGACCCGCGGGAGCAATCCAATTGTAATCAGCAGGATCCCGACGAGCACCGAGCCCAGGGCCTCAAAAAGGGGAGTCATGGCTCCATCTTAACTTGTAAGTCAATGGGTCTGGAGCCGGGCGCTCAATGCCGGAAATGCCGTATGCCCGTAAACACCATGGCAATGCCCAGCCGGTCCGCCGCCGCAATCACGTCCTGGTCCTTCACGCTTCCTCCGGGCTGGATGACCGCCGTTGCTCCGGCCTGCACCACCGTCTCCAGGCCGTCGGGAAAGGGGAAGAACGCATCGGAGGCCGCCACGCAGCCGGCAAGGGGCAGCACCGCTTTCATGGCGCCGAAGCGCGCCGCGTCCACGCGACTCATTTGCCCGGCGCCGATGCCCAGCGTCTGCCCGTCCCGCGCGTAGACAATGGCGTTCGACTTGACGTGCTTCGATACGCGCCAGGCAAAGAGCAAACTGCGCAGCTCTTCGGCCGTCGGCGGGCGCCATGTCATCACGTCCAGCTCCGATTCGGTCACGCGCCCCGCATCCGCATCCTGCAGCAGCATTCCGCCGGAGACCTGTTTCACCACCGGCCGCGCCGGCGCCGCCTTCACTTCCACCAGGCGCAGATTTTTTTTGGCCGCAAACCGCTCCCGCGCTTCCGGCGTGAACCCCGGCGCTGCAATCGCCTCGACAAAAAGCTTGGCAATCGCCTCGGCCGCTTCGGCGTCCACTGCGCGGTTTATTCCGATCACGCCCCCGAACGCCGATACGGGATCGCACGCGAGCGCCTTCTCGTAGGCTTCGCGCACGCCCGCGCCCGTGGCCACGCCGCAGGGGTTGGTGTGCTTGACAATGACGACGGCGGGCTCCTCGAATTCTGCGGCGAGCTCCCAGCATGCGTCCAGGTCCACAAGATTGTTGAAGCTCAATTCTTTTCCTTGAAGCTGCGCCGCGGCTGCCACGCCCAGTCCGGAGCCATCGGCATAGAGCGCCGCGCGCTGGTGCGGGTTTTCCCCGTAGCGCAGCGTCTGTTTGCGCGGCATCACGATGCGCAGCGTTTCAGGCAGAGCCTCCGCGTCCAATGCGGCCGGCGCATCGGGCGCGGGCGCTTCTTCGATCCGCTCCAGCGTGCCGGCAATGGCCGCATCGTAGGCCGCGGTGAGCGCAAAGGCCTGCTTGGCCAGACGCCAGCGGGTCGCGCGCCGGAGAGCAGCCCCGTGGGCGCTTTTCATCTCCTGAACTAGACCGGGGTAATCCGAGGGGCGCGTCACGATGGCCACGTCTTCAAAATTCTTGGCCGCCGAACGCACCATCGACGGACCGCCGATATCGATGTTCTCAATCAAATGCCCGAAGGCGACGCCTGGCTGTGCTGCCGTCTTCTCGAAGGCGTAAAGATTCACCACCACCATATCGATGGGCGCAATCGCGTGCGCCTTCACCGCGGCCTCGTGCTCGGCATTTCCGCGGATATACAGCAACCCTCCGTGCACCTTGGGGTGCAGCGTTTTTACCCGTCCATCCAGCATCTCCGGGAAGCCCGTCAACTCGCTGATGTCCTTGACTGCCAATCCGCCTTCGCGCAGCGCGCGCGCCGTCCCTCCGGTCGAGATCAGCTCCACGCCAAGGCGCGCAAGCTCCCGTGCAAACTCCACCAGTCCTGTCTTGTCGGTTACGCTCAGCAGAGCCCGCCGTATCGGTTTTTCGCCGCCTTCCGCACCCACTCGCCTGCTCCTCGCCTTTTTGCTGCTTCCGGTTTCTCTTCATCGCGCTTTCGCCCGGGAAGAACTCCACTTCAGACTACAACCCGCCCGTTGCGCATCGCTTGGGCGCGCAGGTCAGTTTGAAGGGTGGGGGCCGGCGCGGCTGCCTCAGAGAATGAAGGTTACGCCTCGGATCCTTCGCCCCTACGGGGCTGGGGTTCATATTGTGCGTTTTCCCAGGATTCCGTTCGCTGCAGCGAACTCCATCCTGGGCTATTTTCCTTGCATCCCTTCGGGATGCTCTTGCCGCTTGCTCGACGAAGCGGCTTCCGGTTCGGGGCGGCAATCCGGCGCTTGAGCCGGCGATCTTTGCCATTCGTTACCAGCCGTTGCCGGGATGGGCAGGGCGCATATACCATAAGATGAGGTTTAACCAAGAGAGAAATGCCCGTGTGCGCGGGCCTTGAAACGCATAGTGTTTCCCTAAGGAAGGAGCAGGAATTTTGAGCGACCGATTTTTATTTACCTCCGAATCAGTGACAGAAGGCCATCCCGATAAAATTGCCGACCAGGTTTCCGACGCCATTCTCGATGCCTGCCTGGAGCAGGACCCTTACAGCCGCGTGGCCGCGGAGACGCTGACCGCGACCGGGCTGGTGGTGATTGCGGGCGAGATTACCACCAAGGCCTACGTGGATTTCCAGACCCTGGTGCGGGGCGTGGTGGCCTCCATCGGCTATAACAACGCGCTCTATGGGTTCGACTCGAATACCTGCGCGGTGATTTCGAGCATCAACAAGCAAAGCGGCGACATTGCGCAGGGCGTGGACACGGGCGGCGCCGGCGACCAGGGCATGATGTTCGGTTACGCCACCAACGAGACCCCGGAGCTGATGCCGGCGCCCATCTCGCTGGCGCACAAGCTTACGCGGCGGCTGACTGAGGTGCGCAAGAACGGGCGGCTGCCCTACTTGCGGCCGGACGGCAAAAGCCAGGTGACGGTGGAGTACGACGAGAACGGCAAGCCGGTGCGCATCGACGCGGTGGTGATCAGCACCCAGCACGCCGAGAGCGTGAGCAGCGAGGAGCTGCGGGCCGACATCCTGAAGCACGTGATCCAGGCGGTGCTGCCGCCCGAGTGGCTGGACGAGAACACCAAGTACCACATCAATCCCACGGGAAGGTTCGTGATCGGCGGGCCGATGGGCGACACCGGATTGACCGGGCGCAAGATCATTGTGGACAGCTACGGCGGCATGGGCCGGCACGGCGGCGGGGCGTTCAGCGGCAAGGACCCCACCAAGGTGGACCGCAGCGGCGCGTACATGGCGCGCTACATCGCCAAGAATATTGTGGCCGCGGGGTTGGCCGACAAGGTGGAAGTGCAGCTCGCCTACGCCATCGGCGTGGCCGAGCCGGTGAGCGTGCTTGTCGATACCTTCGGGACGGGCAAACTGAGCGAGCAGAAGATCACGGACCTGGTGCGCAAGCATTTCTCTCTCACACCCAAGGGAATCATCGAAAGCCTGAAGCTGCGCCGGCCGATCTACCAGAAGACCGCGGCGTATGGGCACTTCGGGCGCACCGAGCCCGATTTCACCTGGGAAGCGACGGACAAGGCGGCCAAGCTGGCGGAGGAGGCCGGGGTGAAGACGGCGGCCGCGGCGAAGTAAGCAGCGAGTCAGCGAGTCAGCGAGTTAGCAAGTCATCGAGTCAGCAAGGCGAGCGAAAAGGCCCCGGGAAGGGGCCTTTTCTGTTGGCGCCGCCTGCGGTGGGCAGACGCTCGCTGATCGCTCGAGTAAGGGTTACGCTTTCCCAGGTCGCAGAATCGGGATCTCCACCCCACGGACCAAGACCTGTCCGTGGGGCCCGGGACCTGGGGCACCCATGTTCGTGCTCGATTCGGGGACTGGATCACCGCGTGGCCGTGGCGGCGAACTTCTTCACCATGGCCAGCAGCAGCTTGCGGTCGCTCTCATTCAGGTTGGAAGAATAGCGGCGAATCTGGGTAAGGAACTTGAGCTCTTCGTCGGAGAGCTTCTGGGTATTGAACTGGCGGCCCAGCGAGTCGTCGGCAAAGAACTGCGCGATGGGCAGATCGAGGGCCTGGGCGATCTTCGAGAGCGTGTCCAGCGAGGGCACCGTGTGCCCGTTTTCGACGCGCGAAAGATAGCAGCGCAGCAGGCCGGTTTTCTTTTCGATATCGCCCTGCGAAAGACCCTTCTGCAAGCGAAAGGCGCGAATCGTGGTGCCAATTTTCATTGGGGATCCCCGGTCCTCATCCCATGCCACCAGGATTCACCTGGCCGGTAGCGATCAGCATGATGTTAGCTTAAGAGTTAACATGCGGCGGCGGGGATTGCAAGGTATCTTTGGGCGGCATTTGACCCATAAGTGGTAGGGAACGGCCCTCAGGGATGCAATTCCTGTTGAAAAAAGCGGTCAATTCGCGCCAGAGCGTCGGCAGCGTCGGCGGGACGGTAGCCGCCCTGATTGGTGGGATTCTCAAAGGCGTGGCCGGCATCGGGATAGATTTTGGCGTCGACGGGCTTGCCTAGCGATTGCATGGCGGCTTCAAAGACGTGCACGGAGTCCGGGGTGATGCCGCGATCCTGCCCGCCCCAGTTGCCGAGGATAGAAGCGTGAATCTGCTCCAGCGAGGACTTGTCGGTGGGCAGCGCGCCGTAGTTGACGGCCACAGCCTTGAGCGTGGGCGCATTCACGGCCAGAAGCATGGCGTAGGTGCCGCCCATGCACCAGCCGACAGCGCCGATGCGATGGGGATCGACGTCTTTGCGGCTGGCGAGCCAATCGACGGCGGAGGTGAGGTCGCGCACGCCCTGGTCCTGCGGCAGACCGCGCATGAGCTCATGGGCTAGCTCGGGGTCGCCGGCGACCTTGCCGTGATAGAGATCGACGGCAAGCACGACGTACCCCTGCCCGGCGTACCCTGTCGCCAGCTGCTTGACCCAGTCCACAAGCCCCCACCACTCATGGATAACCACGAGCGCGGGATGGCGGCCGGCGGAGTGGGGCAGATACAGCAGTCCCTGGCCGGTGGAGCTGCCGCTGGGAAAGGTGACGGGCTGTTGGGCGCGGGCAGTGAGACACAATGCCGCAAGCAGACATAGGACTGCGCCAGAAAAGAGCCGCACGTTCTTCATGGGGAAGCCTCGATTTCACCAGGGCTTGCCAACAGGCCCTGGGACGGTCGCGAAAGGGGGGAGAAGGACCCGAAATCTTAGAGTTAGAGAGTTAGACGAAGAATCTTAAAGAAACTTTACCATCCAAACGATGCCTTCCACAGGATTGTCGTTGTAAGGAGCGCAAGGGACGAAGCCCATCTCAGAGTAAAGCCGGTGAGCGGAGGCCATCGACTGGGGCGCGGTGTCGAGATAGATGGCCCGGCGGCCCGCGGAACCGGCGCGGTCGAGAACTGCCTGGGTGAGCAGGCGTCCGAGGCCAACGCCGCGGGCAGAGGGGCGAACCCACAGGCGCTTGAGCTCCCAGGAATCCGAAAACGGCTCGGGCGCGGCCGAGGGAGCGGTGGAAGACGATGGGAGTGCGCGCCAGGCCACGAAGCCGGCCGGCTCGCCGCGAACCCACGCGAGCAGGCTGCCGCCGCCCTGGCGGATGAAGCTCAAGGGCAGGCCTTCGGCTTCTTCGCGGAGCGTGCCGAAGCAAAACCTGGCCGCGCCGGGCTGGGCGACGACGAATTGTCCGTATTCGAGGAGGAGCCGGCGCGCCGCGTCGAGCGTAGCGCCGGGCGTGGACGCGGCGAGCTCGTGGATCTGGACGCTGGCGCTGCACAAGCTTTCCGTGTGCGCGTGCGGCGCGGAAGTTTCGAGTTCCGGCATGGAGCATGCGGGTGGGTCTCCGCTGTGGTTTGAGGATTGCGATCGAGTAGAGACAGCGGCCATGGTTGAAGTTTACGCTGGACTCGCAGCCCGCGCGAGGTGCGTAAACCTGGGCGCGAAGTGATCCGTCAGTTGAAGATAGACGGCTAGCGGGAGATCGGATGCGGCGAACGGCCACGGCCTGGGCGATTGCGGCGGTAGTGGTTGCCCTGGGCGCGGGGCAACTCACCGCGATTCAAGCGTGCGCGCAGGGGCAACCGGCTGCGGCCCAGGCTCCCGCGAGCGCACCCTCGACCACCTCGGCGCCGAACGCCGGCGCCGCTGCGCAAGCAACTTCGCCGGCGGCTACACCCAATGCGCAAGAGGTGGCCGGCGGCACGCTGCACGGCGTGGTCAAGAGCGGCAACATTCCTCTGCCCGGCGTGACCGTGACGGCGCAAAACACGCTCACGGGCAAGCGCTATTCCACGACCACCGACATTACCGGCACGTGGTCAATGACCATTCCCCAGAACGGACGCTACGTGATCCGCACGCAGTTTGCCGCCTTTGCGCAGGTCACCGAGGAAGCGGTGCTGAACGCGACCGGGCACGACCGCACAGTGAACTTCGCGCTTGTGCTGGCCTCGCGCGCGGCGGAGCAGGCGCAGCAGCAGGCCGCGCAGCAAGGCGGGCAAAAGCAAGGCGACACCCAACCGGGCAGCGAAGATCCGGCCGTGCGGCAACTCGCTGGGAATGCCCCGGAGAATCTCAGCCTGATGAGCGCGCTCAGCGAGGGTACGGAGACGGGCAACGGGACGGCGGGCGCGGGCGGAGCGGAGCTGCCGTCGATTGCCGCAAACTCCGATTTCGGCGGCGAATCGGTTGCCATCACGGGACAGCAGGGACAGGTGAGCGCAATGGCCGGCGTGGACATCGATCAACTGCGCGACCAGATCGACCAATACCGGCAGCAGAATGGCGGGCAGACGCCGGGAACGGGCGGATTGTTCGGCGGCGGCGCGGGAGGGTTTGGCGGCGGAGGGTTCGGGGGCGGATTTGGCGGCGCGTTCGGCGCAGGGGGCGGATTCGGCGGCGGCGGATTTGGCGGGCGTGGCGGAGGCGGTGGTGGAGGCGGACGCGGAAATTTCCGCGGATTCAATCCCGGGCAGCCGCATGGGGCAATCTTCTGGAACGGGACCAATTCGATCTTCAATGCGGAGCCGTTTGCGCTGGCCGGGCAGCCGCAGGTGCAGCCGTCGAACGGGTCGAACCGTTTCGGCATCACGTTCATGAGCGCGCCCTACATTCCCCGGCTGACCAAGCCGAGCGGAAAGGACACTGTGTTTCTGACGCTCAGCGGCACGCGGCAATCCTCACCGGAAGATGAATACGCCATTGTGCCGACGCAGGCGGAACGGGAGGGCGATTTTTCAGCCGCGGGTGAGCCCGAGATCTTCGACCCCACCACGCTCACGCAGTTTTCAAACAATGGAACAGCCAACGTGATTCCGCCTGCGCGGATTGAGGGATTGCCGGGCTATGCGCTGCTGAACTGCGCGCCGGGCAGCTCGCCATGCGTGCCGCTTGTCCCCCTGCCGAACCTGGCCCCGGGGAGCGGGCTGCGCTACAACTATCACTTGCTGACCACGGTGCAATCGAACACCACCGTGGCCGGGTTCCGCTACAACCGCAGCCTGGGGGCCAATGCCACGCAGCCGGGCGGGCGCGGCGGCCTGGGCGGATTTGGCGGAGGAAGACGAGCCGGGACGCAGAACCAGGGATTGCGGCAAAGCATCAACGTAAATTTCAATGAGAGCCTGGCCGCCAGCGACCTGGTGAACTTCATTCCCGATCTGGGCGGAAAGAGCGCGTCGAACTCCTATTCTTTGCAGGCGGGATATACGGTGGGCTACCACCGCGTGACCAACATCTTCAACGCCAACTGGAACCGGTCGAACAGCCATACCACAAATCTCTTTACCAACACCGCCGATAACATCGCCTCCACCTACGGCATCGACGTGCCCAACAATGTGCCTCTCAACTACGGGCTGCCGCAGCTGGAGTTGAGCGAGTACTCGGGGCTCTCGCAGAACGAGCCCAGCTTTTCCCTGGCGCAGACCATCGCCTTCAGCGAGGTCTTGAGCTGGATTCACGGCAAGCACAACATGCGCTACGGCGGCGACTACCGGCGCGTGCACCGCGATTTTCTCGCCGGGTCGAACGCGACGGGCAGCTTTGTGTTCAGCGGCCTGTTTACCGAGGACGCGGCCGGCGACCCGACGACGGGCTCGCCCGTGGCCGATTTTCTGCTCGGCCTGCCGCAGTCGACGAGCTTGAATTCGTCGCTGGCCAAGAGCTACCTGCGCGACAACGTGTTTGACGCCTACGCGCTGGACGACTGGCGCATGCTGCCCTCGCTGACGCTCAACTACGGCGTGCGCTGGGAGTTTTTTGCGCCGTACACGGAGAAGTATGGGCATCTGGCCGAGGTGATCACGAATCCCGATGGCGGATTCACGGATTTGAGCGAGGCCGAGGCTGCGGCGGATGGCCTCCCCGGCGCGCTGGTGCTTCCCTTTCACAAAGCCATTTCTCCGCGCGTGGGCCTTGCCTGGCGCGTGCCCAAGATCAAGCAGACGGTGGTGCGCGCGGGCTTCGGCACCAACTACACGGTGGGCGAATATGCCACGTTTGCCACCACCATGGCGCACCAGCCGCCGTTCACCAACGAGCAGACCAACCAGGAAGCGATGGGCAACCAGCCTTCGTCGGCCTGCGCCCAGAGCGTGCCCACGACCTGCTTCACGCTGGGCAGTGGATTTCCGGCGGGGCAGACCCTGGGCAGCTACGCGCTCGATCCGCACTACGGTTTGCCCTACGTGATGGCGTGGAACCTGGACATCCAGAAGACCCTCCCCCTGGGCATCGTGATGAACCTGGGCTACAACGGATCGCGCGGCAATCACCTGGACACGGTGCTGGCGCCGCGCGCCGTGCCTTCGAGCCCCGGGACCGACCCCTCCGTGGTTTGCGCGGGCGCGCTCCCGTGCTATCCGCTGAACTTTACGTACGAAGAAGCGGAGTCGTTCTCGAAGTTCAACGCGGGCACCATACGCTTGAACAAGCGGTTGCAGAAAGGCATTTCCATGGGCGCGAATTACCAGTGGTCGCACTCGATCGACGATGCCGGCGGGCTGGGCAGCGTGGGCGGGGTGGGGGTGCAGAACTGGCAGGATGTGCCGGGCGAGCTGGGCAACTCCAGCGCGACCCCGCGCCAGCAGGTGAGCGGGACCTATCTTTACGAACTGCCCTTCGGGCAGGACAAGATGTGGGCGACGACGGGCGTGGGCTCGCACATTCTCGAGGGGTTTTCGGTCTCCGGAAGCTTCGATTTCGCGACAGGGACGTTTCTTTCGCCCAGCTTTCAATCGTCGGTGGCCACGACCGCGTGCGGTACGGGCGGCGTGATGCGGCCGAATCTGACCGGAATTTCGCCGACGGCGGGCGGAGGGAGTCTGCACCAATGGTTCAACCCGGCGGCGTACGCGGAGCCGGTGAATACGCCGGGATTCTGCAATTATTTCGGCGATGCGCCGCGCAACTCGATCGTGGGGCCGGGGACGGTGACCAACAACATGGCGCTTTCGAAGACTGCGCAAATGGGCGATACGCGCAGCCTGGAGATTCGCGCCACCATCGACAATGTGTTTAACACGGTGCAGTACTCGGGCGTGGGCACCACGGTCAACTCGCAGAACTTCGGGCAGGTGACGTCAGTGGGCGGGATGCGGAGCTTTCAGTTCATGGCGAGGTTTCGATTCTAGCGAGCGAGCACGCGCTGCGCGCGACTCAGCGAGTGAGCAAGTCGGCGAGTCAGCGAGTCAGCGGAGTTGGCGGGGTTAGGACGATGACGCGTTGGATGCGGACAATCACGGCGGCGGTAGCGGCAGTGGCGCTGGCGATGCTGCCGGTGTGCGCGCAGGACGCGGCGCACAGCCCGAGCCAGAATTCGACTTCGACTTCGGATCAAAACCCGGCGCAGAATGCCGCGCAGGTTACGTCGACGCCGCAGGCCGGATACACGCTCGAAATGAGGGGTGAGCTGGTGCTGACCAATGTGGTGGCGCGGGACGGGAAGACCGGCGAGTTTGTGCGCGGCCTCAAGCAGAGCGACTTCAAAATCTACGAAAACGGAAAAGAACAGCAGATTTCGAGCTTCGATTTCCAGAGCGTGGACATGGCCACGCCGCTTAATGAAGCCACGGTGAGCGGGCTGGCCACGGGCGGCAGCGGCAACGGAAGCAAGGCCGTGGTGGTGGCCAAGCCGGAGGAGCTGCGCAATCACCGGCTGATCGTGATGTTCTTCGACCTGACCTCCATGCAGCCCGAGGACCTGGAGCGGAGCGTGGATGCGGCGCAGCAATTCCTGCGCACCAAGATGCAGCCAGCCGACCTGGTGGCGCTGGTTTCGCTGGGCGATACGCTGAGCGTGGACCAGGATTTTACCGCAGACAAGAATGCGCTGATCAATGAAGTGGGCGCCTACAACGGAACTGAAGGCCAGGGATTTGCGCAGGGCGCGAACGCGAACTCGAACCAGGTGGAAGACACCACAGGCTACACGCCCGACGAGAGCGAGTACAACGACATCAACACCGACCGCGAGCTGTTTGCGCTCAAGGCGATTTCGCAGTCCCTCTCGCGGATCAACGAGAAGAAGTCGCTGCTCTATTTTTCCGGCGGCATCTCGCGCGACGGCATTGAGAACGAGGCTTCCCTGCGCTCGGCCATCAACGCCGCCGTGCGCGCGGACCTGGCCATCTACAGCGTGGATACGCGGGGGCTGCAGGCGGTGCTGCCGCTGGGAGACGCCTCCACGGGCAGCCTGCGCGGCAGCGGCGCCTACAACGGCGGCGCGCTGATGAACAACATGAACCAGAACTTCGCCACGCAGGAAGTGATGGCCACGCTGAGCAGCGACACCGGCGGCAAGGCATTCTTCGACTCGAACGACATTGCGCCCGCGTTTGCGCAGGTCGAGAAGGATACCTCGGCGTATTACGCCATCGGATTTCACTCCACCAACCCCGCACGCGACGGCAAGTATCGCAAGCTGACGGTGAAGATCGACCGTCCGGGCATCAAGCTCGAGTACCGGCCGGGGTATTATGCGCCGGCGGATTTCCGGCACTCGGGGCGCGAGGATCGCGAGCAGGAGCTCGAAGACCAACTGGCCAGCGATCTGCCGGCGACGGATATTCCCGTGTATCTCGATGCGATGTATTTCCGGCTGGACGAGAACCGGTTCTTTGTGCCGGTCTCGCTGCTGGTGCCGGGTTCGCAGATTCCGTTTGTGAAGGGCGGCGACAAGGACAAGGCCACGCTGGACATCATCGGCGCGGTGATCGACGAGGTGAAACGGCCGGTGGGGCGCGTGCGCGAAACCGTAAAACTCAATCTCGATCAGTCGCTGGGCGCGCGGCAAAAGAACATCGAGTACACCACCGGCTTCGACCTGCCGCCCGGCAAATACGATTTGAAATTCGTGGTGCGCGAAAACCAGACAGGGCGAATGGGCTCGTTCGAGGCGACCATTACCTTGCCCGATCTGAAAAAAGCGCCGCTCAAAATGAGCTCCATCGTGCTGGCCTCGATGCTCGAGCCGAGCAAGAAGGACAATCCTCTGGTTCACAATGGCCAGGAATTCGTGCCCAACATCAGCCACGTCTTCCGCCAGGACCAGCATCTCTATCTGCTCTACGAAGTGTACGAGCCGGCGCGCGATAAAGAACATCCGGGCGAGCCGAAGCTGCCCAAGGACGCGATCGACCTGCTCAGCAGCCT
>JASHOQ010000108.1 GCA_030041045.1 Acidobacteriaceae bacterium
AGTCCCTTCTTCGGCACCACCGTCTTTCATCCTCCATGGATTGGTCAATTACTTAGGAGTCAACTCGCTTCGTTTCAATCGCTTGCGAGTTATCCGCTCAGGCCCGGTTTATCCGCATTGTCCGCCAGGACAGCCCCGTAATGCCGACCGTCTGGTTGGTGATCTCAAGGTTCAGTCTCCAGTGTCGCCCTGCTTCGGACGCACAAGACCACGGTCTGATGTGCGCATCGAGCGGTGATTCGCGCAAATTACTCAGGGACACCTGCCGACCATCACGAATTAAGCGGCGATGCGGTCCGGCGCGACGGGGCGCGCTGCCCGATGAGGAGAACCTGTTCCGCTTTCAGGCAGATTTGGCGTAGAATTTGGGCTGCGTCTGAGAAGCCCGGCTGCCGGTTCCGAAGAGCCAACCCTGAACGAGCATGGGCGCCGTGGAGGATTTTCCATTCTTTCCGGCTCGTGTCGGATGCGGTCTTTGCCTGAGGAGGGATCGGTTTGGAACCTGAGCACAGATCGCCATCCGCCGAGGCAACGCTTCCAGCGCAGGAGCAGTGCGAGCGCCAGATTCAGCGCATCCTTCGCTCGGCCACCTTTCGGAACGCCTCCATGCTGCAGCAGTTGCTGCAGTTCCTGGCCGCCAAAGCCTTTGAGCATGGCTCCGAAGCGATGAAGGAATACACCATCGGCGTCGAAGCGCTCAGCCGCACCCAGGACTTCGATCCCAAGACCGACACCATCGTCCGAGTTCAGATTCATCGCCTCCGTCAGAAGCTGAAGGAGTATTACGACAGCGACGGCAGCCGGGACCCGATCCTCGTCGATATTCCCAAGGGCCACTATGTACCCAGTTTTGAAACGCTTGCCGCCCCCGAGGCCGAACTCGATCGCGGCGAGGCGCCGCTGCTGGACGCGCGCGTATCCGTCGCTGCCTCGTTCCTGGGCAACGGAAGCCACGCAAAAGCAGCGCCCCAACCCGATGCTGCCGCGCCTCCTTCCGCACAGCCACGCACGGGCCGCATTCTTCTTGCGGTTGCTGCCGCAGTCACCGTCTTCGCGGTGGGTTTCTGGATCGGCGATCTTCGCCGCCACAGCGAAAAGGAGGCCTTGGCTCTCAATGCCGAAACCGCGGCTCGACAGGCCGATCCCGTCCGCGCCTTCTGGACCAGCCTGCTCGGCAACGATACGTCGCCGGTTATCGCCTATCCGGACGCCGTCTTTCTTCTCGACGACTCCAACGATCTCTTCCGCTTCCGTCGCGGCGCCAGCGATGATCGCGGCGCCCTCGTCGACCCCCACGTCGCTCAGCAGTTCGCTTCTAACCCCGCGCTTGTTGCCCGCGCCGGCCAGCTCTATTACGAAAACGCCTACTTCGGCGCTGGCGATGCCAAGGGGCTCGCCCTTCTCACCAATCTCTTTGGCCAGATGGGAATCAAGCCGATCATCAAGCCCAGCCGCGAAATCACGCCCGACGATCTCAAACAGCACAACGTCATCATGCTCGGTTCGTCGTTTCAGAATTTTGCCGTTGCCCAGCTGAGCAACACCGGCGATTTCAGCTTCCGCAACCCCGACACACGGCTCGAAGAGTGGCGCGGCATGATTGTCAATGCGCACCCCGGCCCCAATGAGGCGCCCATCTACCGCACCGAACGCGATCCAGTCACACAAGTTCTGAAGACCGACTACAGTCTCGTCACCATCCAGCCCGGAGTTGTTCCCGGCCGTTACATCGCCACGCTCGGCGGCCTCGACACTACAGGTACCGAAGGCGCCATCCTCTTTACCACTACCCGGCCGGGCGTGGAAGAACTCACGCGTGCTCTCGCCGCTCTCGGCGAATCCAGCACCAACGATTCGCCCGCCCTCTTTCAAGCGCTGCTCAGTGTTCGTCTCGAGAAGGGCTACGAAGTGCTGGGCGCTTCGCTCGTCTCGGTGCATTCTCTTCCCGTGCAGCACGGCCGCACGCCGGCATCCGGACCGCCGGCTTCCGCGCAGTAACTCGATACACCCGGTTTCGCGGCCGGTGCAATGTAACTGTGTTCGAAGCCCAAGCGATCCTGCGCCTTTCTCCGCGCGCTTCCTCTTGTTTCACATCTGCGTAACCCCTCTGTAACTACCCGCGCTTTTTTCCAGCCTATATCGTCGTATCTGCCGCGCGTTCACGGAAGTCCCGCACCAGTTCCAGGGAAAAACGCGCTCCCGAAGCGTGTATTGGCTTCCGGCGTTGGCTCCATCTTGCCGGGTCTTTCTTCACGAAAGGAAAGTGCCGATGGATCGAAGAAAGTTCACGTCCTCGCTGGTGGCCTCCGCTCTCGTCTCCGGCCTAAATGGACGTGCAACCGCGGAATCCCTTCCCAGCCTCATACCCGCCCGGTCCTCCACCACTCCCAACTACTGGTGCACATGGGCCGCGCAGAATTACATGTACGGCCACAATCTTCCCGCGCTCGATCCACGCATTCTCGAGGGCGACTCCGGCGCCAACCTTGCGCACGACGCCATGCGCGAGTCCATCCTCTTGGGCGAGCGTGGCTGGGCCGAAGCTTTTTATCCGAAAATCCGCGGCGACCTCTACTTGCTTCTCGACGACGGCTGGCAGACAGGCGGCTCCAGCACCTTCGTTCTCGACACAACAAAATTCCCCCGCTTCCAGGGTTCTCCGCGTGAGCGCCTGGCCGCGCTCAATCGCGCACTTGTCGACGCCGGCTGGCGCGGCGCAGCCCTTTGGTGCCGCAACACACCCGCAGGCGACTCCGGTCTTCCTCTGCTCGAGCGCAGCCAATCAGCGGCGGTCGGCTACTGGAAGATCGATGGCGGCGATGCGCAATTCGACCTCATGCGCCTGCGCGACGAGTCCCATACCGCGCTCACCCTTGAGCACGTCCACGGCGAAATACCTGTCAACGGCGACTGGGCTAAAGACGGCCGCTTCGAGCCGCAATCCTGGGATTCGCGGCGAGTGGAAATCCTTCGCCGCAGCGACGTTTATCGCACTTATGACGTCACTTCCATCCTCTCCCTGCCCACCACCCTTGATCGCGTGGCGCAACTGCTCCACGCTGCGCAGAATCACGCCGGGGTGCGCGGTCTCCTCAATGTCGAAGACGAGGTCTACGTGGCCGCGGTCCTCGGATGCACCATGGGCGTGATGCGCCATCCGCTGGTGGGTCTCAGGCCGGGCAGCGATGTGGATCTCTTCTTCAATGGCCCACGTCAGGCCAAGCGCCGCATGGATGAAGTCGTCCGCGCCGTGCGCTGGCAGCGCATCGCTCCGCCGTTCACGGCCGGCATTGGATCATTCGCTATGAGCAGCGAGATCCTCACCGATAGCTGGGTGCTGGAGCGCGGTCAGACCTGGCAAAGCGATCTCGTCGGCCACACCATCCATCAGGGTGCACCGGCCTGCCTCGCGCGCAACATCAATCTGCCGCAGGTGAGCGCGCCGGGCGACAAGCCCTTCGTCTTCGCCGCTGCATTTCCCAACGGCGCCGCCGCGATCGGCGTGCAGGAGCGCACTCTCGCAGGCAACGCCTGGTTCATGCCACCATGCGAGGTCATGCTCAACGTCGCATCGCTTCCGGGTCCATTCGGCATCTTTGGCGAGTTTTCAAGCCTCACTCTCGTCCTCAACCGGCCCTTGCAGAAGAGACGCATCCTGGCACAGGACCTCGCCGGCGACGAACCCCTCGACATCTCGAGGCAGGTACGCATCGACGGCGCGCGCCTGCATATCTCAGGCGAAATCATCCGCTCCGTCGGCCTGCACCACCGGACCGCGGGCGACTTGTCTTCGCCAGGCCTGGTGCTTGTGCTGGCTTAATCCGTCCCCCGGCGCCAACGCGCACGGCGACTTTCACTTCAACTCAGCGGCAGGTAAACCAGCTCGATGCCTTTCCCATTCTTGGGGTCCTTGTTCCGCGAATACTGCCGGCTCTCGTCGCTGTCCCAGTGCTCGAACGCGCCCAGGCTCTCCACCGGCTTTCCACCCTGCATGTAGCGCGTTCCCGAAGGAGGGTTTTCGGCGAGCGCTTCTTCGGTAAGATAATCGTCCGCATTTGCGCGAATAAGAATGCGCGGATGCCCGTTCTCGTCCACGTTGTTCTTGGTCTGCGCATACAGGATGTCCAGCCCCACCGAGTCAATGGCCACGCCATCGAGCGAAGCCAGCAGGCTCGCCGGCCAATCCGTGTTCTCATACGGCTCCACGCGATTGAAGAACGGCGCATTGGGAAAGTGCAGAGGATACGACATGTGCCTGCGCGCGCAATAGAGCCCGTCGAGCACGTAGAGAATCGTTTTGGCGCCCAAGTTTGGCCCGGCTGAGAGATCTACCATGGGCGAGTAGGCGTGCGGCATCCCTCCCTGGTTGGTGTTGATGATCGAGTGCAGCTCGCCGGGGCCCTTGATGGAACCGAAATGGTTCTTCGCCGTGAGCGTCACGCCCGTTTGTCCCTCATCGCCGCCCTCGGCCGCCGCATAGGGATAGGAGTGCGCCTTCACCAGCGCGATGTTCACGATGTAACTGGCGTCCATTACCTGCTGCGGGACAAAGCACGCGCCCTCGAAATGATCGGCCGAGTAACTCTGCCCCGGCACCCATTGCGGCGCTTCCAGCCCGTGAATCTCGCCGTATGCCGGATGCTTTTGGTACCGCGGGTCCGGCGCGTCTCGCTGCACAAAGCGCACGTCGGGGTATTCGTTCCAGATGTGGTTGAGAAACCCGGGCCAAATATTGCGCTGCGCGTCGTAGACCAGGATGTCTTTCGGCTGCACCCCCACATGCTTCACCAGTTGCCGCACCATGGCCAGCGCCACTTGCGGTGATACGTTCACCAGGTTGGTGGGCACCACCGGCTTGCTGTTGTTCATGTTCACTTTTACGGCCACGATCTCGCCCGTGCGATAACTCTTTTCGCCGGCGTGCCCCGATTGCTGCCCGAAATAGCGGAAGACGTTCCGCCACGCCTCTTCGTCCGTGGCTGCGCCCGTCACCTGCCGCAACACGAGCGAGAGCATCGCGTCTACGCGCTCCTGGTCAGTGCTTTTGTCCATCCACCATTGGTCGTCTACCGATTCCCGGTTCCCGCTCCATCGCGTGGCTTTGGCATCGCGCACCCAAACTACGCGTCCCGGAAACACGCCGCGCGCCACGCCCAGCGGCAGGTTGCGCTGCTTCGGCGCGTAGTTGTAAAGCGTCAAAAGCTCAGCCAGCGCTTTTTCGTCGAGCGCGCCCGGAAGCCCAAACAAAGCCAGCGATCCCGCGGCGCTCTTCAAGATTTCGCGCCGTGAGCAAGGGTATTTCCTGTTTTTTGTCATGAGAACGGAATCCGATTCCGCAATGCAATCTGGTGATAACCATGCCAGCAAGGGAGCAGGTGCGAAGCGAAAAATTCGATCCGCCCCTGCACCTGCGCCGCGCGCTTCTCTCTTGTGCGCGGCACTCGTTTACGCGCTTTAGAACGAGAACACCATGCCTAGCTGGCCCTGGCGCGGCAGATAGTCGTTGGTGATCTTCCCATAGTTCCCGTCCTGCACGCCCGTGTCCGGCGTCTGGTAGTTCACGCGGTTGAAGATGTTGAAGAACTGGGCCTGGAATTGCACCTGCATGCGCTCGGCCAAGTGGATTGCTTTGGCAAACGACATATCCCAGCTTTGGTAACGCGGCCCATACCCCTGCCCCTCTGCAACGCCGTCATTGCCGAAAACGAATCCCTGCGGCTGCGAGAAGCAGCCGGTGTCGAACCATTCCGATATTGTGTGCGGATTGTCGGCCACCGAGCAGGTGTAATTGGCACGCTGTCCGCTGTTCTGGCTGAGCAAGTCACCCGAGCCTGCGGTGACCAGCAGTGGCGCGCCGGATCGGAAGTTGGTGACGCCGCTGATCGACCAGCCGCCAATGATCGCGTCCTCGACGGGCGAAGCCGAGTTGGCGAATTGCTGACCGTGGCCGAATGGCAGCCCATAGACGTAGGTGAGGATGAGAGTCTGCGGGAAGTTGGCGTGGTGCCATCCCGCCGTATCCAAATACTGGTGCATGTCGTAGTTATCGAGCTGGTTGGAGTAGTTATCCATCAGCTTCGACCAGGTGTAGGCCCCGGTGAAAGTCAGGTTCGCTCCGGCGCGCCGCTCAAAGACGAGCTCGCCGGCGTTGTAATGCGACTTGGCGCCGCTGTTGCGGAAATCCACGGTGGAGATGGACCCATTGTCAGCCGCGGTCCAGTTGGGATTGCTGGGGAAGGTGTAATAGGGCTCACACTGCGGAAAACTGATGCCCAGCGCTGCAGCCGTCGGGCCCTCGGTGAACGTCGTCGGATTGCACTGGTTGAGCTGCCAGTCGTTGTAGAGATAGGCGCCTTTGGTGCCCACGTATGCGATATGGATCGACATGTTCGCGCTCAGCTCCCGTTCGATGCTGACGTTCCAGTTGTCGGCCTGGCTCTGGCGGAAGTTGCTGGCCACGTCATAGACGCCGAAGCCCACGGGCGAAAAGATGAACCCGCCCGGCGTTGTGCTAATGGGCACAATGGGCGTGTATACCGGCGTTCCGGTGGCGGAATCGCCGGGCAGGCCATTGGCCAGGATGAACGAGCCGCAGGACGAGTACTCCGCCGGGTTGGGGTTCGCAGGGTTATCTCCTACGCCATAAGGGGTTGAGCAGTTGCTCTGGGGTGCGGCGTTGTTTTCCTGCTCCAGCTCCGGAAAATTGCGTTCCAGCGTGCCGCCGTCGGCGCCAAAGTTGCCGTTGAAGTAGCTCACGCCAAAGGCGGCACGGTACGCCGTCCTGCCGCTGTCGGGCGTGTAGGCGATGCCGATGCGGGGCGCGAGATCGCCAAAATAGTTGTTTATATTGGGGCCGCGGTTGCTGGACGAAGCCACCTGAATTTCGCCGGCATTGGGGCCCGATAGAACGAAGTTGCTCTGCAGGTTCTTGGTATCCACGTCGTGCGTGTAGATGTCGTAACGGACACCGAGATTGAGTGTTACTTTGCTGGAGAGCCTGTAGTCATCCTGCGCGAACTCCCCGAATTCGTTGGTCCGCGTATTGGGTTTGTCGAAGAAATGGTCGCGGTCCACACCGTCCAGCGCTCCCACCAGGAAATCGGCGAGGGACGCGGCGGTGGAGCCGGTGCCCGTGTAATTGCCGCCGGCAGCAAACTGCCCCCGCGGATCGTTCTGCGCGTTGAAGACGCGTGCCTGGATGGGATCGATGGCAATGCCGAACTTCCAGTTATGGCGGCCACGCACGAAAGTGAACGCATCGTTGATCTGGTAAATGTTGGAGATTCTGCCCGTGGTTTGCGGCAACCATCCCGAGTCTCCCGTGCCCTCGAACCCGTTGAGATTCACCTGAGCAATGCCGCTGGTATCGGGATAGGCGGAGAGATTGCCATTGGGAACGCCCAGGGTATTGTTCTCGTCAGGATATTTCGCAAATGCAGCGGTGAAGTCAGCCGTGGAGTAGCGGCTGTAGCCAAGACGCAACTGGTTGATCATGGTGCCGTTGCTGCCGAAGGTGTGGTCCCAGCCCACAACGTCGTTGCTGAGCTGGTTGGTGTTTTCCCCGTCTCCGCCGTTCATGAAGGGATTCGGGCTGGTGTCGGCGCCGAAATACAGCGGTTGGGTTTGGTTCCGGTTGCTATACCCGAAGCGGGCAAAGAAGCGGTCGTTTTGCGAGAGCGCCCAGTCGACCCGGGCGTCTTCCTGCGGCATGGATGCATCGTTTACGAGCACCTGGCTGGCATTGCTGATGGGCCCGGAAAGATTGGGCAAAGGCCACACCGAGGGATTCAGGAAGGCCGCCGCAAGGGGAGAGATGTCTGACGTAGGCACCGTGTCGTAGGTCCCTGCAACCGTAATAGCGGAGCTGGCCGTGCAGGCCTGCGGATTGGCTGCGCCGTTGGCCTTGGCGCTGTAATAGCACGCCATGGCATTGGTGATCGGACCCGCCCCATTGGTGTCGAATGCCGACAGGTCGCCGCCGCGCGCTGCCGCCGTAGGCGAGCTCTGCAGGCTGGAGGAACCGGTGGCCAGCTTGAGCCACTGCAAATCGCCGGTGAAGAACAGCTTGTCCTTGATGATCGGGCCGTCCACTTCGCCGCCGAACATGTTGTAGTGGAATGGCGGGTTCACTTTGCTGAAGTAATCGGTCGAGTTGAAGTCCGTATTGCGGTTGAACTCAAAGAGCTGGCCGTGAAACCTGTTGGTTCCAGTCTTGGTGGTGATGTTGGACACCTGCGCGCCGAAGGTGCCGTATTCCGCCGTGGGGTCGCTGGTTTCCAGCTTCATTTCGCCAATGAAGTCGAATGGAATTTGCAGCCCCATATAACCGTTCTCGAGCTCGAAGTCGCTCACGCCATCCACCAGGTAGAGGTTCGACTCGAAAGGAAAGCCGTTCGTAGCCGTGTAGGCCCCGCCACCGCCGCCGCCCGGCGCCGTCGTCGCAGCCGTTGACGAATCTTCGCCATTGCCGGCTCCCCAGGCCGTGGGCGTGGATCCAGGAGCCAGCTGCATCAGCATCTGCGGGCTTCGCCCGTTGATGGGCAGGTTGTTGATTTGTGTCTGGTCGATGGTTGTGCCCAGGTCGGAGGTTGTGGTCTCTACCAGCGGCGTCGCCCCTGTCACCGTAATCTCGGAGTTGACCGCGCCCGGCGATAGCGAAAAGTCGACGCGCGTGGACTGCTCTACCAGGACCTCATTGTGACTCGAGATCTCTTTCTTGAACCCCTGGGCCTCCACGGTCACGGTGTACTCGCCCGGCGTCAAATTCGGAAACGTATAAAACCCCTGCGGGCCCGTCGTGGTTTTGTTCACCACATTGGTGCCCTCGTTGGTGAGCGTAACATTCCCATTGGGAATCACGGCTCCGGAAGAATCCTGAACCGATCCCAGAAGTGTTCCCGTCACCGCCTGTCCCATGGTCGCCTTCGCGCCCATCGCCAGCATCGTCAGCAGCCCGGCAGCCGCACAGAGCGTCATCCATCGATTCTGCATATTGCCTCCAAAGTTACGGTTTCTGCTCGGGCCGCGTGTCGCGTTCCGCGCATGGCCCTTGCCCCTCCGAATTCAGCCATTCCCCAAAAACAGACCAGATTCGTTGCCGTCCCCGAGGGAAGATTCAACCCGTTTTCGCTTCATGCAAGGCGTTGCGGCGGACCGCATCACGGGAATTCGCCCCAGCGTGCGTCCCTTGCCGGCGCGGGCTTCCGGATTTCGGGGATGGGATCACCGCTGATCATCTTGGGAGGTATAGATAGTAGCTGGCTAGTTACCGGGGGTTACGGAATTTTGAAACATGGATGCCAAGCTGCCCAATCTGAGCGGCTACAAAGGAGTGAGTTGCTGCTTTCCGGAAACGTTAACGAAGCGTTACATCCGATATCTTCCCTGTGGGCAGTTGGTTGCACTCGCCTGTCCGATTTTGGCGCGCATTTGCTTTAACGCTCCGTAGCCGAGACCGAAACGGCGCATCTGCCTCCGTTTTGTGGCATTTCAGGCTGCCGTGCCCACGCTCACTTGACCGCCCGCGCCCACGGTGACCAGAACCGACGACAGCGGCTCCCCGCTCTCGTCCCTCCCCACGCTCGACGCCATCGCTTCTCCGTTCACGAAAAGCTTCTCGTGCCGTCCGGCAAAGGCCGCACGCCAAATCAGCGCCGGCCCGCGTTCGTTGGTAAATGTGGTCTTTTGCGTACCTTCGTGGTGTACCGTCACATCGCAGGCGCGGATGGGCAGGTTGCGGACCTCGGCCCAATCGATGGTTGTGCCCAGTCCGGGAAGCGTGCGCACCGTAACCTCCACCCATCCCCCTTCCACCGCCGCCAGCAGAGGAGAGCGGAACTCGAGCGTCACCCCCATCAGGTTCGTTACCAGGTCGCCCACGCGCGAGAACGAAACCTCAGGGTATTCGAGCCGCGCATGGCTCAGGTCCAGGAGCCGTTCAACCTCTTCGTCGCTCGTCGCGCCCACGGGAAACCCTCCTGCATCCGCGTCCACATCCCTCCGCCAGTCCGGTGCCAGCGCCTTCGAAGCGCGCCGCGGTCCGCAGCCCTCGAGCTGGTGGTTGGCGCTCAAACGCTGATAAAAGCACTGCCCCTCTCTGTTCCACCACGTGTTTTCGATCAGCGCCTCCACCGCTGCGGCCTTGCGCAGAAATTCCTGCGCCCGCTCGGCGTTCCCCCGCACCTCTTCGATGTGGGCAAAAGCCTGATATGCAGTCCGTTCGCTCGCCAGCAGATCAAAGCCAACCACGTACTCCGAGTCGCCCTCGTTGTAGCCCGGAATCCCGCGCGCCCGCGGAAACTTTTGGTTGGGATCGTAGATGCCGCGCATGTTCAGGAGGCGGGGCCGGTTCATGATCTGGTCCGCGCCCAGGCCCCAGCGTTCCACGTAATCATTTACAGTGTGCTCGTAAAAACTGAGGAACACCGGATCCTCGACATAGGTCCGGTCGCCGGTCCACACATACATCCTGAAACAGCAATCCACGAGGTCGAAGTTCGCCGGCAGGTTGTACCAGAAGGCCGCGTCGTTTTCGTAATCCACCGGCGCCGGCAGGTTGTTGCGGTCAATCTCCCAGAAGCTGCACCAGTCTCTCGAATCGGATATGTTCTCGGCGAATTTTCGCAGCATGTTCAAGTTGAAGCGCGCCAGTCCCAAAGCCTGCGCTCCCAGTGCTTGATGGCACGTGTCGCGAATGCAGAACCCTTCGCGCCCCGGCTCCACGGATTCGTACCAGGGTCCCACCGGGTCGCCCTCGTCGAACGCGTACGCCATTGCCTGGCTGCGCGCCCAGCGAAAAACGTTCACCAGCTTCTCGCTCGACGAGCTCAAGTCCAGCTTCGATTCGAGCTGTCCGGCGTTCGGCTGCACATGACTCTGGCCGGTGATCAACTGCGCCCAGCCGCGGCCCATCCCCGCGCTGCACACGCCAAAACCACTCAGCGCGGCGCACATCGCGCGCCGGGTCATTTTTCTCATGCGGAACATACTACCATCGATGCGACTGCAACCGTGAAAGTGCGGCCTGATACTGATATAGGTCCCGAATGAGCAACCGATCAACTTGGAAGGACAAATACACGCGCAACACCTCGGGAAACACATTTGCTTCGATCAGTTCAACGCGCGATAATCCAGACGATCGACGTGAGATTCAAGTGGCGCGACTTCCATTGAGATCAAATGACTGTCAATAGACGCAGGTTTCTGCTGGGAACGGCGGCCACAGCCGCACAAATGCGGGCGAAAGCCGCCTTGGCCTATGGTGAACAGCAAACCACCATTAATCAGTCGTTGCCCGCGGCCAGGCCGAACATCGTTATTTACCACTCCGACCAGTTTCGCTGGGACTTCGTCGGCGCCAATGAACTGAACAGCTCGACGCACACGCCCAATCTGGATGCGCTTGCCGCGACGGGAATCAACTTCACGCACGCGGTCACCAATCAGCCCGTGTGCGCGCCCTCGCGCTCTGTGCTTCTTACCGGCATATACGCAACCGATACCGGCGTATGGCACAACGGCCTTGGGCTCAGGCAGGATTTGCCTACGTTGGCCACAGAGTTGCGCAAGGCCGGATACACCGCGAATTACATCGGCAAATGGCATCTGGCTCCCGCATCGGAGGCGCAGGGCGGCGGCCATGGTCCCGTGAAACCCGAGTTTCGCGGCGGCTTTGCCGATTTCTGGGAGGCAGCGAACGAGCTTGAATGGGCCACTCATCCCTACGAAGGCACCATCTGGGACCGGGACGGGAAACCCATCGCCTACAAGGACGAGTATCGCGTGGACTTCATCACCGATCACGCGGAGAAATTTCTGCGGCAAAAGCATGACCAGCCATTCCTCCTGATGATTTCTCAGCTCGAACCTCATCAGCAGAACGATCTCGGACGCATGGTTGGGCCGCAAGGCTCGGCGGAACGTTTTGCGGACGCGTTCGTGCCTGCTGATCTGCGCAGCTTCCCGGGCGATTGGCACAAGCAATTGCCCGATTACTATGGCGCCTGCGAAAGCATCGATGCCTCCGTTGGCCGTGTGCGCAAGATTCTGGAAGAGGAAAACCTCGCCGCCAATACCATCTTCGTTTTCATGAGCGACCACGGTTGCCACTTCATGACGCGCAACCAGGAATACAAACGGAGCACGCACAACAGCAGTTTGCGGGTTCCTTTGCTCATCGACGGTCCGGGTTTCGACAGCGCCCGGCAGATTCGGGAGCTTGTCGGCATTGTAGACATCGCGCCCACGCTGCTCGAAGCGGCGGGGGTGGCTGCGCCGCAGTCGATGCGCGGGCGCAGCTTTCTGCCGCTGCTACGTGACGCCGGCGCGCGGCGTGACTGGCCGAGCGAGCAATTGATTCAGATCAGTGAGTCCATGACGGGTCGTGCGATCAGGACCGCGGACTGGACTTACTGCGTGGCAGATCCAACCGGCGCAACGGACAAGCCGGCGAGCGAAAACTATCACGAATACCAGCTCTACGACCAGCGCAATGACCCGCACGAGCTGGTCAATCTCGCCGGCCGCAAAGAGTACCGCGAGATTGCCGATGAGCTGCGCGATCGGCTCAGGAAATTGATGGTCCAGGCTGAAGAAGCCGATCCTCAGATCGAGCCGGCAAAACTGTATCCGTGAGCCGCGCCGGGTCAAGCGCTCCACCCTTGACTTGAAATCCTTGAGCTCCTATGATTGGCGTCTTAGCATCAGGCACCAGAGGGCGCGGGCTCGCGAATCTGGCTCCTGGTTGCGATCCAGGCCCAACCGCGAAGAGCAGGAAAGTCTTGAGCAATCTTCTTCGCTCGGATGCAACCGCATGGGAGAGGTCATGAATGAGCAGCACCATTTGAGCCTCAGCCGTCGCGAGTTTTTGCGCAGCTCAATTGGCGCCACCACTCTCTTCTGTGCCCGGCCTCATCGCGCCTTCGCCGCAGCGCGTGGCCCTCAACAGAAGGTCGTAGTCATTACGTTCGGGGGCGGCGCGCGAGACGAAGAAACCTTCTCTATCGATGGCCAGCAGTACATCCCCAATCTTCTCAATACACTCGCTCCGCAATCCTGTTTCTTCACGCAAGTCATCAATCGCGGAATTCTTGGGCACTATGTTGCCACCGCCAGTATTGCCACGGGTGCTTACGAGACATTCGATAACTTTGTTGCGCAACCGCCGGCGCATCCCACAATCTTCGAATACTTCAGAAAAGACCTCGGCCGGCCGCGCGAAGATGCCTTCGTGATCGCTCCGGGAAACCTGTTTGCGCAAATTGGAGCCAGCCATAATCGGCGCTATGGTCCGGATTCCGGAGCTGAGGTGATTCTTCCCAAGCAACTTTTGTCTGCTGCACTCGGCAGTGCAAACACGCCACAGCTCGACGATTACCCAAATCTGCTGCGCGACAATTACGAAAGACCTGATTCCACGAGCACCGTAACGCAGGAGACGGATCGAGAGGAATTTGAGCGGATGATCGATCGCTTGAAAATCGATCCCGCGGACCTTCGCGATCACGCCGCCCTGCTGCGCAGCCCCGATGAGCTTTCCGTTTACATGGCGAAGCACGTGATGCGCAATTTCGCGCCCTCTCTCCTGTTTCTTACATTGCACGATATCGATATAGCGCACTCGGGAGCTTACTCGCTTTATCTCGATGGCATTCGCAGCACAGACCGGCTTTCAGCCGAGATATGGACCGAAATCCAGAGCAACCCGGAGTACAAGGACAAAACGTCGCTCTTCATCATGCCCGACTTCGGCCGCGATGGCGATAACGACGCCGGGGGAAACGGCTTTCAGCATCATCGAACGGGCAGCCCTTCGGCGCGAACCACCTGGATGATGGCGCTCGGCCCGACCGCGCGTCAAAAGACAATCGTGGAGCGTCCCATCGAATCCATTGACCTGGCAGCGGCGGTCTCAGGACTGCTTGGGTTCGATGCGCGGCTCGTGCAGGGTCAACGCATTCCGGAGCTGATCTGATGCCGGCATGGCTGACCGCCGAGAGTTTCGCCTCCTATCCTGCGCAGGGCAGGGAAATAGCCGAGTCGCACCTTGCGGACCTGCAAAAAATCCCAGTCGCGCTGCTTCCCGTCTTTCTGGTCGATTTGAAAATGTTCGACTGGAAGTTTCCCGTCGAACAGGCGGAGATCGCGACACGCATTGCGTTCGCAGGATCCCATCCCGCATTTCTCGCTGACTTTCGCAAGATTGTGGTGCCTCCGGCGCTTGATAGCCCGGCGAAGGTTGGCGACCCGCAGCAATTTCTTGCGGAGATGACAGCTTACCTTTGGTCATCTTTGCAGATAGACGCTTACCGTTCTGCCGCGGACCAGTTTGTCGCCCATTTTGCGGCAGCGAGGGAACCCGTAAAGCCGGCAGCTCCCCGCCTGGTGATGATTTGCTTGGGGCGAGGTGCAAATCCGCCTGCCCACCCGCTCTTCGACAAGCTTCGCAGGTTTGGTCAAATGCGAACGAACGTCCGCGTGGATGGCGCCGTCGAAGCCCTTCTCGACAGGCTTCGTCAAAGATCAGAAAGTCATCCTCAACCGTACGCTCACTGGTATGTGGACGGCGGCGATCCATTGCCCGGTTCTTCTGTCGACGGAGTCACCCCCATCTTTTATACGGCGCTCGCGCCCTTGAACGAGCAGATTCTTGCCCGCATGCGCTCCTGCATCGAAGCCGGTACGGGGCCCGAGGTCCTTCATACCGAACTGGCGGAACTCTCCGAACGGCCCCCTTCTGGAAGCCGGGTCAGTGACGATCCACGTGTTCAGCACTTTGCCATGTCGCTACTCACTGAAGGTTCGGGAACACAGCTGTTTTCGACGAGCTTTGTCCAGTGGACCACGCGCGAAATCCTTCGCCGGGCACAGCCGGTGACACTCCTGACGAGGTTCGCTCCGCGTCAAAGGCAAAAGCCGTTCAACGCCATGGTCGAGTCTCAAGCGAGTTCGACCGATCTCGATCCCAATGGATCATTGGTCGACGCGGACATGAGCGCCTATTATGCGTACCTTGAAATGAATAATTTGTACAATCCTGAGGGTTCGGCATTCCTTGTCTGGTTTGAGAATCATTCCCAGGCCATGGTTGCCGGGCGCAATGTTCCGGCGGGAACAACAAACGACTCCCCGACCTCCATACCCGAACTGCTTTCGCAAGTGTTGGAGAACGGCTGATTGGCTGGAACTGAATTCTCCCTCCTCCAATCAATCGCAACATGAGTGGGATTCGTCGGGTTTTCCACGACGTTTCCATGGTAGGTTTAGCGCCATCTCCACATTTTGGCTGACCAGCCCGATGGGATCAGCCCGAACAAATGCGCGGGCAGCGTTGCGTGAATCGATGTACCCGGTTACATTGAATCGAAGGTGAATCTTGATGAACAGACTTGTTCTGCGCATTTTCTGCCTTGTCGTCTTCCTTTTCGCTCAATCCCGGGGCTCGATTTTCGCACAGGCTTCCCAAGCCCCGCGCATCGAGCAGCGCGACGGACGCAACGCTTTGCTTGTCGATGGCCGTCCGTTCCTGATTCTCGGCGGGCAAATCCACAACTCCAGCGCCTGGCCGTCTGAACTGCCGCAGGTGTGGGAGTCGATGGCCGCGTTGCACGCCAACACCATTGAGGCTCCGGTCTATTGGGAACAGTTCGAGCCTAAAGAGGGGCAATTCGACTATGACAACGTGGACCAGCTGGTCGAGGGAGCGCGCGCGCATAACCTTCACGTTGTGCTTCTCTGGTTTGGGACATGGAAGAACGGCAATATGCATTACGTCCCCACATGGGTCAAAACCGATCCCAAGCGGTTTCCCAATGTGATTCGGCCAGACGGTGAGCCGATCGACGTGCTGTCGGCAAATTCGCGCAACACGCTCGAGGCCGACAAGTCCGCCTTCGTCGTTTTGATGCGCCATCTCAAGCAGATTGACGGCGAGAATCACACCGTCTTGATGATTCAGGTGGAAAACGAATCAGGAATCATTGGCAGCGTGCGCGACAATTCTCCTGAGGCCAACCGCGAGTTTGCCGGGCCGGTGCCGGCAGACTTGCTGGCTGCCGCGCAGAAGCAGCCGGGAACCTGGACGCAGGTTTTTGGCTCCAATGCAGATGAGACTTTTCAGGCTTACTATCAGGCAAAATACATCAACGAAATTGCTGCTGCCGGCAAGCGGGAGTTCGACATTCCCTGCTACATCAACGTGTGGATCGACTACCCTCCTGCGGAGCTGCCGGAGCGTCAGTTGGATACACCCGGAATCGGTTACCCAAGCGGCGGCGCGGTCCAGAAAATGGTCTGGCTTTGGCGCGCGCTCGCCCCGTCCATTGACCTGATCGGCCCCGACATCTACACCGACAACTCGCAGATGTACCGGTCCGTCATCGCGGCGTACCATCGTGCCGATAATCCCCTCTGGATTCCTGAAACCGGCCGCGACGACAGCTTTGGGAAGTTCTTTTTCTATGCACTGGGAGACGGAGCCATCGGATTTTCTCCGTTCGGGGTAGACCTGTCAGGCTGGAATATCCTCGGCGACCATCCCTGGAAAAGTCATAGCACTAACTTCGCTCTAATCGGCCCAATGGATGGGGAGATCGCTCAGCTTGAGTTTGACGGCAAGCTCAAGACAGCCGTTGAGGAGCCGGGTGAGGCAACACAGGAACTCGATTTCGGAGAGTGGCAGGCCACGGTTTCCTTCGGCTTTCCGCAATCGGACGGCCGGCCGGCTCCGGGCACGAAAGACGCACACGGCGCGGCCCTGGTTGCGCAGTTGGGGCCGGATGAATTTCTGGTCACGGGCGTAGACGCGAGCGTCGCCTTCCATTTGCCTGGGAAACTACCGTGGATTCGGAGCCAGATCTTGACCGCCGAGCAGGGAACCTACGAAGGCGGAGATTGGAAACCGCTGCGCTTTTTGAATGGAGACGAGACCGATCGCGGGTTGCGCTTCGGCCAGACGCCGCAGGTTGTCCGGGTTACGATGTGCCGCTTCTAGGATTTCCGCGATAATCTCATTGTGTGTGCGAACCTCTTCCAATGAACGCGCAGGGCTCTCCCGATAACAGGCGAAGCGGAGCATGAAGTGGAGTCCAAGTTATATCGCACTTGCTGCGGCCTACTTGATCGGACTCATCGTGATAGGGACCTGGTCTGGGCGTCATAAGGGCGACTCCAACCAGTACTTGAACGCCACCTCTTCATTGCCCATATGGGTTTGCGCAACTGCATGTATCGCGGCCAACTGCGGCTCCCTTGACATCTTCGCCATGATGGCGCTCGGCGCGCAATACGGCATGCTGGCCTGCCATTTCTACTGGATCGGCGCCATTCCCGCACTGCTTGTCGTAGCCTTCCTGCTGCTTCCGGCATACAGGAGGCGCCGGAATCCCACCATCCTCGACTACATTGGCGCCCATTACGGTGATGCCACTCGCTCCATGGTTGCGCTTTGCATGGCGGCGACCATGCTGTTGATCGCAGGCGTCAGCCTTTGCGCAGCGGCGCAAACCATCACTGCGCTTCTGGGCTGGACCTTCCTTGAAGGAGTGTTAGCCGTCGCGGCCATCGTCTTGATTTACACCCTGGCCGGAGGATTTCGCGCCACCGTCTATACCGAACTCTTCCACTTCGCCATCGTGTTGGCGGCGGTTGTTCCGCTGCTCTTTCTTATCGCCAACAGCCTCGGCGGTTTCGGCAAAATGCTGTCGCGCATTCCCGCTCAGCGTTTCCATGCATGGCACGGAGTGCCCTTTTTCGCTCCCCACGCCGTCATGGATGGTTTTGGACTGGTCTTCGGTCTCGGCCTGGTGCTTAGTTTCGGCTACTGGGGCACGGATTTCGTGCAGCTTCAGCGCGCGCTGGCGGTGCGCCGGGAAGTGGACGCACCTTATATTCCATTGACCATAGGTTTTGCCAAGCTTGTATTTGCCCTGCTGATTGCCCTCGCGGGCGTGGCCGCTCCCTTGGTGCTCTCGCCGGCGCAGCTCAGCAGGAATTGGAACGCCACTCTCCCCGCCTTGATGCTGCACTATTATGCTTCCTTCTGGCTGATTGTCGGCATGATGGGGCTTGCGGCCAGCTTGATCTCCACCTTTTCGAACAATGTCGCCGGCTTCACATCCGCGTGGGTGCAGGGGATCTATCAGCAGAAGATCCATCCCAACGCCAGGGATGCGCACTATACCAGGGTGAGCCGGTTGACCAATGCCAGTGTGGTGCTCCTGTCGGTGGGCGCGGCCTACCTTGCGCTCGGCTTTCAGAGCTTAATGGACTATATTCAACTGGTCCTCTCTACTTTCGACGCGCCATTATTCGCGCTCGTCGCGTTGACCGTGATTGCGCCGCGGAGGGTCGCCACGAGCGGCCGTACAGGCTTCCTGCTCGGGCTGGGTTGCTCAGTAATACACCAAATCCTCGTCCTCGCCCACGTACTCCATTACGGAAGCCAAATGGCGGCTAATTTTTACGGAGCCATTCTTGGATTTGGTGTGGCCTTCGCGATCACTCTCGCCATCGGAATGCTGCGCGAGCCGCCCGAACTCGAACGCAAGGAGCAACCATCCTCCCACGAGCGAAGAGCACCGATTCCCTGGCCGGCAGTGGCTGCCGGCATCGTGCTTGCGGGCCTCTTTGTGTTCTTCAACGTGGCGTTCTGGTAGCGGTTACAGCGCCGTTGCCCAAAGAAATCTGCCCGCCATGCGCTCGCGGGGGACCCGTCGATTGACGAATTACGATTTGCATCGGCAGCGAGAACACCTTGCCCGGCTGCGAGAGTTCTTCCGCGCCTATTTGCAGCGCGTCGAAGAGCATTTGCGCATATTGCCTGCGGGAGATGCGCAGCGTGGTAAGGGGCGGATAGACGATGTCGCTGATCTCCAGGTCGTCGCACCCGGTCACGGAAATATCTTCCGGAATGCGGATTCCCTTCTCGTGCGCCTTTCGCAACGCTCCGATCGCCGTCAGATCGTTCGCAGTGACAATTGCTGTGGGTACCTCGTCCTGGTCAAGGATGGCTTCCATGCCGGCGGTGCCGCCGCTGATCTTGTAATCGCCCGCTACAATCCATCGATCGCGCGACGACATCCCGAATTTCACCACGGCATTCAGGAACGTGTCCCGGCGATCCCGTGACGTGGCCAGCCCTTCGCTTCCTCCGATGAAACCGATGTTCTGGTGCCCAAGCTCCTTCAGGTGACCCACGATCTGCGACATCCCATCGCGGAAGTTGACAACGATGTCGCTGATTCCGATGGCGGTGCGATGGTGATCCGTGGTCACAACCGGGATGCGATTCTGCACTAACGACTCCAACGACGCCGCTTGCTGCTCGGAGCACAGGAACGCCACTCCATCCACGCGCCGGAGCAACATGCGGTGAATCGACCGCTGTGTTCGCGAGGAATGGAAATCCGTATTGGCGACGAGCAATTCGAGTTCGTTTTCCACCAGCAGTTCTTCGAAGATCTTGACCATCTCCATAAAAAACGGGTTGGTCAGATCCGGGACGATGATTCCATAAATCTGGCTCTTGCCGCGCTTGAAATGGGCTGCGCTCCGGTTGGGCACGAAGTTGAGCTCTTGAATGATGCGCCGAATGCGCTGCGTGGTCTCCGGCGTCACCAGGTCGGAGCCGTTGATGACCCGCGAAACCGTGGCGTTGGAGACGCCGGCGAGTTTGGCGACTTGGCGGATGTTCAGTGGCATGGGTTTGGAGAGGTTGCCGAATCCGGGTATCTACTCCAGATTAGACGGATTCGGACAGTCAAACAAAAATATCGCATTTGTTGCACGGTTTCATCAAGGAGAGCGCATGGAAGTCTGAAGCAGGACATTTAATTCTTGGATAAGATATGTGTTTTGTATAATTTATCTATTTACAAGCCTGCCTCCATGGGATCCGGCAGTGCATAGAAAAAAGAGCTTGACAACGTTTTCAGACTGAGAGTATTGTGCTTCCCGGAACGCGAAAGCTTGAATGTAACCGATAACATTCAGCTTCGATGTACCGGCGCGGCCTTCCGGCGGCGCTTCCCCCAGTCTTTATCGGTTCTCATTGTGGCAATCGCAATCAGCCGCAAGACCATTGAAGGAGGCAGATTATGAGGTCTCGATCCAACCGGTTGTTCGCGTTTCTTGCGTTCGCCTTGCTCCTTGTGCCGGGGCAGGCAATGCTTGGCCAGGTCGATCAGGGCACGATCACAGGTGTCGTTCAGGATCCGTCCGGCGCTGTGATTCCCAAAGCTTCAGTCACTTTAATCAGCCTTGAACAGGGCTGGGTCTTGAAGACGACCACAGATGGCTCCGGGCTCTACGTCTTTTCTCCCATCAAGATCGGGAGCTACAGCATTTCCGCCAGCGACCCCGGATTTCAAACCACCACGCAAACCAACCTGCACTTGAACATTCAGCAGACTCTCAATGTTGTGATTGTCCTCAAGCCGGGCGCGGCCAACGTAACCGTCACCGTCAACACCGAAGCGCCGCTGATGCAGACGCAGGATACCTCCGTGGGCCAGACCATGAGCACGCAGGAAATCAATAACGTTCCGCTCAACGGACGCAACTGGGTTTATATCGCGCAATTGGCGCCCGGCGCCGCTCCGCCCTCTGGCTCGCGTGGTCAGGATAAAGGCGATTTCAATGCCAACGGACAGCGCGCCGAGGAGAACAATTTCATTCTCGATGGCGTGGATAACAACGCCAACGTGGTCGATTTCTACAACGGCGCCAGCTACGTCGCTCAACCTCCTCCGGATGCTCTGGCCGAGTTTAAGGTGCAAACCAGCGACTATTCCGCGGAATTCGGGCACTCTGCCGGCGCGGTCGTCAATGCCAGCATCAAGTCGGGCACGAACGGGTTTCACGGCAGCCTGTGGGAGTACCTGCGCAACACGGACCTCGACACCTACTCCTGGAACGATCCTCGCAACGAGCCGGTTGCCCCGTACCACGAGAACCAGTTCGGCGCTACTTTGGGCGGTCCATTCCTCAGGAACAAGCTCTTCTTCTTCGCTGACGCGCAGGCCAACCGCGTCGCCTACAGCGAGACCACAACGGAAAGCGTGCCCGATGCCGACGAGCGCGCCGGCGACTTCTCCGAGCTACTGAACTCGAACCTTACTGGCAACCCGCCCGTCCAGCTTTACTACCAGTCGTCCAGCGCCCCGCCGGCAGCGATCACCAACAACTGCCTCGTGGCCGCGGGCACTTCATCCTGTCCCACGTCGGGGTCCCCGGTCCCGCTCACGCTCAACCCCACCGCGCTTGCAATTCTCAATGACTTTCCCAAGCCGAATGCGAACGGCAGCAACCTTTATAGCAACTACGTCGAAGTCCGCCCGGAGGTCGACAACACCTTTCAGTGGGATACGCGTCTCGATTGGAGCATCGGCCCCAAGGATTCCAGCTATTCCCGCTACAGCTACTGGAACGAGGTCGGCTTCAAAACTCCTCCTCTGGGCGACATCCTCGATGGCGGAGGGTTCGGCGACGACGGCACCCAGAAGATTTACGGCGCCAATTACATGTGGTCAGAGACTCACGTCTTCACGCCCACACTCACCAACGAGGCCCGTGTCGGCTTCAATTACCTGCACACCGGCTTCGACCAGCCCAACGCCTCCAATTCGACGGCCGCCTCAGACACCTTCGCCGCCGCGCAGGGCTTCGGCGGCATCCCGGGCGGGAAGCTGAACGGCGGGCTGCCCGCCGTAACCCTCAGCTCCGGCAATGACAGCAGCGACATCTCCAACTTCGGCAGCCCCACCTGGGCAGCCACCGACGAACACAACAACGTTCTTCAAATCCTCGACAATGTCACCAAGATCTCCGGCAACCATACGCTGAAGGCGGGCGTGAGCTTCGAGAATATCCACTTCTCCACGCTGCAGCCGCAACAGTCCCGCGGCAGCTACACCTACAACGGCACATACACCAGCAACCTGGGTGAGCCCAACACCGGTTTCAGCATTGCCGATTTCCTTCTTGACATGCAGAACAGCGCCGGACTCTCCAACGAAGTGACCAACGGCGATCAGCGCTGGGACAACGCCGTTTACTTTCAGGACGACTGGCGCGTCAGGCGAAACCTCACGCTCAATCTCGGTCTGCGCTGGGAGCACTTCCAGCCCTACCAGGATGTGGGTGGCTACCAGGCCTCCTACAACATGACCGGGCCTCCGTCACTGAACACCACCACGGGCTACGGCAGCGGGAAGGCGCAGTACCAGATTCCCAGCGAAGCCAAGAACTATGCTGCCCCGATCATGTCTTCGACAACCTGGACGCCCAACTGGGACGACGTGCTTGCCAAAGACAACATTGCGCTTGTTTATACCGGCGATCCGCATATCGTCCAGTCGCAGGACACCAACTTTGCCCCGCGCCTGGGTGTGTCCTGGTCGCCCGACTCCACAACCGTGGTCCGCGCCGGCTTTGGCATCTTCTACGGCGGCCTCGAAAGCATTGGGTACTGGCCCAACCTTGGAGAAAACTATCCCTTCCAGTACGCCACCAACTTCTATTCGGCCAGCTGCGGAACCTATAGCTGCCCCACCGACGGAATTACGATCGCCAACGGCTTTGCCACGATTGTGGCCAACGGGTTTGCCTCGGATGTTGAAGACCTGACTCTGCGCGGCTCCGACCCCGTGGCCAAAACTCCGTACACTGAGGACTGGAACCTGTCGATCGAGCGTTCCATCACCAACAACATTTCGGCCACAGTCGCCTATGTGGGCAACACCTCGCGTCACCTCCAGGTCCTCGACGATCCCAACTCTTCGCTAGCTCTCGAGAACAACGCCAACAGCACGCAGAATGCGCGTCCGCTTCCCGATTTTGGCGGATCGTCCTACACCGCCTACATCGGCATGAGCGACTACCACAGCCTGCAGGGCAAGCTGGAAAAACGCATGTCGCACGGCGTGAACTTCCTGGCCACCTATACCTGGGCGCATGCTTTGGACGACGCTCCCACGCCGCTGGGCTCGACGGATGATAGTGGCGTGCGTAACCCCAACCTCATTCCTATCAGCATGGACTACTCGCAGTCAGGCTTCGATACGCGCCAGCGCTTCACCTTTAATTCTCTGTACGATCTCCCCTTTGGCCGAGGCCGCACCTGGCTGAACCAAAGCCGGGTAATGGATGAAATTGCCGGCGGCTGGTCGGCCAACGCCATGTTCGTTGCCCAGACCGGCAACTACTTCACCGTGGACACAAACGGCATCGCCAATGCCAGCGGATTCGAGAATGGACCCTTCGCGTACCAGATTCATAACGAATACTCGACCGGGGGCGGTACAGATTGCCCAACCACGGTGAAGACCCGTCAGCATTGGTACAACCCGTGCTCCTATGCCAACCCATGGGATTCAAACGACCCGACCGGCCAGCCCAGCCACTACATTCCCAAGAGTGCGACCGATCCCAATACACCCGCCGGCGACACCACTCCCGTCTACGTTCAAAGTTTGCCTTCCGTTTTGGGCTATGCCGGCGGCAAGCGTGATAACGCTGAGGGCCCTGGATACGAGCGCGTCAATATGTCTGTCTTTAAGGACTTTCCCATCTATCGTGAACAAAGGCTGACCTTCCGTGCCGACATTTTCAACCTGTTCAACACTCCCTCGTTCGGGTTCCCTGCCAGCACTTCTACCAGTACCGGCAGCGGCTACATTACGGGACCGCGTAACATACAACTGGACGCGCCGGACGCACGCTTTATTCAGCTTTCGCTGAAGTACGCGTTCTGATCAGGCGCAACCGCAGCTTGCGGGAGTTTTGCCCAACAAGGGGATCCGCTCTTCAGCGGATCCCCTCGGTTGTTTGAGGTCTTCAATCGCTCCTGTACCATAAACAGGATTTCGGAAGAATCGCTGGGGAGCAATAGGGTGAAAAAGCGGTTATACAAACTGCTTTGCGGATTGCTGTCGGTGCTGCTTTTTGGACCTTGGTCCGGAATCCTCGTTTGTCAGGCTGCGCACACTGCCACTCAAAGCGAAATGGAGCGCGAATTTCAGGCAGCGATGGCTGCCGAAGATGCGGGCGACATCGCGAAGGCGGAAGCTCTCTTGTCCGCACTCCACAATGAGCACCCTGAAATCTTTGCCGTCAATGAATCGCTTGGGCTGTTGCTAGTTTCGCGCGGAGACGTATCCGGTGCGTTGCCCCTGCTGGCAGCAGCGGTGCGCGAAGAGCCCGGATCGGATGTGGCGCATGCGAATCTGGGCGCGGCCTATTACCAGCTTCATCGCAGCCCATTGGCGCTCAGCGAGTTTGAGCAGGCGGTGCGCTTGAATCCGCGCAATGTTTTAGCGCAGGAGAGTCTGGGCCGCTTGTACATGGAAACCAACAGGCCGGACGAGGGAGCCCGAGCTTTTCTGGCTGCGTTGCAGCTGAAGTCGGAGGATTCGGATTTGAAGCTGGATTGCGTGACGGCCATGCTCGCTGCCAATCGCCTCCGTGAAGCACAGAGAATACTTTCAACCATTGCCGGCGCGGAGCAATCCCCGCGGGCGCAGTCGCTCTTGGGAGAACTCGATGAGAAGGAAGGAAACTCTGCCGAGGCAAGCCTGCACTTCAGCCGCGCCGTGCAACTGGACCCGAGTGAAACAAACGCCTGGCAACTCGGCTGCGAGCTTCTGAAGCATTGGGCGTTCGATGCCGCTCAAATTGAGTTTCACGCTGCATCGTATAAATTTCCTGACAGCAAGCGTCTGCGGCTCGGATTGGGTGCCGCTCTCTTTGGTGACGCCAAATATGCTGAAGCGATTCCCGTTTTTGCCGACCTGCTTCGAAGCGATCCCGACAATGCGACGTACGCCAACTTGCTGGGAATCTCGTGCAACGCTCCGCTGGATGCCGCCAGCCCCCGTTGCTCCGAGCTCGTGCGCTACGCGCAATCGCATCCCGCTGACGCCAAAGCCGCCGCGTACGCTGCCTCTTCGCTGCTGGCGCAGAATGACGACGAGCAGAGCGCGGAATTGGCCAGGAAGCTGCTGCAAGGCGCCCTTGTTGCCGATCCGAATCTGGCGGAGGCGCAGTTCGAGATGGGAGTGGTCTTGCAGGAGGGTTCCGATTGGAAGGGAAGCATTCCCTACCTCGAGCGCGCCGTGAAGCTAAAGCCCGACTTTTCCCAAGCCCACTATCATCTGGCACGCGCCTATTGGAAAACCGGACGGAGGCAGGAGGGGGACGCGCAGATGGACTTGCAAAAGAAATCAACCTATGAAGAACAAGAGGAACTGCATCGACGCCTGGTTGAGATCACTTCGCTGGCCGTGAGCGTTCATCCCTAGGCGGCCGCATCCAACCGCTGAATGCTCAATCCAACAGCGAAAGCAATACCATCCGCAGCGATCGCGGGCGCGGCTTCCTCATTCGCGATCAACAGCTGGCGTTCTCCTCGGAAGTGGACCCATGCAGCGCGCGATCAGCGCCGCAGGGCGCAAGCCACGCGGGGAATCCCCTGTAAATCGGCTCGGAAGCCGATCACTTCGAACCTTGCTTCCCGCAGCAGCTCGCGCACACCCGCCTCCTGCCCGTAGCCGATCTCCAGCACAATCCATCCGCCTGCGGCAAGCGCCGCATGCGCCGCGGGAATCAGTCTGCGGCAGACCGCCAATCCGTCTTCGCCCGCAAACAGCGCGTGCGCCGGTTCGTAGTCGCGCACTTCCACGTCGAGCGAATCACGGTCGCGCTCCGCCACGTAGGGCGGATTCGCAACAATCAGATCGAAGCGTTCGCCTGCAAGCGGCTCCAGCAAGTCGCCCTCGAGAAAGCGCACACGTGTCGCGACGCCATTGCATCTCGCGTTCTCGCGCGCCAGCGCAAGCGCCGACGCCGAAATGTCTGTGGCCGCAATGGCCGCCTGCGGCAGCGCGTGCGCCAGCGCAATCGCAATCGCGCCCGATCCTGTGCCCACATCCGCGATGCGCGCTGCCGGGATCGCCGCAACCAGCTCCAGCACACTCTCCACTGCCAGCTCCGTCTCTGGCCGCGGAATCAGCACTTCGCGCGTCACGCGCAGCGGCAACCCGTAAAACTCCGTCTCGCCCACGATGTACTGGATCGGCTCGCCAAACGCGCGCCTCTCAATCCACTCCGCGAATCGCGGTATCGCCGGCGCAGGCGGCTCCTCGCTCCCGTGCGCAAGCAGCCACCCCCTGTTTTTCCCCAGAATGGCACCCAGCAGTGTCTCCGCATCCCGTCGCGCGCGCTCCCCGTGCGGCCCGTGCGCAAGGCGCTCGGTTGCCCGCGCAACGCACTCCGCAATCGATCGAAAGTCGGCCGACGGCATGCCGCGCCTCACGCTGCCTGGCTGCCGCTTTTCAGTTGTTCTGCCTGGAAGTGCGCAATCAGCGCGTCCACCACCGGCTGCAGCTTACCTTCCATGATGAGGTCGAGCTGATGCAGCGTGAGCCCGATGCGATGGTCGGTGAGCCGGTTCTGCGGAAAATTGTAGGTGCGGATCTTTTCGCTGCGGTCGCCGGAGCCCACCTGCGATTTGCGCGCAGCGGCCTGCTCGGCATTCTGCCGCTCCTGTTCCACTTCGTAAAGCCGCGAGCGCAGCACCCGCATGGCCTTCTCGCGGTTTTTTATCTGCGACTTCTCATCCTGGCAGCTAACCACCGTGTTCGTCGGCAGGTGCGTGATGCGCACCGCGGAGTAGGTCGTATTCACTGACTGCCCGCCTGGCCCCGATGAGCAGAACGTGTCGATGCGAATGTCCTTGGCGTCGATCTTGATGTCCACTTCTTCGGCCTCGGGCAGCACCGCCACTGTCACCGCAGAGGTATGCACGCGCCCCTGCGTCTCCGTCTCCGGCACGCGCTGCACGCGATGCACGCCGCTCTCCCACTTGAGCTGCGAATACACGCGCTCGCCCTCCACAATGGCGATAATCTCCTTGTATCCGCCCACGCCCGACTCGGAAGCCGAAAGCACCTCCACCTTCCACCGGTGCTGCTCCGCAAACCGGGAGTACATGCGGAATACCTCCGCCGCAAACAGCGTAGCCTCATCGCCGCCGGTGCCCGCGCGAATCTCCAGGATCACATTTTTCTCGTCGTTCGGATCCTTCGGCAGCAGCAGCAGCTTCAGTTCCTCTTCGAGCGCTTGCGCGCGCGGCTCGAGCGCGGCAATCTCCGCTGCGGCCAGCTCGCGCATCTCTGCGTCGCTCTCAACCAGCATCGCGCGTGCATCGGACAGACCACGGCGCGCTTGTTTGAGCTCGCGGTACTTCTCCACCGGCTCTTCAATCTCGCGCAGCGCCTTGGCCGTCTTCTGGTATTTTTCGTGGTCGCTGATCACGTCAGGCAGCGCGAACTGTGCCTGCAGCTCGTCGTAGCGTTGCTCCATCTTTTCCAGGCGATCGATCATGTCCCCCTCCATCGCGCGGGGCTGTTGTCTTTTCGTACTGACTTGTTTCGGGGAGAGAAGAGACGCCAAGGGTGCGCGGCGGGAGCCGCTAAAGAAGAGCCGGAATGGGCTGGCGGACGCTCATGACAGCGTCCATTTTACCGCATCCGCGAAGCGTTCCGCGCCAATTTGCCAATTTCTCAGTCCATTTGTCACATTCCTGTGGCATGCGCACAGGAACCTCTGTTATGCTCATGTGGTGGTGCCACAGGTAGCCCGATGAAACGCTCCAAGCTCGATCTTCTGCAGGGCACGCTCGATCTCATGGTGCTCAAAACTCTGGCTGCGATGGGCTCCCTGCACGGCTACGGCATCGCCCGCCGCATTGAGCAGGTCAGCGGCAACCAGGTGCTGCTCAATCAGGGCACCATCTACGCTTCGCTGGTGCGCCTGGAGCAGCGCGGCTGGATCCGGTCGAGCTGGGGCGTCTCCGGCAACAACCGTAAAGCCAGGTTCTATTCGCTCACGGCCGCGGGCCAGCGCCGGCTTTCGGAGGATGCCCGCTACTGGGAGCGCTTGACCGGCGTGATGGAGCGCGTGCTGCGCATGGACAAGGACTCCGGCGAATGGACAGACGAAGGAGAGCCGGCATGAACGGTCGCCCTTTTCGCCGCGTGCACGCGTTTTTCAGCAAACGCTCGCTCGACGCCGAACTTGACGCCGAATTGACCGCTCACCTCGAACTGGCCATCGAGGAGAATCTGGAGCGGGGTCTTTCGCCCGGCGAAGCGCGCCGTCTGGCCTTGGCGCAGTTCGGTGGCCTTGAGCAAGCCAAAGAAAAACACCGGGAGGCGCGAGGACTCCTGCGGCTCGACATCTTCCTGCAGGACTTGAAATACACCTTCCGTACGCTGGGCCGCGACCCCGGATTCACGGTTGTCGCCGCTCTCATCCTCGCCCTCGGCATCGGCGCCAACGTGGCTGTCTTCAGCGTGGTCAACACGCTGCTGCTGCGCCCGCTGCCGTTTTCCGATGCGCAACAACTGGTCTGGATTGCGCCGCCGCCCACCAAGTGCGGCCTCTCCTGCGCCACCTACTCCACTGACGCGTATGACGAGTTCCGCATCTACACCCACTCGTTCCAGGATGTGACCGGCTACTTCGCTTTCTCCAGCCCTGACAACCTGAACCTGACCATCGGCAACGGCGCGCCCATCCCCGCCACCGGCATTGACGTCATCGCCAACTTTTTCTCCGTGCTCGGCGTGAAGCCCGCCATGGGCCGCCTCTTCACTCCTGCCGACGCCCTCGATGGCGCGCCGCCCGTAATCGTGCTCAGCGATGCCTGGTGGCGCCGCCAGTTCAACGCCGACCCGCAGATTGTCGGCAAAGCCTTCGACATCAGCGGCCGCCAGACTACCGTCATCGGCGTGCTTCCGCCCTCCTTCGACTTCGGCGCGGTCTTTTCGCCCGGCGCCAAAATCGATGCCATCACCCCGCTCGATCTCTACGGTCAACCGCGCGACTGGGGCAACATCGTTACGTTGATCGGCAGAATGAAGCCCGGAGTCACACTTGCGCAGGCGCGCGAAGACGCAACCGCCGCGGCGCCGCACATGTGCTGGAACAACAAATACCCGCAGTCTTGCGGCGACTATGCAAAGCGCGGAGTCGTTCCCGTTTCGCTCAAGGACTACGTCAGCGGCAAGCTGCGCCGCTCGCTCATTGTGCTCTGGTCCGCCGTCGGCCTCATCCTGCTCATCGCCTGCGTCAATCTTTCCAACCTGCTTCTGGCCCGCGCCACCGCGCGCCAGAAAGAGTTCGCCATGCGCGCCGCGCTCGGCGCCAGCCGCGGGCGCATCGTGGGCCAGTTGCTCACGGAAAGCCTCATCCTTTCCGGCATGGGCGCGCTCCTCGGCCTCCTTCTCGCTTATTTCCTCGTCTTCTGGCTTGCCCACCAGGGCGCCATCGCCCTGCCGCTCCTCGGCACGCTGCGCATCGATGGCGCAGCGCTTATGTGGACGCTTTTCATCGCCCTCGCCACCGCGTTTCTCTTTGGCGCCTTTCCCGGGCTGCGCATGGCCGGCGGCAACCTGCAGGAATCGCTCAAGGACTCCGGCCCCGGCGCGGGCCAGAGCCCAAAACATGAGCGCGTCCGTTCTGTCCTCGTGGTCACGGAGGTCGCTCTCGCCTGCGTCCTGCTCGTGGGCGCGGGCCTTCTGCTGCGCAGCTTCTTGAAAGTCCTCGACGTCGATCTCGGCTTCCAGCCCCAGCGCGCTTATGCCATCAACGTCGACATACCCAGCTCAGCCGACGATTCGAATGGTGAAACGCCGCAAGCCCGGCAGGCCGTCGCCCTGCGCCGCACCGCGTTCTTCCAGCAGGTCATCACCCAAGTCTCCCAAATCCCCGGCGTGCAAGCTGCCGGCATCTCCGACTATTTGCCTCTCGGCCAGAATCGCGCCTGGGGAACGCCGTGGCCCAAGGGCGTCAAGGAACCCGACGCGCTGCCTGCCGGTCCGCTCGTCTACGTCGTCACGCCCGGCTATCTGCGCGCTATGGGCACGCCCCTCCGCGGCCGTGACTTCACCTGGGAGGACAGCCCCACAACGCAAAACGTCGTCATTATCAGCCAGGCTTTCGCGCAATTCCTTGCCACATACGCCCATTGGCCGAATGGGGACGCGGTCGGCCACACGATCTCGAACGGCAATCAGGACCTCACCATCATCGGCGTCGCCGCCAACGTGCATGAAGAAACCACGGAGGGCGATGCCGGATGGCAGATCTACTACCCCGAGACGCAGGCCGGTCCCATCGGCGCTGAGCTCGTCCTTCGCTCCGCTTTGCCTGCCATAGCCATCGCCAACCCTGTGCTTCACGCGATCATCCAACTCAATTTGAATCAGACAGCGGCTGAGTTTCGTCCCCTTCAGTCCTTCGTCGATCACGCCAATTCCCCCCGCCGCTTCTTTATGTTCCTCGTCTCCGCTTTTGCCGCCCTCGGCCTGCTCCTCGCCGCGCTCGGCATCTATGGCGTCATCTCCTATTCCGTCACCCGCCAGACGCAGGAGATCGGCATCCGCATGGCGCTGGGCGCCACCATGGCTCGGGTGCAGCGGCAGGTCCTCGCCGGCACTTTGCGCCTCGCGTTAACGGGAATTCTCCTCGGCGCCCTCGCATCCCTGGCCGTGGCACGGCTTATCTCTTCGCTTCTGTTTGCCACTTCGCCGTGGGATGTGGCCACCTACCTCGGCATGGCCGCCGTTCTCCTGGCAGTAGCTGTAGTCTCCGGCTATCTGCCCGCCCGGCGCGCGTCGCACATCGATCCCATGGTGGCGCTGCGCGCCAACTAGCGCATTACTGGACCACTGGGATCACCAGCGCCGACTGGTGCTCCGGCCCCGCATAAACCGTGATCGTCGCCGGCTTGTAATCCGCCGGCTTGGCCTTCATGATGTTGGCCACAAACGTCTGCGGATTGCGGTCGTAGAGCGGGAACCACGTGCTCTGGATCTCCACCATCACCGTGTGCCCCGCCTTGAACACATGGTCCACGTCGTGCAGGCTGAACTTGTATTCGCGGATCGCGCCCGCCTGAATCGCCGCCGGCGTCGCAAACCCGCTCAGATAACGCCCGCGGAAGATCTCCTCGTTCGTCATCAGCTCGTATCCGCGCATCGCCGGGTCGGGATCGTCCTGCGGATACTCATCAATCAGCTTCACCACCAGGTCGTTGTCCGTACCCGTGGTCGCTGCAAAAATGTCCGCCGTCACTTCGCCTGTCAGCGCCAGATCGTGCTGGAGCACCGGCAGCCGCCACACCGCCACATCCCGCCGGTAGGTGACAAACCGCTGATCCTCAGTGAGCCAGTTGTACCACTGCGAATTGTCGCTGTACGTCGGCTGGATCGGCCTTCGCCGGTAGGGAACCGGGTTCGCCGGATCGCTCACGTAGCGGGTCTCGGCATCGCTCGCCGCCGCGCTCCAGCTCAGCGTTCCGCTTCCGTCGAGATAAAGCCGCGTTGGCATCGAATCCCGCGGCGGAAGCTGCGTATAGTATTTCCAGGTATTCGAGCCGGTCTGAAAGCTGGCTGTGTTCTCGAGCGCGAAGCCTGAGGCATCTGTCCCCGGCGCGTCCTTCAGATAATGCGCGAAAAACTTGGCTTCGATATTGGTGCGGAACTCCGTCCCGATCGGCTCGCCAAAATCCAGGTTCCCCATGTGCTGCGAAGAGGACGACCAGTATCCGTGCCGCCACGGCCCCAGCACCAGAAAGTTCTCGTGCTTGCTGTCATGCGGCTCCAGCTTGGCATACACTTCCTGCGGACCCCACATGTCTTCCTGGTCGTAATAGCCGCCTACGGTGAGCGTCGGCACCGTCACTGCGGTCAGCCACTGCTCCACCGCGCGCGAGCTCCATTCGCTGTCGTAGGCCGGGTGCTCCAGGAAAAGCTTCCACGTCGGCAGGTCCCGTGTCCCCGACTGCTTCACGTCTTCCTGAAACGACCCTCGCTGGAGAAAGTAATCGAAACCATCTTCCGGCTGGCCGCTCGCGTCCGTGCCGTAGGTCACCTCCGTCGTCTCTTTGCTTGATTCCATCCCCAGCACGTAGTCGTATCCGTAGCTCTGGCGAAACGCGCCGTTATGAAAGAAGTCGTCGCCCATCCACACGTCGATCATCGGCGCCTGCGGCGAAATCGCCTTCACCGCCGGGTTGGGGTCAATGCCGGCCATCATGGCCAGAAAACCGGGATAGCTCGTTCCCATCACGCCCACGCGCCCGTTGTTACCGGGCAGGTGTTTCACCAGCCAGTCCACGGTGTCGTATGCATCCGTGCTCTCGTCCACCGCCTTGGGGTTGCGATGATCGCCCAGTGGCCGCATCATCACAAATTTTCCCTGGCTCTTGAATCGCCCGCGGATGTCCTCGTACACAAAAATGTAGCCCGCACGCGCCAGCTCCGCCCGCTGCTTGAAAATCGATGCGCGGTCGGTCGCGTCCACGCCGTACGGCGTCCGGTCGAGAAGGATGGGCAGCGGCGTGGCGATGTCGGCAGGCGTGAGAATCACCGCGTGCAGCTTCACGCCGTCGCGCATCGGAATCATCGCCTCGCTTCTCTTGTAATCGTGGAAGACGTGCCGCACGGCCTCGCCGGTGCGCGCATAGACCACCGTCGGCTGGGCCAGAAACACCAGCCCCGTCGCGCGGCCCTGGTCGCCCAGGGTGAACTGCACCAGCGCCTTGTTCGACCCCACCTGAAACACTGATCCTGAAACCGGAGTTAGCTCCGTCGGCACGTCGCGCGCCGACTCGATCATCAGCGCCTCACCCTGGACGTAGATGTCGTACGGAAGACCCGGATCGGCCTGATCGGCATAATCGCCGGCAAGCACGTTGTAAGATGCAGTCGGCTCGACTGCCTGGGCCGGCAGCTGCGCATCTCCGGCGGGGAAAGCTGCTCCAAGGATGAATGCAAAGATGGCGACGATCAGGGCGCGGCGGGGAAGAAACACTCGAGGGAACCTCTTCGCATTCAGCTTAATGCACCCGCCCCCTAATGCACGTGTCCATGCGGATGCTCCTGGCTTCCCGCCATCTCCTCCGGCGGCACCACGCACCCCTCCAGCTCGCCGCAGCCGATGTGCTCAAACTGGATGGTCGTATGGCTGATGTGGAAGTGCGCGCGCAGCAGATGATTCAGCTTGGTCAGAATGCACGCGCTCTCCGACGGGGGAATGTCGGAGATGGTCACATGGCAAGCCAGCGCGCGCGACTGCGAGCCCAGGCTCCAGATGTGCAGGTCATGCACATTGATGACGCCCTCCACGGCTTCCATCCCCGCGCGAATCTCGCCGATCCGGCAATCCCGCGGCGTGCCTTCGAGCAAAATGTTCAAGGTCTCGCGCACAATGCCCGCGCTCGACCACACAATCAGCGCGGCAATCAGCAGCGAAAGCGTTGGATCGATCCAGTTCCGCCCCGTAAACAGGATGCCCGCCCCGCCGGCAATCACCGCCGCTGTCGAAAGCGTGTCGCCGGCCATGTGCAGGAAGGCCGAGCGCAGGTTTACGTCGCGGGCCACGCCCCAGAGCAGCGCCGCAATCGCGCCGTTCATGGCTACGCCTGCCGCGGCCACGATCATCATCAGTCGCGGCTGCACCAGCACCGGATGCGAGAGCCGATGCACGGCCTCCACGCCGATCCACAATGCGATTGCGATCAGCGTGGCCGCGTTCACGAACGCCGCCAGCACGCCGGTCCGCTGGTAGCCAAAGGTCTTTGAGTCGTCCGCAGGCCGCGCCTGGAAGTAAACTGCCGCAAAGCTCAACAGCAGCGCCAGAAAATCCGAAACGTTATGCCCTGATTCGGAGAGCAGCGCCAGCGAGTGCGCCCTGAGCCCGGCCACGAACGTAACCACCACGTACGCCAGCGTGGCCGCCAGCGAAAGGCGCAGCACCGTGGTTGTTCGCTTTGCGGTCCGTCTTGCGCCCGCTGCGGCCGGCGTCGCATGGACATGCATCTTCTAAGTCTACCGGGGATGGGTATCCGGCGCCAGTTTGCGGTAGCCGGATAGTTTGGATCTGCTTTGAAAGGGCACGGCTTCAGCCGTGCCGTGAAGAGCCAAAATAAATGGGGGCTTTAGCCCCCGAGGGAAGATTCTTTCAAGCTGACCCACCGCCCCAGTTTGCGCCCGCGCTGATGCGTCACCGCCCTGACAAGCCGGGAGCGTCTTTCCCCGGTCTCGCGCCAGGAGTGAATCAGCCGTCCCACACACGCTATGGCAGCGAAGACGAATGCGACCGCTCCCATGGACGCAACTGGCCCGCCGCGAAATCGCAGCCAGATCCAGCCAAACCAGATCGCGCAGAGAACGAAAGCAATCACCGAGTACAGGGAGTAGAAATTTCTGAGCCGTCTGTAGGCAAGCGCGCCCGACGCGGCAATTGAGACGGCAGCGATTGCTGCGATCACAGAACCTCGATAATGGACGTCGCTCATCCCCGTCCCGGCCGCGCCTGTCCCACATCCAGCGCGTTCCGCTCTTCAACGATGGGAAATCGCGGCAGACCGTTGCGCAGCCCGCTCCATCCCTCCGCCACCACAATACTATTCTGCGGATTGCCGGGCTGGTAACGTACCGTGCACGGAAACCCGGCCCGCACCTGCGCCACATCCACCACGCCGCCCAACTGCGTAATGTCCTGCGTACACTCGTAGTCCACGCCGCCGATCCGGTAGCTGAACAGCAACATCTTCAGCATGCGCCCATCCTCGGCCGGCACATCGCAGATGTCGAGCAGCATCCCGTCCACCAGCCGCCCCCACTGCACCAGCGTTCGCCGCCGGTTCAGCTCCAGCTCCTCCGGCGTGGGGCGCTTGCGCAGCGCCATCCACGCGCCCACTGCGGCCAACGCGGTAACAGCGGTCACGCCGGCCGTGATCTCCCACGCAGTTTTGTTCATCAGGGTCATTCCTCGGGAACCTGCATTGGAGTTTGCCTGCTTCCAGCATACCGCAGGTTGCATTGTGCCTGCCCAATCCCGTTCCGGCAGCCGGGACCGGCGCGCAACCGTCACAGCCGCGCTCAATCAAACGGGAACGGTACGCGCTTCAGCCCTGGAAAACATAGGCTTCGGGTCCGCAACCCGCCCCTCTCTCTGGATGCCCTATACTCAAGTCTGCATCGCGGCGTTTTTGCTTTTCCCGCGGAGGTTTTTCTTGGTTTTGGACGGCAGCAGTTCCGGCAATCGGCCAGCCCGCCTGCGCTCCACCACGGTCATCTGCGTGCGCCGCAACGGCGATGTGGTGATGGCCGCCGACGGCCAGGTCACCCTCGGCGATCACGTGCTCAAGCACTCCGCGCGCAAGATGCGCCGCCTTTATCAGGACAGGATCCTCGCCGGATTCGCCGGCTCCACGGCCGACGCTTTCAATCTTTTTACCCGCTTTGAAACCAAGCTGGAGCAGCACGCCGGCAACCTCAACCGCGCCGCCGTGGAGCTGGCCAAGGACTGGCGCACCGACAAGATGCTGCGCAACCTTGAGGCCTTGCTCCTGGTCGCGGACAAGGATCACACTTTCTTGATCTCCGGCTCCGGCGACGTCATCGATCCCGACGAGCCTCTGGCCGCCATCGGCTCCGGCGGCAGTTACGCCACCGCCGCCGCCCGCGCCCTCATGGAAAACACCGCCTTGAGCGCCCGCGAAATCGCCGAAAAATCCATGAAGATCGCCGCCGACATCTGCATCTATACCAATGACCACGTGACCTTCGAGGAGTTGAAGAGCTAGGCGTCGACGCCGGCTCGTCCAAACGCCATGGCAGGATATTCCGGTACACCGCTGCTCAAGAAACTCGGCATTCAAGAGGGGCACCGGGTCCTCCTGCGCAACACTCCGGACAAGCTGCCGGCCGAGTTGACGGAATACGCGAAAACGCGTCAAAAAAACAACCTCGACGTCGCCCTTCTCTTCGCCAAATCCTCCGCAGAGTTCCAGGCCGGCTTCGCGCTGCTGACAAAAGCCATCAAGCCCGACGGCGCCATTTGGGTCGCGTGGCCCAAGAAGTCCTCCGGCGTCAAGACCGACCTGACTGAAGACGCGATTCGCAACCAGGCGTTGCAGACGCCGCTCGTCGATGTGAAAGTCTGCGCCATCGACGAAATCTGGTCAGGGCTGAAGCTGGTCATTCGAAAGGAACATCGTGTGGCCGTTCAGCGTAAGACAGCCTCTCACGGCAGAGATTGATCACCCACCACAGGAAACCGAATGGCCATCTACCTTCCCGCAACCGCTGAAGAACAGGACCTCGCGCTCGACGAGCTCACGCCGCGGGAGATTGTCGCCGAGCTCGACAAGCACGTCGTCGGCCAGCGCGCGGCCAAGCGCGCCGTGGCCATTGCCTTGCGCAACCGTCAGCGCCGCCAGAAGCTCCCGCCCGACCTCGCTGACGACATCATGCCCAAGAACATCATCATGATCGGCCCCACCGGCGTGGGCAAAACCGAGATCGCGCGCCGCCTGGCCAAGCTCACCAACTCACCCTTCCTGAAGGTCGAAGCGTCGAAATTCACTGAAGTCGGCTACGTGGGCCGCGACGTCGAATCCATCGTCCGCGACCTGGTCGAGATCGCCATCGACATGGTGCGCGAAGAGCGCCTGGAAGAGGTGGAAGACCGCGCCGAAATGAACGCCGAAGAACGCCTGCTCGATGTTCTGCTCCCTCCGCCGCCTGCGCAGCCGCAGCAGGAAGGCCAGCTCTCGCTGCCCGGCGCCGAGGGCTACCAGCGGTCGCGAGAAAAGCTGAGACAGCAGTTCCGTGAGGGCAAGCTCGACGACCGCATGGTCGAGCTCGACGTGCGCGAGCGCAACCTGCCCCAGTTCGGCATCATCTCCAACCAGAACCTCGAAGACATGGAGATGAACTTGAAGGATATGCTGCCCAACATCTTCGGCGCCGGCACCAAGAAGCGCAAGATGAAGGTCGGCGACGCCTTCGACTATTTAGTCCAGGAAGAAGAAGGCCGCCTCATCGACATGGATGCCGTTAATCGCGCTGCCGTGGAGCGCGTCGAGTCCAACGGCATCGTCTTCCTTGACGAGATCGACAAGATCGCCGGC